>JAZKDI010000039.1:0-27003 GCA_040387655.1 Bacteroidota bacterium | reverse complement strand
TTTGCCCACGCTTTCTCTTTCTGATCCTTTAATTGTAATCGATTTCATTGTAAAATTTATATAGTTAATTATTAAACTCTTGTTTTATTTTGCTTTTCTTTTCGGAGGCTGAACCTCGAAGCAAAACTACATTAAAAATTTTCCACTAATGGAAGTGTTGTTTTGTACCATTTGCATTACTTCTGCAAAAAGCGGAGCACAACTTACTACTTTTATTTTGTTTGACTGTTGTTTTAACGGAATAGAATCTGTTACTATCAACTCAGTCAATTTCGAATTTTCAATTTTTTCATAAGCACCTCCAGATAAAATAGCATGGGTACAAATGGCCCTTACGCTCAATGCTCCTTTTTCTATCATTAAATCTGCGGCTTTCGCCAAAGTGCCTCCTGTATCGATCATGTCATCAACAAGGATAACATTCTTTCCTTTTACTTCTCCAATAAGCTCCATCGTATCAATGATGTTGGCTTCTTTTCTTTGCTTATAACAAATCACAACATCCGATTCCAAAAATTTAGAATAGGCATAAGCTCTTTTAGAACCTCCCATGTCAGGGGATGCAATTGTCAAATTATCCAACTTCAGGCTTTCAACATACGGCAAGAAAATAGTTGATGCAAATAAATGATCTACTGGTTTCTCAAAAAATCCTTGAATTTGATCAGCATGCAAATCCATAGTCATAATACGGGTTGCACCGGCAGTTTCTAACAATTTTGCTGTTAGTTTTGCTCCAATCGGAACTCTTGGCTTGTCTTTTCTATCTTGTCTTGCCCATCCAAAATAAGGAATAACAGCTGTAATATGTCTCGCTGATGCTCTTTTTGCAGCATCAATCATTAATAACAATTCCATCAAATTATCCGCATTCGGAAAAGTAGAGCAAACAATAAAAACACGCAAACCTCTTATAGATTCTTCATAAGAAGGCTGAAACTCACCATCACTATATCTGGAAAATGTTACTTTCCCTAATGGAACACCATAGTCTTTAGCTATTTTTTCAGCTAAATAAACACTTTGCGAACAGGCAAAAATCTTAGCTTCTTGTTCTAAATGAGGCATTTTAATGAGTTGTTTTTATCCGTTGCATTACATACAATTTAGCTTTTTGACTGGTCTAAAGCTTAATATATATAAACGCCTCGGGTGTAGTTAGTTAATCTGCTTAGAATTTAACGAGCTGCAAATTTAGGAATTAAATCGAACTTGGAAAGGAAATTTTTAAGTATTTTTCTCAGAACTTGTAATAATATTTTTTACATTTGCACCGTGTTAAAGGAAAAGACATTTAGCTACCACTAAATATCTCTTTATTGCGTTGAAATAGCTGTCGCTGTTTCATGTCTGCTAAGCCCGGATGGCGGAATTGGTAGACGCGCTGGTCTCAAACACCTGTGGGAAACCGTGCCGGTTCGACTCCGGCTCCGGGTACAAAAAAGCTTCTCTTAACGAGAAGCTTTTTTATTTAATAAAAGCACTGACATATACTTTTAAAAACGCAAACAAATTTTTAATTCGTATAAATTGTTTTATTTATATTATAAGATATCTTTAAAAACCGTTTTTGTTTTTTCACTATCTTTAAACCTCAAAAAAACAATATGCGTTTCTTTTTAAATAGTTTAATTTTATTAATCTTTTCTAGTGTTTTCTCTCAGGAAGTTCCTGATTTTAAGGCATTGGATTCATTATATAGGGAAGACCAATTCTATGTAGGGATTTCATATAATACATTAAGGAAAACCCCAATAGGAATTACAGAAGGAAAATTTACACCAAGTTATTCCATAGGATTTCAAAGGGACATGCCTATCAATAAAGCACGAAACAAAGCTATCGCACTTGGATTAGGCTATGCTATTAATAATTACAATCAAAATATATTAATTACTAAATCTGGAGACACTCCTATTTATAGTTTTCCAGATGCAGGGACAAGCTATGACAAAAACAAACTTACACTTCATTATATAGAAATCCCATTAGAATATCGATGGAGAACATCTACTCCAGACACGCATATCTTTTGGCGGATCTATACAGGGTTCAAACTAAGTTATTTGGTTTATGACCGATCAAAATATGCTAGTGGGTCCGATAAAATTATCGTAACCAACAATAAGGATTTGAATTCTTGGCAATATGGATTGTATATGGCCGCGGGCAGAAACACATGGAATTTTCATCTCTATTATGGATTAAATCCAATATTTAAATCGGCGGAATTAAACGGAAAAAGTATTGATATGAATACGTTGAATTTCGGATTGATGTTTTATATTCTATAGCCAAAAATACAATAATGCTGCTTGAGGAAGCAGACCTACAAAAAAACCAAGATACAATTCCTTATAATTATGGGCTTTCATTTCTAATCTTGATGCGGCTACTACCCCATTCATCAATAGTAAAAACGCAATCGTATTTACAATATTAATTTGATTGTGAAGACTTAACCCTACAACAAAAGAAGTCAAAGCACTTATCCCAATCATGTGAATGCTAATTTTTGTTTTTAAAAACAAAAACAATAATGCTAAAAAAGCACTGATTACACCACCTAAAAAGAAAAAATACAGTTCCTCAAAATTATCTATTGTAATGCTTTTTTGAATCAGCATAAGCAACAACCCTATTTGGATCATTAATGGGATTTTGCGTTGTGACAAATCAGAAACCATAACAGAATCGACCTTGCCAAACGATTTTAAAAGAAAGTAAAACGATATTGGGATTAATACCGTAATAATGGCGATTTGCAATAAAACCAACTGTTTTTGTTGTGCATCAAGATAATTTTCATCGAACAAAAAATAAAATAAAGTCCCATAAACCGGAATGAATAACGGATGGTATAAATACGAAAAAAAAGGAAGGATTTTTTTCATTTAAAATTATTTACATCTTCTTTCGCATTCTCGCTACAGGAATATCCAGTTGTTCCCTGTATTTAGCAATGGTTCTTCTAGCAATAGGATAACCTTTTTCTTTGAGGATTTCTGCCAATTGGTCATCTGGAAGTGGCTTGTGCTTATCTTCTTCCTCGATGACATCTTTTAATATTTTCTTGATTTCAAGAGTTGAAACCTCTTCGCCTTGATCATTAGTCATCGCTTCAGAGAAGAATTCCTTGATGAGTTTAGTTCCATAAGGCGTTTCTACATATTTACTGTTTGCCACACGTGAAATTGTAGAAATATCTAACCCAACCATATCGGCAATGTCTTTCAATATCATTGGTTTCATCTTGGTTTCATCTCCATCCAAAAAGAATTCCTGCTGAAAATGCATAATCGCATTCATAGTTACAAAAAGGGTTTCCTGACGTTGTCTAATAGCATCTATAAACCATTTTGCCGAATCCAATTTTTGTTTGATAAACTGAACTGCATCTTTCTGGGCACTCGATTTATCACGGGAATCCTTATAGGTCTGCATCATTTCCTGATAATCTTTAGAAACGTGCAATGTTGGGGCATTTCTACCATTCAAAGTCAATTCCAGTTCATCATCAATAATCCTAATGGCAAAATCAGGAACTATATTTTCCGTCACTTTGTTATTTCCAGTAAATGAACCTCCCGGTTTTGGGTTTAATTTTTCTATCTCGTGAACAGCAGATTTGAGTTGGTCATTCGAAACATTGTATTTCTGAATCAGCTTATCATAATGCTTCTTAGTAAAAGCATCAAACTGATCTTCTATGATTGCAGTGGCAAGAGCCACATATTCTGTTGGGGTTTTGTGTTTTAATTGCAACAACAAGCATTCCTGCAAATCACGGGCGCCCACACCTGCAGGTTCCAATTCGTGAATGATATGCAGCATCCTTTCGACCATTTTCTCATCGGTATAAATACCTTGGGTAAATGCCATATCATCGACCATGTCTGGGATACTTCTTCTAATGTAACCCATGTCATCGATGCTACCTACAAGGAATTCAGCAATTTCACGTTCACTGTCATTCAGAATAAAAGTATTCAACTGATTGATTAAATCCTGATGAAAACTTACTGGGGATGCTAGTGGCGACTCTCTGGTTTCATCGTCATCACTATAATTATTGGCTTGGGTTTTATATTCTGGCGTTTCGTCATTGCTTAAATACTCGTCTATATTGATATCCGCAGCTTCGATTCTCTCTGATTCTGCATTGTCATAATCGTCATATTCTTCATTATCAAATTCGTCCTTTTCATATTCTTCTTCCTCTTTTCCAGTTTCCAATGCTGGATTTTCGTTCATTTCTTCAATAAGTCGCTGCTCAAAAGCTTGCGTAGGCAATTGGATTAACTTCATCAACTGAATTTGTTGAGGAGATAATTTCTGAGATAATTTTAGATTTAAGAATTGCTTTAGCATGTTTTTATTTGTTTAAAGGTTTAAGAGTTTAAGGGTTTAAAGTTGTAGTGTTTTAAACAACTTTAAACTTTTTAAACAACATTAAACTTTTTAAAATTCCGCACTTCCAGGTGTTCTAGGAAAGGGAATTACGTCACGAATATTACTCATTCCGGTTACAAAAAGCACCAATCTTTCAAACCCTAGTCCAAAGCCAGAGTGAACCGCTGAACCAAAACGGCGTGTATCTAAATACCACCATAATTCTTCTTCATCGATTCCCAATGCTTTCATTTTTTCTACCAAAACATCATAGCGTTCCTCTCTTTGTGAACCTCCAACAATTTCTCCGATTCCTGGGAAAAGGATATCCATCGCACGAACGGTTTTTCCGTCTTCGTTCAAACGCATGTAAAACGCCTTTATATTTGCTGGATAATCAAATAAAATCACAGGACATTTAAAGTGTTTTTCAACCAAATAACGCTCATGTTCACTTTGTAAATCTGCACCCCATTCGTTAATAATATAACTGAATTTCTTCTTTTTATTTGGTGTAGATTCCCTTAAAATATCAATTGCTTCTGTATAGGAAACACGCTTAAAATTGTTTTCCAAAACGAAATTCAATTTTTCCAACAAGGCCATTTCGCTTCTATCAGCTTGTGGCTTTGATTTTTCCTCTTCCAATAAACGGCTTTCGAGAAATTTTAAATCGTCTTGGCATTTATCCATTGTGTATTTGATAACATATTGGATAAAGTCTTCTGCCAAATCCATATTGTCATTCAAATCATTAAAAGCCACTTCTGGCTCAATCATCCAGAATTCTGCCAAGTGACGTGAAGTATTTGAATTTTCTGCCCTGAATGTTGGTCCAAAAGTATAAATCTGACCCAATGCCATTGCGAAAGTTTCTCCTTCTAATTGTCCGGAAACCGTAAGATTGGTTTCTTTTCCAAAGAAATCTTCTTTATAATTAATTTTTCCGTCTTCCGTTCTTGGCGTATTATCGAATGGCAAAGCGGTTACTTTAAACATTTCCCCTGCCCCTTCAGCATCAGAACCTGTAATTATAGGAGTGTTTACATATACAAATCCTTTTTCCTGAAAATAGGAATGCACTGCAAATGACAATACCGAACGTACACGCATAATCGCTCCGAAAGCATTTGTACGCACACGTAAATGCGCGTTTTCACGCAAGAATTCCAATGAATGTTTTTTAGGCTGCATTGGGAATTTCTCTGCATCCGAATCACCTAGAATTTCTAGTTTCGTAACTTGGATTTCATATTTCTGTCCTGCACCTTTGCTTTCTACTAAAGATCCTGTCACTGAAATAGCTGCTCCAGTCGTGATTCTTTTTAATGTTTCTTCCGCAGTGTTTTCAAAATCGACGACACATTGTATATTATTAATTGTTGAACCATCGTTCAATGCAATAAATTGATTGTTCCTAAAAGTTCTTACCCAGCCTTTTGCATTTATTTCGTTTAGGATTGTTCCGCTGTTCAGTAAGTCTTTAACTTTAGTATGTTTCATTATGTATTTAGGATTTTTATAATTAGGATTTAGGATTTTAATAAAACACTAAACCGTATTGCAAATATAATTGATTTGTTTTAAAAGTCATTGCGAGGAACGAAGCAATCTGGAGCTAATCCCGCTATTCGTTACAATCTTTTCTGACTAAAGGAGCTAAAAAATTTGACGACTTTTGAAAAGTTGTCAAATCTCAAAATTTTTTTTATAAAATCAATTGTCACTTTTCTTCTCTAAATTATCAATTTCCTCGTCACTATGCTCAATTATATCGATTTTTGGTTCAATGAATTCTTGTTCGTTTGCCAATGTTTTATTCAATGTCAATACCAAAGCGGGCAATAACATCAAATTAGAAAGCATTCCGAAGAATAATGTAATCGAAACCAATCCACCCAAAGCAATCGTTCCTCCAAAACTAGACAACATAAACACCGAAAAACCGAAAAACAAGACTATTGAAGTGTAAAACATACTCAGTCCAGCATCAGTAAAAGTTGCAAATACAGATTTTCTGATTCTCCAATTATTTTTCTTTAATTCTTCACGGTACTGTGCCAAGAAGCGAATAGTATCATCTACTGAAAGTCCGAAAGCAATTCCGAATACCAAAATAGTTGATGGCTTTAACGGAATATCCAAAAACCCCATAATTCCTGCCGTTAATAATAATGGCAACAAGTTTGGTATCAATGAAACCAATACCATCTTGAAAGAACGGAACATAAATGCCACTAAAAGCGATGTTAGGAAAAAAGCAAAAACCAAGGAAGAAAGTAAATTATCCAATAAATAACCCGTTCCTTTTTGGAAAACCAAAGCCTTTCCTGTAATCACGACATTGTATCTGTCAGGCGGAAACAATTTATCGGCTTCCTTACGGATTTCGGCTTCTATTATAGGCATTTTATCCCCGTTTTCATCACGCATAAATGTGGTAATCCGGGCAAATTGACCAGTTGAATCAACATAGCTTTTCATTAAATTGCCTTTAGTGTCTTTCGTAGCATTTTTAGCATAGGATAAAATAAATGCTTGTTCCTGAGATGTTGGCAATTCGTAATATTCTGGATTTCCATTGTAATAGGCCTGCTTCGAATATTTTACGAGATTAACAATAGATATGGGCTTTGACAGTTCTGGAATCTCATCTATGGTCTCCTCCAATTCTTCCATTTTTCGGAGTGTAGATAATTTCATGACCCCTTTTTTGCGCTTAGTGTCAATCATTATTTCCAAAGGCATTACTCCATCAAATTCTTTTTCGAAAAAAACAATGTCTTCAAAAAACGGTTCTTTTTTAGGCATGTCCTCAATTAAACTTCCTGAAATGCGCATCTGAAAGATTCCGATAACACTAAATACCAAAAGAATTACGGCAACGACATAAATTGAAAAACGGTTTTGTTTTACGTTTTTCAGAATCCAGTCCATAAATGCTTTTACATAAATTCGGTCTAAGTGTTCAATATGGCGGTCTTTTGGTGGCGGAATATAACTATGGAATATTGGGATTATAATTATACACAGGAAGAAAAGCCCCATAATATTAATAGCGGTTACGACTCCAAACTCCAATAACAATTGATTGTTTGAAGCTACAAAAGTGGCAAATCCAATGGCGGTAGTTAAATTGGTCATTAGTGTCGCCATTCCAACTTTTGTGGTTACCCTTTGCAGGGCTTTTGCCTTGTTTCTATGTACTTTATATTCCTGATGGTATTTATTGGTTAGGAAAATACAATTCGGAATTCCGATTACAATAATCAATGAAGGAACCAAAGCAGTTAAAACGGTAATTTCGTAATGCAATAACCCCAAGAATCCGAAAGACCACATTACGCCAATAATAACGATGACAATAGAAATAAGCGTAGCCCGAAAACTTCTGAAAAAGAAGAAAAAAAGCAACGAAGTCACTAATAAGGATGCTCCAATGAAAATGCTGATTTCCCCTAAAATTGTTTGAGCGTTTAAGGTTCGTATGTAAGGCATTCCCGAAACCCGTAGGTCAATTTTTGTTTCGGCTTCAAAATTTTCTATAGCCGGAATTAATTTATTGACAATAAAATCCTTTCTTGCTGGAGTATTGATGATTTTTTTGTCTAAATAAACCGCTGAACGGATACTTCCTGAACGTTTATTAAACAACAATCCTTCATAAAAAGGCAGGTCATTAAAGAGTTCTTTCTTTATTTTTTTAAGATAATTAGCATCAACGGTTTTGCTTTGGTCAACAAAAGGCACTAACTCAAAAGTGGAAAGCGTATCGTTTTTCTGTAATTTTTTTAAATCATTTAAAGAGACAACCAGATCAACCTCTTTGTTTGTTTTAAGGCTTGTCATCATTTTATTCCATGCAGCATATACTTTCGGAGTAAAAATAGCATCGTTCTTCATCCCGATAATAACCAGGTTTCCTTCTTCACCAAATTTATTTAGGAACGCATTGTATTCTACATTAACAATATTATCGTCTGGCAACAAATTAGCTTCAGAGTAGGTAAAATGAATATTTTTCCATTGCATTGCCAACAATCCCGTTATCACTACAATAACCGAAAGCATTAGAATTTTATTTCGAAGGACGATGCGGGCAATAAGTTCCCAGAATCCCAAACTGAACCACTTAATCATAATTGTTGTTTAAAGGCGACAAATGTAGTTAAAACCAATAAATTTAACCACTTATTTAGTTAAACAGTAACACTTTTAACACCTGCTTAAATTGTAATTGTCCTATTTAACAACAATAACTAATTTATTAGTGCGAGTAAGCTAATTACATGTAATGAGTCTTCCTATTTTAAATTTGCATTAAACTTTTAAAACCCAACATTATTTATATATTTGAATGCGGATATTTGCATAAAAATTCGAAAAACGAATTCTAATTTTAATACGAATGAGAAATTTCAAAAATTCCATTTTTTACATAGTTATCACTGGAGGTTTTTCAATTTTAATCTATTGGATTTTATCCAAAGGAAAAGCATTGCAACTCAACAAAAACCTTGAAGAACCGGTATTGATTAGCAATCATTGGGATGATTTTTCTACTTCTATGGGTCAAAATCTGCAGCATCCTTTGGCAATTCTTTTGGCACAAATTATTACCATTATTATAGTCGCCCGCTTTTTTGGCTGGGTTTTCAAAAAAATTGGACAGCCTACAGTTATTGGTGAAATCATTGCAGGTATTGTCCTTGGACCTTCTTTACTAGGGATGTATTTTCCAGAATATTCAGGTATCTTGTTTCCTGTTGCTTCCTTATCCAATCTACAATTTTTAAGTCAGATAGGGTTGATCCTATTTATGTTTGTCATAGGAATGGAACTCGATTTAAAAGTCTTAAAAAACAAGGCAAAAGAAGCCGTTGTAATTAGTCACGCGAGTATTATCTTCCCTTTTGCATTAGGAATTGGGCTTTCTTATTTTGTGTATTATAAATTTGCCCCAGAAGGCGTTAAGTTCTTGTCATTCAGTTTGTTTATGGGAATTGCCATGAGCATAACTGCTTTTCCGGTATTGGCTAGGATTGTTCAGGAACGTGGCATACATAAAACAAAATTAGGCGCAATTGTCATTACTTGTGCCGCTGCCGATGATATTACCGCTTGGTGTATCCTTGCGGTCGTAATTGCTATAGTAAAAGCCGGAACTTTTGTAAGTGCCTTATACATTATTGGCTTAGCTATCTTATATGTGCTTGCCATGCTTTTTGTGGTAAAGCCTTTCTTGAAAAGAATTGGGGATCTATATGGTTCGCGGGACGACGTAGGGAAACCAGTAGTTGCTATCTTCTTTCTTACCCTTATTATTTCTTCTTATGCTACAGAAGTGATAGGTATCCACGCTCTTTTTGGCGCATTTATGACTGGGGTAATTATGCCTGACATTAGTAAGTTCCGAACTATTTTTATTGAAAAAATAGAAGATGTATCGGTAATATTGTTATTGCCTTTGTTTTTTGTATTTACTGGTTTACGAACTCAAATAGGATTGATAAACGACATTTATCTATGGCAAGTAACTGGTCTTATCATATTAGTTGCCGTTGTTGGTAAGTTCCTTGGAAGCGCTTTGGCAGCAAAATTTGTTGGCCAAAACTGGCGCGACAGTCTAACCATAGGGGCATTAATGAATACAAGGGGACTAATGGAACTCATCGTTTTGAACATCGGTTTGGACTTAAAAGTAATCACTCCAGCTGTATTTACTATGATGGTTATTATGGCATTGGTAACCACTTTTATGACTGGTCCGGCTTTGGATATTATCAATTGGATTTTCAAAGCAAAAGACGTGATTATACCTGAAGAAATAATCAATGACGGGAAATACAAGGTTCTGATTTCTTTTGGTAACAATGAAAAAGGGAAATCACTATTGAGACTGGCAAACAGTTTAGTGAGAAAAGAAAAAGAAAATGCTGCCATTACCGCAATGCACTTGAGCCTCAGCGATGAAATGCATTCCTATAATATGGAAGAATATGAAAAGGACAGTTTTCAACCTATCTTGGAAGAATCTGAAGTATTGGACCAACATATAACTACGATTTTTAAGGCAACCATTGATATAGAAACCGATATTGCTGATATTGCCAATCACGGCGAATATGATTTATTGCTGGTAGGTCTGGGAAAATCAATTTTTGAAGGAACACTTCTTGGAAAAGTACTCGGATTCACTACGCGTATTATCAATCCTGACCGATTAATAGATAAGTTTACCGGAAAGGAAGGTTTATTTGAAAACTCCCCTTTTGACGAAAGAACACGCCAAATCATTGCAAAAAGCAAAATGCCCCTAGGGATTCTTGTTGATAAGGATTTGCATAATGTAAATAATGTCTTTATTCCTGTTTTTGGGGTAGAGGATGCTTTTCTTATAGACTATGCCCAGAAATTAATCTATAATAATGACTCCCATATTTCGGTTTTGGATACTAATGACCAGATTAAAAACCATTTTATGATTCAAAGCGCAATTGAGTCATTAGAGCAAAAATACCCAAGCAACATGACGTTGATGAGAGAAAGGATTATGAAGAAAGATTTTCTGGTAAAACAGGATTTGATGATAATCAGCCTTGAGAGTTGGAAGAATTTGGTCAATTCACAAAGTGTTTGGTTGAGTAACATCCCTTCCGTTTTGATTATCAGGCCTTAATATAGTTTTTTAATCACATACGTCACGATACCCCAAATTATCAATTGGTTGCTTTCGGTGACTTTTATGGGTTGGTAATTTTTGTTTTCGGGCATTAAAAACAAAGTCCCATCTTCAAATTTAATGCGTTTTACGGTAAATTCGCCATCAATAAAACAAACGGCAATTTTATTGTTTTGAGGTTCTTTACTTCGATCAACAACAAGGACATCCTTATCGTTTATCCCTACATCAATCATTGAGTTCCCATCTACCATAACATAAAAAGTAGACAACGGATTTTCTATTAATTCCTTATTAAGATCAATAGCGGTTTCCATAAAATCAAGCGCAGGCGAAGGAAATCCTGCCGAAACCCCTTGGCTTATATATGGAATCCTGACCTCGCTCTCCATATCAGGTTTAAAGAAACTCAGTTTTGCTTTATTGTTTTTGTTTATTGGCATTTTACTTTTAGAATTTCATTGAACTTGGTGGTATATTTTGGCGAAAGCTTTTCCTGTTTCATGTTCCATGTTTTTTCATCTTGGGTCCCCAGCCTTACCCTTCTTGCCCCAATTTTTTTATTAATTCCAGAAATAGCCTTCATCAATACTGCATGTTTCGGATTTTCTTCCTCAAAAAGACTGAATTGTTTTTGGCTTTCATTTACCAATTGCGAAACAATGACACCCGCTTTTTTAAAATACTGACCTTTGTTTTCCTCATATAGTTTTTTCAGGATGGCAATTGCCGCGTTGCTTATGGTAAAAACAGAATTTGTGGCAAAAGGCAATGTTTCCATATGGTAAAAATACATTTTAGTGGTAGGCGTTTTATGCTCCATAGTACCTAGCATAACCGTTATGGTGTAACAGGATGATTCTTGGGCATTCAGTTTTTCGGCACAAACCGATGCAAAAGTAGAAACCCTTTCACGTAGGGAATCAAAATCGCAAAGCTGTTTAGGGAAACTCCTAGTGATGGCAATGCTTTTCTTAGACACCCGTTCTTCTTCCAGCGCCAAAACTGATTTCCCTTCAAGTTCACTTTTCAAGCGCAACCCTATCACCCCCATTTGGTTTTGGATCCAATCTTTGTGTTTCGGGTCTATAAAATCCAAAGCGGTAACAATGTTACGGGCTTGCATTTTTCTCTTCATTCTATACCCTATTCCCCAAACGTCTTCAATTTTTGTCCATTGCAATGCTTTGATCCTTTTTTCGTCAGAGTCAATAACATAGACTCCCTCTGTTCTTTCGGGAAATTTACGGGCAATTTTATTGGCGACCTTGGTCAATGCTTTTGTAGGCGCAATCCCCACACAAACGGGAATTCCTATCCATTTCTTAATTCTTTCCCGCATTTGTTGCCCATACTTATTAAAATCAGTAACCGCAACGCCATCAAAATTAAGAAAGGCTTCGTCAATACTATAGACTTCGATGTTTGGGGTAAACTGTTCCAAAATCTTCATCACGCGTTGGCTCAAATCGCCGTATAATGCATAGTTTGAGGAAAAAACCTGTATGTTATTCGCTATAAGGCTTTCCCTGATTTTAAATTCGGGTGCGCCCATAGGAATACCCAATTTTTTAGCTTCATCGCTGCGTGATATAATACAGCCATCATTATTAGACAAAACCACAATAGGTTTGCCTACCAATTGCGGTTGGAACAGCCTCTCGCAGGAAGCATAAAAATTATTACAATCAACTAAAGCATACATTCCGTAAAATTACGATTTAGCTTTGGGATGAAAAAAAATCAAAAGTTAATTATCTGGAAGTGTTGATAAGTACTTTAAATAAAAAACCTGCTTATGAATAATCCCTAATCGCATGGTTAGCCTTGTTACCTATATATGACATCAACAAGCCTTTTTAAGATTTGTAAAAGTTTTTTTATAAATTAGCAAATGTATATTAGTAAGTTTGGCATGAAACCGAACAGATTGATACTGTTTTGTGGCTTGTATATATAAATTCGCGGAAACTTAAAAATAACATTTCAATTAAATGGGCGAAAAAGAGTTTATCATAAAAAGAGGAATCACGGATAATCATCGGAGACGATTAATTTTTAATGAAAGATTCTTAAAGTTTGAAAACAAAGATTTACTTAATAATCAATTTACAAAATTTCAAAAAGATCAAATAACTGATTATAGTTTTGGAGTGAAATGGATGAGATATTATTTTGTTTTTGGGCGTGAATATATTATCACAATTAAAAATGCACAAAATCAAATAATAAAAATCAATTTTAAAACTTATTTTGGTAGAAAGAAAAAAGAATATAATAAACTATATAGCGAAATAATTACCGGTTTGTGGGAATGTTATTTTGAGCAACTAGCTAGTAACTTTATAAAAAAGAATGAAGCTGGTGAAGAATTTGAAATTGGCGAAGTATTATTTACTGAAGAAGGGATAATTATAAAAACAAACTCTTCAATAAGGCAAAAGAAGGCATTTATTCCTTGGGAAAAAATTCGGACAAGAAATTACGCAACTTATTTCGCAATATATGCAGTTGATGATGCCGCATCTACTAATAGAGGTTATAGTTATTTGAATGACTGGAATACAGATGTTTTGTATAGTGTTATCCGAACTATACTTAGTAAAAAAAATATAGAAACTTATAAATAAGCTTTTGATGACAGCCGCAAAGGTAAATTGGGGTTTTCGACTTAATTAAAGTTGGTTTTATGTTTAAAAAGTTTATGTTTAACCGAAAAATCTCGCTTCTTTATTTCCAAACCGGGCCAAGCTCCAGAACAATAAACCTACATAAAAATGAATAAAATTATATCAGTTGTATTCATAATAGTATTTCTATTTTCTTGTTCTAAAAAGGATGAAAAAAAAGAATCAAGCTATGTATCTTTCTATAGTGATCTTGTATATTTTGCTTTGAAATACCCAAATCGAGGAGTAATTAAGATAGATTTACCTTTTAGTGACAGCTACAAAGAATTAGGGGAAATTAAAAATCAAAACTTGAAATACTAGAGATTTTGAAAAACAAAGGTTTTATGATTACTGATTCATCGTTTACTGAAATTAAAACCCGGAAAATTTTCGGAGGCTTTTCACGATCTTATATATTAAGAAAAGGTAATTATCGTTTTCATTTAATACGAGAATATGGAGGAACTAAGCTATATGGCGCTTATAGAATTAAAGATTATATAGACTATTTTTATTATAAAGACCTTAAATAAAGAGTCTTAGGTTTAGAGTACTCGCTACCGCAGGAAATAAAATTTAACGAACTCTATCCTTTAGTGTAGGTAAGTAAGATTATAAAAAACTAAAGGTAAATCAAGTGTTGCGAATACTTAAAAATAAAAAACCTGCTTGTAAATAAGCAGGTTTAAGATATAAGAACAATATATTTCTACAAAATCACTTTACGGGTTACTACTTGTCCGTTGTTAAGAGTTGATTTTATGATTAAAGTCTGTTGGTTTACTTTAATGTTGTCAATGTAAAAATCATTGGTATCGATATTGTTTTTTTCAAAAATTATGCGTCCTAGGATATCATAAACAGCGATGCTTTTTATAGGTTCTACACTAGATCTTAGATTGATTATTTGGTTTTTAACCGCTACCGCAAAGGTGTTAGCTATATTTTCATAATCATCGGTTGACAATGACTCATCAATGTATTTCAATACAAATCGGTCATTGAACTGACCTGCTTCTGAAGTAAATCCGTATTCAGAATCCTTTAAATTATGGGTAATGTTCAATAATTTATCTTCTATATAAACATTTATATTTGGATTGTTCAAAACACCTTCGGCAGTATCGATTTTAATTTTGAACTGTCCGGCATTTTCCAAACCATAACCCAGTGTTACTTTATCAGTAGGTTCAAAATCGCCCCTGCTCTGTATTTTATAATTCTCCTCTTCCATTACAGAATAAAAGTTAATATAGCCTTTTACTGCATTGTTGACGCCATCATAAGCCCTATCAAAACCTAAAGTAGTTTCTGGCAAGTATCCAATTAATTGAGGGGATGAAATTCCTAATTCATTTTGAAGGCTAAACCAGATTCTGTCTTTTACTACTTCTTCTTCATCTGCGCTTTTGTAAAAATTAGTGTTTGCAATAACGATACTATTAGAAGCTCCTTTTAAACGCATTGCATTGTTGAAAGTCACGTTTCCAGCAGTAATTGCCTCTACCATAAATCCTTGTCCGGAAACAATATCACCTGTTGGCGTTGCTGATGAACCCGAACTTGGGTTTGGCGGACTTGTTGCTGCCGTACCTCCTGTTAAGTTGTATAACGCATAATCATTAGCAGAATAGTTATATTGATCAGGTCCTGGATTTGCAGTAGATCTTGTCCCAACGTGTGTCCAGAAATAAAGTGTTCCTGAAATGTTTGGGTTTCCATTTATAAAATCATCTGCAGATATTGCCGACGGATATGGATTCCCTACCAAATTATAATCATCAACCGTACTTGCATTGTTGGCACTCAAGAAAATTGGAGTGGTTATCACACCATTGTTTACAGTCCCTGTAAAAGTTACTGTGTTTGTTGCAGGAAATGTACCTGATGTAGGCGCCATAACCGCATAGCCTTTTGCAGGAGACATTACGGTAGCCTGACTTACAACAGACCATTGATCACCATTATCATCAAAACCGTCATACGGACTTACATCCGAATAATTAGCAGCATTGAATTGTAAAGTATAATCGTTTCTCCAAGAACCTAAAGCACTTGAAATAGTAGTGTTTGCCATTGGCGAAGACCAATAAGTATAGTCATATTGCTCATACGACGGAGTTGTTTTTAAGGCATTCATGGTTCCGTTGTTAGTTATTGTCCCGGAATCACTTACCATTATTAATGAACCTTGATGAAGGATGTCTAGCGTTGCATTTGCAGCTATTGTTAGATTGTTATTTATTTTCACATAATTATCCTGACCAATCGTCAATTTTTTATTTGAACGGATTGTAATATCTCCATCGGCAATGATACTATTGGAGTTTTTAGTTTCAAAATTATTATCAAAAACCACATTATGGAATATTTCGGTTCCATCAGGACTGGTCATCCCTATTACTTGAGTACCGGTTCCAGAAATATAAACCGTTCCTTCACCTTGGTTGAAATACGTTTCGCCCCTTTGATTGTCCCAGTCACCATATAGATACAATTGACCGTCAGGTGTTCCGTTAGTGTCATCACTCATGTCAACTTCACCAGTTCCAGAAATAATTAAATTACCGTGTACTTCTAATTTATTAGCAGTACTTGCTTCAATTTGAACCTTCTCTCCTGTTATGGTTAAGTTTTTAGTTTTTGCAATGCTTCCATAAGTACTGGCATACAATGCGGTACTTTCTATTTTTGCAGGGTTATTATAGGTATTGTCATTGATCAAAACATCTACAGTTTCATCCGGTACTTTAAGGGAATCCCAATTGCCGCAGAAGAACCAGTTTGTGTTTCTCTTACCTGTCCATTTACCGTTTACATAAATAACGGAAGCGATAGTCATTGCAGGACAAGTGGTAGACGATTGGTATGCATAACCTCCAGCATTATAAGTAGTATTATCCGTATAAGAATCCCAATTCAAAGGATTGTTGATTAATCCTATCCAATCGTATTTCCCGTTAGTAGTGGTTGAAAAATCAGGGTTAACAGGGTCATTAAATTTAACAAAAGAGGCTGTTGCAACTGCATTATTAACATCGGTTGTAAAACATTCAAAACCAGAAACAATTGTTGACCCGGATGCACTTGCATAATTGATTGAAGTTTTCCAATCTATATCAGTCCAGCCATATAAAATATTTCCGCTATAAGTAGCATCTTGGTTACCTGTTGCTAAATTGCCCCAGCTTCCACCTTGCATGATCCACATCTGGTCATTTTTATTCAAATCAAAGAAACTTGTTGCTGGCGAAACTACCCCTTTCGTCCAGTTTGCATCTGTAGTTCCACAAGTATAAACCGTAAAATCAGAAGTGTCATTTACTCCATTATCAACAGTGTGTATTGTTATAATAGTACCTTTTGTCAATATACTTCCCGTTCTAGTTATAGAAATAACACCTTCTGTGTTTCCCCATAATCCTGCTGAAACTCTTTCATACCCATTATCGGTAATGAATAAAGTAGTTCCTGGAGAAATATTTTCTAAACAAACAAATGAAAATTCATCTTCACTACCAGACGAGGCAGCAGTTGTATTTACCGCTACGATTGCCAAATCCCCTTTTTGAAGGATTGTTGCCGTATAAATATCAAACGTTGTACTTGTTTTTGGTGTTAAACCTGTTGAAGTAGCATTTAAAGTCAATCCTGTTCCTACAACATTATGGATAATTGTATTAAAAGTTGCCACTCCTGCAACTGCAGCCACTGTGATAGGCGAACCCGTCATTGTTCCTGTACTAGTAATTGAAACATTTCCGGTAAAACCTAAATCAACATTACCACAAGCATCTTTTGCAGTAACTGTTACTGTACTCATTGTCGCTCCAATACCAGTTGTGGTAGGTTGAGTAGAAAATATCAATTGTGTTGCCACGACACCTATTACATTTAATCCATTTGCAGATGTTTGCGCTGAAAAAGCAGATTTCCCAGAACCCGCTGCAGAGAATGTAGCATTGGCATTGCTTAAAGAAAACCCGAAATCGTTCCCATCAATAGCACCCACCCCTAAAGGGCATTTTAATGACAATCTGATTGACAATGTTTTTTCGGTATTATCATTTACCGTAATATTCAATCCCGTAAATTGGATTTGATGGGAAGGGGTATTGGTTACCGTTCCTGTAGCAATAAAAGTAGATCCATCAAAAAGAGCTACCGTATTTATGGCATCTGTCCATGTGCTAACTGAATTTCCTACGGCTTGCGCCAAAGTAAAATCAGTCAAAATCGTTGTTGCCGTATCGTTGTCATTTAATGTTGCTCCACCATCTCGAACCTTAAACTGCCATACTTGAACGCCAGTTGATGATGTTAAAGGAGCTGCATTATTTATGGTGCTTGAAATAGTAGCTGCCTCTGAACTTACTACCGCAATAATATCAGAATTTGAAGAATTAGTAACTATCCCACTACAGGTTACTGTTTTAGTTGTTGCCAACGTACTAGTAGCTGAAATAACTTCACTGTTATAACTTCCAACAGCCAATCCTGCTTTCAACCTAACATAAATCGTAGTTGCATTAACTGTTCCTAAAGTTGGAGATAACGTTTGAGTAGAAGCAAAACCGGCAGTTCCCGGAGCAGTTTTAGAAATTTCGTAATTAGTTGGTGCTGTTAGAGTAATATTTGCTGTTAAGTTGCTTCCTGAAGCCGTGAACGTTTGATTTGCAGATGGTCCAGTACCTACAGCATAGGTAAATCCTGTTAATGTAGTAGGCGTTAGTGAAATAGTTGGAGTTATTGAAGCGGTTACATTTCCGCTGCAGGTCACTGTTTTCGTAGTCGCAGAAGTACTTGTAGCCGATATAATTTCATTATTATAAGTTCCAACTGCTAATCCAGCTTTTAATCTTGTATAAATTGTAGTAGCATTTACAGTTCCACTAACTGGTGTTAATGCCAATGAGGAACCAAAACCTGAGCCTGATGCTAAAGAAATTTCATAATCTGTAGGTGCAGTTAAAATAAGATTTGCTGATAAATTAATTCCCGATGCAGCAAAAGTTTGGTTTGCAGAAGGTCCCGCTCCAAAAGTATATGTAAACCCAGTTAATGTTGTTGGCGTTACAGTTATTGTTGGAGCTGTAATTTTACTTATTACAACATCGTCAAAACTTCGTGACTGAGATCCTCCTCCTCTGGTGTCTATAAACCTTACATACCTTACTCCCGTATAACTACTTAAATCTACTTGAGTAATTGCAGAACAAGTTGCTGTAGCTCCTATAGTTGAAATTGTTGTCCAAGGTCCTGAAGTCTGACTTACTGGTGATGCATCACTAATCTGAATGTCCAATGACCAGGCATTCATACCACTACCTCTTTTTGTATTACAATTAAGTTTATCTGGATTTGTTATTGAAGGAGTAATGGCATATTGTCCAGATCCTGTATTACTTACTGCTTTAGTCCCTGAACAAGGTTCATTAGTATTTACTGCGGCTCCAGAAAAAGACCAGCCAGTAACTGTACTGTCAAAATTTTCATTTATCTGACCGAAACAGTTCATTGTGATTAAGAAACCAAATATAAATAAAAATTTTATTTTCATAATTTGTTTTATATTCAAAAAATTTTATATCTTTAAAATCTTTTAAGTTTTATTTTTACTCCGTGCACTATATACGTGAAAAATCCTTCTGTGGTTTTTATTTAATTCGCTATTTATAACCTTTTTACATAACGATAATAAATAAAAAAGCCTTTTTAAATTTTTTTGCAAAAGTAGTCTTTTAAAGAATACAAAAACATGGACTTAAAAATTTAGAAATTTGATAACTAAAACTTTACAAATATAAATTAAGCCTAATTTATAAAATTGGTAATTTCTTACTAAATTGTTAGATTATTTTGGAGCAAAACTCAAAAACATATACTGTTCAAGAAGCCAGGAACAAACTTGAAAATTATTGTGCGTATCAAGAGCGTTGCCATACTGAAGTTATCCAGAAACTACGATTAATGAACATGATTCCTCAAGCGATTGACATCATCGTAGTTCATCTGATGGATAACAATTACCTTAATGAAGAACGGTTTGCTTCCCTTTTTACGATAAGCAAACTGCATCAAAAAAATTGGGGTAAGATTAGGATCACAAATGAATTGAAGGCAAAAAAAATTTCCCTCTACTTAATTACAAAATCATTAAAGGAAATCCAGGAAGAAGAATATTACGCAACTTTTGAAAAATTATCTGAGCATCACTGGGAAACGATGACAGAAAGAAACAGTCTAAAAAAAAGAAAAAAATTTTGTGACTATCTACTACGCAAAGGCTGGGAAAGTAATTTGGTGTACGATAAAATGAAAGAATTAGAATCGGCAGGAAAAACTTAAACAGACAATAAAATACTCACTGCATTCCCGCCAAAACCTACCGCATTAACCAGTACTTTTTTTATTGGTTTGGTTTGTATTTGTTTTGGCATAAACGGCACACCAACAAATTGATTGTGCTGCATCATCAAAATTGCCATTTCGATATTGAGCATTCCTGAAGCACCAAAAGTGTGTCCGATTTTCCATTTATTAGTAGTCAATAAAGGAAGGTCTTGTTTAAATACTTTTTGGATCGCTTTATATTCCGTTAAATCCCCTGTTTTTGTTCCTGGTGCATGCATAACGATAACGTCAACATCCGATAAATCAGTATTTTTCAATGCCATTTTCATGGATTTTTGAAAACAATCTGCTTCTGCTGAAATAGAAATATTGTGTTCTAAAATTTCTGTAGCATAGCCAATTCCTTCAATATACGCTAAGGCATTTTCGGTTTTACCAATTTCAAGGCAACAAACCGATGCTCCTTCGCCAAGAATCATTGTGCTTTTCTTTTTGTCTAAATCGGAGGCACGGCAAGGCCATCTTTCGACAAGTTCAAGAGAACCTTCGACAGGTTGTTGGTCCCCAACTTTATTTTGGGCATAAATTTTCAATGCCTGCATTTGAGCAATAGTAAAATCAGTTAAAGGCGCTTCGCTTCCTCCTACTAAAAATTTATCGGCCATTCCCGCCCTAAGCCAAGCAACGCCATTGAGCAATGCGTGCAATGCAGTTGAGCAAGTAATGGAGTGGGAAACTTCGGGACCTTCTGTTTGTAAATCATGTGCCACCCAAGAGGAAATATTTCCCAAAGTGGTCGTTGGAGAACTTAATGTTTGGGCCTTTCCGGTTTCTAAATAATTCTGAAAATGATTTTCGAATAATTCGGTGGCTCCACGGGAAGAACCAATATTAATTCCGAAATCATCTCCTTTTTTCCAACCTGCATTTGCAACTGCTTTACGAGATGCTGCAATAGCAAACAAAACCGAATTGTCTAATGATTTGTATTTATGGTCAAAATCTTTTAGAATATCAACCTCCTTTTTAGACTCTGAATCTAAAACAGCTGCGTATGCTTTTTTATTGCCAAATTGCTTTTCTATAAAACAATGTTGGTTGTTAAGGTAGTTTCCCCAAATGGTTTTTGGATTATTTCCCAATGGAGAAATCGATGCAATGGCAGTAATTGAAATTATTTTAGGCAAAATATATTATTTAACCGCAAAGGCTGCAAAGTTTTTCGCAAAGCGCGCCAAGCTGAATTTGTTTATTGTTTTTTTTAGCCCTGATAGAAGCGGAAATCCTTTATGTTTTTTCTTTAAAAACATAAAGATTAGAGCGGATAGCAGGAATAGCTGCAAATTTAAACTATTTCTAAAGCATTTTCCACTACCTGATACACTTTTTCGAGTTGTTCATTTGTAATAATATAGGGCGGTAAAATATAAACGATATTACCAACTGGCCTTAAAATCACTCCGTTTTCAATAAAGAAGTTATAGAGTTTGTTCCGAAGAGTTCCGTAATAACTAGTGTCGCTGTCGGTTTTTATTTCTAAGGCGAATATTACACCAAGCACTCTTGTGGTTGTGACTTTTGGATTGTTTTTTATTTTTTCCTTAAAGTCGAGATGTCTTTTGTTTACCCTTTTAATATTAGCCTGCATTTCCTCTGTTTGCAATATTTGCAAACTTGCTAATGCTGCCGCACACCCTGTAGGATTTGCTGTAAAAGTATGTCCATGAAAAAGCGCTTTATTGATGTCGTCACTATAAAAACCATCGAACAATTCTTGTGTGAAAGTAGTGATTGCCATTGGGATTGTTCCGCCAGTTAATGCTTTCGACAAACACATCATATCGGGCTTGGTTTGGATATAATCGCATGCAAAGGTTTTTCCCGTTTTCCCAAATCCTGTCATTACTTCATCAGCAATAGTGAGAACATTATTTTCCTGGCATATTTTAATTATCTTTTCTAGAGCTTCAGGCTCATACATTACCATTCCAGCAGCTCCCAACACTAAAGGTTCAAATATAAATCCAGCTACATTATTGTTTTTTATAGCTTCCGCCAAAGCCGTATAAGTCGTTTCTTCTTCGCCTTTTATCGGAACCGGGATACGAACCACATCAATGAACATCCCCTGAAAAGCCTGAGTGTAAAAAGAGATTCCACTTGCTGCCATTGCTGCAAAAGTATCACCATGAAAAGCATTTTCGAAAGCAATTATTGTAGTCCTTTTTTCTCCCTTATTATAAAAATATTGAAGCGCGACTTTTATGGCTACTTCTACCGAAGTGGAACCATTATCTGAAAAAAATATTTTTTGTTGGTTTTTTGGAAGGATTTCCATTAATCTTTCTGCTAATTCAATTGCGGGTTCATGGGTAAAACCCCCAAACAAAACATGCTCTAATGTAGTCAACTGCTTATAAATGGCATCGGCTATGAATTGATTGGAATGCCCAAACGGATTGACCCACCAAGACGCTATGGCATCAATGTATTCTTTATTTTTTTCATCCCATAACAAGGCTCCTTTGCCTTTTTTAATAGCAATGGGAAGCTGTGCCGTTTTATGCTGGGTGTAAGGATGCCAAAGGTATTTACTGTCTCTTTCGATTAGCCCCCTAACTCCCGAAGGGGGAATTGTATTGCTCATAATTAAATTTTCAATAAGTTTTGACGAAACAAATCGGCGTATTCTGAAATTACATTTTTATCGAAATAAGGTTCCTCATCAATTCGACCAATACAATTTATTCCTGTTTTCTTCAAAATAATTTGTTCGGAAGCTTTGTTTTCTTCTCCATTAAAAATAATTCCAGCAATATTTATTTTTCTGTTTTTTAATGCCTCAACAGTCAATAACGTATGATTAATACTGCCTAAATAATGTCGGGAAACCACAATTACTTTATAATCCGGTTGTATTAAATCGATTACACAATCATTATTATTTAACGGAACGAAAAGTCCTCCGGCACCTTCAATAACTATATGATTTTTAGTGCTCGGTTCTTTAATTTGGTTCAAGTCAATCGTTATTCCGTCAATTGCTGCTGCTAAATGTGGACTTGCAGGAGTATTGAGTTTATAACTGTTTGAATGGATTTCGGTTTTCTTATTTGAGATATAACTTTCAATTTTATGACTGTCGGAATTATCTAAATCCCCAGCTTGGATAGGTTTCCAATAATCTGCTTCAAGTGCCTCTGTAATTATTGCCGAAGCTATGGTTTTACCTACATCGGTACCAATTCCTGTTATAAATAGTTTCATATAAGTAGCACACGGATAAAACAGATTTTACTGATTAACACGGATTTTTTAAAATTTATTTTAGTTTTTTCTGTCGTTGGTATAAATAGATCTTTTAAATTCCGGAGTAGTCTCAAAGTTTAATAATAATCCTATTTCTATTTTCGTTGCTTTTAAATAATTTAAAAGTTGGGCTTTATGTTCATCCCTCAAACATTCACAAGCTTTAAGTTCGATAATTATCAAATCTTCAATTATTAGGTCTGCAAAATATTCTCCAACTAATTGACTTTTATAATATACTTTAATTTTTTCTTGAGCTTCAACTTTATAACCTAAAGACTTTAACTCTAAATACATTGCATTTTGATATACTTTTTCTAAAAATCCATAACCTAATTCATTATAAACATCATAATAAATTTTAAGTATTGTATTGCTGAGGCTTTTGTGTAATAAATTCGTCATAAATTGGTTTTTTTGATAGGCTTATAAATAAATTACTGACAATCAGTAAAATTGGTTTCATCTGTGTCCCATAAATACAAAAGTACTTAACAATCGCAAGACTTCAGTAATTTCTTCTGTCGAATTAAAACTATGCAGGCAAAATCGGAGTCGCTCCTGACCTTCTGGAACTGTTGGGGACAAAATAGGCTTAACATCAAAACCCTTTTCTTGAAATTGTTGTGCAATATGTTTTACTTGTTGGTTCCCTGGAATTATTGCCGACTGAATAGCGGATTTACTTCTAACAAACATAGGCTTCATGCCCAATAGGTTTTTTTGTTGATTAAAATGAATGATGTTTTCCCTTAACTTTTCAATCGCCGATTTATCTTTATCCAAATGCTGATATCCAATTAAAATAGTTGCAACCGAATGAGGTGAAAGTCCAGTGGTATAAATAAAACTTCGTGAAAAATTCACTAAATAATCTGTCAGTTCGGAAGAACCTACAATTGCTGCTCCATGACATCCTAAACCTTTCCCGAAAGTCATAATCCGGGCAAAAACTTTATCCTGAAGGTTTAAATACTGAACCAAACCTTGACCTCCCGAATCCCGACTATTCGGGATGGGATTACCAAAAACTCCTAAAGCGTGTGCTTCATCAATAACCAAATAACAATTGTATTTTTCAGAAAGTCGAACTAATTCCTCTACATTAGGTGCGTCGCCATCCATAGAAAATATACTTTCGGTAACGATATAAATAGTTATTGGGTTTTGGGTATTAGGTATTGGAATGGATTTATTAATCAATCGTTCTAAATCTTCAAAATCATTGTGATTGAATTTATAGGATTTGGCATTGCTAATTGAAATTCCATCCCTAATAGAGGCATGACAAAGTTCATCATACAGGATAAAATCACCTCTTTGCGGAACTGAGCTAAAAAATCCAACATTGGCATCATAGCCTGAATTAAAAATTAAAGCACTTTCAGATTGATGAAATTCTGCTATGAATTTTTCTGATTCCAAATACACTTTATGATTCCCTGATAATAATCGGGAACCGGTTGCTCCGTTTTGAATGATTTTATTGTTAATTAAATATTGATGTGTTTCATTGAAAACAGTTTCTGATTTAGAAAAACCTAAATAATCATTGGAAGAGAAGTCGATAAGTGAATTCTCAAAACCTAGTTTTCGCAACGAATTGGATTGGATTCGTTGTTCAAGCTTGTTGGATAATGATTTTGGGAATGGTTTCATAGCTCTGATTTGTTAATCCAAATTGGATTTTTTAAATCTGTTTTGTCTAACAAATTAATATTTAATTTATTTGCTACTTGTATTCCAAATTTCATGGCAATTAATTTTTTATCAAAGCGATACATTTTATAATGCTTATTTCCTTTATACCAAAGATTGACTTGGTAGTAGTCTTTTGGATCTAAATATACCGCAACATATTCCAATTTAGGAGCTATCGTCAATACATCTTTAGAAAAAGGGCCAACGCAATATCTAGATATCAATTTATTATTATCAACATCCAATAAAATTGTTTTAGTAATAGAAAATGCAATTCCTCCACTAAGTCCGTAACATATTCCTTTTATGAAATTTGGGATTCTGTTTATGAATTCATTACAAAACCCGAAATCGAAAAAAAGTTGGGCCATTAGGTAAATATTATAGACCATGTAGGTAAATAAAACAGCCGCAAGAAGGGTTTTCCAAAGTGCTCTTTCTCCTTCTGCAACAACTAATTCAAATTCATTTTTTTCTTCCATATCCAAAAATAAAAAAAGCCTAACAATTATGTCAGGCTTTTTGGTTTTATTTTACTCCGTGTCTTTTGTTTCACTCGGTGTCAAATCATTTTAGTCAGCTAAGACAATTATTTTATTGTCTTTCATTTCTATTGTACCAGAACTAATCGCTAAGGTATAAAGCTGATCATTTACTTTTGAGAATTTACCAGCTACTTCTTTTCCAAATTTAAAACTTGGCGCGGCGATTTTCACTACTCCTTCTTTTAAGATAGAAACGATTGGCGCGTGGTGATTCAATATTTGAAAGCTTCCATCAACTCCAGGCAATGTAACTGAAGTTACTTCCCCTGAAAATAATTTGGCTTCTGGTGATACTATTTCTAAAATCATTTTTCTAGTGATTAGTGATTAGTAATTAGTAATTAGCAACTGAATACTAAATACTGAAAACTGCCAACTTGGTTTAAGCTTCCGCCAACATTTTTTCTCCAGCTTCAATTGCATCTTCAATTGTACCTTTCAAGTTGAAAGCAGCTTCTGGCAAGTGATCCAATTCTCCATCAATAATCATGTTAAATCCTTTGATGGTATCTTTAATATCAACTAAAACTCCTTTTAAACCTGTAAATTGTTCAGCAACGTGGAACGGCTGAGACAAGAAACGTTGTACACGACGTGCTCTTGATACAGAAAGTTTATCTTCTTCAGATAGTTCTTCCATACCTAAGATTGCAATGATATCTTGTAATTGTTTGTATTTTTGAAGAATTTCTTTTACTCTTTGTGCACAGTCATAATGCTCATTCCCTAAAATTTGAGGAGTTAAGATTCTTGAAGTAGAATCCAATGGATCAACCGCTGGATAAATACCTAACTCTGCAATTTTACGAGACAATACTGTAGTTGCATCTAAGTGAGCAAAAGTTGTTGCTGGTGCTGGATCCGTTAAATCATCCGCAGGAACGTAAACCGCCTGTACAGATGTAATAGATCCTTTATTTGTAGAAGTGATACGCTCTTGCATAGCACCCATTTCAGTAGCTAGTGTTGGTTGGTAACCTACCGCAGATGGCATACGTCCCAAAAGTGCAGAAACCTCAGAACCTGCTTGTGTAAAACGGAAGATATTGTCTACGAAAAACAATACATCTTTTCCTTGGTCTGATCCTGCTCCGTCACGGAAATATTCTGCAATGGATAATCCAGAAAGTGCCACACGAGCACGAGCTCCTGGTGGCTCATTCATTTGTCCGAAAACGAAAGTAGCTTTAGACTCTCTCATTCCTGGCATATCAACTTTAGATAAATCCCATCCTCCATTTTCCATAGAGTGCATGAATTCTTCTCCGTATTTAATAATTCCTGACTCTAACATCTCACGAAGCAAGTCATTTCCTTCACGTGTTCTTTCACCTACTCCTGCGAATAC
>JAZKDI010000038.1:0-20421 GCA_040387655.1 Bacteroidota bacterium | reverse complement strand
AAACAAACAAACAAACAAACAAACAAACAAACAAACAAACAAACAAACAATCTTTATATCAATATCTATTGTACTGTTTTTTTTGGAGGAAAATAATAACAGTTTCTTTTTTCCTCTTTTTCCATTGGTAAAAGGTTGTAATAGAGAGACTATGTTGAGCTAAAGTCTGGAAAATATGTTTTTTTGTTTAGGTTTTTATGAATGTTTTTGTGGGTTTCATCACTACTTTGTTTTGTTATGGCAAATTTTATAAAAAAAGAATGTAAAAATAAATAAGGGTTAACCCCTGATTTTTTTCAATAAAGGATTTATCTAAATGAATTAGATACTTTTGTATAAAAAACAAGAATGCGTTATTCTAAAATTATTTTGAAACTTGATATCGCTTTATTTGTTTTGGCATTACTGCTTTGTTCTTGTAATGATAAAAAAAACAATAGTGTTGTTTATAAAGAAACACCCAATACAAGCCTGGATGCAACTTGCAAGTGGCTTTCTAATGACAAGAATTATCGTACTGCCCGATATATTGATGTTTTTTATGAGTATTACAATGATAAAATAAAGCATAGCGATTACGGAAATGCCGCAAAAGCACTGGAAATCGTAAGTAAGAAAAATACCGATTTGAGGGTTTTTGATACGCGGTTTCTCAATACACTAATTGACTTTGATATCTATTATAAGTCGAAAATCCCGCCTATAAAAACCTTTTTTTTAAATACTTATTTAGGGGATTATCAGGTGGATTTGGGCAATTTTAAGAAGGCAATCACCCATTATAATAAATCGACATTATTGACTCCTGTCGATTTTATAAGCTGTAGGGAAAAAGCAATGACCTATTTTAATATTTCCTATTGCTATTTCAGTATGGGCAATCAGGATCGGGCACTTAAAAATAATTTTATTGCGCTTGATTATTTAAACAAAATCGACGCAAAGGGTTATAAAAATTTTATTTATAGCAATTTTACCATAATCTATATCTCTACCAAGAATTATCCTGAAGCTTTAAAATCGAATAAAATAGCTTTAAATATTTGTCAAGAAACGAAGGATACAACCAATACTTTTTATAACCTACAAGACAAAATTTCTATATATACCGAAAGCAAAAACCCTGGACTTAATGCCTTAGTGGATTCGACCTACCGTTTATTTAAGAAATCCAAGCTGAATGATACGCCTATCAAAACCATCATTTATACCTTATATGTTAGGAAAGCATTGGCTGTAAACCAACTTGTAGAAGCAAAAGCGATATTGGACGAACTTAAACCTGAGGTCGTAGCATTGAATTCTATCAATGCCACCCAGCAATATGAGCTTGCGCTTGCCGAATATGAGATTAAAAAAAACAAAACAACTGTAAACGATGCTATTATTACCAATGCAATTCCCGTGCTTGTAGAAAATCGCGATTATTATAAAGTAATTGATTTTTATAATGTTTTGAAAGCCGATGCTATTGCAAAAGGAAATTATAAAAACGCCTTGCTATATGAACAGGAATTAAGAAAAGCCGACGACAGCCTTGCATCCGATGCAATAAAAAACAAAGTATTGGAATTGGATAAAAAATACAAGACCGAAAAAAATGAAAAGCAAATAGCTTATCAAGGAAAAACAATCTTAAAAAACAATGCTACAATTTCTACGTTAATCAAGTTATTTACCGGATTGCTATTGACAATAATAATTTTTATATTTATTCAAAGAACTCGTAAACTCAAATTCGACAAACAAAAAGCGCAGTTGTACACCAAACAGTTAAT
This sequence comes from Bacteroidota bacterium, assembly GCA_040387655.1. Taxonomy (GTDB): domain Bacteria; phylum Bacteroidota; class Bacteroidia; order Flavobacteriales; family Flavobacteriaceae; genus Flavobacterium. Next base: position 18,643 of record JAZKDI010000038.1, on the reverse strand, counting down.
ACAAAAAACTGAAGATGAAAGGAAAAGAATTGCTACCGATTTACATGATAGTATAGGTCATGATTTATTGAATTTAAAAAATTCGATAATTGAAAACCCCAATGGTGTTAATACTAAGATAGATTCAATTATAAACGATATTCGCAACATAAGCCGCAACCTTCATCCAGTGATGTTTGACAAGGTAGGTCTCAAATCAAGTATTGAACAATTAGTAGAGAGGGTTCAAAAAGTAAATAATTTTATGGTCTCCTCTGATATTCAATATAACGAATCATTGGATTCGAAGGAAGAACTTCAAGTATATCGAATTATACAAGAGGCACTTTCCAATATCATAAAATATTCGAATGCCGTTGCTGCAAAAATTACCATTACTGAAAGTGATACCATACTCATAGAAATAAAAGACAATGGTCATGGGTTTGATGTTGAAAATACTTTGGACGGTACTATTGCCTTTGGCTTGCATAATATTATCGAAAGGAGCAGGGCAATAGGCGGAATCGCAAAAATAGAGTCCAGCAAAAATGGAACAATTATAACCGTTGAAATAAAAAAACAATAATGAAAATATTAATTGCCGACGATCATCCACTTACTCTTCAAGGCACAAAATTTTTTGTTGAAGCAAATGGACACTTTGTTATAGATACTTGTAGCAACGGAATTTCGGCACTGAATTTAATTATGTTGCACAGTCCTGATATTGCTATTCTAGATATTAATATGCCCGGACTCGATGGTCTGGATGTTGCGAAAAAAGTGTTTGAAGACAAATTAAAAACGAAAGTTATCTTATTGACAATGCACAAAGAAACAACTATCTATAAAAAAGCTACTGAATATGGTATTTATGGTTATATCTTAAAAGAACACGCTTTTGCCGAATTAGAACAATGCCTTCAGGAAGTGATAAAAGGAAATCGGTATGTGAGTATCCACCTTGAAGACAATTTGATTCAAGATAAATCTACTAATGATGACTGTCTAAATAAACTTTCCTTGTCCGAAAGAAAAATCACTGAATTAATTGCCCAGCAAAAAACAACTAAGCAAATAGCGGAACTTTTATTCCTTTCTGAAAAAACCATTGAAGGTCATAGAAGCAGTATCATTGAAAAATTGGGATTGCCAAAAGAAAAGAACTCTTTGTTAATGTGGGCAATTCAGAATGTAAAAAAGTAACTTTAACACTATCATTTATAATTGGTCCAATTCTCAGTTCGAGTCCTACAGTTTCGCTCAGCATAAACTAAAGTTGAGAACTAAAATAGCATCTCGAATGCGCTCGATGTGACAAAAAGAGGACTAAAATATACTAGAGATTCGTATTATTTATAATACTTTAAAGAAACCCAATTATTTCTTGAAAACTTCTTCACGTATGTCAATCCTTTTTCGGTACATGAAGCATCAATAAACGGAATGTCTTCTTCATAAAAACCACTTAGTAATAGAATCCCATCTTTATTAAGGGATTCAACATATTGCTGCATGTCGTTCAATAATATATTCCTGTTGATGTTAGCGATAATTACATCATATTTTCTGCCTTTTAATAAATCTGCGTCTCCTTCATAAACACTAATGTTGTGACAGTTGTTACGTTCTGCATTTTCAATCGAATTTTGGTAACACCAGTTGTCTATATCTATTGCATCAATGGGTTTTGCTCCTTTCATTTCGGAAAGAATAGCCAATATAGCTGTTCCGCAACCCATGTCAAGGGTTTTTTTATTAGCCACATCAGTTTCCAATAAATGCTGAATCATCATGTGGGTGGTTTCGTGATGCCCGGTTCCAAAACTCATTTTTGGTTCTATGATAATGTCAAATTCTGCCTCCGTTTTTGGATGAAAAGGGGCACGGACGTGGCATTTTCCATCCACATCAATTGCTTCAAAGTTCTTTTCCCATTCCTCGTTCCAGTTCACTTGTTCAATTTCTTCAATAGTATAGGAAACAAAAAATTCCGGTGAACTTAATATATGTAAATCTTCCAATACATTGTCTGCCCATAATTGTTTTTGGATATAAGCAATCACACCTGTTTCAGTTTCTACAAAACTTTCAAAAGGCAATTCGCCTAATTGCGCCACTAATATTTCTGAACCGGGTTCTTTTGGAGTTACTATAAAATGATATCCTAAATAATTGTTTGACATTGTAGTTTTTTTTGCAAAGGTAAAACGAATTCTGAATTTAAGGTTATGTATTAAAAAAAAGAGACTTGAAATATTTCAAGTCTCTGTAGAATTATATATAAGTTGTAACTTATTTTTTTTTCAAAATTTTATATTCTTCATAACATCCACTAATGGCATCCATAATTTGAAGGTCATTAGCCGTTTTTATAAAAGATTCGGAATAGCTGCAGCGTTCCAAGATTTCAGCAATTTCATCCTTGTTGATTCCCAATAATACCGAAATGGTTTCCCTGTCGAATTTTGATGCCAATAAATTTCTTACCGTGTCATCCTTTTTCATTTCTTTCAATCGTTTGAGCTCCTTTGGTTTTTTTCCAAAGAAATTATAAAGCATGTCAGCAGGATTAAAGATAGAGCCCATGACTTTACCAAATGCTCCAGGGGCATATTCTCCAGCTTCATAACCATTTTCCAAACCAGAAATACTGTATCGGTAATTGTCTTTTGTAGGTATTAATTTCGAATCGATTTCTAGGTATCCTGTTAAGTCAAATGGACGGACAATTACTTCTTCAAGTGCAATTGCTCTTTCGGTCATTTGGATATTAGTAGTTTTATTCTTTATCCAGTCATTGGTTACCCTAACTTTTATCGATTTGAATCCAATGAGTGAAAGATGTAGTGTGTCATTCAATGAAACTTCAAGTTCAAATCCCCCAAATGCGTTGGATATTGTTCCTTTAACTTTATTTAAGTTGATGATGTTTACATTAGACAAAGGGAGTAGGGAATTGCTGTCTGAGATATTTCCAGTTACTTTTTGAACGGCTCCTGTTTCTTGAGCTTGAGTACAAATGGAAGTCAATATAAAAAAGAAAACTACAAAATATTTCATAAACTGATTTAAAACTTTAAAAGTAATAAAACGGTATTGAATATTTTGTAGTCTTCGTTTAATTATAAGAAAATTAACAAATTTCTCTCTATAAACCTTTCTGAAAAAAAGAATTATAGAGTGTGATTTGATTTGTATTAGCTTTTTCTTGGTCTTCTAGGTCTTGGAGTTTCACTGCTAAAACCTTCAGAACGTCTTGGTGCTCTATCCGAAGTGCCTTCAGTTCTTGGTCCTCTTGGAGCAAATCCACCTTCTCTTGGAGCTGAGCTTCTTCCTCCGAAACCACCTTCACGTGGAGCAGCATTTCTGTCGCTACGGAAGCCTCCTTCTCTTGGAGCAGAACTTCTTCCGCCAAAACCACCAGAGCTTCTTCTTTCGCCACCGCCTGAACGACCGCCTCCAAATCCACCACCAGAACTTCTTCCGTTATGGTCTCTTCTTCCGCTTCCGCCACCGTCATTTTTAGAAATTTCAACATTGATTCTACGTCCATCTAACTGTACGTTGTTCAATATTTCCATTACTTTGTCAGTATGTTCTGGATCCGTATTGAAAAAAGAGAAGCCTTCTTTTACATCTACTTTAAATACGTCATCACGACCTAAGTCCAATGTTTCTTTTAAGTAGTCTTTTAATTGCATCCAATCGAAATTATCTCTTGAACCAATGTTTACAAAATAACGGGTTGCTCCATTATTGTTGTTTTCTCTTGAACCACCATCCCTGTCGTCACGCTCACGTCTGTCTGAACCTGAAGATTGATTGGAAATATCTCTGTTTTTCTTGTAGTAAGCAATAAAACGGTTAAATTCTACCGACACCATTTTCTTAATCAGTTCTTCTTTAGACAAACCGTCTAAAACCTGATTGATAGCTGGTAAATAGTTGTCAATTTCGTGATCAACTTCAGTGTCTTTTATTTTAGTTGCTAAGTGCAATAATTGGATTTCACAGATTTCGATTCCAGAAGGAATAGTTTTTTCTTCGAACTTTTGCTTGATAATTCTTTCGATAGAAGAAATCTTACGCAATTCGCTTTTAGTAACAATTACTATAGAAGTTCCTAGTTTCCCAGCTCTTCCAGTACGTCCTGAACGGTGATTATACGTTTCGATTTCGTCAGGCAATTGGTAGTTTACTACGTGAGTAATACTATCAACGTCAATACCACGAGCGGCAACATCTGTTGCAACTAACATTTGGATTTGACGACCTCTAAAAGATTTCATAACACCATCACGTTGCGCTTGGGATAAATCCCCGTGCAAGGCAGCAGCGCTGTATCCGTCTTCAATCAGTTTTTCGGCAACGGCTTGAGTATCACGTTTTGTTCTGCAAAAAACTACTGAGAAAATGTCTGGATTTGCGTCCGCCAATCTTTTCAAAGCTTCATAACGGTCACGTGCGTTTACCAAATAAAATTCGTGGGATACTGTAGCTGAACCTGAATTTTTAGTTCCAACAGTAATTTCTTCTGGGTTGTGCATAAATTGTTTTCCAATTCTTGCAACTTCTGCAGGCATTGTAGCCGAGAATAACCACGTGCTTTTTTCGTCGGGAGTAGTTGAAAGGATGTTTACGATATCTTCGTAGAATCCCATGTTCAACATTTCGTCTGCTTCGTCAAGAATACAATAATTAATTTGAGAAATGTTTACCAAACCTCTGTTAATCATATCCTGCATTCTTCCTGGAGTGGCCACAATAATTTGTGCGCCTCTTTTAATGTCTCTCGCTTGTTCTGTAATGCTAGCTCCACCGTATACTGCTACCACATTAATACCTTTTTCGTATTTAGAGTAGTTTTTAAGTTCGTTGGTAATCTGCAAACACAATTCGCGAGTTGGAGATAAAATCAATGCTTGTGTATTTCTGTTGTCGGCATCAATTTTTTGGATAACTGGAAAACCAAATGCTGCCGTTTTCCCTGTCCCTGTCTGAGCCAACGCAACTAAATCTGTGTCTTTTTCCAATAATAGGGGAATCGCTTTCTCCTGTACTTCAGTCGGATTTTCAAATCCTAGATCTAAAATCGCCTTCAGTAACGATTCACTTAATCCTAATTGTTCAAATTTATTCATATAATATTTTAAATATTTTGCAAAAGTACAGCAAATATTTCGTATAAACTAATGGAATTATTAGAATTGATATTTTATTATTAATTGATAATCAGTAAATTAGATTTTCTATTTTAGAATTTAGACTTTAGGTTTGGAAAATATTAAGTGAGTTGTGAGTTTTAAACTTTAGAATTCATAAAATTTATAAGCAATTTTGTTGCTTTACCACGATGACTTATTTCTGCTTTTTCATCCATAGAAAGTTGGGCAAAAGTCTGTGTAAAACCTTCTGGTTTAAAGATTGGATCATAACCAAAACCTTGGTTGCCTTTTTTTTCTATAGTAATTTCGCCTTTTGCTATTCCGGTAAATAAATGTTGTTTCCCTTTGATGTTCAAAGCAATTACAGTTTTGAATTGCGCATTTCTATTAGTTTTATCGGATAAGTTTTCTAACAATTTATTCATATTGTCGTTATCGTTTTTTTGTTCTCCAGCATAGCGTGCTGAATAAACTCCTGGTTCGTTATTTAAAATTTCTACTTCCAGTCCAGTATCATCTGCAAAACAATCATAACCATACTTTTCGGTTACGTAATTTGATTTAAGTATAGCGTTTCCTTCAATAGTAGTTGCGGTTTCGGTAATTTCTTCAGTACAGCCAATAGCTTCCAAGCTCAGGATTTGGATGTTATCCGGAAGCATTTTCTGAATCTCCTGTATTTTATTTTTATTGTTTGACGCAAAAACGAGTTGCATATAATTTAGTTTAAGCTTCAAATGTAATTAAAATATATTCTTTTTTTAATTTTAATTAAAATGTTAAAAAACAGTTAACTTGTTAAAAATTTTAACTTTATAATTGTATATTTGAGTCAATATTTTGATTTATTAATTTAATTAAGCGATTTCAAAAACGTATCTCAATGGGGATGAAGTTGAAATAATAAATCAAAAATTATTAGGAGACCTCTTTTTTAAAATGAGGTCTCTTTTTTTTATTCTATAATTCTTATATTAGCTCAAATTAAAATTTAAATAATGAAAAAAAATATTTTTGTAATAGCAGTGTTTTCTTTATTAATAAGTATTTTTTCCTGTAGTGATGGAGGCTCTGAATCGCCTGGTTCTATAGAAGGAAAATGGAGTTTCAGTAAATATAGCTTCACAGAAAATGGGTACACTTCTCCGGAGGAAGATTATGATGGAAATGAACCGGGTTGCAATAAAAATTATATAGAGTTTTTACCAGATGGAGTATATGTTGAGGCAAATTATTATGGAAGCGAATGTGAAGTAGATATTATTTATGGAACGTGGGTAAGGAATGGGAATGTAGTTACAGTTTCCTTAAACGAGGAAGATGTAAAAGTTTTAAAAATTAGAAGTGTTTCTCCTACTACATTAAAGTTTGTAGAAATAGATGAAGAAGAAGATTATAAAATTAATTATATACTGATTAAAGAATGATTTTATTATTACTAAATAAATTTTATTTTATTTAAGAACATTCGATTTTCAATTTTTATTTTAAATTGGCTAAAACAATAAAAACAATAAAAACAAACAAAATGAAAAAAAGCATCTTATTAACAGGAGCATTGCTATTGTCAATGGCTTTTGCATCGTGTAATAAAGACGAAGAATCGTCAACTTCTGGATCACTCGAAGGGAAATGGGCATTTAGTAAATTCAGCCTCACACAAGGTGGAATTACAACACCTGAACAAGATTATGACAATGAACCCGGTTGCAATAAAGATTATGCCGAATTTGTTGCCGGTGGGGTTTATCATGCCGGAGTTTACGAAACCGGATGTGTTTTGGATGTCACAACGGGAACATGGGTAAGAAATAGCAATACCCTTACGCTTTCAGTTGCTGGTGAAGACGATGAAATAATTACAATTACAAGTCTTAATGATACACAATTAAAAGGAAAGCAAACTATTACTGATGGAACAGATACTTATACTGTGAATCTGACTTTGGTAAAAGAATAATCAGTTTGTAGTATCTAAAAAAAAGCCATTCCTAATTATAAGGAGTGGTTTTTGTTTTTAAAGTTTATTGGTCTTTTATCAGCATAAAAAAAGATTATGAAAAAACCAATTAAATATTTAATTTTGCAACTTCTTAAAATTTAAGATATTTGATATTATGGTAAAAGATTTATTCGAAAGAATCCAGAACAATAAAGGACCCTTAGGGAAATGGGCTTCTCAAGCAGAAGGTTATTATGTTTTTCCAAAATTGGAAGGAGATTTGGGGCCAAGAATGAAATTTCATGGAAAAGAGATATTAAACTGGTCTATTAACGATTATTTAGGTTTAGCAAATCACCCTGAAGTACGTCAGGCTGATACTGATGCTGCTATAAAATATGGTGCAGCTTACCCGATGGGTGCCAGAATGATGAGTGGACATACTGTTTATCATGAGCAATTAGAAAATGAATTGGCAGCTTTTGTTATGAAAGAATCGGCTTATTTATTGAATTTTGGTTACCAAGGAATGGTTTCCATTATTGATGCTTTGGTTACTAAAAATGACGTTATTGTTTATGATGTAGACGGTCACGCTTGTATTATAGATGGTGTTCGACTGCATATGGGAAAACGTTTTACCTACCGTCACAATGATGTGGAAAGTATGGAAAAAAACCTGCAGCGTGCTACAAAATTAGCCGAAGAAACTGGAGGCGGAATTTTATTCATCACTGAAGGTGTTTTTGGAATGCGTGGTCAGCAAGGAAAATTGAAAGAAATTGTAGAAATGAAGAAAAAATACAATTTCCGTTTATTGGTAGATGATGCACATGGTTTCGGGACATTAGGTAAAACTGGCGCTGGAGCAGGTGAGGAGCAAGGAGTTCAGGACGGTATCGATGTTTACTTTTCTACTTTTGCAAAATCAATGGCAAATATTGGAGCTTTCGTAGCTGCAGATAAAGATATTATTGATTATTTAAAATACAATTTGCGTTCTCAGATGTTTGCTAAGGCTTTGCCGATGATTCAAACAGTTGGTTCATTAAAAAGATTACAATTGTTGCGTGATAATCCGGGTTTAAAAGACAAGCTTTGGGAAAACGTAAACGTATTGCAAAACGGATTGAAAGCAAAAGGATTCAATATTGGGGATACAAATACATGCGTAACTCCAGTTTATCTTGAAGGAAGTATTCCGGAAGCTATGGTGATGGTAAATGATTTAAGGGAAAACTATGGTATTTTCTTGTCTATCGTAGTTTATCCTGTAATACCAAAGGGAATGATATTGTTAAGAATGATTCCTACAGCATCACATACTATTAAAGATATAGAAGATACACTTACCGCTTTTGAAGCAATTCGTGAAAAACTGGAAAACGGAACTTATAAAGCAATTGCAGAGAAAACAACAGTGGATGTTTCTTAATTTGTTTTAAATTGAAAACTAAAATGCGCATTGAGAAATGCGCATTTTTTTTGTCCCTATTTTTCTATTTCAATAGCGGATATTTATTCGTATATTTAAGATAAAAATCTAAAAAAAGTATAATTATGAAAAAGACAATAATATTAATGTTTATACTAGCTATCATAATTTCTTGTAACAAGAAACCTATAGTTGTAGAAGATACTTCCGTTCCTCAAAAAAATGAAGCTAAGCAAATTCAGAATGAAATGTGTTACGAAGGAATTCTCAATAAAGATACTGTTGCGATGTCGTTAAAAATGGAAGGAGATAAGGTTTTCGGAACACTAACCTATAATTATTTTGAAAAAGATAAAAATACAGGAACTATTAACGGGATAATGAAAGGGGATTCGTTAATTGCCGATTATACTTTTAACTCTGAAGGAAAGACTTCTATTCGTCAAGTAATTTTTTTTAAAAAAGGAAATACTTTGACTGAAGGTTATGGAGAAATAATTGATAATAATAATGGAAAATCAGTTTTCAAAAATCTGGAAAAAATCAAATTTGACGCAAAAATTATTTTAACCACGAAAAAATGTGATTAATGTAAAAATCGACTCTTTGTTCCTCTTAAATAAATGGAATAACCGAAAAAACCATAAAAAAATAACTATTTTAAAAAATTTTGTTATATTTGCCAACCAAATAGTGAATTTCTATATAGTTTAAGACTAGGTAGATAGCAAATAAAAGGTTGAATAATGAAGCAGTTTGTACTTATTTTTATAGTTTTTTTGTTTAGTGGCAATGCCGCTATTGCAAAAGGAATATATCCTAAAAGTAGCGTAAACACTGAGCTAAGAAAGGATGCTGATAATGAAATCATTAGGGAAGTAATGCCTAATGACACTAAAGCTGATATAGCAAAAGAGTTTGGTATTACTGTTGCCGAACTTGAAATGCAAAACCCAGAGATAATTGACGAACTTCCAGTCGGTTTTAAACTAAAAATTCATATTCCTGAAGATTCAGCGCTAATAATTGAAGATAATTCCATAAAAACGAATTTTAATATTCAGCATGCATATGAATTATTTGTTGATGATATTATTGAGAAAGCTTCACAGAAAATAGGTGTAAGGTATAATAGTGGAGGAACCTCTAATGCTGGATTTGATTGTTCGGGATTAGTATATGCAATATTCGAAAAATTTGATATTAATTTACCGAGGTCATCTTCAAAACAATCTGAGTTTGGAACCAAAATCAATATTGCAGAAGCTCAAAAAGGGGATTTGATATTCTTTGACACTGCTGGAAGAAAAAACAGGGTAAACCACGTTGGGATGATTGTAGAGGTTACTGCAGATGGTGAAATAAAATTCATTCACTCATCACTTCAAAACGGTGTGATGATCTCATCTACTAAAGAATCTTACTATCAACATAAAGTAATCCAAGTAAATAGGATTTTATAATAGATAATTTTAAAATACTTAAACCGCTCATCTGAGCGGTTTTTTTTTGGGAAAGCTTATAGGTTTGCAATCCAATTTTTAGATTAAAGTGTAACAAAACAATCAAAGTTACTACTACTGTCTCAAACATTTATCTCATGATTATGAAAATGCGGTTTATCCTAATAGCAATTTTAGCCACTCTTGGTTGTTCTTCAAACGATGATTCACAGCCAGTGCAACCAGAGCCAGTACAAACGGTTATTTATTTGATTCGTCACGCAGAAAAGGCTGATTCTAGTGCCAACCCCAATCTATCTGCTGATGGTTTGCAACGGGCTAATAACTGGTCAGTAATTTTACAGGATGTGGCATTTGATGATTTTTACAGTACCAATTATAACAGAACGCTACAAACCATACAACCCATTGCAAATAGTAACGCAAAAGAGGTAACGATTTACGACCCGACAAATTTCTCCCTTCAGGATGTGATAACTAACCATAGTGGAAAAAATGTATTTATAGTTGGCCATAGCAATACAATTCCGGAATTGATCAATACGTATTTGGCAACTAGTGTTTATCCCATTATGACAGAAACGGAATTTGGGAATTTATACAAGATTACGATTGTTGATGGCGTGACTTCACATCAAATGACAGTCTATAATTAAGGTTGTTGTGTGAGTTAAGTAAGTAATTTTTAAAGAAATATAGAATTAAGCTATTGATGCAAACCGCTGTTAAGCGTAGTAATTTTTATAAAATATTCTTTTCATGCTTTAATTTTTCGCTCCATTTCAAACCGTTAGCTTTTCTTTCGTCTGACATTTCGTTTATTTCGCTGGAATTTACCACCTGTAGACAATGGTCAATTATCGTTTCGTTACCAACTAGCTCAAGTATTTCTGTGGATGTTGTTTTTCCGTACTCAAGTGACAAGAAAGCAGCCCATTTATAAACACGATATTGGGATTCTTGTAAATAACCTAAAAAGTTTTGGATGCCTTGGAGTAGAAGTAATTGTTTTCCAAGTTCTACAATTTTGTTATATTCTAAAGTATCAGATTTTTCAAAGTCTAATGGATGAATATCTTTAAAATATAACTCTTTACACAGCCATAAAAAATCTTCACCTTCTTTACTCATAATTCCTGTCTATTATTACGCTTAACGTCGCGTCGCTTGGCGAGGTTGGGGACTAAATTATGCCCATTCTTCGGATTTGCCAAATATTCCAAATACAAGACCATTTTTTCATTAAGCCAAATGCCCAAATCCGTTGTAGTGGCTGTTATGGGCAGGCTTTCTTTTCACCATTCAATATTATCTGTAAATTCTTTGTCTTTATAATTGTCAAAGTCTTTTATTTTTCTACTTTCTCTTGTTCGTATATTGAATTCCCATACAGAGGAATTATCTGCCCAAGGGTCAACTAGAATTTCAACTTTTTCGGCTCCAGTTTGTCTAAGTTTACAAGCCCAATACAGTTTGTCGTCTTTGATTTCATATACTTCATTTCCCGTCCAAAGTCTTAGAGTTGAGCCACTAACTAAACACCATTTATTATCGTTGCTTATTAGTCCACAACTTGGATTGCCATAGAAATCTCCAATTAGTATTGTTTGTCCAGTGGCTATATCTGTTAGATATGCGCTTTCAAAAACGTGTCCAATAATGAACTTTTCCGTTTCATAAATTTTGATATAATTAGTTTCGTTCATCATTGTTGTTGTGTCAAGCTTGCCCATAACGTTCCGCGGCTTGGCGAGGTTGGGGACTAAATTAAGATTAATATTTCGGTTAAGCACAAAATTTCCAAATACAAGACCAACTTTAATCCCGATAGCTATCGGGAGCCTAAAACCCCAATCTAGCCAAACGGCTGTTAGTGGCTGTTTTTTCTGTCAAAACGGAATGGTTGTTATTCGTTGTTTATATATTCCATTTTCTATTATCCATAAGACTGCATAACCACCTGCACCATCACTATTCATAGCAGAAATATAAATAGTGTTTGTTTTCTCGTCTATATTTACTGTCGTATAATCTAAATTTGGTTCGAACAAATTTTCTGTTGGTAAATGAATTTTATTTTTTCCAATTGTTAAAGTCATTTGTTCGTATTGATATTTAGGAACGTTTCCATCTGTTCCCCAAATTTCTTTTCCATTAATTTTTTCTAACCAAGTCATTTCATTCTTTGAAGCATTTCCTTTGTGATATTGTAACTTGTTGTTTTTTGGATTGAACTTCGTTTTAGTAACTATAAGTTTTATGTTATTATTTTTAAACTCTATGGTAGATTCAGTTAAATTGTTGTAAGATATTTTGTCAAAGTTTTCAATAAGTTGTGTTCTTGATTTGTGGACGTAACCACTTTTATTTTGCCTACTTAAATCATAGTCAATAGGTCTCCATTCACCTTCCTCTTCCAAACAAAAAACTATCTGTCCGTTAGTCAAGGTGCCAATGATGTTGTTCGAAAGGTTTGGGGATTTTCTAACATTTACTATGCCTTCCTTGTCTGCAATAATTCCAAACTGTCCAAAAGTTGTTTGGCACAAAATGCAAGTTAATATTGTTATAATTACTTTCATACTATCAATGTCTAGCGTGTCTTTTTAAAATAGCCACTAACGTTCTGGCACTAAAGTGGGTTTGGGACTAAATTAAGCCCTATTTTAAGATCTGCCAATCCCGATTGCTATCGGGACCCAAATACAAAGCCAATTTTCCATTATGCCTATTGCCCATCCGTTGTAGTGGCTGTTACAGGCAGGTTGTTTTGTCGGAATTGATTTTAACTGCACTTTCACGTTTCTGTTTTTCAGTCAGTTATTTTAATTATAAATTCGTTATCGCTTTTTGTGTTTTCTGTATTGTAATCGGTACATTTTTCACCATCTCTACATGAGCAATTTGCAATTTTTATTGTGTCCGCACCGACTTTTAATCCTTTAAATGTCATTTCAATTAAACCGCCCGAACCAATATACCCCAATCGAGCATTTAAACTTTGAGAGTATTCTTCTTTTACTTTTTTTAATAAAGGATTCTTCTTTTCATTTAGCCAACAATTTGAATAGCCTGTCGAACCATTTTCATAAAGTCTGATATGAAATTCTTGGCCAACTTTAATTTCAAAAGAATCATTTTCTCCGCTTTCGTAATAATCTTCAAATTCTCGATAGTAAAGTATTGATAAAACGAGAATAATAAATGCAACCAAAACCAATATTTTTTTCATAATTAGAACTCTGTTTTGTTTACTTTTTTAGAATTCAGCAAAATTTGGCTTTTCTGCGTAATTTTGGTTCAACTTTCCACTAATGTCCTGCCACTTGGCGAGGTTGGGACTAAATTAAGATTAATATTTCGGTTAAGCATAAAATTTCCAAATACAAGACCACCTTTAATCCCGATAGCTATCGGGAGCTTAAAACCCCAATCTAGCCAAACGGCTGTTAGCAGCGGGCTTATTTTTCACATTTAAATATTGTACAAATTTCACTTTTACTTTTCAGATAATAAACTGTAAAACTTGACAATTTTTTAATTTCAGTTCCATATTTAGCTTTTCCATCATCAAATTTATATTCTCTGAGAAAGGTTCTATCATTTTTTTTCATATTATATTGATCCAAAAGTTCAATTAAGTTTTGTTCAGTTTCCGTTAAATTTTCATAATCTATAGCAAATATGGTGAACCAATTAAACTTACTATATTCATCTTTAAAACTATCATTTATTATTTTCTTAAAAACATCTTTATAATTTTTTAAGTCAATGAATAATATTAATTTATTAGTTGGATGCTCTACTTTATAAGAGTATTCCATCTCAACAAATGAAATTTGAGATTTTCCAATTTTAATAGTATCAGAAGGTTGAATGTAATTTACCATATAAACATCTTCACGCTTAACTTTCTGAGCTGAAATTAATGTAGGAAGTAGTAAAATGATAAATAAGTACTTCATCTTTGTAATGTTTTTTAAGCTTGCTGCTAACGTTCCGCCTTTAGTTTGCATAAATAAATAATTTATTAATTTTCCGAAAAGGAAACGGGAGAACTAAAACGTTTCGTAGGGTTGTGACCTATAAGCTGCATAAGTCCCGTTTCCGCTTTCGGACTTGCTAGTACTCATTGGAATGATGGGTTTTTAGTCCCGCTAAAGGCGATAGTCCAGCAAGTTTTTTATTTATCCTAAAAACAAAAGTATGAAAAAAGTAACACAAACTATCGGTATTGATGTATCAAAACTAACATTGGATCTTTACGTTAAAACCACCAATGTTCACAAACAATTTAGTAATGATTTAAAAGGTTTTAATCAAATTATTAGTTGGTCAATTAAACAAAAAATCAATCTAGAAGAAACCCTATTTTGCTTTGAGCATACCGGTTGGTATTGTTTGATGTTGAGTTATTTTCTCTTTGAGAACAACTATCGTTATTGCTGTATTAACGCAATAGAAATTAAGCGTTTTATGGGCTTAAGACGAGGCAAAAGTGATAAAGCAGATGCTTGGGAAATAACTAATTATGCCTGGCTTAGACGTGATGAGTTGGTTCCATCTATTCCTCCTGCTAAGAAACTCATAGAGTTGCAACGAATGATGAGTTTAAGGGAACAATTAGTCAAACAACAAACGGCAAGTAAAAATCTTTTTAAAGTTATGGGAGATATTGTTTTTGATCAATTAAACGATGTTTCCATGGCTATTTTAAAAGAGAATCTTAATCAATTAGAAAAACAAATACTAGCTACTGAAAAGGCTATAAATGAATTAATAAAACAAGATGAAACCATGATAACCAACTACAAACTATCTAAAACCGTTAAAGGAGTAGGAATGGTTTTAGCAGTTCAGATGTTGTTGCATACTCACAATTACACACGTTTTGAAAGCTCCCGACAGTTTGCTGCTTATTGTGGTCTGGTTCCATATCCTTATCAATCAGGAACAAGTATAAATGGTCGAAATAAAACCCATCCCATTAGTGATAGGAAGATGAAAAGTTTACTGTCAATGTCAGCCATAAGTGCCATTCAGCACGATAAGGAACTCAAATTGTACTATCAAAAAAGAGTAGAAGAAGGAAAGCCAAAAATGGTAGTAATCAACATTATTAGAAACAAAATAGTATCAAGAGTATTTGCTACAGTAAACCGAGGAACTCCTTATGTAGAAATGAATAAATTTTTAGCTTAAAAATTTGGATTTGATCTTGGAATGCCGCTTGGCGAGGTTGGGGACTAAATTAAGATATATTTTTCGGTTAAACACAAAATTTCCAAACACAAGACCAGCTTTAATCCCGATAGCTATCGGGAGCCTAAAACCCCAATCTAGCCAAACGGCTGTTAGTGGCTGGCATTTCATATCTTTTCAAAGTATTCTCCTTTAAATTGATACATTATTTTCTTTTTAGTCAATTTACCTTCTTCTGTTATTAATGGTAAAATTATTATTTTATTCTTCTCATCATATTTTAGCCAAGCGTATTCCCTGTCAACTGAATCAGGATTTTGATTATTGCTTGAAGAAAAGTCAATATCATAGCTAAGTTCATTTTTAATTCCAGATTTAGTCTTTATAAGTTTTGCGTTATCATTTAATTTCCCATTGTCAATACTAAAAATTTTTATTTTATGGCTTGAAACCGCAGAACTACCAATTGAAATACATTTTACAATATAAAAAGTTTTCTTTTTTGAGATTATTTGGTCAATAATTTCATAAGAATAACTGCTTTCTCCATATTCATCAACATCGGATAATAACTTCTGAGAAAAGACTTTTTTATTGCTTTTAAATTGAAATACATTTCTAAAACCTCTCATTGTACCTCCAGTTTCAGTATCCCAAGAATAAATTCTAAAAGAGCCGTTTTTAGATGTTGATATTTCTAAACCATTTTTTTTTAAATCTTTGAAGTCAAAGTTTAAAGTTTCTGGATATTTAGCGGTGCATTTCAGTAATAATTTTTCAAAATCTTCATTGCACTTATTGATTGAATCGTAAGCAAAATCATTTTTGCCTTTTTGGGTTGTGTAAAATTCAAATTTGGCAAAGGTTTCTTTTAATTTTCTATTGCAAGTCTTAATATCTTGTCCATAACCTGGAAAAGTTAAGATTGAAATTAAAAACCATAATTGAAATTTCATATACTCTTATTTAACGTGATTTTGATATGCTTGCCACTAACGTTCCGCCGCTTGGCGAGGTTGGGGATTAAATTAAGATTTATTTTCGGGTTAAGCACAAAATTTCCAAGTACAAGACCAACTTTAATCCCGATAGCTATCGGGAGCCTAAAACCCCAATCTAGCCAAACGGCTGTTATCAGCTGGTTTTTTTATTTCGTAATAGTTGTTGTTTGCTTTGTTGTGCTTTTTGTAAGTACTTTAAAATTCATTTCCTGAGTAAAAACCTCCATGTTTATTGTAGAGTTTAATTCATATAATAAGTAAAAAGTATTTTCAATATCGTAGATGATTTGTCCATTTCCTGAACCAGTTGCTTTTAATGACAAGTCAGTTTCTTTAGATTTCATTGTATAGACTTGAACAATATCAAAATAAGCTTTCTGATTTTCTATTTTTTTAAGTGTATAAGTAATCGTATTTGTCAGATTGAAAGTAAACTTACCAACAGGAATATTCATCGGCATTTCTCTTGAAAAGCTTTGGTTCAATTTTAGTTTTTGTTCAGGTAGGGTAACTTGACTAATTGCGATCTGCATACTATTGAAGAACGTTGCTTTAGTAATTGAATCCATTTCAGGAGCATAAATAGAATCTAATTTGGGTGTTTTATTTTCAATAACATAACCATATACAGTTGTTTTATCTGGTATCATTGAATTCTCACTACCTTGGTATCTAATCGTTAGAGGAAATTGACCAGTAATTAATTTACCTGTAGAATTAATGTTACTCATAGTTGTTTTGTTAAAAGTAACTTGAGGATTTTGCATTTTTTTTTCTTCAAGTTTTTTTAGCAATTCGTTTGGTCCCAAATAGGTTACTTCATTATTAGAAGTATTTTCCATTGATTGATTGTATACCAAATTTGGTTTGTATGCAACTTTGAATAGAATTTCTTGAGAATGATTTTTACATCCTATGAAAATTAATGTGAACAATAAAAATTTTTTCAATTGTTTTTTAGGTTTTTTTTAGGTTTTTTTTAGGTTTTTCGAGTAAACTAGCTGCTAACGTCCTGCCATTTGGCGAGGTTGGGACTAAATTAAGATTTATTTTTCGGTTAAGCACAAAATTTCCAAATACAAGCCCAACTTTAAGTCAAACCTAAAACCCCAATCTCGCCAAACGGTTGTTAGCGGTAGTATTATTTCCATCGGGTGTATGGATAATCATAACCGTCAGAACCTTTCCACCTAATTGTAAGTGAATCTTTAGTAGAATTAATGATTTTACCATTCCTTATAAAGTCGTTGTAAAATACAATAATGCTGTCTTTGTACAAAATGTATGGCATAGTTCCATTTCCGTCATAGTCTCCAACTTCAAAATTTTTGGCATCAACTTGAAAGTCTGCAACCGGTTGATTTTCACCACCACCCCAAACGCCAAAAAAATTGTCTAAAGAATATTTTGGATTTTGTATATAGCTTCTGTCTGGTCTTGCGATGTTTTTTATTTGTAAAGCATCCGATATTAATGAATAATTATCTTCAGAAGTACTGTCCAATTGCGCAATTCTAATAAAATGCTTCATTATTGAATCATCTCTTTTGCTAATTGATTGAACAATATTATCCATTTTTAATTCTTTTTGGATATTGTCATCTCCATCGGTTTCAATTTGCTCGTTTATATGTTTGTTCGAAGTTACTTGTCCACAAGAAAACAGAAAATAGAGTGATATGATAATTAGTTTTTTCATTGGTTTTGATTGTCTTTAAATATTACCGCTAACGTCCCGCCGCTGGGCGAGGTTGGGGACTAAATTAAGATTAATATTTCGGTTAAGCACAACATTTCCAAGAACAAAACCAACTTTAATCCCGATAGCTATCGGGAGCCTAAAACCCCAATCTAGCCAAACGGCTGTTATAAGCAGTTTTTATTTTCCTTCACTTAATAAGAATCTTTCCCATCCTTCATAAATGTCTGTTTTCATACTTTTGGTTTCTTTGTCGTAATATCTTACACTGTCTATCAAAAGTTCTCCAGTTTTACTATCATTATTACTTCTATATTCAGTTCTGTTTCG
Organism: Bacteroidota bacterium; assembly: GCA_040387655.1. Taxonomy (GTDB): domain Bacteria; phylum Bacteroidota; class Bacteroidia; order Flavobacteriales; family Flavobacteriaceae; genus Flavobacterium. The sequence goes on along the minus strand of JAZKDI010000038.1, from coordinate 421 downwards.
GAAGGTAAAATTTGTCTTTTTAATGGTAATTCCATTTTTAGTATAAATCTTTTCAGTCTTGTACGTTGTACAGATGTACGAGCCAAAGAGAAATAATAGTACTGGAATAGGAGTGCAGAGTACAAATAAAACTTTATTTAATTTTCCTAATATTATTTTTTTATCGAACCGATATAAGATATAAAGAAATACAAATCCGATAATCCAAAGGACTGGTAATAATAATATAAATATTATTTCTGCACCGTGAGCAAAATTTTGACTACTGGATATTAAGTAGAAAGTAAAAAATGAATAAATAATTGTAAGTATAAATAGCCTTTTACTCATAGTTTTTATTTCCATAGTTATCCCAAAATTGCTTATAACGTTCCGGCGCTTGGCGAGGTTGCGAGCTTCGAAACCGATTATTTTCTGTTAA
>JAZKDI010000037.1:0-11475 GCA_040387655.1 Bacteroidota bacterium | reverse complement strand
CAGGTGCACATGTCCAAGTGATAATGACACCTGCTTCTAAGGATTTTGTAACTCCATTAACATTATCTACACTTTCAAAAAACCCAGTACATTCTACTTTTTACAATGAAGAGGATGACAATGCGCAATGGAACAATCACGTTGATATTGCCCTATGGGCAGATTTGATGATAATTGCACCTGCCACTGCCAATACAATGGCTAAAATGGTTAATGGAAATTGCGATAACTTATTAATAGCTACTTATTTGTCTGCAAAATGTCCTGTTTATTTTGCTCCGGCAATGGATTTGGATATGTATAAGCATCCTTCTACTATAGCCAGTTTTGAAGCATTGACAGCTTTTGGAAATACTATAATTCCTGCTGAAAGTGGTGAATTGGCAAGCGGTCTTTCCGGAGAAGGAAGAATGGCTGAACCTGAAAATATACTCGCTTTCCTTGAAGCTGATTTAGAAAGCAAATTGCCATTAAAAGGAAAAAAAATATTAATTACTGCCGGACCCACATACGAAGCAATAGATCCTGTGCGTTTTATAGGAAATCATTCTTCGGGTAAAATGGGTTTTGATATTGCTCAAAGTGCAGCAAATCTTGGTGCTTCTGTGATTTTAGTTTCTGGGCCGTCAAATTTTAAAATAAACCATCATTTGGTTGAAGTTATTCGTGTAGTTTCCGCACAAGATATGTATGATGCGTGTCACAAACATTATGAAAATGTTGATGTAGCAATAGCTGCTGCTGCAGTGGCAGATTATAGACCAAAAAATGTTGCAGACCAAAAAATAAAAAAATCGGAAGATACTTTTACAATTGAATTGGAAAAGACCAAAGATATCTTAGCTTCATTAGGCGCAATAAAAAAAGACCAATTTTTAATTGGTTTTGCTCTTGAAACGGAAAATGAAATTGAAAATGCGAAGCTAAAAGTTCAGAAAAAAAACCTAGATTTGATAGTTCTTAATTCTTTACAGGATAAAGGTGCCGGATTTGGTAAGCCAACCAATAAAATTACCTTTATTGATAAAGATTTCAAGGTAGAACCGATGGAATTAAAGGCGAAAGAAGCAGTTGCGGATGATATTTTAAACAAAGTAATAGCTCATTATTATGCGTAAGGTTTTAAGTTTATTTCTTGTTTTTGCTTTTGGGTTTTTACAAGCTCAGGAATTGAATTGTACCGTTACGGTAAATGCCGATCAAATAGGGGCTACAAATAACCAGGTTTATAAAACCTTGGAAAAATCCTTAAATGATTTTGTTAATAAAACCGATTGGACAGGTCAAAAATTCAAACAAAGTGAAAAGATAAACTGTTCGATGTATATTACAGTTTCTGGAAATAATTCGGATCAATTTGCAGCAACTATTCAAGTCCAATCTTCAAGACCTGTTTATAATTCTAGCTATTCCTCTCCAGTATTTAATTTTAATGATAAAGATTTTACTTTTAAATATGTTGAATTTCAAAATCTTACTTATACTGCAAATAGTTTTGACTCTAATTTAGTTTCAATCATTGCATTTTACAGTTACATGATTATAGGTATTGATGCAGATACTTTTTCACCTCAAGGCGGAACAAAATATTTTGAAATGGCGCAGGATGTTGCCAGTATTGCTATTCAAGGCGGTTATAAAGGTTGGAGTCAAGCTGATGGGAACCAAAACCGTTATTTTTTAATTACAGATATGATTTCAAATACATTTAGTCCTTATCGGGAAGCAATGTATGAGTTTCATTATGAAGGTTTGGATATCATGCATAAAGATTTGAAATCAGGTAAGGAAAAAGTAAAATCTTCAATTGCAACCCTTGCAAAAATATATTCAATCAGACCAAATGCATTTTTGACAAGAGTCTTTTTTGATTCAAAATCAGATGAAATTGTTTCGATTTTTTCTGGTGGTCCAGCAGTTCCAATTACTGATTTAGTTGACAATCTCAATAGAATTTCCCCAATCAATTCAAATAAATGGGGCAAGATTAAGCTTTAGGCAATATCATTTCAGCAATTCTTAAATACTAAAAATGCTTGCTTCACTTTCCATTAATAATTTTGCTTTAATAGAAAAACTGGAAATTAATTTTTCTGAAGGGTTTTCAATTATTACTGGAGAAACCGGTGCCGGTAAATCAATTTTATTAGGCGCTTTAGGTTTGGTATTAGGAAAGAGAGCCGATTTGACGTCACTTAAAAATAAAGACGAAAAATGTATTATTGAAGCTCATTTCCAAATTTCACGCTATAATTTGCAAGAATTTTTCAGTGCCAAAGATTTGGATTACGAAGACGAAACGATTATTAGAAGAGAAATTTTACCATCAGGGAAATCACGAGCATTTGTGAATGATTCGCCAGTTAACCTGCAAGAATTACAGGATTTGAGTTTGTATTTGATAGATATTCACTCACAACATCAAACGCAGGAATTATCAGAAGAACAATTCCAATTTCAGATTATAGATTCGATCGCTGATAATCAGGATTTAATCATTCAATATTCTACGTTTCTAAAATCATATAAAAAAGACAAAACACTTTTGTCCCATTTAAATACTTCATTGCTTTCCCTACAAAAAGAACAGGAATACAATACTTTTTTATTAGAGGAACTATTTAGCGCTAATCTTAAATCTGGTGAGCAAGAAGTTTTGGAAAAAAGTTACGAGCAATTGAATAATGTCGAATTTATTAAAGAAAACCTAGATAAATCTTTGGCATTAGCCAATGAAGAGCAATTTGGTATCAGGCATAATCTGATTGAATTAAAATTGGCGTTACAAAAAACGGCTTCTTTTTCTTCAGATTATAATTCGTTGTTTGAGAGAATTAATAGTGTTGTGATTGAATTTGATGATATTGTGAACGAATTGGAAGAGCAAGCAGAAAATTTAATTAATGATCCCGAACAATTGGAATTGGTGAACCAAAAACTGCAAACCATTTATAACCTTCAGAAAAAACATCAAGTGGCAACTATTGATGATTTACTAGTTATTCAAGATGATTTGGATAATAAAGTAGTTTCAGTTGGAACATTGGAAAACGAAATCAAATCATTGGAAACCAAAATTATTAGTTCCGAATTGGAGTTAAATAAATTTGCTAAAGCAATTACAGAAAATAGATTGAAAGCAATTCCAATTTTATCTGAAAAACTGATTGCCATATTAGAATTATTAGGAATGCCAAATGTTCGTTTCAATATTGAAATAAAACCAACGGATAATTATCTTTCAAACGGAAAAGATGAATTGCAGTTTTTATTTTCTGCCAATAAAGGATCCGATTTTGGTTTATTGAAAAAAGTGGCTTCAGGTGGAGAAATGTCACGGATTATGTTGGCTACAAAAGCTATTTTATCTCAATATTCAAAACTGCCAACCATTATTTTTGACGAAATTGATACTGGAGTTTCTGGAGAAATCGCTAATAAAATGGGAGCGATTATGAAAAAAATGAGTTTGAAAATGCAGGTTTTTTCAATTACGCATTTACCACAAATAGCTGCAAAAGGTGAAGCACATTTTAAAGTATTCAAATCGATTCAAGGTGAAAGCACCATTTCTGAATTAAAGTTATTATCACAAGAAGAACGAATAGTTGAAATCGCTGAAATGCTCTCTGGAAAAGAAATATCGGATTCAGCGATCAATCACGCAAAAGCATTATTGAATTAAATTTTTTACTTTTGTTACATAAAAATAAACATATAACCCGAATATAACTACGCTATGATTATAGAACCTAGAATGAGAGGATTTATTTGTACGACTGCTCACCCAGACGGATGTGCACAAAGTATTAAGAATCAAATTGAATACGTAAAATCAAAAGGAGCCATAGACGGACCAAAAAAGGTGTTGGTTATTGGTGCTTCAACAGGTTTTGGATTAGCATCAAGAATTACAAGTGCTTTTGGTTCAAACGCTGCAACTATTGGTGTGTTTTTCGAAAAAGCGCCTGCTGAAGGAAAAACTGCTTCTCCAGGTTGGTATAATTCTGCTGCTTTTGAAAATGAAGCACAAAAAGCAGGATTATATGCAAAAAGTATCAATGGAGATGCTTTTTCAAATGAAGTAAAGCAACAGACAATTGATTTAATTAAGGCGGATTTAGGACAAATAGATTTAGTAATCTATAGTTTGGCTTCTCCAGTTCGTATGCATCCTAATACTGGAGTTTTGCACCGTTCTGCTTTGAAACCAATTGGTGCTAAATTCACAAATAAAACAGTTGATTTTCATTCAGGAAAAGTATCTGAAGTGAGTATTGAGCCAGCAGTTCAGGAAGATATCGATAATACTGTTGTTGTTATGGGTGGTGAAGACTGGGCTATGTGGATGAACGCACTGAAAGATGCTAATTTATTAGCTAAAGGTGCGACTACAGTTGCTTATTCCTATATTGGGCCATCATTGACTGAAGCTGTTTATAGAAAAGGAACAATAGGCCGTGCAAAAGACCATCTTGAAGCTACTGCTTTTGAAATTACCGACAGTTTATCAGATATTGATGGGAAAGCGTATGTTTCTGTAAATAAAGCATTGGTTACACAAGCAAGTTCTGCAATACCTGTTATCCCTCTTTATATTTCTTTATTGTATAAAATAATGAAGCAAGAAGGAATTCATGAAGGTTGTATTGAACAAATCCAACGTTTATTCAGCGAAAGATTATATACTGGAAAACCAATTCCAACGGATGATAAAGGTAGAATACGTATTGACGATTGGGAAATGCGTGATGATGTACAAGAAAAAGTAGCAGCATTATGGTCACAAGCAGTTACTGAAAATTTATCAGAAATTGGTGATTTAGAAGGATACAGAAAAGATTTTTATAATTTATTCGGATTCGATTTTAATGGTGTTGATTATAAAGCTGACGCTAATGAAATGGTAAATGTTTCTAGTATTAATTAGGCTTCGACAAAGCTCTGCCTACAAAGCTCATCATAAAAAAAAACGTCTTGTAATTTACAAGACGTTTTTTTTATGATTTAATTTTATTTACAAATTAGTTATTCAGCATAACCGGCATAACTAACATCGTTACTGTTTCACCATCTTCCAATCCATCAACAGGTGTAAGTATTCCTGCACGGTTTGGTAATGACATTTCAAGCATAATGGTATCCGATTGTAAGTTGGTCAACATTTCGGTAAGGAAACGCGAATTGAAACCAATCTGCATATCATCTCCTTGATAATCACAAGTCAATCGTTCTTCAGCTTTGTTTGAGTAATCAATATCTTCGGCAGAAATATTCAATTCGGCACCAGCAATTTTTAAACGGATTTGGTGCGTAGTTTTGTTTGAGAAAATTGCTACACGACGTACAGAATTTAAAAACAAAGTTCTGTCAATCATTAGTTTGTTTGGATTTTCTTTTGGGATAACCGCTTCATAGTTTGGATATTTTCCATCTATCAAACGACACATGAGGATATAATTATCAAAAGAAAAAGTAGCATTACTATCGTTGTATTCAATTTTTACTTCGGCATCCGAAGTACTCAAAATGCTTTTTAAAATATTCAATGGCTTTTTTGGCATAATAAAATCAGCCACTTGAGACGATTTTACATCTGTACGGGCATATTTTACTAGTTTATGGGCATCGGTAGCTACAAAAGTTAAACCTTCTGGAGAAAACTGAAAGAAAACCCCTGACATAACTGGACGTAAATCATCGTTTCCAGCCGCAAAAATTGTTTTGCTAACGGCTGTTGCCAATACATCTGCAGGAACTAAAGTAGTTGATGGATCATCAAGATTTACTGCTTTTGGAAATTCTTCCCCTGGAGCATAGGCTAAAGCATATTTACCTGAATTGGAACTAATTTCAATTGTACTGTTTTCTTCAACTGTAAAAGTCAATGGTTGCTCTGGAAAAGTTTTAAGGATTTCCAATAATAATTTAGCAGGAACTGCAACATTCCCTTGACTATCTGAATCAATGGCTAAAGTAGCAGACATGGTAGTTTCTAAATCAGAAGCAGAAACAGTTAGTGACTTTGAATCTAATTCAAAAAGGAAATTATCTAAAATAGGTAAGGTGTTATTACTGTTTATAACGCTCCCCAATACTTGCAATTGTTTTAATAAGTACGAACTCGATACTATGAATTTCATCTTTTTTTGGCTTTTTTTAATCAATCACGATTGGATGTAACCGTGAGAATTTTACATTTTACAAATATATCTTAAAGAAGTTGATTTCAAAAAGATATTTATTAACATTACTTACTGTATTTTCTTTTTCTGAGGAATGTAAAAACGAATCCAAAAGCAATCAAAACTACAATTGGTAACCCGACAGTTATCATTTGTGAAGAAGTATAGTTTGCATACACTTTTTCTTTATCCAAAATAGGCAAATCAACTACTTTGCTTCGAATGTTGATAAGTCCGTTATCGTCTAAAAGATAATTAACGCAATTCATCATGAATTCTTTATTTCCATATAAATTATTGGTCCATTTATCATAACCCAATTCTAATGGCTGATAGTTTTTATCCAATTGGTTTTTAATGACATCACCATCAGAAATGACAATCATTTTATTGTTTTTGCTTACAGTTTCAAACGTTTTTTCTTTAAAAGGTAAAACCCTGTTTTCATACATTGAATGAAATTTTCCTTCTAATAAAACGGCGACAGGAATATTACCCTTACCTTTAAATTCAGCTAACTCAGGTCTTTCTTGAACCATATCCAACTTAACTTCAACTGGTGCGCCAACTAATTTTGAATAGGGTGAAGACTGTAATAAAACAGTTTTTTTTGTGTCGTTTTTTAAAACATCGATTCCATTTGTAAATTCAAATTTCAATGCTTCAAGATTACTTACAATTGGGTGTGAAGATGCAGGATAAATCATTGGAGAATAAAACCAAGGAAATTGGGTGTACTGTGAGGCGCTCCCTTTTTCACCCGTGGCTAAAGCGATTGGTGTTGCCTGGATGTCTTTTATTAAATTGGGATTGATACGAATGCCATATTTAAATAACATATCATTTAATTCTAAATCATTTGGATAAGCCAATGTCGCACCTTCGTCATTATAGAGACTGTCCATTTCCATATTAACCTGATCGATTAACCAAAGTGTTTTTCCGCCATGGATAACAAATTGGTCTAGAACGAGTTTTTCTTCATCAGAAAACTTTTCTGTAGGTTTTGCAATAATTGCCAAGTCATATTTTTGAAGGTATTTCAGACTTTCATTTGGTTTTTTTACAACCGAATCCAATGTAAAAGTACCAATATAATAATTTTCGCGAACCTGTTTTATAAAATCGGCCATTAATAAATCGTGCAATTCTCCATTTCCTTTAATGATTGCGACTTTCTTTTCTTTGGCTTTAAGTACCGTATTAAAAGCATTGGCGAAAGCATATTCTAAATGCTGAACAGAGCTTACCACTTTTTCGGCAGTTGAAGCGCCCATCATATTTTTAAGCAAAGGAACTTTTACACTTTTTCCGTTATAAGTCGCAATTGCCCATGGAAAAACCACTTCCTGTGTTTGCTTTCCCTTGTCGTCCAGCGTTACATTTATTGGTGTCAAACCTCTTTCGGCAAAGGATTGCATCAAAGTGTCTTTTTGCGATTCATTTTCCAATGGATTGATAAACTGGAAAACGATATTTGAATTATAAGCTTTGAATTCTTCCAACAATTGTTGGGTTTCCGTTTGGAGTTTTTTGAACTCGCCTGGAAATTCCCCCTTAAGGAAAACATCAATAATCAATGGATCTTTTACTTCTTTGATAATGGTTAATGATGTTGGCGAAAGCGTATATCGTTTGTCTTTGGTTAAATCAAAACGATGAAAAAACTGACTTCCGATTCCGTTGATAATCAACAGAGTTAGAATTATAAATACTAATGATTTTTTGTTTTTATTTTTTATAGGTATCATTACGATTTCAAAGATTTTAATTTAAAAACGGTAAAAGAAAGGAACATTACGGTAAGACTAATAAAATATAAGATGTCCCTAGTGTCCAGAACGCCACGGCTCATACTTTTGAAATGATTGTCCATTCCTAATTTGGAAATAAAACTTTCCACACTAGGTAAATATGCTGATAATCCTTCAAATCCAAAATAGAAAAAGAAGCATAAAAATACTGCTAATATAAAAGCCACGATTTGGTTATCAGATAATGTAGAAGTAAAAATACCAATAGCAGAATAGGCTGCAATAAGAAACAATAATCCGAAATAGGAACCCATTGTACTTCCCATATCGATGTTTCCTTCCGGCATTCCCAATCCCGAAATTACCTTTACATAAATGAATGTAGGAATGATAGCAATAACAATCAAAAGCATTGCACCAAGGAATTTACCGTTTACGATTTGCCAAATACTTAATGGTTTGGTTAATAATAATTCTAAAGTACCTTGTTTTGTTTCATCCGAAAAGCTACGCATTGTCACTGCTGGAATCAAGAAAATTAGAATCCAAGGCGCTAAGGTGAAAAAAGGAGTTAAATCTGCAAAACCTGAATTTAAAATGTTGTAGTCGCCTTGAAAAACCCAAAGAAACAAACCATTGAGTAATAGAAAAATGGCTATAACCAAATAACCTATTGGTGAGCCAAAAAAGGAATTTATTTCCCGTAATAAAATTGCTTTCATTATTTAGATAATTAGATTTTTAGACTGTTAGATAATTAGACCTATACAGTTCGTAATTCATAATTTTTAATTCGTAATTATTCAAGACTTACCAATTTATTCACACTCCAAGCTTCAGGTTTGTCGTTGAACAGTTTTTTCGTAAATTCCCAAACATCATAAAAAAGTTCAGAGTTTCTGTAATTTTCTAAATCCTGCTCGGTTTCCCAATAGCTGTAGGTAAAGAAAATAGATTTGTTGTTTTTGTCTTGATACAACTCTAAGAAACGGTTTCCTGGCGAGTTTCGTATTTTTTCTTTCATTATTTCAAAGTTTTCCAAAAAAGCAGGAATGTGTTCTTCGTGAAAACTTAGTTTTACTATTCGTACAAGCATTTTTTAATTTTAATATTTTGTTTAATGATTTTTTATTTTCCTTTGATACTATTCCTAAAGACTAATCACTGAAAACTATACTAACCACATCCCTGTAATTCAATCCTAATAAACTGTTGGCAGAACCAACTGTAGCAGGATTGCTTCTAAAAACAGCAATTTCAAGGAAACCAGCTTCATTAAATATTGCTAGTTTTGCACCTTCATAATTTTTGATGGGATATTTGTTTTCGGTCGCAATATCGGAATATTTAGCCCAAATGTTTCGGATATTCTTCTTTTGGTTTTGTTTTATTTTTTCGTTTACCACAATTTCATATGATCTTCCTTTCGCTAATTCCAAAAATAGTTGTTTGGTAATATTAGTGACAACATTTCCAAAATGATCTATATAAATAACATAACCTTTAATAGAATTCTTATCATTTGCAATCATTGGCGTAAGCTCGCTAACTTGTTTTATAGCTGTTGCTTCTTTTCCTATAACATTCAAAAGTCCACCTTTAGCAAGATGACAGGCAACTTTTATAAATATGTCTAAATCCGTGGCTTCAACAGAAAATCGATCGTGAATGTTGATTGAAACAATTTTCTGTGGAATTTTTCTTTGCATCAGCATACTCAAAATCCCATTATCGGCACAAATAAAGTAATGATTGTCCCATTGGATGGCTAAATGTTGGTTCTCTTTATTCATTTCGATATCAACACCTATAATATGTACAGATCCATCTGGAAAACTTTTATAGGCAGCGCTAATTATGTAACTTGCTTCTAATGTGTTAAATGGATCAATGTCATGGGAAATATCTATAATTTGTGCCTCGGAATAATCAGATAAAATTTTCCCTTTCAACGCACCTACAAAGTGGTCTTTTAGTCCGTAATCAGTAGTAAGGGTAATTATTGACATAAAATTGTTTATAAGTATTCTGAGGAAATATCTTTAAAATTTCTTAAATTTGAGATTATGCAAAGCTAATAATTATTAAGAACTATTTTTTAATTTAATCCATCTACAATTGAACGAAAGAACCATTGAGCTCATAGACATCGCTCCTAAGGATTTTTGGGGCGCTCAAGACACTCATCTTGAAACAATTAAAAAATATTATCCAAAATTAAAAATAGTAGCCAGAGGTACTACTATAAAGGTCTTCGGGGAAAAAGACTCCTTAGACGAATTCGAAAAAAGATTTCATAGATTAATGCTCCACTTTACACGCTACAATACTATAGATAACAACGTTATTGACCGTGTTATTCAAAGTGACCAAAATGACGACCGTAAAGTTTTTGATCATGATAAAATTTTGGTGCACGGTGTTGGTGGTAAAATTATCAAACCAATGACCGTTAATCAGCAATTACTTGTTGATACAATGGCAAAAAATGATATGGTGTTTGCAGTTGGTCCAGCAGGAACAGGAAAAACCTATACTGGTGTCGCTATGGCTGTAAAAGCATTGAAAGAAAAGCAGGTAAAACGAATCATATTAACGAGACCAGCGGTAGAGGCAGGCGAGAACCTTGGTTTTCTTCCAGGTGACATGAAAGAAAAACTAGATCCATACATGCAACCGTTATATGATGCTTTAAGGGATATGTTGCCTAATGAAAAATTAGAAGACTATATATTAAAAGGGATTATTCAAATTGCACCGCTGGCATTTATGCGCGGTAGAACCCTTGATGAAGCATTCGTAATTCTTGATGAAGCTCAAAACACCACCCATTCCCAAATGAAAATGTTTTTGACACGTATGGGGAAAAACGCCAAGTTCATGATAACCGGGGATCCAGGTCAGGTTGATTTACCAAGAAGAACGATTTCTGGCCTAAAAGAAGCAATACTAGTACTGAAAGACGTAGAAGGCATAGGTATTATTTATTTAGATGATAAAGATATAGTGCGTCACCGACTAGTCAAAAAAGTTATAGATGCCTATAAACAGATAGAAAACCACGATTAGAACCGACCTTACATTAATAGGATAAAAGATTGAAGCAAAAATGCCGGGTATATTTATTAATTATATTCCCGCTTTACGTTTCAATCTTTTTGTTTTTAAATTTATCAGATTTAAAACAAAAAAGGATTTCCACTGCAATCGGGGCTAAGAAATAATTATTTCCTTGTTTATTAATGTCTTGGAAAAATAGTTTAATTGACAAGAATTTTTCTTCAAAACCTGAATGCTTGGAGAGGATAAATATTTTTTTTAATAGAAAAACCAAGTTTTCAGTCAGTTAGAATAATTGATAAAAAAACAATTAAAAAAAATTACATATATCCTTGTTTAATTAAAAAGAAGGCTTACTTTTGCACCCGCATTGAAGCAGAAGTAGTTCATTGGTTTTTATTGAGGAGGTTTATAAAGGTTTTTTTTTAAAAAACTTAAAAATAGATTTGCTTAATAGGAAATAAAAGGATTATCTT
>JAZKDI010000036.1:0-26101 GCA_040387655.1 Bacteroidota bacterium | reverse complement strand
CCCCGACCCCCTCGGTGTAAACGAGGTGCTCTGAACCAGCTGAGCTAATCGCCCCAATTGGAGAGTGCAAATATAAACCTCTTTTTGTTAATTCCAAACAAAAAGCAAATAAAATTACACTATTTCTGCTACGACAAATGTGCTTCCGCCAATAAAGATAAAATCCGAAACACTTGCTTGGTTTAATGACTCTTTATAAGCTTCTGTGACTGAATTATATACTAATCCTTTTAAACTATATTGTAACGCTTTTTCTTTTAAAATCCCAGCATCCAATCCTCTGGGAATATTGGGCTTGCAAAAATAATAAATGGCATTTTTAGGGAATAATGGCAAAATTTCATCCAGATCCTTGTCGTTTACAACTCCTAAAACAATATGTAATTGGTCGTATGTTTCTTTTTCTATTTGTTTTAAAACAATTTCTAAACCGTTTCTGTTATGCCCGGTGTCACATATTGCTTTTGGGGAATCATTGATTTGTTGCCATCTTCCTTGAAGCCCAGTATTTTTGACGACATTTAAAAAACCGTTTTTAATATGGTCTTCAGATATAAAAAATGTTTTTTGGGATTGTAAAACACGAATCGTTTGCAGCGCTGTTTTAGTATTGTGAACCTGATAATCGCCCAATAGCCCACACGGGTATGTTTTATCTATTAAATCAGAAGCAAAATAAATTTCAGCATGGCATTCATTGGCTTTAGCCTTAAAAACTGCTTTGGTTTCTTTAAGATATTCGCCTATCACTACTGGTGTTTCGGGTTTTATAATACCTGCTTTTTCAGAAGCAATAAGTGCAATGGAATTGCCAAGGAATTGGGTATGATCCAATCCTATATTCGTTATTACAGAAACGAGGGGAGTGATGATATTTGTGGAGTCCAATCTTCCGCCCATGCCCACTTCTATAATGGCAATGTCCACTTTTTCCTTTACGAAATAATCAAATGCCAAGCCTACAGTCATTTCGAAAAAGCTCAATTCGTTGTTTTCAAAAAATACTTTATGCTGGTTTATGAATTGGCAAACAAAATCTTCGGCTATTTCTACGCCATTGATTTTTACTCGCTCCCTAAAATCCTTTAAGTGTGGTGAAGTATACAAGCCTACTTTATATCCCGCTTCTTGTAATACCGACGCTAATAAATGAGAGGTGGAACCTTTTCCGTTCGTGCCAGCTACATGAATACATTTCAGTTTTTTTTCCGGATTTTTAAGGTAATTGGCAAGTAATAAAGTATTGGTTAAGTCTTTTTTATAAGCAGATGCACCTTGATGCTGATACATCGGAAGTTGGTTAAACATCCAGTTTATGGTTTCCTGATAATTCATTTCGTGTTTAAAACTGTTTTTTATTTGGATATCGGGAGATAAATATCAAAGGTTGCCCCCATATTTTTACTGCTCTTAGCTGAAATTATACCATTGTGGTTTTCTACGATTTTCTTGACAATTGACAATCCAATACCAGTTCCTTTGTATTCGGTATTATGCAAACGCTGGAACATTTCAAATATTTTTTCGCTGTATTCAGCGTCAAACCCAATTCCGTTATCAGAAAATGTCAAATGGAAATAATTCGTATTGGCATCAAACCTCAAATCATTCAAGTTTGCGCCACTAATGATTTCGCTTTTTATATTTATTTCAGTAAGTTGGTTTGGCTTTGAGAATTTCAATGAATTCCCGATAAGGTTATGGAGCAACTGTCTAAACTGAAAAACAATTACTTTCGCGCTACCAATATTCTGTGAATTTATAACGGCATTTTTTTCTGCCAATTCTTCGCTTACTTCACCTCTTACTTCCTCTATTATTTCATCTAGATTTTTGTTTTCAAATTTCCGGTCACTGGTGTTTGCTCTAGAATAAGTCAGCAAATCCTGAATGAGGGTTTGCATTCTGCTTGCGGCTAAAACTATTTTATTAAAATATTCTTTAGTGGTTTCAGAAAGGTTGTCAAAGTCCCTTTCGGCAATCCTTGAAGTAAAAACCTGAATTTTCCGTAATGGTTCCTGTAAATCGTGACTTGAAACATAAGCAAAAGACTGTAACTCACTGTTCATTTTGCCTAAATCAATATTTTTTTGCACCAATTCCTGAGTACGTTGCACTACTTGTTTTTCCAATTCATTGGTAAAAGTACGTTGGTCCTGAATATCGGTACTGGTTCCTACCCACATCTGGATATTTCCGTTTTCGTCCTTCTGTGGGATGGCACGACTCAGCTGCCATCGGTATTCCCCGGTATGTTTACGGAAACGGTGTTCCAATAAAAAATCCTTTCCAGAAGAGATTGCTTTAGTCCATACTTTGATGTTTTCTTCCCTATCATCGGGATGCACAATTTCAAGCCAACCTAATTCCTCTACTTGCTTAGGCGTTAAGCCCGAATAATCATATACAGACTGATTGAAATAATTCAGGTTGCCCTCTACATCTGCTGTCCAGATGTGCTGTGGCATGGAGTCGGCTAATAAACGGAATTTCTGTTCGCTTTCCTCTATCTCTAATTGATGGTTTTTTTCTAAGGTAATATCCCTTATTATTCCCATCATTTTAAGCGGCGTTTTATCCTCATCAAATATTACCCGACCTTTCCCTTCAACCCAATGTATAGACTTGTCTGCCCATATCAATCGGGTTTCATAATGCAATATACCGGTTTCGAGTGCAGTTTGAAATGCTTTTTCCCTTACCTTTAAATCATCCGGGTGTATGAATTTTTTTAAATCCTCATGTTTTAAATCCTCATGCTCTTTATATCCAAAAAGCGCAATGTATTTATCGGAATAGGACACTTCTGATGTTTTCAAATTCAGTTCCCATATCCCTAAATCTGAACCTTCAATTATCAAATTAAGTTTTGCCTGATTTTCCTCTATTTTTTTCTTGGCCAATACCTGCTCAGTTACGTCAATTACGATATTGATTACCCCGTTTATTTTCTTTTCACTACAATATAAAGGCTCATACATCATATTGACAAAGAGTTCTTTTGTTTCGTTGTTTTTTGTCAATGAAATAGGCACTTCACTTCCGTGAAAGGGTTTTCCGGTATGGTAAACCTGTTCTAATATGGCTTTGAACCCTTGTTCGGCTGCTTCAGGGATTGTTTCAAAAATTGGTTTGTTGATCAGTTCCTCACGGGTTTTTCCACTTAGTTCCTGCGCCAATTTATTGGCTACTTCAACAACAAAATCAGTTCCTCTGTATATGGCAATTGCCGCAGGAGCCTGTTCAACGGCTTCACGGAACCTTCTTTCGCTGGCTTGCAGTTTTTTATAAACCAAATGCTTTTCACTAATGTCCTGTAAGGTTCCATTGAATCGATAAGCAATTTTATCTTCATTGAACCATGCGCGCCCTTTTGCATGAACCCTTGTTTCTTTTGCAGTTTTGGGGTTAACAATAGTGTATTCTATGTCATACGACCCACCAGAATTATAATCCAGGGCTTTTTCTATGGCTTGAACCACGCGGTCTCGGTCTTCGGGAGCCATCACTTGTATGGCATCAGGTAGTTCAATTTCTTCGGTTATGGGTAAGCCAAACCATTCTTTCAATCTTGTGTTGGAAGTAAATGTGTTTTCAGTGGGGTTATAATCGAAAGTACCCAGCTCGGTTGCCTCAATGGCAAATTCCAACTGGTTTTTGCTTTCGTTTAATGCGTCTTCTATTTCTTTTTGAACGGCGATATCGGTATTGGTACCAAACCATTGCTTAATAATTCCATCGTCGTTCTTAACCGGTAAAACCCTAGTAAGGAAATGCCTGAAATTACCATCGGCGCCTTTTAAGGGAAATGTCATTTCAAAAGGTTCGCCACTGCTGATACACGATTGCCACTTTGCCATTACACAAGGAAGTATTTCCGGCTTGTGTAGTTTCTGCCAGCCCCAGCCTTCCATCTCTTCAAAGGTAGTTGCGGTATATTCATACCATTTTTTATTGTACCAATAGATAGAGCCATCAGGATGCGCCATCCAGGCAAGGTTAGGGATATTATCCGCCATTGCCTGAAAGGTCTGTGTGGTTTCTTTTAGTTTTTGTATTGTTTTTACGTTTTCGGTAGTTTCGGTACAGGTAACAAAAACCCCCTTTGGTTTTCCTTTACTGTCTTTTACCTGACTGTAGCTGAAAGTCCAATATACATCTTCCATTTTTCCGTTGCGGTAAATAGGCAGGTACAAATCTTCGTTCCATGTAGCTTCTCCTGTTTCAAGCACATTGTCAATCATGGGTTTGATTACTTCCCAGATTTCCCCCCATGCTTCCTTTCCGTTCATACCCAATATTGATGGGTGCTTGCCATCTATCCCTAACGATGGCCTATAGGCATCATTATAAAAACAAACTTGGTTCTTTCCCCAAAACAAAAACATAGGAAAGCGTGAATTCAATACAATGCTCAAGGAAGTGCGAAGGCTTTGAGGCCAGAATTCAGGAGCGCCAATTGAGGTTTGGCTCCAGTCTTTCTCTCTGGTAAGTCTGCCCATTTCACCGCCATCTTCAAGAAACCGTAAGTTATGATTGGGGATTTTTTTCATTGATGCTATAACAAGATTGATGGCTAATTTATTGATTATTTTTTATATAAAAAACTAGTTGTGGTAATTCCATCTATTAAAGTGATAGAGCGGATTGCAGGTATGAATTAATCTTATTCTTTGGATTTGCAATCCCGATAGCTATCGGAGCCAAATACAAAACTATTTTTCCATTGAACCAATTGCCCAAATCCGTTGTAGTAGCTTGTTGTGCGACGATTTTTTATCTATTGCTATTTTCAGTAATTATTAAGTCGTATTGAATTGTTCTTCCATCAGTTTTATAAATTATTGCATTAAGGTCATACAGTTTTTTTGAAACTGAATCCCCGATATTTAACTGATTATAAAACCCTTTATCAACATAATGCTTTTTTCCATCTACCAAAATTTGCTGTACTTTAGAAATTGTATCAGTATATTTATTTTGAATAATTCCCGAGAATTTTTGACGAGCAATAAATTCTGTATGAGGATTTTCCGGAGTTTCAAGCAAGTTTTTTAAGGCAACAAAACCTAAAGCGATAATGATTAAGCCGATTAGAACTATTCTTGTTTTACTTTTTTTCATTCGTGAATTTTCAGTGATGGTCTTTTAAACTGTCGTACAACGTCATTCCCACTGCTAGTGCAAGCGTCCCGCTCGTATTATTTTTTTTTATCACGAGCGAGACGCTCGCGCCAGCGTGGGGTAAACCGCTTTTAGTTGCCTTTATTCGAAATAATACATAAACTTATCCTCATCAATAAACTTAGATTTCGCGTTTAGAAAATAAATACATTCATCGTCTGCTCCAAAGTAAAGATATCTTTTTGCATAAACATGGTCAACATTCATATTACTGTCAAGGTTTACCCAAAGCATTGGATAATTTTTGCAATACTTAACTGGTCGGCTATATTCCAAAACTGTCAATGTTCCAGACTGCATTACATTGATTGGCTTTCCCATAATTGAAATCACTTTTTCATAAGTCATTCCTGGTGTAATATTTTTTATTTTTTTGGAACTAACAAATTTGGAAACATCTGAGTTTTTTCCGAAAACTGTAAACGATAGAATGGAAATTATTGCTAATACAGAAATTGCGAATGTTATTTTTATTCTATTAGTCATAATTTGTAGATTTATTCTAAAGTTACCGCCGCTCCCACACGAAATCCTTTCGCGTGGTAAATTAGAATATTTAATTCAGTTTATAAATGTCTTCATAAGATATATAGCCCTTTCTACTAATTGTAAACATTTGAGAGCCATTTTCATCTTTTATTAAGCCAACACTTTCATCTTTTTTTGGAAAATAAATTTCATAGCCACGACCATCATTTAACCTTATTCCATAAGTGTCAATTGAATTTTCGTGTTTAAATGAGTTTTGAATATATCTATACTTAGTTGATTTGCCTAAACTATCTTTTATAGTGAAATTATCCGGAGAAAAAGTTATTTCATATTTTTTACCTTTTGAATCTAGCGCTTTCCAGTTTCCTTGATAACTATCTGAACCTTCACAAGAAGTCAAGATTATAAAAAATATAATTAAAATAAATTTGAATTTTTTCATAATAATAATTTATACGGTTTTTTTTCAAGCTTGTTCATAACGTCCCACGGCTTGGCGCAGTAGCGATAAATTTATCACTAATTATCACAGGAACAAATTTTTTTTTGGAATCCGCTAGGATTTCGGTATGCAGAAACTAAGCTATTGCGTCAAACCGCTGTTACCGGTAGTGTTAGTTGTTATCACTTTTAAATAACTGAACTTCAAATAATATCCTTTTCAAAAAGTTATTTTCTGTTTTATAATTCTTTACAGAATCTTTCGACATTTTGGTAAATTCATCGTAGCTTTTATAGTAAAATTTTATAGCTTCTCTCACTTCACTTTTGCTGAATGAATAGCCATTTATTTTTCCACTCTTTAATTCAAACAATTTAGCATCTTTATCAATTCCATAATATGGGTTTTTATAGTAAGCTATATCATTTTCAATTGGTAACTCTCCTTCATTACCTGCGCCAATTATTATCCATTTTCCACTTTTGAGATTTTTCACAATAAATATAATTTCTTTTTGACCAACTTTATATTTTGTCCATCTACTTGCACAAGTCCAGTCTTGAAATTTCTCAACCTTTATAGATTTAGTTTTTAACTCTCCATGATATATGTCCGAAAATTTGACTTCAATTTGATTCTCGGTTACTTTTTGAATTTCACATTCTCCAGCAACATCAGATTTCAGTATAAGTTGTGGTAAACCCGTTGGATCATAATCAGGCTTAGCAGTAAATAGAAGTCCAATTAAAAATATCAATGAAGTAATTTTCATAATTTGTAGATGACGTGTTTAACATTACCACTAACGTCCCGACGCTTGGCAAGGTTGGGGACTAAATTAAGATTTATATTTCGGTTAAGCACAAAATTTCCAAATACAAGACCAACTTTAATCCCGATAGCTATCGGGAGCCTAAAACCCCAATCTAGCCAAACGGTTGTTAGCAACAGTATTTATGTTGACCAACAATTCCAGGATGCAATTTCTTCCCAATTATTAAATATTTCTGTACGTTGATATAAATATATACATTGAGTTGAACACATAAAACCACAATAAAAGTCTTTGATAATAATTACATACTTTTTATCAATTGAAAAAAGTGGAATAGAAAAGGAATAGGAATAATAATTCCCCATTTTTCTATGTCTTTTCATACTATAATCATGTATTTCTTTTCTGCCTAACGAATCTAATAGATTGAATTTTTTGAACTCATTTTTTCTCCAAACAGAGTCTTTGATACTTATGTATTGCTTCTCTATGTATTTAATATCATCTTTCGTTAGATGTTTTAAGACAATTTCATTTTTCAAAATACCGATTCCAAAAGAAAAACTCAGAGTACTATCTTTTTCACCATAAACATCATAGTTACTCCATTTGATGATTTTTTGGTCTATCTTTTTATTTTTTAGTTTTTTGCTATTTTTTAATTGTTGAAAAAAAACAGAGAGTTCATTATCTGATATTTCGTTACTGTAAGTTTGACAATGCAAAGTTGAGTAAAAGAAAAGAATTAAGAATGATAGTGTAAATTTCATTTACGATTTGGTGTAATATTGTTGCTAACTTATTTATACCTGTGACAAAATCACACAAAGCCACCCAAATTCGGGTAGATTGGAGTGATAAAAGCTATCCTTTACCACTAGTATTCTTTCCAAATATAATGAAAAACATATAAATCAAAGTTGGCTGGAGTATTAGTATCAATCAAGTGCCTTTTTTCTCCAAGATTCGGCTATACACTTCCAATTCTTTTTGCAAGTCTTTAATTAATTCCTTTTGTTCCATAACTTGCTGGGTGAGTTCCAACTCTTTTTTAGTGGCATAGGGCACAGGCATGGCCTCGGCAAGAACTGCCATAAAGTTATGCTTTAGCGCCAAGCTTATTTTCCAGATGATTCCCAGTTGCAGCGATTCCCTTTTTGTATAATCGCTTATATTGCTGCTGGCTATCCCCAGTTGTTGGGACAGTTGGGTCTTGTTAATGTGGTGGTTCTCTATGTGGTGGTTTAACAGCTTCCCTATGTGCGGATAGGCATCAATGGGTTGTGTTTTGTATTTCTTTTTTCTGTCTATCATGTGTTTTTGTTTTATTTGATAATAAACCTAAGTAATTTTAGGTTTAACCTAAAAAGGTTTAGTTTAAACCTAAGGTTAGGGGGGTATCATACCCCCTTTAAGGGGTAATAAACCTAATAAAGCGGAATATAAACCTAATAAATATTAGGTTAAACCTAAGCCAATGAGATATAAACCTAAAGCAACTTAGGTTAAACCTAAAGAAACATAGGATAAACCTAATAATGACTAAAAGGCTAGGATTAGTAGGCAATAAAAAAAAGAAAACCTTTCCATTTACGGAAAGGTTGACGCCTATTTTTATTCAGCTTTTATGGCTGGTCTGCTGCACCGCCGTTATTAGTAAAGCGCTGTTTTAATTGGTCATGGATACTATCTGCACCAGCAATACCGGCATCGGCGGCAGCCCCGAAAAGTTTGTAAGCAGTAAGGCTACTTACATAGGCTTCGCTACCGGCAAGCATTTGTGTGTCCTCAAGTTTTTCCTGCAACTGTCTTGATAAAACCAATAATTCATCTATCTGATTAAATAAAGCGAGGTCGCTTTGCATATTAGGGATGTTTAGATAAGCAGGTAAAATAGTGTTGTTGTTAATCGCTGCATTAATGGCATCTTCTGTAAATGCCTTGTTGCTGACATCAATTTTCGGGATAGAAGAACGCTCATCAATAGTAAGCCCCAATAGAAAAGGCATATTGGTTTGAATAGTTGCAAAAGCATTTTTGACAGCAGTAATCTGTGCTGCAGTCATCGTCACATTTAGACGATTGTTTGTAAGATTTGACATTGTTTTTGTTTTAAATTGAAGACGAATTTAGTAATTCAATTCATGTCAAAATATTTTTTGAAGTTATATTACAAAATAACTTTTTTTTGATATTTTTATAACTTTAAAAGGCTTTTTACTATTAAAATACTAGATTGTTTTAGTGTCGTGAAATCTTATTTCATACTTATGAATTGTTTCTTTTGAAAATATTTTTATAACTAAAAAAGCATATTTTGTGATATAAGTTCAAATTTTCTTGATAATATAACTAAACGGTGTGTAGTTGTTAAATTTAATTATATTTGTGAAACTAAAAAAAATGATGTAGATTATGAAGAACAGTATTTTTTATGCAGATGATGATATCGATGATTTGGATATCTTTAAAGAAGTAGCCGATGAGCTCTCTGCAACGGTTTCCCTTTTTGATCATGGTGAGAAATTGTTGAATGCCCTAGACAATCCACCACCACAAGCTACCGTTATTTTTCTTGATTTAAACATGCCTGGTAAATCAGGATTTGATGTTTTAAAAGACATTAAGGAATCTGAAGCTCATGCGGATAAGCCAGTAGTGATTTTATCTACGGCATCCAATATGGACGGAGTGGAAAAATGTAAAGAAATGGGAGCGGGGCTATACATTTGCAAGCCAAGATCCATGAAGGATTTAAAAGATGCCGTAAATTATGTCCTGAATATTGATTGGACTAATTTTAATCCTTCCGACAAAGAATTTTTTTATAAAGCACAATAAAAAAAAAGCCCCGAATTGAACTGCCCCAAAAAGTTAGACACTATTTGGGGCTTTTTTTATGAAAGTACCCTAACTGGCTATAGTACCAATTTCGGGAGTTGAATCTACTGGTATAATGTTTTTCTCATTATTGAGTTCTTCGGTAATTACGGCAATAACATCTTTATAGGTATCGCTCAATGCCACAATTAAATCCCCTTTTTGAGCAATGGACAACGCATATTTAATAGAACCTACTTCGTCATTTACTATTGTGTAGGTAGTCTCTTTGCCTGCTTTGTGAATACCTTCAATAAGTAAATCATTTATTTCCTTTTCGGTTCTTCCCCTCAAGCTGTGCTCTTGGCGGATAATGATATGGTCAAACATTTCGGCAGCAAGCTTGCCCAGTTCCATGATGTCTTCGGCACGGCGATCACCGATACCAGCGATAATCCCTACTTTTCGGGTAGCTTCTATTTGAGTCAGATAATCATTAAGCGCCAAAAAGCCATGTGGGTTATGGGCATAATCTACCAATACCTTGAAATCATTGAATTCAAAAAGATTGAGTCGGCCAGGGGTTTGTTCCACACTTGGAATAAAAGTATTTAGTGCTTCTTTGATTTGTTTGGTTGTAAAGCCCCACATATAGCTAGCCAATGAGGATGCAAGAACGTTTGCAATCATAAAACTGCATTTTCCTTCAAGCGTTAATGGGATGTTTTTTGTTTGCTCCAGCCTTATTTTGTCATTCCCTTTGATTATGGTAATAAAACCATTTTCTAAAACTGCTACGGGTTTTTTGCTTTTAATATGGTTTTGGATATTCTCGTTGTTTTCATTTAAAGAGAAGAAGGCAACGTTGCATTTGAGTTCGGAGGCAATTTTGACACATTCTTCATCTTCGGCATTGAGTATTGCCCAGCCGTTGTCCTTTACGCTTTTTGCCACTACGGCTTTTACTTGTGCCAAATTATGGATTGTTTCAATATCATTAAGGCCTAAATGGTCCTCTTTGATATTTGTGATTATTCCGATATCGCATTGGCTGAACGAAAGTCCTGAACGCAACAATCCGCCTCTTGCTGTTTCCAAAACGGCAAAATCTACTGTGGGATCCTGAAGAACTGCCTTTGCACTTATAGGTCCCGTCATGTCACCATCGTCAATTTTATGGTTGCCAATGTATATTCCATCCGTAGTAGTATATCCAGGAGTATGTCCTGCCATTTTTGCTACGTGTGCTGTTAGGCGGGTTGTGGTTGTCTTTCCGTTTGTGCCCGTAATGGCGATAATAGGGATACGCGTAGGCTTGTCTGGAGGAAAAAGCATATCAATCACGGCTTTGCCCACGTTTCTTGGTTTCCCTTCAGCGGGGTGGGTATGCATCCGGAATCCCGGTGCTGCATTGACTTCAATCACAACTCCTTTGCTTTCCTTTAAAGGGATGGTGATATCCGTAGTCATTACATCGATACCGCAAATATCAAGTCCTATGATTTTGGAAATTCTTTCGGCCATAAACCGGTTTTCAGGATGTACTTTATCGGTAACATCAATTGCGGTTCCCCCTGTGCTGAGGTTCGCGGTTGATTTAAGAAAAACGGTTGTTCCTTTAGGAACTATTGACTCTAGTGTATAGTTGTTATCGGCTAATAATTTATAGGAGTCGTCATCAAGGTTGATTTTAGTAAGCACACATTCATGACCGCTGCCTCTTTTTGGGTTGGCGTTTGTAGCGTCAAGAAGTTGTTGTATTGAGGAAGTACCATCACCTATAATATGTGCCTGAACCCTTTTTGAAGCAGCAACAAATTTATTGTCAATTACCAATAATCGATAATCATTGCCTTCAATATACCTTTCAACTACTGCATATTGGCTATAGTTTTTGGCCAGAGCCAAAGCAGCTGTTGCGTTGTCAAACTGTTGCACATTAATGGATGCGCCTTTGCCTTGGTTTCCGTCCAAAGGTTTTATAACAATAGGATAGCCTATTTCGTCTATTATTTCCTTTAAGCCTTCGTCGGTACTGCATACGCTTCCCTCTGCTACCGGAATTCTGGCTTTTGATAAAAGTTGTTTCGTGAAATCTTTATCCCCGGCAATGTTTACCCCAAAAGAAGAAGTATTGCCTGTAATGGTAGCCCGAATTTTCTTTTGGCAAACTCCATATCCCAATAATATAGAAGAGCCTGTATCTTGTCTTGACCACGGAATATTTCTTTCAATTGCCGCTTTAACGATGCATTGTGTGCTAGGCCCCAAACTGCGTTTTCTTTTTATGTCACGGATATACTCTATATCGGGATTAACATCATATTGCTCATTGTTGCTTAGAGTGTTGATAATCCTTACGGCAGCTTCGGCGGCATACAGACCGGCTTCTTCAAATTCATATTCAAAAACAATGTTATAAATGCCTTTCGTATTGGTACTTTTTATGCAACCATAACTGGTATCAAAACCACCAAGGGACTGTAACTCTAAAGCAATGTGTTCTATAAGGGGTCCAATCCAGGTAAATCTATCGGCAATTTTAAAGAAAGTATAGTTTACCGTAGCAGCGCAGCCAGTTGTTATGATTTTAGGGAACATGGATTCTAACTGTGATGAAAAACTTTCTATCTGCTCTGCGGAGTAGCTTTCCATATCTTCCAAATCAATTCTCATCTGAATCAATTTTTCACGGTAACTGCACCATATATTAGGCCCGGAGAGAACCTGTGTTTTTATGATTTTCATTTTGTTGTAATTTATTTGAAACCCAAATTTCAAACATTTCCATCAAAATTTGTTACATAATAAAATCCAAACCTTACATTTTAAATAGATTATAATATTGTAATTTTTAAATAACAAAGTATAATTGTTAAAGCTTACTGTGATGCTAATTTTATAAAAAGAACCTCTTAAAATTAAAAACAATGAAAAAATTCATATACAATAATAGTCTTTCGATAGTTTTTTTGTTGCTGTTTGCGGGAAGTTTTATAGGCCAAGTTGTTTTTGGGCTAGAGGAGTTCAATAAAGAATTGGCAGAGGATGGAAGTGAGGCAATAAGGTTACAGGATTATTTATTCTCCGGACATTTTTTTGAAGCTACTTTTGAAAATTGGGAAAGCGAATTTTTACAGATGGGCCTGTTTGTATGGCTGACTATTTTTTTAAGACAAAAAGGCTCTTCCGAATCCAAGCAATTAACTGGTAAGGAAGCAGTGGACAGGGAACCATCGGCAAGAAGAAAAGACGCGCCGTGGCCAGTAAAGAGAGGCGGATTTTGGCTTGAGGTATATAGACATTCCTTAACGCTGGTATTGTTTCTGTTATTTGTATTGTCGTTTGTACTGCATTTTTATGGGAGCCTTAAAGATGAAAACCTTTGCAATTCCCTAAAAGGCAAACCTCTTGTTTCTTGGGGAGACTATCTATGTGATTCGAAATTATGGTTTGAATCGTTTCAGAATTGGCAAAGTGAATTCCTATCTGTTTTTGCAATTATTGCCTTGTCTATTTATCTGCGTCAGCAAGGGTCTTCACAATCTAAACCGGTTGATGCACCCCACTATGAAACTGGCGAATAATTATATTAAACGAAAAACCTGCAATGGGTTGGATTCCACATTGCAGGCTAAAAACAAAACAAAACAAAAATTAACTATTTATCGTCTTCTTCTGCGGCATCAAAATTTATCGTGTGGTATGCATTTTCTGTTAAGGTAACATCGGCTTCTTTTTCTTCCATAAGGGTTTGTTCCAATAAAGCAACGGCTTCATCCTCTCCTAATGTTCTTCCAAATGCGGCAAGTGTACCATAGGTTGCAATTTCATAATGCTCTATTTTTTGTGATGCAGCAATGATTCCTGCATCACGAACTGGTCCAATCGCTGTTTCTTCCATCATGCCTTCGCCTTCTTTGATAAGCCCTTCCATGGCATCGCATTTTTTGGCAACGGCTTTTTCACCAATTAGTTCAAACACTTTTTCTAAACGGGAAACCTGCTCTTGAGTTACTGTTAAATGATCGTTGATTGCCGTGACCAAATTTTCTGAGCTAGCGTTTTTCGCCATTTTTGGCAACGCTTTAACCAATGCCTTTTCTGCCCAATAAATGTCTTTTAATGAATCGACAAATAATTCTCTCAAACCATCTGCCGCAGCTGATTTTGGTTTTACTTTCCATTTACTTTCGTTTGTGGTTGTTTTCATAATAGTAGATTTTCTTAGTAAGATTACAAAGTTAGAATCATTGATAATTAAATGTTTATATCATTTTTTTAAAAGTTTATATTATTCGTTTATTTGAGTAGTGTAATGTTTAATTAT
Organism: Bacteroidota bacterium; assembly: GCA_040387655.1. Classification (GTDB taxonomy): domain Bacteria; phylum Bacteroidota; class Bacteroidia; order Flavobacteriales; family Flavobacteriaceae; genus Flavobacterium. Next base: position 12,058 of record JAZKDI010000036.1, on the reverse strand, counting down.
AATTGTATAACATATTGAAAAGCACAAGTAGTTATTTTTATGAAAATTTTTCAAATAACCTAAATTTATAAAACATGAAAAAAACTGGGAATAAAATTGATGCAAATGCAAAGCAAATGGATTTGGAAATCAATAAATCCGAAGGGACGGGAGAGTTTTTAACCACAAATCAAGGTGTAAAAATTAATGATAACAATAATTCATTAAAGGCAGGTGAGAGAGGTCCTTCTCTTTTGGAAGATTTTATACTTCGTGAAAAAATTACCCATTTTGACCATGAACGCATCCCGGAAAGAATTGTGCATGCTCGCGGCTCTGGGGCACATGGTTATTTTGAAGCTACTAAGTCAATGGAACAATATACTAAAGCCGGGTTTTTGAAAGCCGGGACAAGAACTCCTGTCTTTGTGAGGTTTTCCACAGTGGCAGGATCAAAAGGCTCTACTGATTTGGCGCGTGACGTTCGTGGGTTTGCGGTAAAATTTTATACTCAGGAAGGGAATTACGATCTCGTAGGGAACAACATTCCTATATTCTTTATTCAAGATGCAATGAAGTTTCCGGATTTAGTGCATTCTGTTAAACCAGAACCTAATAAAGAAATGCCACAAGCTGCATCTGCACACGATACTTTTTGGGATTTTGTTTCACTAATGCCAGAATCCATGCACATGATCATGTGGGCAATGAGTGACCGTGCGATTCCTCGTAGCTTACGAATGATGGAAGGTTTTGGCGTCCATACGTTTAGGTTTATAAATGATAAAAATGAATCTCATTTTGTAAAGTTCCACTGGAAACCAAAATTAGGGACACATGCAGTTGTCTGGGACGAAGCCCAAAAAATATCAGGTAAGAATTCTGATTTCCACAAACAAGATTTATGGGAAGCCATTGAGACAGGAAATTTTCCCGAATGGGAATTGGGAGTTCAGTTGATTCAAGAAGCCGATGAGCATAAATTTGAGTTTGATTTATTGGATCCAACAAAACTAGTACCCGAAGAATTGGTACCGGTAACTATTATTGGTAAAATGGTATTGGACAAAAACCCTGACAATTTCTTTGCAGAAACCGAACAGATTGCCTTTCATCCGGGTCATGTTGTACCTGGTATTGATTTTACAAATGACCCCTTATTACAAGGAAGGTTGTTTTCTTATACCGACACCCAATTATCACGATTAGGCAGTCCAAATTTTCATGAAATCCCAATAAATAGAGCCATCAATTCTACCCATAATAATCAAAGAGATGGTCACATGCGTCAGGAAATCAATGTAGGAAAGGTAAGCTATCACCCAAATTCTCTTGGAGGCGGCTGCCCATTTCAGGCAAAAATAGACGAAGGGGGCTTTGTAAGTTACAATGAAAGAATAGATGCTAGAAAAATCAGGGATAGAAGCGAAAGTTTTTCAGACCATTTTAGTCAGGCAACCTTGTTTTTTAATAGCCAAACGCCAATAGAGCAAGGTCATATTATTAAGGCTTTGCGTTTTGAATTGGGGAAACTGCAAACTCCCGCTATACAAACAAGAGTGTTGGGATTGTTGTCGCAAATAGATAAAACCCTAGCCACAAAAGTTGCTGAGGGATTGGGGATGGAAGTTCCGAAATCCCCTGAAAAACCTATGAATCATGGGGTAGGCGCAGATGAAAAATCTGGAAAGCAGGAACCAAGTTCCAAAAAACAGTCTTTAGCGAAATCTGATGCATTGAGTATGCAGAAAAACAAAACGCTTTCCAATACTATAGAAACCAGACAAGTGGCGTTTTTGTGTGCTGATGGTGTAAGTGAAGCTTCCGTTAAAGCAATGAAATCTGCTTTGGAAGGAGCAGGGGCAACCATAAAAATTATAGCCCCACATTTAGGGACCATAACTACCGAGGAAGGATCAAAACTTCCAGTTGATCAAAGTTATCTTATTGCGGCTTCAGTTTTATTTGATGCTGTTTTTGTTCCGGGAGGAAAAGGAATCGATGCACTTAAAAAAACTAAGGAAGTAATAGAATTCATCAACGATTCTTTTAAACACTGTAAATATATTTCTGCCGAAGGCGAAGGAAATGTTATACTAGCATTAACCGATGCAAAACCAAATGGTAAAAATGCCGACTCAGGTGTGATTACAAGCGAAGCTTCAGGCGACAATAAAATGTCAGCTAATTTTATTGAAGCAATGGGGAACCACCGTTTTTGGGAAAGGGAAGAAAAGATATAATTGCAAAAAAAACCGGCAAATTTAAGTTTGCCGGTTTTTTTGTTTTATTGAGTTATTATTTTTTCTTGCCCCCTAGCCATCCCTTGATAGCATTGGTAGCCTTATCTTTAATTTGCTCTTTTGGAGTAGCTGGTGCCGCTGGTGTAGCCGTCTTAGTTGTGTCTTTTTCTTTTGGCTTACCTCCGTTTAAAATGTTAGTCAAGACAGTAGTTCCCTGGGTTACTACTTTGTCTTTTATCTTCTCTTTTTGTTGTTTGATTATTTGAGTCACAACCGCAGTTGTTGCCGTTTTGATATCCGTAGAAACTTTTGGATTTGAAAAGTTACCCGTTAAAATGGCATTTACCGGAATGTTCTCAATTTTTTTAGCATCTGCAGGAGTTAATTTTGCCAATAAATTATTGACTTCTGTTCCTAAATATTTTACAGGAACATCCAATTTTATATTGTAGTTCATATTTTGGTCGAAACCATGGGAACCGCCTACTGTAGCTTTAACATCAAGGTATTTGACTTCCATAGGTTTTAGATTTACTTTTCCGTCCTTAAATGTCAATGCAGCTTTAAGATCGTTTAAGTTTAATTTGCTAATATCAATGAATTTTAAATTAGAGCTCAGCGCCGTTAGCATTTGAGAATTGCTTGCATTTACTGTAGTAGAAAGCAATTGTCCTAATAAGTCACCAGTGATGGTTTTTAAATCGGGAGTCATTTCAACTGCATCTAAGTTTCCAGATAATCGGATATTCGAGTTTAACTTACCATTGATGATTCCTGCAATTGGGGCAATCTTTTTCATCATGTCCAATTGCGTAAAAGTTTGCTGGATGTCTACGGAGTTCAATCCTAGGTTCATATTGAAAACAGGTGTTTTTCCTTTTGTAGAAACATCGCCACTAGCTGAAATCATTCCGCCGAAAATAGATGATTTGATATTTTCCAATGTTACTTTTTCATCTTTTATAATCAATTTTCCTGAAACTGCTTTTAGGGTTAAATTGTCATATATTACGGTATTTGCTTTTGCAGAAAGTGAGCAATTTAAGAAAGAAGGGATTTTCATTGCTTCTTTTTTAGTTTCTTTTTTTGGAGCTTCTTCAGTAGTCATAAAATCTGAAACCACTAATTGATTGGAATTCATATTGAAGTTTCCTTTCAACTCTTGATTTTTAAACATAAAGCCATAAAAATTTTCTAAAACCCCAGTTACGCTAATATCGCTTTTTCCTGTTGTAGCATTAAATTGTTGCAGGTTTACCCTACTCGGATTAAACTGAACTGTTGCTTGGCTAATATTCATTCCTTTCCCATTTTCGTCAGTATATTTAAAACCAGACAGACTCATGGTTCCAGCATTGTAGATTTTGTCATATTGACTTTTTTCTACTGATTGCATATCGAATTTTGTCACCACATCCGCATTTAAAATTCCGGATAATGGCTTGTCTAATTTTATAGGATAGGCTTTTGATAAATTAGAAAGATTCACAGTTCCTTTTAGTGCAGCATCGACTAATGCGTTAGTGCTGATGTTTTTGATATTTGCTTTGGCATTAAAAACATCTTGATCAATTTGAAACGAAAGTTTGTCAAGGTTCACAAAAGTATCATTCATTAAACCGGTTTCGTTGATGATTTTTGTGTCAATAATGATTTTTTGTACTGATTTTGGTAAATTAGGATATTGGAATGAACCGTTATTTGATGCGATTTCGATATTGAATTTTGGAACGGTAGTGTCCGTCAGCATTCCTTTTGCATAACCATTAACCGTAAAATCACCTGTAGTTTTTACTCCCTCTAAACTGGATGCATAAGCAGCCGGAATCAAACCTAAGAAGTTCTTGAATGATGAAGTAGGGGTTTTGAATTTCAAATCATATACCTGTCCAGCTTCAACCATTTGGATAAAACCGTCAAATTCCAACGGAAGCTCATTTATCTTGGCTTTGTTGTTTTTGAAAGTATAAATGCTTTTGTCTAAATCAATTCCCAGAACGGCATCCAATGTCAAAGCAATATTGTTCATATAGTTGACTTTGTCCATTTCAAACGAAACCTTTGTTGTTGTTTTGGTGTCCAAATCCAATTTTGATGCTGCAAAATCACCGGTTCCCTCATGGTTTAATTCGCTGAGGACCATTTTCATTTTAGATTTTTGATCCGTATATCTAATTTGGTAATTCTCTATTTTGTAACCGTTTATTTTCAGGTTCAAAGGATCGCTTTTGCCATCGTCTTTTTTGTCGTCTTTTAAGGCAATGTCAAAGTTTCCTATTCCATTTTCATTGAATATCACATTTACCAATCCGTCTTTGGTTGAAAAACCTTCGATATTCATAGCTTCGTCTTTTCCTTTAAAAAGTTCCTTGATAGACATTTTTAAATTTATTTCACCTATAGACACAAGTGTATCCCCTTCAAAAGGTGCCTTGTTGATAATCACTAATTTGTCTACAGTGACGTTTGCACTCGGAAAATTTTTAAATAAACTTAAGTCAGCATCAGCAAAGGAAACTTTTGCATCTACTTTTTCATTGATTGCCTGAGCGATTTTGGCTTTAATTTCATCTTTGAAAAAATAAGGAATTGCAAATAAGGATACAACCAATAATAGAATTAGTATGCCTACGATTTTTAAGATTTTCTTTATCATAATTTGTTTTTTAAGTTTCAGGCTTTTATTTTACGTTTATTTCGAATGGCATAGTTGCCTGAATTCCTTTCCTAGCGGTCATTTTTTTGATTTGTTCAATCATTTTATAATTTTCTTCGCCTACTTCATCTTTGATGAAACTTTCTTTCGATTTAACGAATGGTATCCCAAAGTTAGATAATAAATCGCTAAAATTCTTTTGATATTCAGGATAACTTCTCGTTTTGTATTTGGTTATTTTTGACAATCTTGCGGCTTCTGCCAAGGCTTGATCCATTCCCCCGATTTTATCAACAAGTCCTATTTTTAAAGCTTCGCTTCCAGACCAAACCCTGCCTTGGGCAATAGCGTCAACTTGTTCAAAAGTCATTTTTCTTCCTGTGGCAACACGGTTTACAAATACATTATAAATTCGTTCAACACCCTCAAGGGTAACTGCTTTGTATTTTTCGTCCAATGGCTTGAATAAACTATAGCCGGCAGCATTTTCATTAGTACTAACCTGCTCTACATGAATTCCGATTTTATTTGTCAAACCTGAAAAGTTAGGCAAAGTTCCAAAAACTCCAATAGAACCTGTAATGGTGTTCGCTTCTGCAAAAATAGTATTGGCATTGCAAGCAATATAATATCCACCAGATGCGGCAAGATTACCCATAGAAACAACTATTGGTTTTACTTTTTTAGTGAGTTCGATTTCCCTCCAAATCAAATCAGAAGTTAATGCACTTCCACCTGGACTATCAATTCGCAAAACAATTGCTTTTATGTCTTCGTCTTTTCTTGCTTCTTGCAAAGAACGGCGCATGGAACCTTCTCCAACTAAATCTACATCACCTTCGCCACTACCTATTTCGCCTTGAGCATAAATAATCGCAATTTTGTCTTTTGCCGAATTTACTTTAGAAGTAGTAGCTACATTTTTTGCGTAATTTACAATGCTCACGGTATTGTAATCTTCGTCTTTTTTTACCTTTAATGCTTTTCTGATGGCATCATGATATACATCTTCATAAGCAATGATATCGATAAGCTTTTGGGATTTTGCCATTTCGGGAGTCCTTGCTAAAAGGCCATTGGCAATTTGATTGAGATGTTCTACAGTTAGGTTCCTGCTTTTTGAAATGTCAACTAGCATCGAGTTCCAAATAGAGTTCAATAAGGCAGAAATCTGCTCTCTGTTTGCCGGGCTCATTTCATTTTCAAGGTAAGGTTCTACTGCGCTTTTGTATTTTCCGTGACGGATGACTTCCATTTTTAAACCTGATTTTTCTTGAAAATCCTTATAGAACATGACTTCTGACGACAATCCTTTAAAGTCTAATTCTCCAACAGGGTTGAGGTAAATGGTAGAAGCGACAGAGTTTAAATAGTATTCTTTTTGAGTATAACCATTTGAATAGGCATAAATGAATTTCCCAGATTTTTTAAAGTCAATTAAAGCGCTTCTTAATGCTTTTATCTGTGCCATCCCGAGACTGGATTCGTCATTTAGGATAGAAATTCCTTTAATGTCATAGTCGTCTTTCGCTTCTTTGATAGCACGGATTACATCGGTTAAACCATCGTGTCTTGTTTCAAAATAATCAAAGTCCTTAAAATTAAATTTCCCAGCATAATCGTTTTTGATTTCGGATAAATCCAATTCAATAACCGAATTACTTTTAACAGCAACACCATCATCGCTTCCGCTAAAAATTGCGCTAATTAAAATTATACCAAAAAAAGAGAGCATGCAAAAAACAAACAAACCTACGACAGTAGCCAATACATTTCCTAAAAATTTCATATCACTTAAATTATGACTTAATAAATTTGTAAACAGTCTAGGCAAATATACTTTTTTCTAAAATTCTTTTAGTTAATTTGTCCTTAATATGAAACTACAAAATCAAGCCGTTTTATCAATAGGAAGCAATCAAGGTAACCGTCTTGAAAACCTTATTGAATGTATTGATCTCATTCATAATAAAGTTGCGACAGTGATACAGGTTTCGAGCTATTATGAAACTCCTTCCTGGGGTTTTGAAAGCGATGCTTTTTATAATGTTTCGATTTTAATCCATACTAATAAATCAGCTCAGGAATTATTAAAGGAACTTTTGGAAATCGAAATAAGATTGGGCCGAATCCGAAATGACCAACAAGGGTATCAATCCAGGATTATTGATGTTGACATTGTCAGTTTTAATAATGAAATTATAGCTACTGAAAATTTAACGGTTCCTCATCCACAAATGCAAAACCGATTGTTTGTTTTGCTACCCATGAACGATTTAAAAATTGATTATGTGCATCCAGTTTTGAAAGTGAATTTGTCGGATTTAATCAAAAACTGTGAAGATAAAAGTGATTGTACGGCAATAGGAAATTTGAAATTGCCATTAAGTACAGTTGAATTGTCTAAAATGAACTATATCGTCATTGAAGGGAATATTGGTGCTGGAAAAACTACATTGACAAATAAAATAGCAGAAGATTTTAATGCCAAAATAATAGTGGAGCGTTTTGCCGAAAATCCTTTTTTGCCAAAATTTTATAAAGACCAAAACCGATATGCATTTTCGTTGGAAATGTCATTTCTTGCGGACAGATACCAACAATTATCAGATGATTTAGCAAAATTTGATTTGCAAAAAGATTTTGTAGTGGCAGATTACCATATTTTCAAATCTTTGATCTTTGCCGAAATCACGCTGCCCAAAGATGAATTTCAATTGTATAAGCAACTCTTTGAAATTATTTATAAAGAAATTAAGAAGCCAGATTTGTACGTGTATTTATATCAAAACACTTCAAGTTTATTGGATAATATAAAAAAGAGGGGCAGAACCTATGAACAGGAAATACAGCCCGATTATTTAGATAAGATTAATGAAGGCTATTTAAAATACATAACAAATCAAAAGAATTTGAATGTTTTGATGATTGATATAACAAATAAGGATTTTGTTAATAATCAGGAAGATTATGTATTCATTTTAGAAGAAATCAGAATAAAAATGAAGCCTTAATTTTTCAATCATTCAATTTTCAATCTTTAAATTGTTTAAACAAATCCCAAATAACAATTCCGGCACTTACTGAAATATTAAGCGAATGCTTTGTTCCTAATTGTGGTATTTCGATACAGCCATTGCAATGTTCCACTGCTTCTTGATTGACACCAAAAACCTCATTACCAAAAACTAACGCGTATTTTTTGTTTTTATCTATTTTAAAATCCTGAAGGAATATAGCGCTCTCTACTTGTTCAATTGCCAAAACCACAACCTCGTCTTTTTTTAATTTCTGAATCACTTCCAAAACATTTTCCTTATGTTCCCAAACTACAGTTTCGGTAGCGCCCAAGGCTGTTTTGTTGATTTCTTTATTGGGAGGAACAGCAGTAATGCCACACAAATATATTTTTTCAATCAAAAAAGCGTCAGCTGTCCTGAAAACAGAACCTATATTATTGAGGCTTCTCACATCGTCAAGAATCAATATTAATGGTGTTTTTTCGGCTTCCTTAAAATCTGCAATTGATTTTCTTTCCAGTTCGCTGTTCTCTAGTTTTCGCATTATCAAATGGATTATATTAAAAAAGCTCCCTAATATTTAGGAAGCTTTTAGAATTGTGTATTTTTTTACAATTAGCTTTTTGGTAATTCAGTTGCAGGAGTTGCAGGAGCTGGATCTGGTAAAACTGTTCCTTTAATTCTGATAACTTTTGTTGGCATCCCTTCTGCATTAGAAGTAACAGTAACTGTTTTTTCGAATGGACCAACTCTATCTGTAGCATATTTAACACCAATCACACCTTTAGCACCTGGAGCGATTTCCCCTTCTGGCTTAGTAGGAACTGTACATCCGCAAGAACCTGCAGTAGCAGTAATGATTAATGGTTTGTTTCCGTTGTTTGTAAATACAAACTGACGGTTTGGTTCTGAATTGTGAGCAATCGTACCGTAATCAATAGTTTCGTTTTCAAAAACCATTCCAGCACCTTCAATTTGCTGCATTGCTTCTTTTTTAACTTCAACAGCAGCTACTGGAGCAACCACTTTTGCAGTATGTTTTCTAGATTTTTTCTTTGTTGTTTTAACTTCTGTTTTTGTTGTGGTTTTTGCAACAACTTTATCTTGTGCAGAAACTACAGTTGTACCTAAAAAGGCCAAAGCAACTAATAAGACTATCTTTTTCATTGTAATTTATTTTTTTTTGTTTATAATAACATAGCAAATCTATATAAAAAAAAGAAACGATATTATAATTTTTTCTTAAAAGATTAAAATAATTTTCTAATACCCTTTTTTGATTTTTAATTTTTAAATTCGCTGATGTAATTTTTTCTCAAATTCCTAAAACCAAAAACCTTGCCAGTTAAAGAAAATACCCCAAAAGAAACTCCGTTAATGAAGCAATACAACGAAATCAAAAGGAAATATCCTGATGCTTGTTTGTTGTTTAGAGTGGGGGATTTTTATGAAACTTTTGGTGAAGATGCCATTCGGGCATCTAAAATTTTAGGAATTACCTTAACTAAACGAGGAGCAGGTTCTGAAACTGAAACTGCATTAGCGGGATTTCCGCATCATTCCATTAATACCTATTTGCCAAAATTAGTCAAAGCGGGACTTCGAGTTGCTATTTGCGATCAGTTAGAAGATCCAAAAATGACTAAAACGATTGTGAAACGTGGAGTGACAGAATTAGTTACGCCAGGTGTGTCAATGAATGATGAGGTGTTGCAATCCAAATCTAATAATTTTTTGGCTTCAATTTATTTTGGAAAAAAGTCATTAGGAGTTGCTTTTCTTGATGTTTCAACAGGGGAATTTTTAACGGCGCAAGGCAATGAAGAATACATTGATAAATTGTTACAAAACTTCAGTCCTAGCGAAGTGTTGATTCCGAAGAACAATAAGAATGATTTTAGGGAAACTTTTGGAGAGGATTTTCATAATTTTTATTTGGAAGATTGGGTTTATAAAGAAGACTATGCTTTCGAAACTTTAACCAACCATTTTCAAGCCACTTCCTTAAAAGGTTTTGGAATCGAAGAATTGCAAGAAGGCATAATCGCTTCGGGGGCAATTTTATTTTATTTATCCGAAACACAACATAATAAGGTACAACACATAACTTCCATTCAGAGAATTGCTGAAGATGCTTATGTTTGGATGGATCGCTTTACTATAAGGAATTTAGAATTATATCATAGTTACAATCCCAATGCGGTAACCTTATTGGATGTAATTGACAGAACACTTTCCCCGATGGGAGGAAGATTGTTGAAAAGATGGTTAGCCTTACCTTTAAAAGATATCCATAAAATCAGGAACCGTCATGAAGTTGTTGCTTATCTGAAAGAGAACAAGGATGTTTTGAAAAACATTCAGCATCAGATAAAACAAATTTCCGATTTGGAAAGATTGATTTCTAAAATTGCGGCAGGGAAAGTTTCACCTCGGGAAGTAGTTTATCTTAAAGAATCTTTGGACGCCATTGTGCCAATAAAAACTTTGGCATTAGCCAGTTCACAAGAAGCAGTTAAAGTTATTGGGGATAGTTTGCATAGTTGTGAATTATTAAGGGAGAAAATAAAAACAACCTTAAATCAAGATGCGCCGGTAGCTATTGCAAAAGGGAATGCTATTGCAAAAGGAGTTAATGCAGAATTAGATGACTTGAGAGCAATTTCAACTTCTGGGAAAGAATTTTTAGAAGGGATTGAAAAAAGGGAATCAGAAAAAACAGGGATTTCATCATTGAAAATATCATTCAATAATGTTTTTGGGTATTATATTGAAGTTAGGAACACACATAAGGACAAGGTTCCATCAGAATGGATTCGTAAGCAGACATTAGTAAACGCTGAGCGTTATATTACCGAAGAACTTAAAGAATATGAAACGAAAATACTAGGGGCGGAAGAAAAAATCCATAAACTTGAAGTAGACTTGTTTGAGCAATTGGTGGCTTGGATTGCAACTTATATTAAGCCCGTGCAATTAAATGCTAATTTAGTAGCGCAATTGGATTGCCTGACATCTTTCGCTCAATTGGCAATTGAAAACAAATATGTTTGTCCAGAACTAAATGAAACTTTTGAGTTGGACATAAAAAATGGAAGGCATCCAGTTATTGAAAAGCAATTGCCAGTAGGTACGCCTTATATTGCCAACGATGTTTTTTTAGACAGGGAAACACAACAGCTTATTATGATTACAGGCCCCAATATGTCTGGAAAATCAGCTATTTTGAGGCAAACTGCATTAATTGTGCTGTTAGGGCAAATGGGAAGTTTTGTTCCTGCTGATGAAGTGAAAATGGGAGTCGTGGATAAAATTTTTACTAGAGTAGGAGCAAGTGATAATATCTCTATGGGCGAATCTACTTTTATGGTAGAAATGAATGAAACTGCTTCTATTTTGAATAATCTTTCCGATAGAAGCCTTGTTTTGCTGGATGAGATAGGAAGGGGAACGAGTACTTATGACGGAATATCCATTGCCTGGGCAATTGCAGAGTTTTTACACGAACACCCTTCGCAGCCCAAAACTTTATTTGCAACCCATTATCATGAACTGAATGAAATGACGGATATTCTACCAAGGATCCAAAATTATAATGTTTCGGTAAAAGAGCTTAAAGATACAGTGTTGTTTATCAGGAAGTTAATAAAAGGAGGAAGCGCACATAGTTTTGGGATTCATGTTGCAAAAATGGCGGGAATGCCACAAACGGTAATTCTTAAAGCGCAGAAGTTGTTGAAGAAATTAGAAAAAGACCATTCAGGGGAGGCTTTGCATGGAGTTAAATCTGAGAAAGACCAAATGCAGATGAGTTTTTTTAATCTTGATGACCCTTTATTAGAGGAAATTAAAGAAGAAATATTGAACCTTGATATCAATACGCTAACGCCAATTGAAGCGATGATGAAGTTGAATGAAATAAAAAGAATGCTCACAAAAAAATAATTTTAATTAAAGTATAGGTTATCAATAGGTTAATTATAAAGGGAGTTTTTTTTATTTAAATTGCTTGTGTAATTGAATTAATGTATTAAATTTGCAACCTCAATAGTAAATCTATTGGCGCTCTTACTAATATCGAAATGCGAAAATAGCTCAGTTGGTAGAGCGCGACCTTGCCAAGGTCGAGGTCGCGGGTTCGAGCCCCGTTTTTCGCTCAA
>JAZKDI010000035.1:0-29855 GCA_040387655.1 Bacteroidota bacterium | reverse complement strand
CTCCAGAACATATCGGTGGTGGCGTAGTAAAGGTTGGCGTTACTTGTGGAGTGACTGTAACTATTATAGTTTGAGTCGTGGCACATTGACCTGCAGTCGGAGTAAAAGTATAAGTACCTGTAGCAGTATTACTCACTGGACCTGTCCAGGTTCCTGTAATAGGGGGTGTATTATTTGAACTTGTAGGCAACGTTGGTGCAGTCCCACCTGAACATATCGGAGCAGGTGTTGTAAACGTTGGAGTTACGTTAGGAGTTACAGTTACGGTTAATGTGGTAGTAGTCGCACATTGCCCCGCTGTCGGAGTAAAAGTATATGTTCCTGTGGCAGTATTACTTACTGCTGGACTCCACGTTCCTGTAATAGCAGGAGAGTCATTAGAACTGGTAGGTAATACTGGAGCAGTTCCTCCAGAACAAAAAGCAGGAGGAGTTGTAAATGATGGGGTTATATTGGGATTTACAGTTATTGTTTGACTATAAACTACTTGACACCCAGTGGATCCGACAATAGTAAGTGTAATTGTCTTTACTCCAGGAGTAGCATATGTAACAGTATGAGGTCCAACTGTATTTGCTGTAGCTGGGGTAGCGCCAGAACCAAAATTCCATGCATAAGTAGAAGCTCCCGTTGAACTATCTGTAAAAGTCACTGTTGAACCTACACATGCAGTTGTTGCGGGTGAGGAAGTAAAATTAGCAACTGGGCCTAAAAAAGTACCCGTACCACCAAAAGATAGAGTAAATCCCTCATTAGCGCTAGAAAAATTATTAATGAGAAGTCCATATCTTGTTCCAGCAACCATATTAAGTTGAGCCACAAAAGCAGGTGTTGGAGGAGCCGGTGTACAACCTGCAACTTCCGTATTATCAGTTGCAGGAGCACTAAGACCCGTAGATCCTTGAGCGTTAAGACAAGAAGCGGCACTACATCTAATAGCTGTTTTTGCTCCACAAAAGGCCCCTGTATATTGAAATACTACAAAATCAAGATCATCAGCGGGATTAGAGGGTATAATATCAAAAGTCAATGTCCCAGAATTACCAGCTGTCCATGTATACCAAACAGAATTGGATTCTATAGGGTCAGTCGTAAAAATACGACTATCCAAACAAGTTCCAGCTGCTTCTTGATTTTGGGTTCCAGCTCCATTTAAGTTTGTGATATTGATTGTATTTGTATTGCATAAATAAGAAGCAGTACTACAATCCTGACCTGCAGCAACTGTAGGTGTATAATTGTTTATACATAACTTAAAAGTCCCAGTATTTGCATTGAAAGCATCGACCCTTATCAAATATGTAGTTCCAATACTTAATCCCCCTCTATAAAGGGTTACAAAATTAGTACCTGCAGGGGCGGCTTTACAACCTAATTCACTTATAGTCCCTGTACAAGTACCCGAAAACAATGCTACTTGTGGCCTCGCCAATGTACCGTTACCACTTACATTTCCATAAATACTTACAACTACATCTGAAGCAATTGCAGTAAATTTAAACCAAACTTCATTATTGTAACCTGTCCAACAAGTAGGTGAAGCAAATCCACTAGCAGTAGCAGCAACATTAGTATATTGCGCATTATTTGAACAAAAACTATCTAGGTTAGGTAAATCAATTGCGTTCACACAATTATCATTTGCAGGTTGTGCAAAAACGCATAACGAACTTAAGACTAACAATAAGGTGTATATCTTTTTCATAAAAATAAAAGGTATAGTATTAAAATAATAAGTATTATAAACAAATTCAAAAAGTATTTTTGGATTGTTAACATCAAGAATGAATATAAAAAGAAATTTTTAAAATTTAAGAAATTTCTTTTTTATATTATGCACTATGGGGAGTTTTTGAAGTAAAAGTTTATTCATAATTTTAATTTAAAATGGGTTAGTTTTTTTTTGATTTATATTCTGATTACGAAATTAATAAAATAAAAAACACAAAATTAATAAATCTACCATATTGGTATAGTAATTAACAATTTCATCTTCAATTGTTAAGACTTTCTTTATTATACGTATTTTGATAAACAAAAAAAAACCAACCTGAGGAGGTTGGTTTTTTATTATTTTATTGAATTTTTCTTGGCATCTTCAAACTTCTTTGCAAATTTCCTTCTAAAGAAAAACATAAAAACTGCAAGTCCAGCTATAATAAAGCTCAACCAAGGCTCTTCTTCTTTAGAAATTATTTTTGCAATCCCATCATATATAAAATATAAGGCAAAAACAAGATAAACATATTGTGTGTATTTTAGATAATTCATATTTCTTTCTTTTTATAATTATTCTGTTTTGTCGATTTCACCAGAAATTCTTTGGGAATTTACAATTTTAAAATCTTTGCTAAAATCTATTCCTTCTCCATAAGAAACTCCTTTTGGGTCACTGAATTTAAATTTTTTCTCAGTATAAAACCATTCATTTTTTTGATCAAAATACAATTGCTCGGTTTCTAGTTTTTGTCCTGTTTCATTAGAGATAGTAACATTTCCTTGCAGGTCGATCAGATCGGTGCCTTTATAAGTCACTGCATAATTTGCCTTTACAAAAGTTTTCTTTTCTTTTGGATCAAATATAGTTACATTAATTCCTTTGGGAAATTCGGTAAAAGGAAATTCAACCGTGGCATAATCCAGCATTTTTGGGCTGATCAATATCGATTTTATTTTGCCTGAATCAGTATATTTTAAATTAAAATCGTCTGCTTCACCACTAGGAGTAAACTCAGAGAAATTAATTTTTTGCACTTCCTTAAAATTACTTTCGCATGAATTTAATATCATTGCAATAATTACTAAGTAAAAAAGAAAATGTGGCTTATTTAAAATCATTTCAATTTTTTAATTATAAAGGCGTTTTACAAACCATTTATCATTAAGTGAGAGTCCAATACTAAGGTTCAGATAATTCTCTTGAACCAATCCAGCATTTGTAGTTCCTCTTTTACCAAATTCGGCTCCTATATTAATATTGGAAAACGCTCCCGGCAATGGCAAGCCCAAACCAAATGTCACTCCCATATCATTTATTGATTTACCGTTTATTACTAATCCAGTATTTTCATACCTTAGACCACCACGGTAAACCACTCTACTAAAATAACTTGAATATGAATTATAATTTGGAATAAAATAACCCCCAATATTATATTTGATTGCGTCCTTAAAATCTATATTATCAATATCATTGAATCTATTACCAAAATTACTGCTTTGTTGCATTGTGATTTCTGCACCTAACATCCATTTTTTTGACTGTCCAATTCCAGCTCCAAATGCTAATTTAGAAGGTAATTTTATAGTTGTATTTGCTACATCTACTGTAGATTCGTCCACTACTAATTCTGCTCCGCTTAATGTATATTGAAGTGTTGCTATTTTTCTGTCATTAGTAGATTTCAAATTGCTTTGTGGCGAGAACGTCAAACTTGCAAAAAACGGCAGTTTTTTAAATTTAGTTTTATATGTAAATCCTGCAGTAAAAATAGATCCTGTTATATTTGATTCGTTTCTTTCCCTAGAACCAAACTGCACCTCATCAACAAAACGAAGACTATTGGTTACTATTTTCCCAAAGTTATAACTAACATCCAAACCAACATTTAATTTTGGTGTAATAGCATATCCAAAACCTAAAAAAGCTTTATTTAATCCCCCACTTCCTGAATACCTTCTTTCTTCTGCTGGAGGGGTTTCGGTAATTGTCTTAATTTTATACCCAACCGAAGAATACGGAATCAAACCAAAACCAAAGCCCAATTTCCCAGCAGGGACAGCCACTGCAAGGTAATCAATACCTGTTCTTCTTGCATTTTCTTGTTGATCGCTTGTTTTGAATTTCGTGGTTAAATAAGTTCCTGCAATAGAAAAAGACGTTAGTTTCAAATTAGGATATGAAGCTGGATTCTGAAAATTAATGTGAATACTATCAGAGAATACTGTTAATCCTCCCATCGACTTGTTATCAACAGTTCCTTTAAACTTTACATCCCCAATTCCGTAAAAGGAATATGGTGAAGAAGTACCTTCTTGAGCAAATGAAAATAAAGAAAAAAGTAAGAAGGCGGGTACTATAAGTTTTTTAATCATTTTTAGTTTTGTGTTGAAATAATTGGCTCAAACTTTCAAGTAGAAAATTTGAATTGGCAAATATGGTATTTTTTAATCGTTTAGCCAAAAAATCTGTGTCTCCGCCCGTTAAAATTATTATAAAGTTTGGATATTTTTCTTTGTATTCTTCAATAAATCCATTCATTTCATGCACCATACCATTAAAAACCCCTGAATGAATCGACTCAACAGTAGAATTGCCAATAAAGTCATTCATTAATCCTTCATGACTATCGTTACAGCTTTCCAATGTCAATAAAGGTAAATTCGCAGTAAAATTATGAAGGGATTCGTAACGAAGTCTCAGTCCTGGAGAAATAGCACCACCAAGATAATTATTGTTTTCATCTACAAAATCATACGTTATACAGGTTCCCGCATCAATGATCAATCTGTTTTTATTTGGAAACTGCAGTACCGCTCCACTTGCCAATACCATCCTATCTATTCCTAGAGTATGTGGCGTAGCATATTTGTTTGTGAAAGGAAAATTACTTTTTGTAGAAATAAAATGAACTCTCAATTGTTTTTCAAATGATAAAAACACTTCTTTTTCTATATTTCCAACAGATGCAACTATTAAATCTGTACAATTTTCAAACTTGGCAATAGTATTCTCAAGATTTTTTTGAAAATTTTCTTTTGCAATTATAAAGCGCTCCAAAAACTTACCATCCTCAAAAACAGCTACTTTAATTCTAGTATTACCAACATCAACTGCTAAAAGCATATTTTATAATTTAAAATGCGAAGGTACGAATTGATTTTTTTTAAAATTTGTTTTGGATAAATTAAAAATGATTCTATATTTGCACCCGCTTAGGCAAACAATGGTACCTTAGCTCAGATGGTAGAGCAATGGACTGAAAATCCATGTGTCCCTGGTTCGATCCCTGGAGGTACCACAAAACCCGAATAGAAATATTCGGGTTTTTTGTTTTTAGTATCTTTGAGAATAATTTCGCCAAACAATGCACAAAATCCTCAACATAGCCCATCGTGGTGCCAAAGCCTACGCTCCCGAAAACACTTTGTCAGCTTTTCAAAAAGCGATGGAAATGTATGCTGATGGAATTGAACTCGATGTGCATTTGTGTAAAACTGGCGAAATTGTAGTCATTCACGATTTTACTGTGGACAGAACAACAAATGGTAGCGGAACTGTTAGCAGCCTTACTTTATCCGAACTCAAAACATTAAAAATTAACAGTACACCCGAAGAAGCTATTCCGTTATTAACCGAAGTTATTGCGCTCCTACCTGCTTCTTGTTTAATCAATATTGAACTCAAGGGAAAAGAATTGGCAAAGCCAATAATGGAATTAATAGAACATTGTGTAAGTAAAGAAAATCGAGTTTATAGGCAGTTTATAATTTCCAGCTTTGACTGGGTCTCATTAATGGATATTCATCTGGCAAATCCCAAAATTCCGCTTGGCGTTTTAACCGAATTGGATCTGGAGCTAGCTTTGGCTTTCGCCAAATTCATTGAAGCCCAATCAATTCATGCCTATTTCCATTTATTGACAAAAGAAAATACTGAAAAAATACAAAAAGAAGGAATTCAAGTATTTGCCTGGACAGTCAATGAAATAGAAGACATTCAAAAAATAAAATCATTTAACGTAAACGGAATCATTTCTGATTATCCAGACAGATTATAATATGAACCAAAATTTCGATATCATCATTGTAGGCGGAGGCGCAGCAGGTTTTTTTACGGCAATTAATATTGTTGAGAAAAACCCGCAACTCAAAATTGCCATTCTTGAAAGAGGAAAAGAAGTTTTATCTAAAGTCCGGATTTCTGGTGGCGGAAGATGCAATGTGACCCATGCCTGTTTTGAACCTAATGAACTTATAAAATACTATCCCCGTGGCGAAAAAGAACTCCGAGGCCCGTTTCATCAATTTTGTTCAGGTGACACGATCGAATGGTTTCAAAAGCATGGAGTAGAATTAAAAATCGAAGATGACGGTAGAATGTTTCCAATTTCAAATTCATCACAAACCATTATTGATTGTTTTCTAAAAGCGACTCAAAAATTGGGAATTTCTGTTTTAACGGGTCAAAGTGTACAATCTATTTTCAAAAAAGAGACATTTTGGAAAATCGAAACACAATCAGAAAATTACCTTACCGAAAAATTGATTCTCGCTACTGGGAGCAACCCAAAAATATGGGAAATGTTACAGGAATTTGGTCATGCAATTATTAGCCCCGTCCCTTCCCTATTTACTTTTAACATCAAAGATCCAAGGATAAAAGAATTGCCAGGCGTAGCAGCGCATGTTACCGTTAAAGTTAAAGACACAAAACTAGCTTCAACCGGACCTTTGTTAATCACACATTGGGGAATGAGCGGTCCCGCGATTTTGAAATTGTCGGCGTGGGGAGCACGAATTTTATTCGATAAAAATTATCAATTTACCATTTTTGTGAATTGGTTAAATGATGTCGATATTGAGGATTGTGAAAAAATCCTGAAAGAACTCAAACAAGAACATTCTAAAAAAGTAGTTTCAAAAAAATCCCCTTTTGAGTTACCTAATCGATTATGGGAGAGTCTAGTAATGGCGTCTGGAATTGAAACTGATTTAAAGTGGGCAGATTTGTCTAAAATACAGTTGCAAAACCTATCAAACCAACTTATTAATTCCCCTTTTCAAGTCAATGGAAAAAGCACTTTTAAAGAAGAGTTTGTTACCGCTGGAGGAATCGATTTAAAGGAAATCAACTTTAAAACCATGCAAAGCAAGCTGCATGAAAATCTATATTTTGCTGGTGAAATCGTAAATATTGACGCGATTACTGGCGGATTTAATTTCCAAAACGCTTGGACGAGTGGGTTTATTTTGGCGAATGCCATATAAGAGAATACGGTTTTCAGTTTTTTAAAAAACTAATTATAGTTATGCATAGAATTATAAATTAAGTGAGCTATGGAAGATAAAAAACCTTATAACACTTGCTTTCACATAAGATATTACACGATATTGCAGCATAACCCAAACAAGTAGGTTCTTCATTATCACAAATTAAAATATCCTTTCTTTTTGAACAGAATATCACAAAATCTTTTCTGTACCCGTCATATGATTTTTCAACAAAATCTTTAGCAGAATTACTTAGCGTTGTATTGTCTTTATGAACTATTGCATTCTTTAATGAATATTCTCCATTTATTATAAGAAATTCAAATTCTACTATTTTATTATCTTTTTCACTCATTGCTTTTATCTCTTTCATAATTTTAGAGATAGACATAATCTGTTTTGAAGTGAGGTCGTCTTCTTGTGAAAAACAAAAATTTGAGAATAAAAGGCTGATAAATATAATAAGGAATACTTTTTTCATATTGGTTTAGGTTAATTTGGAATTTCTCAAATATAGAAATAAAGAGCAGAATAAACTTGTTTTAATCATTTATTCAACCACCAAATACTTGCATTCAAAACCGACGCGAAACTAACCCAAAACAAATACGGAAGAAACAAATAACCCGCAACCTTATCGATTTTTTCAAATTTTATGTAGGTTTCGTATATCATCAGCCACAACAAAACAATTTCGATAAGTGCCAAAAGCGGGTTTTTCAATCCAAAAAACAAAATGGACCATAAAGCGTTTAACCCTAATTGAATTGCGAAATATATCAAAGCAGTTTTAACAGTGTCGGGTGAATTGTTAATTTTGTTCCAAACCAAACCCGCGGCAATTCCCATCATGATATAAAGTGTAGTCCAAACGGGTGCAAAAACCCATGCAGGCGGATTAAAACTTGGCTTTACAAGTGTAGGAAACCATGTTTCAACACTTGTTCTTGTTACCAATCCTGAAAAATACCCAATAGAGACACAAGTTATTACAACAGTAAGAATACGCGTTAATTTATTCATCTTCTTTTTTTTCAAAATTAATCAATTCAATCTATAAAGCAAAAAAAGTATATTTGTGAAAATTTTTAATTTATGATTGCTCCAAACGATTTTATCCCATCAACATATACCCATTCCATAGATAACGGAAATTTCCAGTGGAGTGCTCCAAGCAATATTGCATTAGTAAAATATTGGGGGAAAAAAGAGAATCAGATTCCGGCTAACCCTTCCATAAGTTTTACTTTAAATAATTGCAAGACCATTACAAAACTTGCTTTCGTTAAAAAACACTTCGATGCTTCGACAAGCTCAGCACAAGCAATTTCAACAGACATGAAATTTTCTTTTGATTTGCTTTTTGAAGGAAAACCTAAAGAAGATTTCAAACCAAAAATTCAAAAATTCTTTGAAAGAATAGAAAATTATTTGCCTTTTCTGAAAGAATATCACTTTACAATAGATACCCAAAATACTTTCCCGCATAGTTCAGGAATAGCTTCTTCTGCATCTGGAATGGCGGCTTTGGCAATGAATTTAATGAGTTTGGAAAAAGCATTGAACCCAGCAATGACCGAGGAGTATTTTTTTCAGAAAGCATCATTTTTAGCACGATTGGGTTCAGGAAGCGCTTGCAGAAGCATTAAAGGAAGTGTTGTAGTTTGGGGAGAACATAAAAACACTAAAGGAAGTTCCGATTTATTTGGCGTAGAATTCCCTAATCAAATTCATGAAATTTTTAACCATTTTCAAGACACCATTTTATTAGTTGACAAAGGAGAAAAACAAGTTTCAAGTACTGTTGGCCATGATTTAATGCACAATCATCCTTATGCCCAAAACCGTTTTGCGCAAGCACACGTAAATTTAGATAAAATAACCGCAGTTTTTGCAAGCGGGGATTTGAATGAATTTATAAAAATAGTAGAAAGTGAAGCACTGACATTACATGCCATGATGATGGCGTCAATGCCTTATTTTATACTAATGAAACCAAACACCTTAGAAATAATAAACGCAATTTGGAAGTTCCGAAACGAGACAAATATTCCGGTATGTTTCACATTGGATGCAGGCGCAAATGTGCATGTTTTGTATCCAAAAAACAATAAAGAAATTGTTTTAGAATTTATTAAGGGTAAATTAGTTGGCTATTGTCAAAATGGTCAGTATATTTGTGATGAAATTGGAAAAGGATCTGTTAATTTTCAGCGATAAATCACTTTTCTGTTTCTTAAAAACACATAATTATCAATTATTAATTGTAAATTATCAAAAATAAAATATGAAAGGACCTCTTTTTTATTCAAAAATATTACTTTTCGGGGAATACGGAATCATCCGTGACTCTAAAGGACTATCAATTCCTTACAATTTTTACAACGGGGCTTTAAAAACAGACATCAATACTTCCGAAGAAGCCATAAAATCCAATGCTAATTTAAAAAGATTTGTTGCTTATCTTGAAGATTTACAAAATGACCAACCCGCATTGATTACTTTCAATTTAAGTGATTTAAATACTGATATACAAAACGGAATGTACTTTGATTCCAGCATTCCACAAGGTTATGGAGTTGGGAGCAGTGGTGCATTAGTTGCAGCTATTTATGACAAATATGCTCAAAATAAAATCACTGTTTTAGAAAACTTAACGCGTGAAAAATTGTTGCAACTCAAAAATATTTTTTCTCAAATGGAGAGTTTTTTCCACGGAAAAAGTTCTGGATTAGATCCATTGAACAGTTATTTGAGTATCCCTATTTTAATCAATTCCAAAGACAATATTGAAGCTACCGGAATCCCAACTCAAAGTTTTGACGGGAAAGGAGCCGTTTTTTTATTGGATTCAGGTATTGTTGGGGAAACAGCTCCAATGGTAAATATATTTATGGAAAACCTAAAAGACAAAGGGTTCCGCGCTATGTTGAAAAACCAATTTGTAAAACATACCGATGCCTGTGTTGAGAACTTTCTTGGAGGGGATATCAAATCATTATTTGAGAATACAAAAAAATTATCAAAAGTTGTTTTGAATAATTTCAAACCAATGATTCCTGAACAATTTCATAGTCTCTGGCAAAAAGGAATTGACACAAACGATTACTATCTTAAATTATGTGGTTCTGGTGGTGGTGGCTACATTCTAGGTTTTACACAAGATTTAGAAAAAGCAAAAGCTTCACTGAAAGATTATAAATTAGAAGTCGTTTATCAGTTTTAAATTTTAAAATTATTCCATGTTAAGCAGGCAGAACAAACTATTATTAATGAAAATTCTCAGTTTGTTCTCTGTAGTAAGAGGTTATAATATCTTCATTATTGTATTGGCTCAATATCTTTCGGCCGTGTTTATTTTGGCTACCGAAAAAAGAGCATTGGCAGTAATACTTGACTTCAATTTATTTATTATCGTATTTGTTTCCTCATTGACTATAGCTTCCGGCTATATAATCAATAGTTTTTATGATAGTAAAAAAGATTTAATCAATCGCCCAAACAAATCATTACTTGACAGACTGGTAAGTCAAAAAACAAAATTAAACGTATATTTTACACTTAATTTTCTAGTTGTATTTTTAGCTTATTTTGTTTCTTGGCGTGCCGTATTATTCTTCTCTGTTTATATTTTCCTGATTTGGTTCTATTCCCATAAAGTAAAAAAATATCCTATTATCGGGAATTTAATGGCTGCCTTTATGGCTGTTTTACCTTTTTTTGCCATTTTATTGTATTACAAGAATTTTTATGCCGTAATTTTCGCCCATGCCACTTTTCTTTATTTATTATTGTTGATAAGGGAAATGATAAAGGATTTAGAAAATATAAAAGGTGATTTGGCAAATGATTACAAAACAATTCCAATTATTTACGGAGAATCCAGTTCAAAAAAAATCATTACGGTTTTAACGATACTTACTATACTTCCAGTTTGGATTTTAATAGAAGTTTATGATGTGGGATACATGGATATTTATTTTTACGCTTGCCTAATGGTGTTACTTTTCTTTTTGTTATCACTTTGGAAATCAAATACTAAAGAAAGGTATTTAGTTCTTCATAATGTTTTGAAATTCATCATCGTAGCCGGTGTTTTCTGTATTGTATTAATCAATCCATCAGTATTGATTAACGGGAAGCATTTTTTGATGGTGAAGTAGGTAAAATTATATAGCCTAAGTCTTCTGTTTTTTCTTTCTTGCTGCCGGAAACAACACATTATTCAAAATCAATCGGTATCCGGGAGAATTTGGGTGCAAGTCTAAAACCGTAGGCTCATCCCCTACTTGATGGCGGAAATCCTCAGGGTCATGCCCACCATAGAACGTAAACATTCCCTTTCCTTTTTGTCCGTGAATATAACGTGCTTCAGTGTTGATTTGGTTTTCACCAAGGATAAGGATATTTGTTTTTATTAGACTTCTATCAAAGGCAGTACTTTGTCCCATAAAACCTTTTACCAATTGAGTATGGTTCTGACATAACATACTTGGAATGGGATCCCATTTTGCCGAAAATTCCATTAGGGTAAAATAATCCTTCTCCATCGGAACTTGTCTTTTTTCTGTCATATCGATATCAGAGAATTCATATTTTTCTGGCCTTCTTTCTAAAGTAAAATCCTTAAAAGCAAAGGTTTTAGTGTAATCGATTTTAGTTTGATAATTACCTTCACTAGGATCTCCGTCAAACATCGGCTCACAAATATCAACTCCTTCAGCGGACAATGCTATATCAAAACTATCAGCTGCAGAACACATTGCAAACATAAACCCACCTCCAATGACAAAATCGCGAATCTTTTTGGCAACAGCCAGTTTCTCTTCAGAAACTTTTGCATACCCTAATTTTGTTGCAAGAATTTCAGCATCCTTTTTTTGTTCTATATACCAAGGGACATTTCTATAAGCTCCAAAAAATTTTCCGTATTGTCCTGTAAAATCCTCGTGATGCAAATGAAGCCAATCATAAAGTAATAATCCATCTCCTAGTACTTCTTCATCATAAATAGCGGTAAATGGGATTTCGGCATAAGTCAAAACCAAAGTAACTGCATCGTCCCAAGGTTGTTTTCCTTTGGGAGTATAAACGGCAATTTTGGGGGCTTTTTCTAAAACGACCGTTTCCATATTTTGTGACGGACTGGAAATTTCATCAAGTATCGCATTGGTTTCCCCATCGGAAAGAACTTCAAAACTAACACCTCTTATTTGGCATTCCTTACGGATTTCTTCTGCATCGGGCAATAAAAAAGAACCGCCCCGATAATTGAGTAACCAACTCGCCTTGTATTTTTTATCCAAACACCAATAGGTAATACCATAGGCTTTCAAATGGTTTTTCTGAGTCGTTTCATCCATTGGCAACAAAACAAAAGAAGCTTTTGCCGAAAAGGAAAAAAGAATTAAGAAAATATAAAATGAGTTTCTGAAAGACATTGATTCGTATTTATTTGCTAGCTAAGTATATTACGCCTATGTCAAAGATAATGGATTTAATGTGAAGAAAATGATAAAAAAACCCGCTATTTAAAGCGGATATGATTTAAGTTTTAAAAAGGTACATCGCTATCGTCATCACTGTTACTATTGACATTACTTCCAAAGGCTTCGTTTGCAGAAGGAAGGTTCCTTGTTTGAAACGGATTGTCATCACTGTTCATTTTTGATTGGAAATCATCAAAACCACTGCCGTATTCTTCTAAATTATCAAATTTACCAAGATGACCAACGAATTTCAGCTTAACGTTTTCTAAACTACCATTTCTATGTTTCGCAATTATAAATTCGGCTTGACCTTGAGTTGGTGATTGTTCATCATCATCCCATTCTTCCATTTTATAATATTCCGGACGATAAATAAATGAAACGATATCGGCATCTTGTTCAATTGCTCCAGATTCACGAAGATCTGACAACAAAGGTCTTTTATGTCCTGGTCTAGATTCAACTTGACGGGATAATTGAGATAATGCAATTACAGGAACACCTAATTCTTTTGCTAATGCTTTTAAGTTTCTAGAGATAGTGGAAATCTCTTGCTCTCTATTCCCGCCTCCTTTACCATTGCTTCCTCCTGCAGTCATTAACTGTAAGTAATCTACAATGATTATTTTTATACCATGCTGGGCTACTAAACGCCTAGATTTTGCACGTAAATCAAAAATCGACAGTGAAGGTGTATCGTCGATAAAAAGTGGCGCACTTTCAAGGTTTTTAACTTTGGTACTTAATTGTTCCCATTCATGTGGTTCCAATTTTCCTGTTCTTAGTTTTTCTCCTGACAAACCTGTTTCTGACGAAATCAAACGGGTTATTAATTGAACCGAAGACATTTCAAGTGAAAACAAAGCAACTGGATGTCCAAAATCAATAGCTATATTTCTTGCCATCGAAAGTACAAATGCGGTTTTACCCATACCTGGACGTGCTGCAATAATGATTAAATCACTTGGTTGCCATCCTGAAGTAATTTTATCTAGTTTTTCGAAACCTGTTGCTACCCCACTCAAACCTTCTTTTCCAGCAATTTCTTCAATACGCTTTTTTGCTTGAAGCACTAATGTTTGGGCAGTTTCTGAACTTCTTTTTATGTTTCCTTGTGTAACTTCGTATAATTTAGATTCGGCTTTATCCAATAAATCAAATACATCAGTGGTTTCATCGTAAGACTCTTCGATAATCTCGGAAGATATTCTTATTAAGCTTCGCTGAATGAATTTTTGGATAATAATCCTGGAGTGGAATTCAATATGTGCCGAAGAAGCGATTTTTTGTGTTAACTGTATGAGGTAAAAGTCACCACCCGCCAATTCCAGTTTAGCGCTCTTTTTTAATTGGGCAGAAACTGTTAATAAGTCAATAGGCTGAGAATCTGTGAATAACTGAAATATAGCTTCAAAAATATGTTTGTGTGCATCTTTGTAAAACGCATCAGGCTGCAGAATATCAATAGCTTCATCTACTCCTTTTTTATCAATCATCATAGCGCCAAGTACCGCTTCCTCAAGGTCTAATGCCTGAGGCGGAAGCTTCCCTTTTTCAAGGTTGATAATTGTTGATTTTTCAACTCGGACTGGATTGATATTCTTGAAATTTTCCATACAGCGAAAGTAACTTAAATTTTAAAAAAATAGGATTGGAGTTATTACAGCTAACTGTTCATAACTAAAGTTTATTTGTTAACAACCAAAAAAAAATCCGAAACTATAAGGCTTCGGATTTAAATAGATTTTATAAGAAATTACTCTTTAAATTCACCCATCTTACTGTATTTGTCAACTCTTTTAGCTATTAAATCCGCTGTTGATAAGTCTTTGAGTTCATTATATGCTTTAGTAATGTATTCTTCCATTGTTTTAAAGGTAGTTTCTCGGTCATAGTGAGCTCCACCTAATGGTTCTGGAATTATATCATCAACTAATTTTTGTTTTTTCATGTCTGCAGAAGTTAATTTTAAAGCTTCTGCGGCAATTTCTTTATATTCCCAACTTTTCCAAAGTATAGAAGAACAAGATTCAGGTGAGATTACAGAATACCATGTATTTTCCATCATTAATACCCTATCTCCTACACCAATTCCCAATGCTCCTCCAGATGCTCCTTCTCCAACTATAACACAAATTATCGGCACCTTTAATCGAACCATTTCTAAAATGTTTCTTGCTATAGCTTCACCTTGTCCACGTTCTTCTGCTTCTAGTCCAGGATATGCACCAGGTGTATCGATTAAAGTCAAAACAGGAATGTTGAATTTCTCTGCCATTTTCATTAATCGCAATGCTTTTCTATAACCTTCAGGATTTGCCATTCCGAAATTACGAAACTGACGGGTTTTTGTATTGTATCCCTTTTGTTGTCCAACAATCATAAAAGATTGTCCTCCTATTTTTCCTAGGCCACCAATCATCGCTTTGTCATCCTTGAAATTACGATCACCAAACAATTCTAGGAAAGTATCTCCACAAAGCGCCCTAACATGATCCATCGTATAAGGACGGTTAGGATGTCTTGATAACTGGACACGTTGCCATGCGGTTAGATTTTTATAGATTTGTTTCTTAGTTTCTTCTAATTTCTTCTCAATTTGTTTGCAGGTGTTAGTAACATCTACATTTGATTCCTGACCAATTATTTGACACTTGTCTAACTGGTCTTCCAATTCTTTTATAGGAAGCTCAAAATCTAAATATTCCATAGGATTTGTGCGTTTTTAATTATAGTTCGAAAGGCAAAGATAGGTTTAAATTTAAAAACTGAAAAATTTTAGGTCTTGAAAGATTTGCAATTTTTATTTCGATTCTTTGTTTTCAGAAGCCAATTGTTTTCTTGATTTATACGATTTAAGATATTCCCCTTTTGGTTTTCCGTCATCAAAAGAACTGAATTTCACCATAGTCCTTACATTATTTCGCGCTTCTTCATTACTGAAATTTTCATATTCGATTCTATAGATAGCCGAATACATTTCGGCTCTTCCAGTTCCGTGATAGCAATGAATCAAAACAGGGTAATTGGATTTGTCATCCATGATTTTTGTAAAGGCAGCAATGTTTTTTTCGTTAGGTACTTGTTCTGAAGGATTACTGTAATAATTAACGCCGGTAATTTTTGCTACAGCTTTTTTCTCAGCAGCTAATTCCCCTGGTTTTTCAGGATTTAACACTAAATCATTTGTTCCAGGCATGCGCAAATCAACAATTGATTTGATATGGTATTTTTTAACGTAGCTTTCTATTTCGTCTGGCGGAATCACGCCTGATTTATATACTTTCCCTTCAGTTATGGTTTCGAAATTGTGATTGATGTTCATGTCATAAACATATTTACCTACAAATATTAAAACGATTACCAATACTGAAAAACCTATTATTTTCTTTTTCATATTTTTCTATTTTAAAAACCTATTTGCTTACTAATTTTTTATCCACTACTCTATCTGCATAATCTTGAATAAAAGCTTTGCAATGCAACTCGATTTCATTCATTTCAGCATTTCTATTTTTAATTAAATTGTTTTTTAAGCCTTTGTCATTTTTTTCATAAAAACCTAAAACTTGCTTTCCATCAAAAGTACAAATATAATTTCCTTTTAGAAATTGATAAATAGTTCCTGTCGAATTAATTATAAAAGGAGTGCTTGTTTTTTTATCCAACAAGCTTCTGCCCCAACTTCTAAAAGGTTTTTGATAGCCAATCATATCTAAAATGGTTGGATAAATATCTATTTGTTGTGCCAAGTCTTCATCAACTCCAACAAATTGACTATTGGGTTTGTATATTAAAATCGGTACCGCATACCGGTTCATCGGTTTTGTATATTCTTCATAAAAAACTTGATTACCGTGGTCAGCAACCATCACAAAAATAGTATTTGAAAACCAAGAGGACTTTTTAGCTTCTTCAAAAAAACGTTTCAAAGCAAAGTCAGTATACTCAACGCATTTATGCATTTTCACCCCTCCTTCTGGGAATTTACTTTTATAATGATCCGGAACAATATAAGGTTCATGTGAAGAAACGGTAAAAACTGTCGCCATAAAAGGGCTTTTCTTTTTATCCAAAGTCTTTTTCATAAACTGAAGAAAAGGTTCGTCCCAAATTCCCCAAAATCCATCAAATTGCGAATCATCGTTAAATTCTGTTCTTCCATAATAATTATCGATTCCCAGAATATTTCCGAAGCCTAAAAAGCCCATTGAGCCATTTGCGGCACCGTGAAAAAAAGAAGTATTATACCCTTCGCTTTCCAATGTTGAAACTAATGATTCAATTTTTTGTTTAGAATAAGGAGATGAAGTAAATGCATCTGTAAACGATGGGATACCTGCCAATATTGATGACATTCCGTGTATGGATTGGCGTCCATTTGCTTGAGCATTCGTATATATCATACTATGTTGCGCTAAGGAATCAATAAAAGGGGTATGGCTTTTAAAATCAGGAATACCCGATTTTTTATTGAATGCCCCCATATATTCACGGCCACAGCTTTCAAGAATCATAATCACTATGTTGGGTTTTGTGACAGGATTGTTATTATATTGTTTTATAGGCTGTACTTTATCTAAAATAACTTGAGCCGTAACTCCTTTATAGTTGGATTTAGAAAAATGATTGCTAAAAAGTGTTCTGATAATAGCAAACGGGGTATTTAATACAATATCGGAATGAACAATATTTTTCACATGTCGGCTAGCGTCCAATAAGTTAATCGGTCGTGTTGATTTTTTAAAATCCCCACCTCGAATTCCGCCAATAATTATCAGTGAAATCAACAGAAAAGCGATTATTGAAAAACCAAAGTAAGTTATTTTATTAGTTGGTTGATTTGGCTTGACCGATACTTTTTTATACAAATAAATCCAAAGTACAGAAAGCAAAATCAACAAAACAAAGACATACCAAAAATCAACCAAAAAACTCAACAATAGCGTAGTCTTATTCGTTTCGTGCTTCAAAACGTCTAAAACGACTATCGTGGTTCTTGCATATGTAAATTTATAATAAATGAAGTCAATGAAATTTGTGGCATATGCCAATAAATTCAAGATAAAATATAAATAAAAGAGGAATTTTTGATATCCTTTAGTAGTGTTTTTCCAAAATGGCAAAATGGAGAGTACTATAAATAATGTGTTTACATACAAAATTGCAGTAGTGTCAAATGCCAATCCATAATAACACAAAGACAATAAATCTGAAACAGAATCTACATTCAGCAAATCAAAGTTATAAACATAGAATAGGATTCGAGCTACGAAATAAAAAACATACGCTAGAAGAATTCTGTAAAACAAGACTTTATACTCGTTGAAACGAAAATTATTTTGCATGTTATAAAATGAATTATTCGACTTTCTTAAAATTTTTCACAATTCCGTTCAGGATCACAGTCGACAAGATGATTACTGCGCCAATATAAAATCCTGAACTCATTTTCTCTTTGCCCCCAAATACAATTACCGCTAAAATTATACCATATAAAGGTTCTAGATTAATAGTAAGCATTACTGTATAAGGGCTTAAAAACTGCATTACTTTTATTGAAGCTATAAATGCATAGGCTGTACAAATTGAGCTTAATATGGATAAATACATCCAATCGGATGCTGAAATATTAAAAAATTCAGCACTAAAACTATCGGTAAAAAACAAATACACACTCAAAAATAAAACCCCGCCTGAGAGCTCATAAAAAGAAATAATGCTGGGATCATATTCCTTTGCATACTTTCCGTTGATGACCGAAAACAAAGCAGAAAGAAAAGCAGAGGTAAGTCCCAATAATATTCCGTCTATGTATTTGCTTTCTACATTAAAAATAATACCTAAACCAAAAATAACTACAAGCCCAAATAAAACTTCATACCAAACTATTTTCTTTTCGAAGAAAAAAGGCTCTAATAAAGAGGCAAAAAATGCCCCTGTAGAAAGGCAAGCAAGAGTTACCGAAACATTGGAAACTTTTATCGCCTTAAAAAAGGTAAACCAATGCATTGCAATAATAAAACCTGAAACCAAGAAGGCTACAATTGTCTTATACGGAATGTTCATCGGGACTTTTTTAATCCAGATATAAACTACTATAAAACCTACTGCCAATAACATTCTATACCAAACTAAGGGTAATGCTTCGAGTGTAATTAACGCGCCGATTACTGCGGTAAAACCCCAGATAAAAACAATTAAATGAAGGTTTAAATAACTTTTTAGTTTATCGTTTTGCATTGCGTAGTAGATAAATGGCTAAAATTGCGAATACAAAATTGGGAAACCAAACTGCTATCATTGGTGGAATAGCTGATTTTTCTGCTAAAACCCCAAAAATTTTATCAAAGAAAACAAATGAAAATGCAATACCTATTCCTATTGCCAAATTGAAACCCATCCCTCCTCTTCTTTTCATTGCAGAAACTGCTACTGCAATAATGGTAAGGATAAAAGCGGCAACAGGAATGCTGAATTTTTTATATAAAACCACTAAATACGTATTTATGTTTGCCGAACCACGTTTTCTTTCCTTATCTATAAAATGATAAAGTTCGTCAATTGGCAAAGTTTCAGCTACATAAACTGTTGGGGTTAAATCTTCCAAATCAAATTTAAACTTTGCTTCTTTTTCATTAGCAGTTTCTATTTTATCACTTAATTCACCTATAGTTCTTTTAGAATACCCATACATTGTATAAGTACTGTCCTTCGGGTTCCATTTTATTCTATTGGCTGTAATTTTATAGTCTAATTTTTCTTTGTTGAATTTTTCATACATAAAATTAAAAGCCATTTTTGAAGTCTGGTTAAAATTTCCAACATAAATAAATTCGTTGTCACTAATCTGTCTTAATATATCCGAATCCTCGCGCATGTTCTCCCTACCATTGGTTTTCAAATAAGTATACCTGAAATTATTGTAGCCTTCACTTGAGCTAGGCAAAAGAAATATACCAATAACCAAAACAAAAAGTGAAATTATGGTGGCCCCCATTATAAATGGCCGTAAAAATCTATTGAAGGAAATTCCAGAACTAAGAATGGCGATAATTTCGGTATTATTAGCCAATTTTGAAGTAAACCAGATTACGGACAGAAATAAAAATATCGGAAATAAAAAACTTGAAAAATATACAGTGAAGTGGAAATAATAAATAGCAATATCAAAAAAAGGAACTTTATTTTCGATCATAAAATTAACCTTTTCAGAAACGTCAATTATGATTCCGATTGGTATAAACATAAAAAGCATCGCAAAAAACGTAGCTAAATATCTTTTTAATATGTACTTGTCTATTATCTTCATTAGGTATTGGATTTTAGGTGCTGGTGTTGGAATTAAGGTCTAAAACCTAAAACCAATACCTTATAACCTAATTACAATCTTTGACTCATTTGCTTAACCATCATTTCTTTCCATTGATAAAAATCCCCTGCTAAGATATGTTTTCTTGCTTCACGAACCAACCACATATAAAATCCAAGATTGTGAATTGTGGCAATTTGTTTTCCAAGGTATTCATTAGCAGCAAAAAGATGTCGTAAATAAGCTTTAGAATATTCTCTATCTACAAAAGTAGTTCCCATTTCATCAACTGGAGAAAAATCAGCTTCCCATTTTTTATTCTTGATATTTATCGTCCCGTTTGCTGTAAAAAGCATTCCATTTCTTGCATTTCTGGTTGGCATTACACAGTCGAACATATCAATTCCCAAAGCAATGTTTTCCAATATATTGATTGGGGTCCCTACACCCATTAAATACCTTGGCTTGTCTTTTGGCAAAATTGCAGTAACAATTTCGGTCATAGCGTACATTTCTTCTGCTGGTTCCCCTACGGATAATCCTCCAATTGCATTTCCAACCTGATTGGTATTTGCAATATATTCTGCAGACTGCATTCTTAAATCTTTATAACAGCTTCCCTGCACAATTGGAAAAAAAGCTTGGTTATACCCATATTTTACAGGCACTTTATCCAAATGGCTGATACATCTATCCAACCAACGATGTGTCATTTTCATTGAGCGGTTTGCATAATGATAATCACATGGATAGGGTGTACATTCGTCAAATGCCATAATAATATCCGCACCAATTGTACGTTGGATTTCCATTACATTTTCGGGGGTGAAGAAATGATACGAACCATCAATATGTGATTTGAACTTCACTCCTTCTTCTTTGATTTTTCGGTTGGCCGAAAGCGAATACACTTGGTATCCTCCAGAATCAGTAAGAATATTTCTGTCCCAATTCATGAATTTGTGCAATCCACCGGCTTTTTCTAAAATTTCCGTTTGTGGACGCAGATACAAATGGTATGTATTCCCTAAAATTACATCAGGGTTTATTTCTTCTTTCAACTCCCGTTGGTGCACTCCTTTTACAGAAGCAACGGTACCAACAGGCATAAATATTGGGGTTTCTATAACTCCATGATCAGTAGTAATTGTTCCTGCTCTGGCTTGTGACAATGGATCAGTATGCAATAAATCGAATTTCATCTGGCTTTTTTGAATTGGCAAAGATAAGGGAAATGTGAATTTTCAAATTAGGAATTAGGAATTAATTATCAGAGGTCTGCATTTTTTATTAAATTTGAGCTATGAAATATTAAATACTAATCCTATGGAAATTTTTCTGCAGATTTTTTGGTTGGTGATTATTGCAATTCCCGTAGCATGCATTTCTTGGACAGTAACCAAAGAAGAGCTATTTATAGAATTACGGGAATATTGTATCCGAAAAAGTGAAGATAAAAAAATATTTTTAAAAAGAAAATTTTTCTATTTATTCACTTGCGAATACTGTTTTAGCCATTACATCTCTTTGTTTTTTTTGTATTTAACTAAATATCATTTGCTCTATAATGATTGGCGAGGATATTTAATTGCAGGATTTTCAATAGTTTGGATTGCCAATATTTATATGTCGTTTTTTGCATTACTTCGACAAAGCATTAAAAAAGAAAAAACCGAGATAAAAGTATTGGAAAAAGAAGTTGAAAACTAGATACATACCAAAAATTGATATTAATAGCTGGTTAATTTAAGCCATTATTTCCTAAAGAAAGATTAATTAATTTTAGTCCAAATCATTAGTAAAAATTAAATTATTTAATAAAAATTCAAACAATTTGTGTTGATAAATAGCTAAATATCTATTTGATATTCTGAAATAAAAATTGTAAACTTGTAACACAAACTTTTAAATTACATACACATTCAAAGGTTGTATATTTCCAAACTAAAACCAACAAGTATGACATCAAAAATTAACGCATCTGAGTTCAAAGAACGATTAAAAGAAAATACACAAAAAGGAATGCCAATTATAAAAGTTTCTCCTTTTGCTTTATTCACTTTACTAGGTAAGTCAAAGAAAAAATTCTTTGGAAGTTATACTGACAATAGCTTTAGATTTACAAAGAACACTTCAATCAACGTTATTCCACAAACTGTAACAGGTACATTTGAAAATATAAATGATTCTGAAACAAAAGTAGATTATCATATAGAAACAATATGGTTTGGTTGGTTATGGTTGCGCTCAATTCCTTTATTGATTGCGGGTATTACTTATGCCGTTTATTGGTTTCAACCAAAAGGCGCTAACTGGATGCCTAGTGTTATATTTGTGGACTTTTTCTTTTTGCTATTGCATTTCTGGTTAATCCAAACACAGAAAAAAGATTTAATCCGATTTGAAAATGATTTCAAGAAAATTTTCGAAATTACTGATAAAGCATAAAAATAAAAATCCCATTTGAAATTTCAAATGGGATTTTTATTTTATTACTAATTTTATTTAAGCTTGTCCGGCAGGTCCAAAATTTAGAGGAATCGGCGCTTGTTCAGTATCTTTTATTTCTCCGTGTGACACTTCAAAACGATGAACATTTTCAGCCAATGCTTTAACTAATCTTTTAGCATGTTGTGGCGTTAGCACAATTCTTGATTTTACTTTAGCCTTTGGAGTTCCTGGCATAATACATACAAAATCCAGCACAAACTCTGAAGCAGAATGATTTATAATAGCAAGATTGGAATAAGTTCCTTCTGCCATTGTTTCATCCAATTCTATATTAATTTGGGCTTGTTGTTGTTCCTTCATCTTATTTAAAGATTAAAGATTTAATGATTTAAAATTCAAAGACTACACAAAGGCAGTCTTTGAATTTTTAAATCTTCAATCTTTTTATTAATAATTGTATTCTTCTTTATTAACCATCATTTCCTGAAAGTCTTCTTTAGAACCTACAATCGTATTGTCATATTCTCTCATACCTGTTCCAGCTGGGATTCTGTGACCTACAATTACATTTTCTTTTAATCCTTCTAAGTAATCTACTTTTCCTGCAACCGCTGCTTCGTTCAAAACTTTTGTAGTTTCTTGGAAAGATGCGGCAGAGATGAATGATTTCGTTTGAAGTGACGCTCTGGTAATACCTTGTAAAACTGGAGTTGCAGTAGCGGTAATAACATCTCTTGCAACAACTTGGTTTTTATCATTACGTTTCAACAATGAGTTTTCATCACGTAATTCACGAGGAGAAACAATTTGTCCTGGCTTCAAGTTATCAGAATCCCCAGCGTCTTCAATTACTTTCATACCATATAATTTATCGTTTTCAACAATAAAATCTTTAGTATGGATTAATTGATCTTCTAAGAACAAAGTATCACCTGGATCTTGCACTCTTACTTTACGCATCATTTGACGTATAACTACCTCAAAGTGCTTATCATTAATTTTCACCCCTTGCAAACGGTAAACTTCTTGAATTTCATTAACCAAATACTGTTGAACAGCAGCTGGTCCTTGAATTCTCAAAATATCATCTGGAGTAATAGCTCCATCAGACAAAGGTACACCTGCTCTAACGAAGTCATTTTCCTGAACTAGGATTTGACTTGAAAGTTTCACCAAATATTTCTTAACCTCACCAAATTTAGATTCAATAACTACCTCTCTGTTACCTCTTTTGATTTTTCCAAAAGAAACAACACCGTCAATTTCTGAAACTACAGCTGGATTTGAAGGGTTACGAGCTTCTAACAACTCGGTAATCCTTGGCAAACCTCCTGTAATATCACCAGATTTTGAAGAACGACGAGGGATTTTTACTAAAATTTTACCTGCCTTGATTTTCTCACCGTTTTCAACCATTAAGTGGGCTCCAACTGGTAAGTTATAAGAACGGATTAATTCATTGTCTTTACCATAAATTAATAAAGTTGGAATTAATTTTTTGTTTCTTCCTTCAGAAATTACTTTTTCTTGGAAACCAGTCTGCTCATCAATTTCAACCATGAACGATTGTCCTTGCTCTAAATCTTCATAAGCGATTTTACCAGTAAACTCAGAAATAATAACTCCATTATATGGATCCCATTTACAAATCACTTCTCCTTTTTCTACTTTCTGAGCATCTTTAACAAAGATACTAGAACCGTAAGGGATGTTGTGTGTACTTAAAAGGATATCCGTTTTAACGTCAATTAATTTTAATTCAGTAGAACGTGAAATTACAATATCAACTGCATTTCCTTCACTGTCTTCACCTTTAACAGTTTTTAAATCTTCAATTTCAAGACGTCCGCCAAATTTAGCAACAATACTTGATTCTTCAGAGATTCCACCCGCAACCCCTCCAACGTGGAAAGTACGAAGTGTCAACTGTGTTCCTGGTTCACCAATTGATTGTGCTGCAATTACACCAACTGCTTCACCTCTTTGAGTCATTTTTCCAGTAGCCAAGTTACGTCCGTAACATTTAGCACATATACCTTTAGTAGCTTCACAAGTTAATGGTGAACGAACCTCTACTCCTTCAATAGGGGAAGCTTCGATCATTTTCATTACTGCTTCGGTAATTTGTTTTCCAGATTCTATTAAAACTTCATTGGTTAAAGGATTTATTACGTCTTGTAATGCAACACGTCCTAAAATTCTTTCTCCAAGGCTTTCAACGATTTCTTCATTCTTTTTCAATGCTGAAACTTCAACACCTCTAAGAGTTCCACAATCTTCGATATTAACAATAACATCTTGAGAAACATCATGAAGTCTTCTTGTTAAGTATCCAGCATCAGCCGTTTTAAGAGCGGTATCCGCAAGACCTTTACGAGCACCGTGAGTAGAAATAAAGTACTCAAGGATAGAAAGACCTTCCTTAAAGTTGGAAAGAATCGGGTTTTCAATAATTTCACCACCACCAGCAGTTGATTTTTTAGGCTTAGCCATCAAACCACGCATACCAGTTAACTGACGAATTTGTTCTTTAGATCCCCTTGCTCCAGAGTCAAGCATCATATACACCGAGTTGAAACCTTGTTGGTCTTCTCTAATGTTTTTCATTGCTAATTCTGTAAGCTGAGCATTTGCAGAAGTCCAAATGTCAATAACTTGGTTGTAACGTTCGTTATTGGTAATAAGACCCATGTTATAGCTCACAGAAATTCCTTCTACTTGCTCTCTAGCATCTGCTATTAATTTTGTTTTTTGTTCAGGGATTCTAATATCACCCAATGAGAATGACAATCCACCTTTGAAGGCAAATTTGTATCCCATATCTTTCATTTCGTCAAGGAATGCAGCCGTTGTAGGAACATTGGTTACACTTAATATATGACCGATAATATCCCTAAGGTTTTTCTTGGTCAATACATCATTGATATATCCAGCTGCTTCTGGTACTACTTCATTAAATAATACACGACCAGCAGTTGTTTGTATAATTTGGTATACTAATTCACCAGCTTCATTAAAATCTTTTGCTCTAATTTTTACTCTAGCATTCAATTCTAATCTTCCTTCATTCAAAGCAATATTTACTTCTTCAGCAGAATAGAAAGTCAAATCCTGACCTAAAATCTTATGTTCTGGAGTAGAAATACGTTCCTTGGTCATATAATATAGACCAAGTACCATGTCTTGGGAAGGTACCGTAATTGGCGCTCCGTTTGCAGGGTTTAAGATATTATGAGAAGCCAACATTAATAATTGTGCTTCCAAAATAGCCTCTGGTCCAAGTGGCAAGTGAACTGCCATTTGATCCCCATCAAAATCCGCATTAAATGCCGTACAAACTAATGGGTGTAATTGGATTGCTTTTCCTTCAATTAATTTTGGTTGGAAAGACTGAATACCCAATCTGTGTAACGTAGGAGCACGGTTAAGCAATACTGGATGTCCTTTAATTACGTTTTCAAGGATATCCCATACTACTGGCTCTTTTTTGTCTATTATTTTCTTAGCCGACTTAACTGTTTTTACAATTCCTCTTTCGATTAACTTACGAATAACGAAAGGCTTGTATAATTCAGCTGCCATATCTTTTGGCAATCCGCATTCGAATAATTTTAATTCAGGTCCAACAACAATTACTGAACGAGCAGAATAATCCACACGTTTTCCAAGTAAGTTTTGACGGAAACGACCTTGTTTACCTTTTAATGAATCAGAAAGTGATTTTAAAGGTCTGTTAGATTCTGTTTTAACGGCAGATGCTTTACGCGTGTTGTCAAATAATGAATCTACAGATTCTTGCAACATACGTTTTTCGTTTCTTAAGATTACTTCTGGAGCTTTGATTTCCATTAATCTTTTTAGACGGTTGTTACGGATGATTACTCGACGGTATAAATCATTTAAATCTGAAGTTGCAAAACGACCTCCATCAAGTGGAACAAGCGGACGTAATTCTGGTGGAATAACAGGAACCACTTTCATAATCATCCATTCAGGACGATTTTCACGGTTTAAGTTAGACTCACGGAAAGATTCAACAACTTGTAATCTTTTTAAAGCTTCTGTTTTACGTTGTTTAGACGTTTCATTGTTTGCACTATGACGTAAATCATAAGATAAAGCATCTAAATCGATACGTGCCAATAAATCCATGATACATTCTGCTCCCATTTTGGCAACAAATTTATTTGGATCAAAATCGTCTAAATATTGATTGTCTTGAGGAAGAGTATCTAGAATATTCAAATATTCTTCTTCAGTCAAAAAGTCTAATCTACTTACTGGTTCGCCTTCAGCATTTTTAGCGATACCCGCTTGGATTACTACGTATCTTTCGTAGTAAATAATCATATCTAATTTCTTAGATGGAAGACCAAGGATATAACCAATTTTGTTTGGAAGAGAACGGAAATACCAGATATGAGCAATTGGCACAACCAAATTGATGTGACCAACTCTATCCCTACGTACTTTTTTCTCGGTAACTTCAACACCACAACGGTCGCAAACGATACCTTTGTAACGGATTCTTTTGTATTTACCACAAGCACATTCAAAATCTTTTACTGGTCCGAAAATTCTTTCGCAGAAAAGCCCATCGCGTTCTGGTTTATGGGTTCTGTAATTGATAGTTTCTGGCTTTAACACCTCACCTCTTGACTCTGCCAAGATAGATTCAGGAGAAGCTAGTCCTATCGAAATTTTATCAAATCTCTTAACAACGTTTTTGTCCTTGTTATTGTTGTTATTGTAATTGTTGTTTCTATTATTCATCATAGTTTTTACTATTGATTTATTTGCAATTAAAAATTGATTTTTGTTTAAGTCGAAGTCAAGCTTCACTATAAACACTACCTCGGATTACTTCTCAAAACTTCAAACATATTGAAGTGCTAGTTACAAACCTTTTGGTTTATAAAAAATCGGAACGATTTACGGGTATAAATCCTAAAAACTTATTTAAATATCAAAGTATAGACGTTGCGATGCAACGTCTATACTTTGACAAATAATTATTCTTCTAAACGAATATCTAATCCTAGACCTTTTAATTCATGCATCAATACATTGAACGATTCAGGCAATCCAGGTTCTGGCATAGACTCTCCCTTAACGATAGCTTCGTAAGTTTTAGCTCTACCAATTACATCATCTGATTTTACTGTTAAGATTTCTCTAAGTGTACTAGATGCTCCATAAGCTTCAAGTGCCCAAACCTCCATCTCTCCAAAACGTTGACCTCCAAATTGAGCTTTACCTCCAAGTGGTTGTTGTGTAATCAACGAGTATGGCCCAATAGAACGTGCGTGCATCTTGTCATCAACCATATGCCCTAATTTCAACATATAGATAACACCAACTGTTGCTGGCTGATGGAAACGCTCTCCAGTTCCACCATCATAAAGATAAGTGTGACCAAAACGTGGAATTCCAGCTTCGTCAGTCAATTCATTGATTTGATCTAAAGTTGCACCATCAAAAATCGGAGTAGCATATTTTCTACCTAATTTTTGTCCAGCCCAACCAAGTACCGTCTCATAAATTTGACCAATGTTCATACGTGAAGGTACCCCAAGTGGGTTCAACACAATATCAACTGGTGTGCCGTCTTCAAGGAAAGGCATGTCTTCGTGACGAACGATACGTGCAACAATACCTTTGTTACCGTGACGACCCGCCATTTTATCCCCAACTTTCAGTTTACGTTTTTTAGCAACATATACTTTAGCTAATTTCAAAATTCCTGCAGGTAATTCATCCCCAACAGTAATAGTGAATTTCTCTCTTCTCAATGCTCCTTGTAAATCGTTCAGCTTAATTTTATAGTTGTGGATTAGATCATTCACCATTTTATTGGTTTCATCATCTGCAACCCATTGTCCTTTGCTTAAGTGAGCGAAATCTTCAACAGCATTCAACATTTTTTGAGTGTATTTTTTACCTTTTGGTAATACTTCCTCACCCAAATCATTCATAACACCCTGAGATGTTTTTCCGTTTACGATATTGAAAAGTTTTTCAATTAATTTGTCTTTCAATTCAACAAACTTCACTTCAAACTCCATTTCCAAAGAGCCTAAAGCATCTTTGTCCTGAGTACGTTTACGTTTATCTTTTACTGCTCTTGAGAATAGTTTTTTATCCAAAACAACACCGTGTAAAGATGGAGAAGCTTTCAATGAAGCATCTTTTACATCCCCTGCTTTATCCCCGAAGATTGCACGAAGCAATTTCTCTTCAGGAGTAGGATCAGACTCTCCTTTTGGTGTGATTTTTCCGATTAGGATGTCACCAGGTTTAACCTCGGCTCCAATTCTAATCATACCATTTTCATCTAAATCTTTAGTAGCTTCTTCACTAACGTTTGGAATATCATTCGTTAATTCTTCGTTACCTAATTTAGTATCCCTAACTTCTAATGAATAATCATCAATGTGGATAGAGGTAAATATATCATCACGAACTACTTTTTCAGAAATTACAATCGCATCCTCGAAGTTATACCCTTTCCAAGGCATAAACGCAACTTTAAGGTTTCTACCTAAAGCCAGTTCTCCGTTTTGAGTTGCATATCCTTCAGAAAGTACTTGTCCAGGAACTACTCTATCCCCTTTTCTTACAATAGGTTTTAGGTTGATACTTGAACTTTGGTTAGTTTTTCTAAATTTAATTAAGTTGTATGTTTTTTCATCAGTATCAAAACTTACCATTCTTTCTTCGTCAGAACGGTCATATTTAATTGTGATGATATTTGCATCAACATATTCTACAGTTCCGTTTCCTTCTGCATTAATCAACACTCTAGAATCAGACGCTACTTGTCTTTCTAGACCTGTACCCACAATTGGAGCTTCTGGTCTTAACAAAGGAACTGCCTGACGCATCATGTTTGATCCCATCAATGCTCTATTCGCATCATCATGTTCCAAGAAAGGAATCAATGAAGCAGAAATCGAAGCAATTTGGTTTGGTGCAACATCTGTATAATCAACTTGGTTTGGATCAACTACTGGGAAATCACCTTCTTGTCGGGCAATTACGTTATCAGCAGTAATTTTACCTTTAGCATCCATTTGAATGTTTGCCTGAGCAATCATTTTACCTTCTTCTTCTTCAGCACTTAGGTATATAGGATTCGCATTTAAATCTACAATACCATTGGTAACTTTACGGTAAGGAGTTTCAATGAATCCCATTCCGTTTACTTTAGCATAAACACCAAGAGATGAAATCAATCCAATATTCGGTCCCTCAGGAGTTTCAATTGGACAAAGTCTTCCGTAGTGAGTATAGTGAACGTCACGCACCTCAAATCCAGCTCTTTCTCTTGAAAGTCCACCTGGTCCTAGTGCAGATAATCTTCTTTTATGTGTAATCTCAGCCAATGGATTCGTTTGATCCATAAATTGAGATAACTGGTTAGTACCAAAGAAAGAGTTGATAACAGATGATAATGTTTTAGCATTAATCAAATCAATTGGTGTAAACACCTCGTTATCTCTAACGTTCATTCTCTCACGAATAGTTCTAGCCATACGAGCTAAACCAACACCGAATTGTTGAGACAATTGTTCTCCAACTGTTCTAACACGACGGTTTGATAAGTGATC
>JAZKDI010000034.1:0-3542 GCA_040387655.1 Bacteroidota bacterium | reverse complement strand
CCTTGGGTGGAACAAATGATAGCCAAAACTAATAACCCGTTGACTACAGTGCTTCTTCAAGCCGATGAGGTTCCTTATTTATCTGAAAAAATGGCGTGGCAACAAGATGAGCCTTATGGAGGAATTCCTACTTTGGCATACGCTAAAATTTTCGAACAAGCCCGAAAAGATAAGGTATTAGTTCTGCTCGATGGTCA
Source organism: Bacteroidota bacterium (assembly GCA_040387655.1). Lineage (GTDB taxonomy): Bacteria > Bacteroidota > Bacteroidia > Flavobacteriales > Flavobacteriaceae > Flavobacterium. The sequence goes on along the minus strand of JAZKDI010000034.1, from coordinate 3,345 downwards.
AGGTATGGACGAGCAATGGGCGGGTTATGATTATTATACCCAAGAAAATGATATAATCATTCAAGGGGTTACGGATTCACCATTCAAAACGAATATACTTACCAATTCTTTTTTGAATAAAGCACAAAAACCAGTTTATCCAAAACCTTTTGAGGATGTGATTTTAAATAAACAATACCGAGATTTGTTCTACACAAAAATCCCACGAGCCTTGCGGTTTAATGATCGAATTTCAATGCTATATTCTACAGAATTGCGAGAACCTTTTTTGGATTATAGATTGGTGGAGTTTGCCTTTTCGTTACCATTAGACTTTAAAATAAAAAGTGGAATCACTAAATTTATGTTGCGAGAAATAGCTTCCGAATATTTGGATAATAACTTGGTTTTTGCACCCAAACGCCCTTTGCAAACTCCACAAAGAGAATGGTTAGCAGAAGATTTAAAAGAGTGGGTTACGCATTGTTTTGCTACAATCAAAACCTCTTCGTTTTCTGCTTGGTTTGATTTAAAGGAATTGCGAACGGAGTTGGATCTTTATTTTGAGGGGAACCAAAATTCGAGTTTTCATCTTTGGCAGTGTATTAGTTTATATTGGATGATTCAAAAATAGATTGAATTAAAGGCAAATAAAAATAGATAATTGAAGAATAATAGCTGATTTAGCAGGATATATAATGAAAAAAATAGGAATAGTTATTACTGACGGTGTAGGCTATCGCAATTTTATATTAAGCGATTTTATGACTGAAGCAAAGCTACAATTTGATTCTGTTGTTCTTTTTTCCTGTTTGCCAAAAAACGTTTATGACTCTTTAGATTTGAATTGTACTATTGTAGAACTAGAGGTTTTTAATGAACATTTTTTTACTTGGTTTTTTCGAAAAGCCAAAGAGGTTTCCCATTTGCAAATGCATACTAAAGGAAATTTTGGGATAAACGATAATTTAAAAGCCTCAAAAACCAAAGCAAGAAATCCAAGAGGATTTGCGACACGTTTTATCCATGTTTGGTCAAGAATCATTCATTCTGAAAAATGGATACAAAGGTATAATCACTATCAGCAAAAGACATTTAGTTCTCATGAGATAACAAAAAAATATACGGACCTTCTACAAGAACACGGTGTTTCTAATTTGTTTTTCACTCATCAACGTCCTCCTTTCATAGCTCCTCTTATTTATGCAGCTGCCCAATTGCAAATCAAGACCGGTTCTTTTATTTTTAGTTGGGATAATTTGGCTTCCAAAGGAAGAATGGCTGGTGATTTTGACTATTATTTAGTTTGGAGTGAATTAATGAAAAAAGAGCTGTTGCAATTTTATTCGGCAGTACAGGCTGAAAATGTCGTAGTGGTTGGTACTCCGCAATTTGAACCTTATGTTTTAGATCGATATGCTTCTGACAAAGAGCGATTTTATGCTGCATTCAATTTAGATATTCGTAAGAAAACAATTTGCTTTAGTTGTGGTGATATTGCTACCAGTAAAAATGATGAATTGTATATTGAAACGATATGCAAGGCTGTACTAGAAAAAAAGATTCCAGATGTTAACCTGATAGTTCGTACTTCTCCTGCAGAAGACCCTATTCGTTTTAAAAGCATAGTCGAGAAATATCCCTTCATAAAATGGAATTATCCTAAGTGGATCCAAAGCAGAGAGAATCATCAGGAAGCTTGGTCTCAGCGTATTCCAACAATAGCTGACATTAAGGATTTGAGGAGTTTATTGGAATTTGCAGATATTAATATCAATATGTTGTCTACGATGAGTTTGGATTTCATGCAGTTTGATAAACCCGTTATTAATCCTGTTTTTGGGAATCGTCAGAACGGTTTGTATGATGATCAACGTTTTTTGTATTATGCACATATTATGAATGTAGTAAAGAGTGGTGCGACGAGAATTGCAAAAAATGAACAAGCACTTATTGATGCTATTAATTTGTACTATTTGTATCCGGAAACGGATCAATTAAACAGAGAAAAATTAATGCAACTTCAGGTAAGTAAACCTCTTGAGGGTACCAGTAAAAGAATTGTAGCTACCTTATTCGAATGGACATGAATCCAATAAAAATAGCCCTTATCTGTAATTATGAACTGCTACCCGAAAGAGTAGGCGGGATGGATTATTTTTTCTGGATGTTTGATGCAAAATGTAAAAAAAATGGGATTCAGGTTGATTGGTTTTTCCCTAATCAATCCCAACATGGAGACTATTCTAAGCTCACTATTTTTAATAGTAACTATCAAAACGTAGAGAATTATTTTCTTGATTTTTGTATTCAAAACCAAACCACTTATTCTTTTATTATTACGCATTTTATAGAATTGTGTACTCCTTTTTTTAAAAAAATAAAACAAGTCAGTAAAGCTAAAGTAGTTTCCATTGATCACAATCCGCGTCCGATAGATGGTTATCCTTTTAAGAAGAAAATGGAAAAGAAAATCAAAGGTTTTTTGTTTTCTAAATATATTGATCAGTTTATTGGAGTATCCAATTATACAGTGACAGAAATTATAAGTGATTTTGGAGCTCAGGTGCGATCTAAAACAAGGACTATTTATAATGGCGTTGTTATTAAAGATATTAAAGTAAGAACTCAAAGGAACGTTATTCATCCCAATTTTTTAGTTGTTTCTCATTTACGGGAATCTAAAGGTATTCAAGATTTGATAGTTGCTGTTTCCAAATTGCCTTCCCCGATTTTATCAGGAATCCGGATCGATTTGTTTGGCGATGGGCCCCTTAAAGATTTTTTAATTAAAAGTGTGCACCAACATAAATTAGATTCTAATTTTAGATTTATGGGTAGTCAGCCCAATTTAAATGCTCTTTATTGTCAGTATGATTATATGTTGCAACCTACCCACATGGAATGTTTTAGTTTGTCTATACTCGAAAGTTTAGCTGCTAATGTACCTGTTATAACGACTGATGTTGGCGGAAATGAAGAAGCTGTATTGGATAGTGAAAATGGATATATTTTCAAGGCAAAGGATGTTAATGCCTTGACCACACTCCTAGAACAAGTGTATTTAGGAAAAAAGAAAATTGAATTGAATACCAGGGCTGTTATCGAAAATCATTTTTCATTGGATCACATGGTTGAAAATCATTTAGCATTGTTATTTAATAATAAATTTTAATTTTGCATCATCAATTAGTTACACTAGTCTATGTTTTTTAATTCGTTCTCCTTTGCTCTTTTTCTTCCTATCGTATTCTTACTGTATTGGTTTGTTTTTAATAAAAATAAAAGTACCCAAAACGCAGTCTTAATTATAGCGAGTTATTATTTCTATTCCTGTTGGGATTGGCGTTTTTTGTTCTTATTGGT
>JAZKDI010000033.1:0-3628 GCA_040387655.1 Bacteroidota bacterium | reverse complement strand
TCTACCTAAAATTGGGTGGCTTTGTATGATTTTGTCATACATATATATAAGTTGGGCACAATATTACCGTAAAAATGAAAAAATGTGTATAGAAAATTTGACAAACAACGATTCATTAATAACTCTTGTTATATCGTTAATTGCTTTAATGATTTCAATTATAGCATTATACTATACAGTAGTTACATTTTTACTGAAATCGGGACATAAAATAAGATGCGATATCACAACTTGTTCTACTGTTGATTGCAACGATCAATTTATTTCAAATATAATATTAGAAAATCTAAAAGATAGAGCAACTGTAATTTTTTCAATATATCTCAAACTTGGACAAGGGAATTATATTTTGATAGAGAAATTTGAAAAAGAACCACTGATATTAAGACCGTTTGAAGTGTATCAGAAATCTTATGATCCTATAATAATGTATTCATCAAATCTTAAGCGAATTAAAATTGATAAACTTTTATCCAATAGAAAATTAAAAAATAAAATATTATTATCAACAACTGACGGAAAGTATATTGTAAAAACCAACACCAAAAAATGGGGTCCTACACATTTATTCTTTAAGAACTACACAACTGCAATAGTCAACCCTATAAGACTATTCTATAAAGACAAACACTATGGAGTAAATATAAAATACCTAGTTGAATTAAAGGAAAATGAAAAAGAAGATTTAATAATTCCTTTGAAAAAAAATGACTACAAAATAAAAATATTTACTAATTTCTCTTTAACCAAAGAATGCTTGAACAGTAAAGAAGAACTTGAATCCTTTCTAAATCTTCAAAAAGAAAAAAATCATTTATCATTTGATAAATTAAAAATTATTGATTTTGAAGAAGCAATATCAAAAAGATTAACGGATTATGATAAAAAAATCATTGAATTAGAGGACAGAACTTTTTTTAAATACAATATTATGGGAAGAGTTTATACATATTTGGAAAACAGAAAATTAAAGAATGAAAAATAAATACTGCGCCCAACACACGCTACAAGCAATTTGGGCATTAGGCTTAATTTGAAATTGGTTTTGTATTTGGGATGATTTGGCAAATCCGAAAAATAACGCTGATTTAATCACAAACTGCTTGTAGCGCGAGAACGTTGCCATTAATTATAAGAAACATCGACACAATTAACGAAATTTATCGTCTTTAGAGAAAAACATATTAAATGAAACATCAATTTTACAGTTTATTAATTGTCTTATCAATTTTAACTTCCTGTTCTAGTATTTCAAAAACACAAACAGACAAAAAAAATATTCAGACCCAACTACTCGATTCATTGTTCAATTTCAGCCATTCAAATGGAATGTTTAATGGAGCTGTTTTGGTTGCAAAACACGACTCTGTTATTTACAAAAAATCTTTTGGATTCGCTAACGAAGAAACGAAAGAAAAAATTACTCCCGAATCAGTTTTTTACATCGCATCAGTTTCCAAACAATTTACAGCAATGGGAATTATGATATTACAAGAACAAGGCAAATTATCTTACGAAGATAAAATCAAAGATTTTTTCCCAAACTATCCAGAATATCTAAAAAATATAAGTGTAAGACAACTTTTAAACCATACTTCAGGACTCACGGACACGGAATATTATAAATTGACTGACCCAAGCAATAATGATGTACTTGAAACTCTTATGAAACAAAATTCTCTTGAACTGGAAAATGGAAAAATGTTTCGATACAGTAATTCGGGTTATGTATTGCTCGCTTTGATAATTGAAAAAATCTCGAAAAAACCAATCGACCAATTCTTTAATCAAGAAATTTTTGAACCTTTAAAAATGCAAAACACTACAGCGACTAAAACTGCGGTAGAAAAATTTTTCAAGAAGGTTAATGGCTACAATCTAATTGGTTCCAAGATAGAGTATAAATCTTCCGTAGTTGGACCAGGTGGCATTTATTCCACATTAAACGATTTAGAAAAGTGGAACAAAGCATTGAATACAAATAAATTGATATCAGAGAAAACTCTTAACGAAGCATTTAAAAATGGAAAATTAAATGAAGGTTCTATAGCTATTAATATGAACGGTCAGGAATATGGTTATGGTTTTGGTTGGATGCCCTACCAAAAGAATGGAAAAACGTACGTTCAACACGATGGATATGTAGAAAGTTACAGATCTTTAATAAAGAAAAATATAACTGATGGTTACGATTATATATTCCTGACAAATCAGGGCGCTAAACTCGCAATGAATGAGTTGACTAATTCAATTGACGCCATACTAGAGCTATCCAAATATCAAAAACCAAAGATTCCTATTGCTAACAAAATACTAATGGAGTTAAAAATGAATGGCTCATTAAATTTGGCAAGTAACCTTAAGGATGTGATCGATAAAAATCCAAATGACTATAGTATTGATGAAAGTAGCATAAATGGACTTGCATACACACTCCTTCGAGACAATCAAACAAAATCAGCGATTGAAGTTTTTAAACTTAATACAGCATTAAATCCAAAATCAGCAAATGCTTTTGATAGTTTAGCAGAAGCATATTTTTCCAGTAAACAATTTAATTTATCAAAAGAAAATTATCAAAAATCATTAGAATTAAATCCCGAAAACAAGAATGCAAAGGTAATGATTGAACGTATAGGAAAAGAAACTGAGGAAAATAACTAATGGCAATAGCTACTACAACAGATTTGGGCAATTGGCTTAATGGAAAGTTGGTTTTGTATTTGGGATGATTTGCTTCGCCTGTTCGCTATCGCTCGGGTTATAAATCTGAAAATAAGACTTAATTTAGTACCAAAACTGCTGTATTACCAGAATGTTAGGTGTAATTTAACACAACCAAAACTATGTCAATGACACAAATAGCTTTCATAAGAAAAGCAGACTTACCAACAAACAAACAAATTCAAGAAGTTATTCAAAAGCTTGGCTATGACTTTAAAATATTTGATGACCTTGAAAAACAGATTGACGAAGGTGGTCTTGAATGTAGCATAAATGGACATGAAACATATTTTGAGACTTACCTTGACGAAGCGAATAATGTAATATCAGAAACAGAAGCGGAATGGATTAAACCTGACTTAACAAATCAAGACACTGCTATTTCATTTGTTTGGGGTGCAGACTTTTCAGCAGGTGCTTGTATCGGACTTATTTCGATAGCATTGACCGACCTGAGTAATGCTTTGGTTTATTATATGGACGATCAAATGAAATACACAAGAGAAATGTTGATCGCAGACACACCACAATTTCTTGCAGAATTAAATAAACAAACAAATAGAAATATAAAACCTCAAGAAGTTGTTAAGCCTAATCAAACAAACAAGCAGACAGAAACGACATTTTGGGACAGATTAAAAAACATATTCAAATAAACTACGCTAACAGTTAATTCAACAGATTTGGGCAATTGGCTTAATGAAAAGTAGGTTTTGTATTTGGGATAATTTGCTTCGCCTGTTCGCTATCTCTCGGGTGGCAAATCCGAAAATAAGGATTAATTTAACCCCAAATCCGCTGTAGTACCAGAACGTTGTAGGCAATGCTAACGATGACCATTCAAAACAATTTTTTATATTATACTAATATGAATATTAACTTTTTTTCTAATTCACTTCTTTGG
>JAZKDI010000032.1:0-26360 GCA_040387655.1 Bacteroidota bacterium | reverse complement strand
GTTTAAGAATGTAAAAAAGACAAAGATAAAACTTAACTTTAGATGCGACAGAGCCAAAATCTATTATAATATTATATTAAAAAACGAATGAATAATTTAACACTAAAAAGAATATAATGTCCTGTATAAGATTTTATTAGCCTTTATTTAATATTTTAAAAAGAAAAAAAATAATGATATTTATCACGAAACTTTGTACATTATGTTATCTCTAATCAAATCGAAGCACTACTTAAAAGACATACTCCCTGACGACTATGTTGACATACACAATCATTTGTTACCCGGTATAGATGACGGATCGAAAACAATAGCGCAAACCAATATTCTAATAGCACAAATGAAAGAATTAAATATCCATAGTGCTATTGCTACACCTCATACCTTCAGTACGCATTGGGACAATACAACTGAAAGTATAAAAAATGCTTTTGGAATTGCTACACAATCAGAAGTAAATCGATCCTTTTTAAAAGGATATGCGAGTGAATATATGCTAGATATTTCTTTAATTGAAAGGCTAAAAAAAGAACCATTATTATGTCTACATGAGAATTATGTACTCGTAGAATTTCCCCTTTTTTCGAGGCCGATGAATCTATATGATATGCTATTTGAGATTAAGATTAAAGACTATAAAATTATTATAGCACATCCGGAACGTTACTTGTATTTTCATAATTCAATGAGAAAATATGAAAAATTAAAAGAATATGGTGTTTACTTTCAGCTCAATTTATTAGCTATTATAGGCTATTATGGAAAAGATGTTCAAAAAATAGCCGAACGATTACTTGAGAATGATCTCTATGATTTCACAGGTACTGATATTCATAATGAAGGCCATATCAAACAATTTAAATCAAACCCTTTTCTTCTCTCTAAGAAAAATAAGATTTCCGATTTACTACAAAAAAACAGTATTTTTAATACTTTATCATAGATAGCACCTATTGCCTAAAAAAATAAAAGCGCCAATTTGGTGCTTTTATTTTTTTTATAAATGAATCATAATTAGTTCCTCCAAACGAAACCGAAATTGTATTGGAAATGATGTTTAACAGCATCATTAATAGGACTCAACCCTACTTTTCCAATCCCCTGAAGACTTAAACCATAATGATCCGAAAACCAATAACGCCCGCCACCAGTTACATCTAACGTATTATTTCCATTATTTTCTAAAAAATAACGACCAAATCCTAAACCGGCATACATTTCAATTTTTTCGGTATTGAATATATAATCATCCAAATAATATTGACCTACAGCATCTATACTCACATAAGACTTCTCTGCTGTAGCAATTGTTAATCGGTTCGTGGATACTGCTAAAGCAACCGACCAATTCGATTTAAATCGACGCTCTGCCGAAATAAAAAAAGGCGTTTTAAATGACATCGTTTCCGCATTGAACGGTAAAGAATTGTTTCCTCCGTTATCTATTACATTTACTCCTAAAGTAATTGTATAATTGGAGGAGTCCAAAGTACTTGTTTTAATTTCTTGATTTGTTGGTTCTTTAACTGTTTCTTGTGCGCAAATAACTGAAGTAGAAAGGAATAAAATTCCCAATAAAAATGATTTCATAGTTTTTTTATTAATTAAAAGTTGTGGTATACATTTAAAGGAGAAGGATTCTTCAGGACTATACTATTCAGAACTGACAATTTTTTTTTAATGATTGTACTTCATCAATTCAATTGCATTGTCTTACTAATATTCTTTATTTTATTATTTAAGTCGGCTTCTGTTTCTGTGAAATTCTCAACGGAATCTAATGTCGTATTCACGCTGATATAAAATTTGATTTTTGGTTCCGTTCCGCTTGGTCTGGCGCAAATTTTAGACCCGTCTTCGGTATAATAAATCAATACGTCGGCTTTTGGCATTACCATGATTTCTTCTTCGTTGGTCAATAAATTCAAGGCAACTGAGGATTTGTAATCTTCTACCATAACCACGCGTTGTCCGTTGATTTCGTTCAGTGGATTTTGTCTTAAATTGACCATCATTTGGTTGATTTCAGCCAAACCGTCCATTCCTTTTTTGGTAAGGGAAATCAAATGTTCTTTGTAGAATCCAAAATCTACATAATGTTGCAATAATTCTTTGTATACAGAACTTCCTTTGGCTTTGGCCTGGGCGGCAACTTCACAAATCAACAAGGTAGCGGCAACGGCGTCTTTATCGCGCACAGCATCGCCAACCATGTATCCGAAACTTTCTTCCCCGCCACCAATGAATTGCAGTTCAGGAAAGTCTTTAATCATTTTGGCAATCCATTTAAATCCGGTCAGGCCACTTTTGTATTGTACGCCATAGGCAGTAGCCAATTCCATAATCATCGGAGTGGAAACGATGGTGGATCCTATAAATTGTTTTCCGTTGAGTTTGCCTGCTTTTTTCCATTGTTCCAATAAAAAGGCAGTCATCAAAATCATGGATTGATTTCCGTTCAATAAAGTCATCTGCCCTTCGTTATTTCGAACGGCTACACCCAAACGGTCGCAATCAGGGTCAGTACCAATAACGATATCGGCATTCGTTTTATCAGCTAATGCCAATGCCATGGTTAGAGCTTCCGGTTCTTCCGGATTCGGGGATTTTACCGTTGGGAAATCACCATTTGGGATTCTTTGTTCTTCTACGAAATGTACATTTTTGTATCCCGCCAGTGCCAAGGTGTCCGGTACCACGGTGATGGAGGTTCCGTGTAAGGAAGTAAAAACAATGTTTAGGTTGTCTTTAGCTTCGGCAGGAGTATTAAAACTTGCGTTTTCTACAGATGATTTTACGAAAGCCTGATCTACTTCGGTGTCGATATAGTGAATCAGATTTTCATTGGCGGCAAATTGTATCTGATCGTATTTTAAATTTTCGATAACATTGATAATCTCCCCGTCTTGCGGAGGAACGATTTGTCCACCATCTTCCCAGTATACTTTGTATCCGTTGTATTCTGGTGGATTGTGTGAAGCGGTAAGTACAATTCCGCATTGGCAGTTTAAATATTTAAGGGCAAACGATAATTCAGGGGTTGGTCTAAGGCTTGAAAAAAGATAAACCTCTATTCCGTTAGCTGAAAAAACATCGGCTACCGTTTTTGCCAAAGTATCACTGTTATGACGGCAATCATAAGCGATAACGGCTTTTATAGGTTGGTTTGGGAAAGCGATATGTAAATAATCAGAAAGCCCTTGAGTACTTTTACCTAGCGTGTATTTGTTGATGCGATTGTTTCCAACGCCCATTATGCCTCGCATACCACCGGTACCAAATTCAAGATTTTTATAAAAACTCTCTTCAATTTCTTTCGGAGATGAATCCATCATTGTTTTGATTGCGGCATGTGTCTGCTCGTCAAATGTAGGAGTAAGCCATTCGTTTACTGCGTCTAAAATGGTTGGTGCTAGGTTCATTATATTTTTTTTAATCAAGCGTTATTTTATTATTTGTTAATTTGTGTTTACTACCGGGCAGAGAAAAGGCCTTAAGTGAGAAAAATGTTTAGCGGGTGGACTAGTGAGATACTATCAAACCTCACCCTGCTGAAATCTCATAGCAGCATTTACTCCAGGACAGGCTTAGGTCAAAACAATTAAATCTAAAAAAATCACTCCGAGTAAAAAGCCTATCGAGAAGTAAACTATACCTTGTTAATCCATCGTTTGTACCACACCGACTTTTGTACCTCCTTGTCATAGCCATAACCATATCCATAGTTATATCCGTATCCGTATCCATATCCGTATCCATATGAAGTATCAAAATCAATATCGTTAATGACAAAGCCCATATTGATGATTTTTTTGTCCAGACTCAATTTACTGGCGTAACTCACCAGATTCTTTTCAGTAACTCCGGATCGCAATACATACAATGTAGTATCAGCGTATTTAGAGATAATCAGTGTATCAGTCACTAGCAAGGTCGGAGGTGTATCAAAAATAATGATATCATACTGTCCTTTTACTTCCTGGATAAAAGCGTCAAAACGCGAATTAGACAGTAGCAAAGTAGGATTAGGTGGTATCGTTCCTGATAATAATATATGAAAAGGATAAGTTGCATCTTCCGTTTGATAGCGCAATTGCTTCCAATCTAAAGAGCCATCATGAAGGTAATTACAAAATCCTTTGGTCTCTTTTCGGTTTTGATGCAAATACTTATGCAATTGAGGATTTCTAAAATCAGTCCCAACAAGCAGGACTTTTTTGTCCAGATGAGCATAGGCATTAGCCAGATTATAAGAAACAAAGGTTTTACCCTCCCCTTTAATGGAAGAGGTTACAAAAATTACTTTACCCTCCTGATTTTCGGTATAGGGGGTAATAAAATTGGTATTATTGGCCAAAGTCCTAAAGGCTTCTAAACTTTGATCGGTAGAATCTTTTGTATCTACCAAAGAAGGTAATTCTGCTAAAATTGGTACTGAATTCGTTTTATTTTCGACATCCGTAGCATTGTGTATTTTATCATCTAATTTAAAAATAAGAAATAAAATTCCGAAAGGGATTCCAAATCCAATAAATAGAGCTCCTAAATAAAAAATACTATTTTTAGGCGAAATCGGAATAATACCTGCGCGACCTGCATCAATTATTTTGGCATTAGGTTCTGTAACTGATAATGAAATTGCAGTTTCTTCTCTTTTTTGAATTAAATATAAATACAAGCCTTCCTTAATTTTCTGTTGTCGCTCTATAATCCTAAATTCTCGCTCTTGAGTTGGAATTTGGTTTATTTTCTCAGACAACAAATCATACTGCTTATTTAGATTCGCTTTTTCTGCCAAAATAGTACCTTTAAATTGCACTAAACTTTGCATAATATCACGTTCTAAATCTGTTAATTGTTGATCGATATTGACAAGAGTATTATTGCTTTTTTTACCATCTTTTATCAACCGATTATTTTGTAAAACTAAATTATTGTATTGCAGAATTAACGGATTTGTTTGTCCAGATACTTTTTCAGTAGGAATAAGTTCGGCTGGAACTAATTCTGCTTTACTCTTGTGCTTCATAAAATCAATCATGATTTCAACCACTCTGAGCTTTGTTTCCGACTCAATAAGTCCTTTTTCTACCTCTGAATAATTATCCAAATAGATTTTAGCGTTTGTAGGAATATCAAATAATTGATTCGCTTCTTTAAAACCTTTCGCCTTACTTTCCTCATCACCTAGTTCTTCAGAAATATTTATCAAACGTTTTTGGATAAATTTCTGAGTGTTTTCAGAAATCATATTTTTATCATTGATAGCTTCTTCATTATAAATAGCAATAAGAGCATCCAAAAACTCCTCAGCCTTTTTAGGTACAGCATTAGCCATCGTAAGAGTTACAATACTACTCGTTTTGCTCAACGATTCTACTGTTAACAAACTACTATAGGCAGCTGCCATTTCTGTTATAGGATTGCAAAAAAATTGATACCTATTCCCAAGAGGATTTATAGTGTTAAAAGAAGGTAGTTTTTGAATAATTATTCGCGCTTCATCAACTAAGATAGGAGTTCCGAAACGAAATGTACCTAAACTTTTTTCATCTGAAAGAATCATTTCAAATTTTTGGGATGAAACAACCTTTATTTTAAAAGTTTTAGCACTCTTATAAAATTTATCACTGGCGTTAACAACAATAAATTCAAAGGGTTTTGTCTCTTTATACAGTTCAACATCCCTCACATTACCTACCAAAAAACAAGTAATATTAAACTGTAATTTTTCTATTGTTTTTTCAACTAAAGTAGCCGAATTCAAAATTTCAATCTCGTTGTCTACATTGTTTTTTACTCCACTTAATAAACCAAGGTCTGAAAAAGCACCTAATTCTGAAGGTAGGCTTCCTTTTTTTTCATCACGCACCAATATTTTAGCTACAGCCTTGTATTGTGGTGTGCTATAACGTAATTTAATAAATGCAATAGTTAAGCAAATGAACACACTTAGAACAAACCATTTCCTATGTTTTAAATAGTTTTTAAGATTTTCAAAGCCTGAACCTTCATTATCTTCTTCTTCCGTCATATAAAATGGGTCTTGCATGTTTGTTAATTTTTAAGTAAAACGAATAAAGTAAGTAATAGTGAAATAGAACTAATAATAACTGAAGTATTAGGCCCTACAGAAGCTGCATTAATTTTGGTCTTGTTAGGATGTACTAGAACGACATCATTTTGAGCCAAATAATAAAAAGGTGAATTGATGAAGTCTGATTTGGTAATATCAATAGTTGCATAAGTCTTAATCCCTCCTATTTCTCTAATCACTAATATATTATTTCGTTTACCATAAATAGTTAAATCTCCAGCTTTACTTAAGGCTTCTAAAAGTGTTATACGTTCACTATTAATTGAAATACTACCAGGACGATTTACCTCACCTAATACAGATACTTTAAAATTAAGAATGTGCAAGTTTATCCCTGGATTTTTAATATAATCCGAAACTAAAGTTGCCATTTTCTTATTGGCTTCACTTCTGGCTAATCCAGCTAGTTTTATTTTACCAATAACTGGGAAATCTATTTCTCCATGAGCATCAATAAGATAAGTTTTTATATTATTTTGGCTACTATTAACATCCGAACTTCCTTGAATTTGTGGTAAATTGAATGGAATCGTATTTTCAGGATTATCCGCAGAAATAATAATACTCAAAAGATCGTCAGCTTGTAATTTAGGTTCGTAATCCGAACTATTTTCAACCGCTTTTTTGTTCGAATAAACATCTTGCAAATAAGTGATTTTAGAACTTGAAGTACAGGATGTAAAAAAATGCAATACGAATAGTATAAGTATTACTTTAGGGAATTGTATTCTCATAAATGTGGATTATATAAATTTTAATTAATTGTGTTTCACCTTTAGAATATTATAATTCTATGGGAAGTATAAAGTTTAAGCTAAACTGGTTGGGGTGTTATTAAAATGTTTTAGGTTTTACATTTGAAAGCTATCCAAAGGAAATGATTTTTTGATTTTATCATTCAATTTTGCCATACGGTCTAACTGTTTTTTTTGAATTTTATTTTTAACATAAAAGCGGTACAATTCTTTGCCAATAAAAAAAGAAGCTACACTAATACCTGATAGCAAACCTGCTAAGAAATACGTAATATTCATAAGTTAAAATTTTAAATTAAAATGCATTTTCATCCCCTTTCAGGGTAACTATAACGGTTAATAAACAGATTTTTAAATCTTTGATTAAACTCCAATTTTGTACATAATCAATATCAACTTTTACCCGTCGTTTCATATCCGAAACTTTTTTAGTCTCACCTCTTAAACCAGAAACTTGGGCTAAACCTGTAATACCTGGTTTTACAAAATGACGCACCATAAAATTGTTGATTTGATCGTTATAATCTTTTGTGTGTTTCAGCATATGAGGACGAGGTCCCACAACACTCATATCTCCTAATAAAACATTAAAAAACTGTGGCATTTCATCTATACTGGTTTTTCGGATAAACTTCCCGATGGAGGTAACTCGTGCATCTTCTTTTTGGGCTTGTAAACTGTCACTTTGGGCATTTACAGTCATACTTCGAAATTTATAACACCAAAAAGATTGGTTCTTTTTACCGGTACGCAATTGTTTAAATAAAACAGGGCCTTTACTTTCTTTTTTAATCAAAAAAGCCAGAATTGGATACAACCATGATAATACTAATACAATCACTAACAGACTGAAAACAATATCAAAGATGCGTTTCATCAATCGGTTATAGGAATCCTGCAAAGGTTCATGTCGAGGACGAATGACATGGAAATTATTAAAATTACTACTGCTGAAAGAAGATTTTGAAATTATTGAGAAATCTGGAACAAATTTCAATCGCATACAATTGCGGTCAGCCAATTCAAAATAGGTATTTAAATCTACAATATAATGGGGTTGTGCCACCACATACAATTCCTGAATATTATTGTTTGAGGCTTTTTGGATAGCATTTGTAAGGGCCGTTTCAAATGAATCCTTGGTGGTGTAACTATCCTCATTTGTATCATTAAGAATTCCTAAAAATTGATCAAAATGTGAATTCATTTCCAGTTGCGAAGCCAGTTCAATACTAGTGGTATTAAATCCCCAGATGGCAACCGTGAAGGGTTTGCGCAACCATTTTTTTATATTTTTTAGCACCAAAGCAAAAAGAACTCGAGAAAACAAAAAATAGCAAAGCAAAAAACTCAGTTGAAATAAATTAGCACTAATATCCAGCGTATATTCACCAGTGCCTTGAAAAATAAAAATGTAACACTGCCAAAGGATGCGCTGACTCAAAAACACGCGCCAACTACTGCGATAAAAGCTATCTAAATTAAAAACAGTGTTTAAGCGGTACAAATTAAAGTACAGGGCGGGAAGCAACCACGTAAGGATTGAAACATAAACCATGTTGTTGATTACAAAGGCATTCCACTCTACTCTTGCATCCTTAGCAAATTGCAAAAAGACTGCTGTACCGCCAATCATAGCTATAAAATCCAATAAAATACAGCAAAATATAAAAGTAAATTTATGTCTGTTACGCATGTTTAATGAAAAATGATTTGGTTAAATTTTTAATACAATAATGAATAATACTACCACAAGAACTGCCCATAATTCCGAAAACAATATCCAAACTATCGGGATTTCGGTTCGCAATGAAAAACTGTCCTCCTTCGGCCAGGCATATAATAACAGTAGCAATCAAAGTTGTTTTAATTCGTAAGGGGAAACTTTTTTTGGTAACAAAAATTTTAGTAGGTATCGATGCCCAAGCTTCTAATAGATATCCTAAGGGTATAAACGGAATAGCAGTACGCAAATTAAAATACGTATTACTCCAGTTCAAGAGCCAAGTTGGTAAATGGGTTTCCTTGCCTAAATGACCATTGGGCAACCACGATAAATAGAAGATTTCAGATACCAAAAAAAGAGACAACGACAGCACCAGAAATTGGAGGATTATTTTATTCGGTTTCAATTGGATGGGAATGAAAATATTGTTGCTATTTTCAAAGAATATTAATTTTGTTATAAAGGATTAATTACTCTAATAATTGAATCTGAGTTATACAAGTAGCTAAACTATCTCTCCAATACGGTATTTCAATGGCAATCGTCTTTTTTATTTTACTTTTATCCATTACAGAAAACATAGGTCTAATTGCTTTTGTAGGATATTCAATAGTTTTTATTGGCTTTACTTTTACGGAATAGGATGCTAAATCAAAAATTGCTTTTGCAAAATCGTACCATGATGTAACGCCTTCATTACTATAATGATAAAGCCCAAAAGCATTACTTTTTGACTGAATTATGTCTAATATACATCCTGCCAGATCAATGGCATATGTTGGAGATCCAACTTGGTCAACAATTATACCTAGTTCTTTTCTATCTGACCCTAAACGTAGCATAGTTTTCACAAAATTATCAGCAAATTCGGAATATAACCAACTTGTTCGTATAGTGAAATAGCTATTTGTTGCCGATGCTACAGCCCATTCACCTTCTAATTTAGTTAAACCATAGACATTTATAGGTTCTGTTAAATCCTCTTCAATCAATGCTTTTGGATTATTTCCTTCAAAGACAAAATCGGTTGAAATATGAATTAGAATACTGTTAAATTGCTTGCAAGTTTTAGCCACATTTTCTGCACCTGTCTTGTTAATTAACCTTGCCAAATCTATTTCATCTTCGGCTTTATCTACCGAAGTATAAGCAGCACAATTAATGACATATTCTGGTTGGTGTAAACTAAACAAATGGGACAATAATTTGGTATCCAAAATATTTCCTTCTATTTCATCAAGATAAACAAGTCCTTCTATTTCTCTACTATCCGCCACTTTTTTGAGACATTGCCCAAGTTGACCATATCCTCCAAAAACTAAAATTTTCATGTTCATAATTATTTGAAATAAGAGTCAAAAGTGGGTAATACCAAATCTTTTTCGGAAACATTGGGTTGCTCGATTGGCCAATCTATCTTTAGTTCTGAATCATTCCAAATAATGCCACCTTCCGATTCTTTATTATAACCAGCAGTACATTTATAAGAAAAAATACTATCCTCTAATGCTAAAAAACCATGTGCAAAACCTGTGGGAATATATACCATTTTATTGGTTTTGGCGTCCAAGTCGTAAAATTCCCATTTCCCAAAAGTGGGAGATTCAGGACGCAAATCTACTGCTACATCCAATACTCTTCCGCTAATAACACGTACTAATTTGCCTTGTGCATGTTCACCCTGTTGAAAATGCAAACCGCGCAACACCCCCTTGGAGGAAAACGATTGGTTATCTTGCACAAATTGATATGGTAATCCTTGGGTACACCAAGTAATACTATTAAACGACTCAAAAAATAAACCCCTGCTATCTTCAAAAATCCTTGGTTCTATAATTAATACATCTTGTAAAGCTGCTTTTAAGATTTTCACTTTTAATTGGATTTAGGTAATAAATTTAAAAGGTAGCTTCCATAACCACTTTTTACTAAAGGATTGGCAATATTTTTGAGTTGTTCGGCATCAATATAGCCCATTCTATAGGCAACTTCTTCAATACAACCCACTTTTAAGCCTTGACGGTCTTCGATAACTTGAACAAATTGTCCCGCCTGCATTAAAGATTCGAAAGTTCCGGTATCTAACCAAGCAGTTCCTCTATCGAGTACACCTACTTTTAGTTTCCCTTGCTTTAAATATTCTTTATTTACATCGGTAATTTCATATTCTCCACGAGCTGAAGGTGCTATGTTTTTGGCAATTTGCACCACGGTATTATCATAAAAATACAATCCTGGAACTGCATAATTCGATTTGGGATGTATTGGCTTTTCTTCAATGGAAAGCACATTAAAATCAGGGTCAAATTCTACCACCCCATAACGTTCTGGATCATGTACTTGGTAGGCATAAACCACTCCACCTTCAGGATCATTATTGGCTTGCAGTAATTTACTTAAACCACTACCGTAGAAAATATTATCGCCCAATGCAAGCGCTACTTTATCGTTTCCTATAAATTCTTCACCAATAACAAATGCTTGGGCTAATCCATTTGGAATGGCTTGTTCGGCATATTCAAATCGACAGCCAATTTGAACTCCATCGCCTAATAACTTTTTAAAATTGGGTAAATCATTTGGAGTAGAAATAATCAAAATTTCATTAATACCTGCCAACATCAAGATGGAAAGCGGATAGTAAATCATAGGTTTGTCGTACACTGGCATCATTTGTTTGCTCATGGCAAGTGTTAAGGGATGCAAGCGGGTGCCAGATCCACCGGCTAGTATAATTCCTTTCATAATTAATTGTATTGTTTTTCATAATAGGAGGCGTAGGCTCCCGAAGTAATGTTGTTCAACCAAGTTTGATTTTCTAGAAACCAAGTAACCGTTCTTTCTAGACCTTGCTCAAAAGTAACCGATGGTTTCCATCCTAATTCTTTATTAATTTTGTTGGCATCGATGGCATAGCGCAAATCATGTCCAGGACGGTCTTTTACGTATGCAATTAATTGCTCTGAAGTTCCCGAAGTTCTTCCTAGTTTCGTATCCATAATGTTGCACAACAATTTAACTAAATCAATATTTTTCCATTCGTTAAAACCACCAATGTTATAGGTTTCGTGGTTTTTACCATCGTGAAAAACTAAATCAATTGCCACGGCATGGTCTTCTACAAAAAGCCAATCGCGGGTGTATTTTCCATCTCCATAAACCGGTAAAGGTTTATTGGTAATGATATTAGTAATAAATAAAGGAATCAATTTTTCTGGAAAATGAAATGGCCCATAATTATTAGAACAGTTGGTCAATACATACGGTAAACCAAATGTTTCCCCATAGGAACGAACAAAATGATCGGAACTAGCTTTCGACGCCGAATAAGGTGAGTTAGGGTCGTAAGCGGTAGTTTCTGTAAATAAACCTTCGGCACCTAAACTTCCGTACACCTCGTCAGTGCTGATATGATAAAAACGTTTGCCTTCATAATTCCCCTGCCAAATAGTTTTTGCCGCATTCAATAAATTGACCGTCCCTATTACATTGGTTTTGACAAAGGAAAAAGGATCCGTAATCGAGCGATCTACATGCGATTCGGCAGCCAAATGCAAGACGCCATCAAATTGATGTTCGGCAAATAATTGGTCTATAAAACCAGCATCGACAATATCACCTTTTATAAATGTATAGTTGGGTGCATTTTCAATATCGGCAATATTCTCCAAATTCCCGGCATAAGTAAGAGCATCGAGATTATAAATTTGATAATTCGGGTAGTTGTTTACAAAGCGGCGAACGACATGAGAACCGATAAAACCAGCGCCTCCGGTGATTAGAATTTTTTTCATTTCTTTAATTATTGGTTCTTATGCTACTATTATTGAAAATTAATCGGAATTTTTCTCGAACTATGTAACCAATAAATACTGGACCATAATACAAATAACGTTTCCACATCCGTTTGGGTTCTTTTATTAAACGAATAAACCATTCTAATCGCAAACGAATCCAAAAAGGAGAAGGTCGTTTTACCGTTCCTGCATAAAAATCAAATACTGCTCCTATCGAACAAATCGTTTTTGCCTGTAAAAATTCTTTGTGTTGAAATGACCATTTCTCTTGTTTGGGTGCTGTCATACCAACAAAAAGTACGTCTGGAGCAACATCATTGACTGCTTCTAGCATTGCTTGATTATCACTATCCGAAAAAACAGTTTTAAAAGGGGGAGAATAATTATAAACCTTAATATTAGGAAACGCTACATTAATTCTATTTTTAATTTTGTCCAAAGTATTTTGGGATGCTCCCAAATAAAAACAACTACCTCCAGTTTGATTGAGTTTTTGCAATAAAAAATCATGCAATTCCGCTCCTGCAATCTTGGTTATTTTGGTATTTTGGAGTAAACGCGCCGCAACGACAATAGCCATCCCATCTGGCAACAAAACATCTGAACCTTGCAATGCTTTTTTGAACTCAGCATCTTTTTGAGCAATACAAAAAGAATATTGATTGATGGTATTGATAAGCGTTTTTTTATCCGATTTACATTCAGATAAGTCCCCCTTAAAAATAGTATAATTGAGTAATGAAAAAGAAAGAAGTGGACTATTTTTCATGTTTTTTTTGATTGATTATAAGTATTAAAGGCTACTTTATTAAAATAAATTTTACTGAATTATTTATTCCAATAATCAAAATGTTTTTTTCCATCTGTTTTTAACCAATCTAGCGTTTCTTTTACATTTTTCTGCAAAGTAATTTCTGCTTGACCAAACAGTTCAATTGTAGGTTCTGTAGGAGCAGGATAATCCTCAACCATATTTTGAAATCTTTTTGAATATAATGGGAATGGAATTCCAAATTTCCTTAAAACGTCACCAGCCTTAGCTGTGAAGCTAAATATAAATGTTGGCAAACGTTTAATCTTTTTCCCTTGTAACTGTAACGAAAATTCGTTTATCCATGAATAAGAATCTACAGATAAATCTCCAACATAAAATGTTTTGTTATTTACTAATTCTTCATCAGCTGTAAGCATCTGATAAACTTGATGCACAATATTTTTTACATAACCATAAGTTCTAATTACAGGATGGCTAACAGGATGAAAATATATTCCACTATCAATAATTTTCCATAATTCAAGCGGATATCTCATATGCCAGGGCCCCCAAATATTTGTTGGTCTAACAATTGTCCAAATACAATCTAAATTAGCCGAATGTACATATTGTTCCGTTAAGACTTTACTTTGACCATATATAGTATGTGGTTTAAAATCTAAATTATTTGATGGGAAAGGAGATTCTATAGATTTGTATACGTATTGAGTTGAGGCAACAATTAATCTTTTTAATTTATTATATTTTTCTAATGCATTTAATATATGCTTGGTACCTTCATGATTTTCTTTATAGTCATCTAAATTATCACTCAATGTATCCGTACGAGCAGCTAGATGAATAACAGTATCTACTTTATTTTCCTCAAGAACCTCTTCAAAATAAGTTTCATTCATAATATTACCCTCAATCCAATATTTTTCTTGATTTGGTTTTATGGGTTTATTTTTATCATAATTTATTATAGTTTCTATCCCTTTTCCTTCAAGGAACTCAATCATGTTTGTTCCTATAAAACCAGAACCACCCGTAATTAAAATATTTTTCATAAAATTTCTTTAAAAAAATGAATAATGTTTTTTTCAAACTTTAAAATTGAATAATTTTCTTCAAAACTTTTTCTTGCATTAATAGACATTTTTCTATAAAGTTCTGAATCTTTCGATAAAGCAACAACATATTCAGACGCTTTTTCGATATCATGAACGTCGATTAAATATCCATTTACTCCTTGTGAAATTTGATCAATCACCCCTCTCCATCGAGTTGAAATAACTGGCAATGAACAGGAAAACGCTTCCAAAATTACAGTAGGAAAATTTTCATGTTCAAAAAAAGTTGGAAAAAGAAATGCATCTGATTTACCAAACTGATAATTTTTATCATTTCCAGTTAAAATTCCTAAATATTGTATTGAACCATTTTCAATACTTTTATCCAGAGTAAGTCTTTCTTTATCTGAAAAAATTTTACCTACAACTATACCCTTAATCATAGGATTAATAATCCTGGCCTTTTCTATAATTTCAACAAAATCAACTATCCCCTTAGATTCTCTACAAACACCGACAAAAAGGATTTTAAAAAAATCATCAGAATCAAAAGATTTAAACTCCAATAAATCATCAGCTCCATTAGGTATAATTACAATATTTTTAGTGTCTAAAAATTTAGGATCTTTTGTTCCTGCTATATTTAAACAAATTGCATATTCACTTTTTCTATAGCAAAAATTAAAAACTTTCTTTAGAAAACCATTAAGATTAGGATATATTTCAGGAAGTCCTCCAGCATGGAAATGAAAAATTATTTTTTTTCCGAAAACTCTGATTATTGAAAGTAAAGCAAAGTCTCTTACTACGGGAACAAATTCCGGCCCTGATGGAGGATAGTAAACATAATCCGGTCTATAAAATATTAATTGCTTTATAAGAGAAAGCATAAGACTAAAGAGTTTAATAACTTTTTTAGAACTTGCTTTTCCGTTCTCATTCATCTCTTCACTAAAGTTCATTCTAATTAATCGATACTCAATAGAATTATTATCAAATGCTTTAAGCATTCTTTCTATGTTTATACTTTGTCCCCCATATGGAGGTGGAGTCTGACCAATAATTAAAAACTTTTTTTTTCGTTGTAACATTTACGTTTGTTTGATTATTTAATTAAATTGGAGTTATATCCATTATTTTTTTTAAGTACTTCATAAATAGAATTAAAAAAAGCCACCTAATTACACTTCGTGTAAAAAAAATAAGGGACCCATGATAAATTTTAATTGTAGTTAGTGACTTAAATTATTAAAGTCTTTAATAAATTCTACATACAAAAAAATTCAGAAATAAAAAAAAATAATTAGGACAAATACCTTATAATTTTAGCAGGATTTCCAACAACAATAGAATTATCAGGAATATATTGTACAACTTTGACCCCGTGGCTGTTTCTTACATTCTTGGCGATAAAGACAACTTAAATTATCAGTTAAGATAACTCGTTAGGAAATGTATCTAATTCGAAATACTTTCCTTAAAATAGAACGTATAAATTTCAGGAAAATAAAAACTAAAATATGATGGTATTTTAAACCCGCATTTAACCTAGCTTTTGATCCTTCTTTAATTTCAGAAATGAAACTTTGTTTAGTGCTTATTCCATTTAATCTATAGTTAACATAAGAATTAGGAATAAAGTAAAATAAATTACTATTGTTTATAAAGACTTTTAAAACAAACTCATAGTCAGAAATTGATTTAAATTCAATATTATAATTGTAACTAGCATAAATATTTTTGTGAATAAACATCGATGGATGGTTATAAGTCATTGAGAAATAAATAAACTTAAAGTTAGATTTGTTAAATTTATATATTCTTCTATTTCCTACATCGTCGACATCATATCTATTACTATGAAATATCCGCTTTTCTGGATTATTCAAATAGGAATTTACAACTATTTTAACTGCATCTAGTTCATACCAATCATCACTATTAATCATACCTATAAGTTCTCCTGTCGCTAGTGCTATTCCTTTATTCATAGCATCATAAAGACCTTTATCTGTTTCGCTTATCCAATGAGATATATGCTTTTCATATTTTTTGATAATATTAATTGTTCCATCAGTTGAACCACCATCAATAATTATATATTCTATATTTTTATAGGATTGATTTATTACACTTTGAATTGTTTGTTCAAGTGTTTTTGAACCATTGTAAACAACAGTTATTATACTTATTAAAGGCATTGTTTTATTGTACATTTTAATTTTTTAAACTTGAATTAACATAAGTTTATTTATTACTTATTTGAAATATTAATAGTATAGTTCAATAGTAATATACTATGTTTGGATAAAAAAAATTTGAGTGGTACCCTAAATAAATTCCTTTTATTAACTGAAAGGGGTTTACTGAAATTTTAAGCATATTTTGCATTGCACAAATTATTATATATTGTTAGTATTAAAGTTATTTATAAAAAATGTAGTTATTAAACTAATTTTTCATAAACTTTTGAGGTCAGTAATGCTGTTTGTGACCAATTAAATAATTGCAATCTTTCTTTTCCTTTTTGAACTAAGGTTTCCCTTAAATTTAAATCCGTAATAATTCTTTCTACAGACTGATTTATTTCAGTAGCATTATGTGGATCAAAATACAATGCAGCGTCTCCAGCAATTTCCGGAAAACAACTTGAATTACTTAAAACTAAAGGGCAAGAAGCTTCAAAAGCTTCTAAAATTGGAATTCCAAAACCTTCATAAAAGGAAGGGAAAAGAAAAGCTAATGCATTTGAATATAATGAAAATAATTCATCATCTGATACATATTGATGCAAAACAAAATCTAATATTTTATTTTCTTTAAATAATATCAATTCTTGCATTGAAAAAGGAGAACCTGTACATATCAATTTAATATCATATTTTATCAATAAGCTACTAATTGCAACTATTAAAAAATCAAAATTTTTATATCCAGCTCTGCTTCCTGTAAATAACAAATAATTTTCTTTATTTGTTAACAATATTCCCTTTTTTAAAGACAAAGAGCTTCCATGATGAATAACTGAAATACGATCCGGGTTTAGTTTGTTGTAAAAAAGGAGCAATTCTTTTTTTGTGAATTCGGATATTGCAATAATATGATCTGCTTTATAGATTATTTGTTTTTTGAATTCAAGTGCAGGATCATTTTTAAAAAGCAATGGAAATTTTTCATGAGCTAAGTCATGAACCGTTAACACAAATGGTTTTTTGTTTATTTTTAAAAAATAGTGATCATAATATGTTGGGTGAAAAACATCATAATTTGATGTAGAACATTTAATCAATGAATCTATTTTATTAGGAAAATTAATCATTGTTCTCTTTCCGATAAATTCTTTTTGAGGAAAAAACTCTTTATATAAACCTTTAAAATTTTCTTGAATATAAATATTATTAGAAAATAACCCGGAATTTTGATAAACAATATCCTCAGGTAAATTTTTCATTAACTCACAAAAATATCTCGATATTCCTCCAAATTTTTGTAAGGAAAAAGTTTGATGATCAAAAAGAACTTTAATAGCCATGATTATTTATTAAATATTACATCTCTTAATGCATGGATGTAGCCTTTGCCAAATTTAAGGTCGGGTTCCATATAATTCCCTTCGGCCCATTCATTCCATGATTTCAGAAAAATAATTTTTCTTTCTTCTGGTTTATTTTTAACACACTCTAAAGCATCTTTTATGTGTTTTTGAAATAATTCTGGTGTCGAATTATTAACAATCCAGGCATTATTACCACTTCGAGGGCTATGATCCCAGTTAGGTAATATTGTTGGGATAACATTTTCTATCGAATCTTCTTTTTTGTTTATAAAAAGTTCAATAGCCTTTTTATATTCCACGATTCTTAATTTTTTTAATTGCAGTGATGCTTTTACCAAAGAATCAACTTTATCAATAATTTTATAAATCAATGAGTTGGTTTGCTTATAATAATCCTGTATTCTTTTTAAGGAATAAACTTCAATAGCATCAAAACCTAATCTAATTAAATTTTCATATTCTTCAAAACTATCAGCATGTGCTACAAAATAAAACCCTTCATTTATACCGTTTATTTTTGCTAAATTATTCCATTGTGAAATGAATAAATTAACTTCTTTGAATTTTTGAGGCTTATAAATAAAAAATATAGGTCTGCCGTCTACTCTAATATAACGCTTGTCTTTAAAAGAACTCAATAATGAATTAAAATGAAGCTCATTATCTTTTTCACCCAGATATTTTTGTTCAATCAGTAATTTGTTTTGCTTTGTATCATTTGCATTCCATAATTTGTTTTCCCAGGATTCATTAGCCCATCCCAAACAAAAAGGAAAATTGGGGCTTCCACTTTCCAATACTTCATTAAAGGGTCTTTCTAAAAGTCTTTTTCCTTCTCCAAACCAATAATGCCAATACATAAATCCCTCAACACCAGCCTCAGCTGCCATTTCAGCCTGAGAAACTCGCACTTCTGGTAATCGCAAATCATAATAACCTAGATCAGCAGGGACTCTAGGTTGGTAATGTCCTTTAAATAACGATTTTGCTTTACCAACATTTGTCCATTCTGTAAATCCTTTTCCCCACCACTCATCATTTTCGACAACTGGATGAAATTGAGGGAGATACATGGCTATTACTCGTGCTTTTTTTTTAGAATTATTCATTATTGTATGTGATTTTGTCTTTAAAAATTAATTTTCAAGATTTGCTTACTATTTGTTGGTAATATTTAAAAATTAAATTTGCATTTTGTTCTTCCGAATAGAGTATCGTAGCCCGTTCTTGTGCCTTTTTAATCATAGGAAAATAACTTTCTATACCGTTCTTTGCAACCGTTTCCATTTTTGATGTTAACTCTTTTTGATTTGAAAATAATAATCCTAAAACTTCTTTTTTCAATATTTCTTGAGTCCCACTCGAATCATTACCTATCACTAAGCATCCATTATACATAGCTTCAACTGTGATTCTGCCAAAAGCTTCATTTAGCGAAGGAACAATTAATGCTGTTGAACTAGCCATTAAATCAAAAACATCATCTCTATTGCCTAAAAATTTAACCCTGCTACTTATTCCATTTTCGTGTACTAGCTTCTTTATAATCTCGAACTCTTCCTCATTCATTTTTTCTCCAGCTAATACTAATTCATAATCTTTATTTACAGCACAAAAATCAATAAAAGCATTAAGTAATAGAAAAATTCCTTTCATTTCAGTTAATCTGCCAACAAATAAAAACTGTTTGTTTTTTTTTTCTTTAAATTGAGTCTGCGCAGCCTTTAAAACGCCATCATATATAACTCTCGAATTAGATGGTGATTGATAATGTCTCTTAACGCATTCTGTGATTATGATCAGATGATTATTAGCTTTGCGCAATAACTTTCGATGAGCTTTTTTTGAAAAAATTAGATGTGTGTTAAAATCTAAATCTATAAATTCTCTAATATGCCAAAAATGTGGAATTTTATTCTTTTTGGATGCATTATAACCAATAATTGTCTGACTCGTATTACTGTGAATAATATCTGGATTAAATTTTTGAACTATTTTATTTAATGCTTTATTGGCTATAAATATACCGGCGATGAGTAACAACAAATTATAAGGAAACCGAACTATTTCTCGCCAAGATTTATACGCAGGACACAATGCTGTAAATCTAAAAGGATATGGTAGAACTTCACATTCAAAACCTTTCTTAATAAATTCTGTAGCACTTTCGGTTGAAGAGGTAATTATTAATGGTGTTACTTCATAATTATTTAATCCGCTAAGCAAATTTAGCAATGATTTATTATCACCTGCATACTTTGCTTCTGTCGGTGCTATATATAAAACTTTAATGTTTTTCTTCATAAGCTATCAAAAAATTATAAAGAAATTGCCTCTTTCAAGAATTGAATTGAATTTTCTTTTAAAGGATGCAGCATTTCATTTACGTTTTTATAATCGATAAAATTTGTAAAATCAGCATCCTCTACATTTTGTATATAACGATCTTGCAAATTCAACGAGGTTAGTAAATCTTGAACCCGTCCGGAGTTATTTCCCATTCCCAAAGCATAAAATTGTTTTTCGAAAATAATTGAAAAAGCTACACCATGAAATGAAGTAGAAACTACAAATTCAGCATTTTTAATTTGGGTAAGAAATTCTATTGGAGATGCTGTTTGATTGTAGCGTTTTGCCCATAAAAGGGGATCAACTGAAGTTCCTGGAATTTCTACAACTTCACAAGAATAATAATCAGCTGCTTTTTTTGTTAATAATAACGAATCATCTGATCGTAATAATTGATACAAAAAAACATATTTATCTCTCTTTACGGGTAATTGCAGTAGTTCAATCCATTTGTTTTTACTTAAAAGAAAAACAGGATCTAATACTAATGAAATTTGCTTATTTACAAGCTCTTTTATCTCATTTTTTAAACTTAATTCTCTAACCGAAATAGTATCGAAATTTTTTAAGGAAGTTGCAATAAATGATTTATCGGCTTCATTCAAATTAATTTCTCCCATGCTTGCAGCATAGGTTATTTTTTTTATTGCATGCAATGGATAATTACCAAAATAAACGTCATCAAACTCTTTAAATTGAGGTAAGTTATGTCTTCTCCATATTTGATCGCTACCATAAATAACTACTTCAAAATTTTGATTATTTATAGATTCTTTAGTAACAAATTTAACAGATTTTGACAAACCTAAATTATTTTTGATAAAACCTAAATAGCCATTCCTACGCTTTAAAATTCTATAAAAATCAAAAATAAAGAAGAGCACTCTTTTTACCTTTGTTTTAAATAATAACTCGGAAAATCGTGAAAATATAGAATACTCATCGCTATGGTATTTTGGCCAATAATCTATAATTTCAACTTCGTTATTATTTTGGCTTAAATGTGATTTTAGAGAATACAATTGAAGTAATGCACCATAATTATGGGCACGATGATAAGTTATAATTCCAATTTTCATTTGCTTAAGGGTATCATTTTAGTTAAGGATGGGTTTGTATATTTGTTGTTTTTATACTGTTTATGTACCTTTTCTGCAATAAATATTAAGATAGCTTGAACAATAAAATTACCTGGTCGATAAAACTCCATTGTAGTAAAAGAACTCACTAGTAAGTAAACAAACCAAATTTTTATATAAAAATAATTTAATGGTAATTTTAGTAATATTATTTTAAATGAATAGAAAATCATTACTAGCACTGCCGGAATACCTATAATCCAACTTAAACTCATAAGCCCCCAATCTACCCAATTGATTCCTTCCCGTTGCAATTTTTGCATCTTTCTTCCATAAGCACTAGATTCTACACCCATTACCGGCACTCCAGAACCTATTATATATTCTCCTATATTTTTAAAATGATTTTGAGTAAAATAAGTAAATTGAGTTATACGGATATAATCACTATTTCCTAAATTTTCTGTTTTCTGCCGTTCGGACATCGAATCTAACTTGTCAGAAACAACTTTGTTTTGTGAAACTAAACTTAAAACAGCAATTGTTGCTATGGAATAAAATAATAACTTTAAATTAAACCCCTTAAATTTAATGAAAGTAATCAATGTTAAGAAAATAATAAATAAAGACATGGTCCTAAAACCCATTAGAAAAATCACACTAAAACTTGAAAGAAGCAGAATAATATTGATGATTTTTTTTTCGCCTTTTAATAAATTTGTCAAAGCATAAAAATATGCCAAAGAACTAAGTCCTTGACCCGCTAATCTAATACGCAAACCATCTTCAAAAAGATCTTTGTCCTTTGCGCCAGAAAAAATAATAGTAGGATATACGTAATATTGAATTAAATAAGCAAAACAAAAAATAAATGTTAGTAATAAAACCATGCTTTCCATACTTTTTACCGATAAATTAAAATATTTTAAGGTATAATAATATAGTATATAAAAAAAAGGAATTGTGACTTTGAAAGTCATCAAATAAGACTGGTCTTGAAAAAAATTACAGAAAAAAATATTTAAGAAAAGGGAAATTATTAAATATATGAATAGTTTTTTGAAAATGCTGTTCGAACTAAATTTTAAAAACACAAAAGGCACTATCAAAAACAACAAAACTTTATCCTCTATTTCTGTTAATCCGAAAAAATTCATCATCACTAATGATGATAGCAAAACAATAAAATATTTCACAATTTTTAAGTATTTATAATAGTATTAGTATTCTCTACAGTATATCTTTTAGATAATGTAAGCATAAAATTTTCTGGAGGAATTCCACATGCTATCATAGAAATAAAAACTTCTGAATCTTTAATTTTACAAAGTTTTCTTAATATAGCATCTTTTGCTGGCGAAATACTGCAATTTAAAATACATCCAGCAATTTTTTGACAATGTAAAGAATATAGTAAATTCATTGCATATATTCCTCCATCTATAAAAACCTGATTTCTTTCAGATAAACCGGCAAAAACACCAACTTCCCCAGTTACAATAATTAATTTGTTTGCTAAATGACCAAATCCTCGATTACCTCCCTGAATTTTTAAGATCTCATTAATGACTGTCTTATCAGTATATGTATAAGTCCTCCATGATTGTCTATTACAAGCTGAAGGAGCACTTTTTGCTATATCTAAAGCATCCATAAGTTGACTTATTTTAATGTCCTCATCACTGAAATTACGAACACTAAAGCGGGAATTAGAAAAAGATCCAAAACTGCTAGATTCAGAATATCTAAAATAGTCTTCTCTACTTATATTAATTTGCGATGTTGGTAAAACATTTTCAATTCTAAAACTTAGATCTTCAATAGATTTAAGCACAAGACTATCTAATTTA
The DNA here is from genome assembly GCA_040387655.1 of Bacteroidota bacterium. Lineage (GTDB taxonomy): Bacteria > Bacteroidota > Bacteroidia > Flavobacteriales > Flavobacteriaceae > Flavobacterium. The sequence continues at coordinate 3,324 of JAZKDI010000032.1, read as the reverse complement.
AATTTCCGAATCAAATGAAAATTTTTATATTCTTCGATTACCTGTAAAGCATGAATTAATTGTTGTTCTTCCTGATTATATTTTTCAACAAATTTCCCGCAATCATGACATAACTGAATTATCATTTCTTTACCAAAACCAAGACGTGTTTCCGGCATCGTTAGACCTTTTTCGATTACATGATATCCTTTTATAATTCTTCCTATCAATTTGATTTGTTGATTTCCTTCTCTTGTATCAGAGAAATTAAAATACCTGTTTAAATCATAAAGATATGCATGAAATAAGTCTAATTTTATATGATATTCAATTTTTTTAATACTTAAAAATCTTATGTACCTTGAAGGAATTATAAGTTTAATTATTTTCTTTATTATATTTTTCATGTTTTTTTATTTTACATTATTGTAAAACATCAATTGAATTTATTTTATAATGTTTTTTATTTCCGTTAAATTTAAGAAATCAAAACACTTTTTTATATATCTATTTTTATAAATAAGACTAATAAAAGATTTTTTTTCATCTCGAGAAAGTCCAAAAATAAAGATACAAGTTAATGAAGTTACTAGTCCTAACCCAATAACTAATATAAAACGAAGCATACTCTCATTATTTAAAAAGACGATCAATAGCGGGACAGCCATCGATAAAAATATGATAATCAAAATTTTTATTAAGACTGTTTTAATAAAATTTATTATTGATAATTCGATCATACTCTTTAACATATAAAGTCTTAAAAACAAACAAATAATAGAAATCGCGATTGCAACATACATCGTTATCTCTGCCACAAATCCATACTTTAAAAAACAATAGGAAATAGGTAAGTTTAAGAGCATTGTACCACCAACAATAGCTTGATATTGTTTTATTTTTCCTGTAGCCTGTGCAGCAGTCATTAATGGATAGGACAAAGAATCTATTAATGCCCCAATTATGATTAAACAAGTAAAATTTACAACATATTCTGGAACCTTTTTCAGCCATAGGCCTAGTATGAAATGAGTTTCCAATAAAACCGGCATAGAAATTAGAAAGAGTAGAAAAAAAGATAATTTACAACTTTGAAAAACTAATTCCTTCATTTTTTTTTTGTCACCACTGGCATAATATTTTGTGATTTGAGGATTAATTGCCGTTTGAAAATTAAAGACAAACTGATTTATAGTTGATCCTATCTGATACGCAATAGCACGAGCACCATTTATGACTGGACCAAAGAATACATTCAATAAAATATTAATTCCCTGATTATTTAATACCGTTGCGGTTGCGCCGAACAAATTCCATCCCGAGTAACTTATTAATGTATTGAATAATGGTCGGTTCCAATAAAATTGAAATTCACATTCACTATATTTTCTTCTACAAATAAAACTATAAAGAAAACTTGTAATGCAAGATGTAACAAACACTAAAATCGAATACAAAATCAATTTATCAAATAAAACCTTAACCAAAACAAAAACAAAAATTAATTTTAAAACAACTTCCACTATACTCACATACGCATATACTTTCATATTTTCATGAGCAACTATCGCCGCATTGTATGGAATGGTCATTATGGTAACTAAAAAGGAAAGAATCGAAAATTGAAAAACCCAATTTGCAGCCGCTAATCGATTAGGTGGTATCAACATCTCATTGTTCAGAAACCATAAACCAATTGTTTCCGCAAGTAAGAGCACAATCAGAGCTATAAAACCATAAATAATTATCATTAAGCCAAATGTCCTTTTGAACTGTTGCAAATCATTTTTTCCCAACTCAAATGAAAAAAATCGTTGAGAAGCTGCTGACATAGTACTACTCAAAAAAGAGAACATGATTACAATTCCACCTACAACATTGTAGAGGCCATAATCGTTGATTCCAAGTACATTTAAAACAACTCTAACTGTATATAATGTCACAAACATGGTAAGTAACATTCTAAAATATAGTAATAAGGTATTTTTAGCTACTCGCTTGTTATTTTCAGTATTTGGCATTAAGTTTATTTTGAATTTTGACTAAATTAGAATTAAAAAATAATTCCCGTAAGTAAAAGATTTTACAATTGTTTAAAACAATTAATAAGTTCAATTCTAAATGATGTATCTGAGCACTTAACTTAGAAGCAACAACTAATCTTCTAAATAATTCAATATTTTATCGCCTCTTTTTAAGTTTTCCAAATCGCATGCTACCATTTCTTTTACTAATCCGGCAAGATCATATTGCGGTTTCCATCCTAATTGTGTTTTAGATTTTGTTGGATCACCCAATAATAAATCTACTTCAGTAGGACGGTAGTATTGTGGATCAACACGCACAACCACTTTTCCAATTTCTAATTGATAATCTGGATTAGAACAAGCTATTACTGTAGCAATTTCATTTTCATTTTCCCCTTCAAATGTTAGTTCAATACCTACTTCCGCAAAAGAAAGACGCACAAAATCACGAATATAAGTAGTAACTCCTGTAGCAATAACATAATCTTCGGCTACATCCTGTTGCAAGATTCTCCACATGGCTTCTACATAATCTTTAGCATGTCCCCAGTCTCTTTGTGAGTTCAAGTTTCCTAAATACAAGCAATCTTGTTTTCCCAAAGCAATAGCTGCAGTTGCCATGGTAATTTTACGGGTAACAAAGGTTTCCCCTCTTCTCGGTGATTCGTGGTTAAATAAGATACCATTACAAGCATATACACCATAAGCCTCACGGTAGTTTTTGGTAATCCAAAAGCCATATATTTTAGCCACACCATAAGGAGAACGAGGATAAAACGGAGATTTTTCATCGTAAAATCCTTCCTCATTTTTATTTTCTGCTAACCCTCCATACAATTCTGAAGTAGAAGCTTGATAGATTCTGGTTTTCTTTTCAAGACCAAGAATTCGTACGGCCTCTAATATTCGTAAAGTACCTATTCCGTCCACATTAGCCACATATTCGGGAGAATCAAAAGATACTTTCACATGAGACATGGCTCCAAGGTTATAGATTTCATCAGGCTGTACTTCTTGAATAATTCTGATGATATTAGTAGAATCCGTCAAATCACCATAATGCAATTTAAACCCAACATGATTCTCGTGCTGATCTTGATAAATATGATCAATACGTTGTGTATTAAAAGAAGAAGCACGTCTTTTTACTCCATGAACTTCATATCCTTTTTCTAATAATAATTCCGCTAAATAAGATCCATCTTGACCTGTAATTCCTGTTATAAGGGCTACTTTTTGTTTTGTGCTCATATTTTTTGTGAGTTGTGAGTTGTGAGTTGTGAGTTGTGAGTTGTGAGTTGTGAGTTGTGAGTTGTGA
>JAZKDI010000031.1:0-12267 GCA_040387655.1 Bacteroidota bacterium | reverse complement strand
TAGCGAGTTATTATTTCTATTCCTGTTGGGATTGGCGTTTTTTGTTCTTATTGGTGTTCTCTACTTTTTTGGACTATTATACCGGTATTCGAATTGAAAAAGCGAAGACTGAAGCTAGTCGGAAAATTTGGTTTTGGTTGAGTATCAGTATCAATTTGGGTTTTTTAGGCATTTTTAAATATTATAATTTTTTTGCCAGTTCTTTCTCTGAAATGTTGAATGGCGTTGGCTTGCAAACCAGTCCGCTTTTATTGGATGTAGTACTTCCCGTCGGGATTTCTTTTTATACGTTTCATGGTTTGTCTTATGTAATTGATATTTATTTAAAAAGAATTAAGGCTGAATATAACTTTGTGGATTATTCTTTGTTTGTCAGTTATTTTCCATTATTGGTAGCAGGCCCTATTGAAAGAGCAACCCATTTATTGCCACAAGTTAAAGTAAAAAGAACCTTTGATTTTGAGAAAGCCAAAGAAGGGATTTACCAATTTATCTGGGGTTTGGTTAAAAAAGTTGTTATTGCAGATACTTGTGCTACGTATGCGAATGCTATTTTTGATAATTATGAATCGATGAATTCACTGTCATTATTATTGGGTGCGGTTTATTTTGCGTTTCAGATTTATGGGGATTTTTCAGGGTATTCGGATATGGCTCTGGGTATGTCTAAATTATTTGGTATCGATTTGTTGCGCAATTTTAATTATCCGTATTTTTCCCGCGATATAGCTGAGTTTTGGCGTCGTTGGCATATCTCCCTTTCCTCTTGGTTTCGAGACTATTTGTACATTCCTTTGGGGGGCAGCAGTGGTGGAATGACCATGAAAGTTCGGAATACTTTTATTATTTTTCTAGTGAGTGGGTTTTGGCATGGAGCCAATTGGACTTTTATAGCTTGGGGATTTATTAATGCGCTGTATTTTTTACCTTTATTGCTTTTAAATAAGAACCGATCCAATATGGAAACGGTAACTTTAAATTGGGATTTTGCTTCCTTTAAAGTTTTTTTTAGTATCATCAGTACGTTTGCATTAACCTGTTTGGCGTGGATTTTCTTTAGGGCAAAATCAATTGAAGTTGCTGTTGATTATATTGGACGTATTGTTACCAATCGAAATTTTGCATCACAATACTTAGAAAACGAACGCTATAATTATGAAATTCTGCTTTTGGTTTTCGCTTTTGTTATAACAGAATGGAATAGTCGCACGCAAATAGAGCCTATTTCGGGCAAGTATAGTATGGTAAAATTAGCGCTATGTCTATTTGCTATTATCGCTTTGGGCACGTATTCAGATTATAAAGAATTTATCTATTTTCAATTTTAGAGAATATGGTTTCGACAGTATGTTAGACCTAAAAAATGATTAGCATAAGAACATAAACAAAGCATGAAAAATTTTTTAATTTTTACAATCAGAATACTTCTATTAACAGTCTTATTGTTGATAATTTTAGATTTTATATATACCAGTATTTATTCCCATTCTTCGAAAAGAAGTAAAGTAGAGCAGGTCTATGCTTCTGAAAATAAGGATTATGATGTCATTATTTTGGGTTCCTCCCGTGCTAATAATCATTTTGTAGCCCCTTTGTTTGAACAAAAAGGTTTGAAAACCTTCAATTACGGGATGAGCGGAGGGCATTTGTTTGAAGCTTCTTTGTTACTGAAGTTGATGGTGGAGCGGAATTATAAAATAAAGACTGTTCTGCTGGAGGCTGACTTGAATTTATCTAATGAAGAAAGAGCGGAAGGTGTTTCAGCGCGATTTTTACCTTATATCCATCAATCCAAAACCATTCGCGATCATTTTTCGAAAGAGAACGATTTTAGAGCCTTGTATTATATTCCTTTTTACCGCTATGTTGTATTTGATGCCCGTATTGGGTTTCGAGAGGCGTATAAAACCGCTATAGCAGCAACCACAAATAGTTTGGATCATTTAGGTTATTATCCATTAGGAAATAAAAAAGGCAATATGAAAAATAATATCGCTAATTTAAAGCCTTTACATAACAAGTATTACGAAGAAATTAAGCAAATTTGTAGAACTAACCGGATTAATCTGATTGTGGTTACAACCCCAATGTGCAGTACTGTAATAGGTATGGATTATTTTGAAAAAGTCATTAAAATGTATCCTGAAATTCATAATTATGAAGGTGTAGTGCAGGGTGATACATACTTTTCTTCTTGCGGCCATCTGAATGATGCTGGTGCCAAGAAATTTACCAGTATCATTATCAGTGATTTTTTTACTAAATAAATCAGTTGTATTACTTTAGACGAAAATTTTAGTAGCGCATTATTTCTGGAAAAATAACAATCATTAAAAATAATTTATGAAAATAGCTTTCCTGACTCCCGAATATCCACATTTAAAGACCGGGAGCTCCGGAGGGATTGGTACCAGTATCAGGAATTTAGCTATCGGTCTTCTGGCGGAAGGTTGTTCCGTTCGGGTTTTGGTTTACGGCCAAAAAGAAGAGAGCATTTTTGAGGATAATGGTATCGTAGTTCAGCAAATACGAAATGTTAAGTTGAAAGGATTGTCGTGGTACCTCACTCGAAAAAAACTTCAGAAAATAATTGATGGTTTGTATGAGAACAAAGAAATTGATGTCGTAGAAGCACCAGATTGGACTGGAATAACCTCTTTTATAAGTCCTAAAAAATGCCCTATAGTCATTCGATTGAACGGTTCGGATACTTATTTCTGTCATTTGGACCAACGACCCGTAAAATGGAATAATAAATTTCATGAAAGACGCGCTTTACTGCAAGCGGATGGTTTGCTCTCTGTGAGTCAGTTTACAGCCGATTTGACTAATCAAGTATTTGGCTTCAATAAGAAATTTACCATTATTCCAAATAGTGTTAATTGTACTACTTTTGAATTTGAACATCAAAAAACGACTCTTTTGCCTATTGTTCTTTATTTTGGAACCTTAATTCGAAAAAAAGGATTGTTAGAATTGCCTTTGATTTTTAACGAAGTGATTAAAAAAAATCCAAATGCAAAATTAGTATTGGTTGGGAGGGATGCCTCAGATGTTATTTCTGGAGCTCCATCAACTTGGCAGATGATGCAAAAACTATTTTCATTAGAAGCCATTCCTAATGTAACCTATTTAGGAAGTGTTCCTTATAGTCAAATAAAAAAGGAAATAGAACAAGCAAGTGTTTGTGTGTTTCCTACATTTGCAGAAGCTTTACCTGTTTCATGGCTTGAAGCGATGGCCCTTCAAAAACCTATTGTAGCCTCTACTATTGGTTGGGCAAGAGAGGTTCTTGATGATGGAATTAATGGTTTTTTGGAACATCCGACACATCATAAGGCATATGCGAATAAAATTATTGCCTTGCTTGAAAATCTAAATTTGCAAAGTGAATTTGGGATACAAGCCCGTAAAAAAGTAGAAGAGACATTTAGTATATCAATCGTTGCCAAACAGAGTTTGTTGTTTTATAAAAATGTTATCGCATCAAAATGAAGAAAAAGATAAAAAAAATTATTAGTGCCATTTTTCCTAATGGGGGTATAAAAGAGAAAATCAAATTGGGTTATTACAGCATCAATAAACCGAAAGATACTTTTTATGAATTAGTACAAGGAGCCGGCACTTCGGTTGCTTATAAGACTACTTTTCAGGATTTAGCGATGGTAACCCATGAAGCTTTATATTATATAGCACCAGATTTTAATTATTACCAGCATTTTTATAAAGTTAAAGAAAATGATGTTGTTCTTGATGCCGGAGCCAATTGTGGGCATTTGTCGATTTTATTTTCTAAGTTGATCGGTAAAGGAGGGGTTGTTTATGCTTTTGAACCAGACATTTATAATGTTGAGAGGATTGACCGTAATATAGGTTTAAACAATGATCTTCCGGGGAATATTAAAATCGAAAATTTGTTGCTTTGGGATGAAAATAAGTGGATTGATTTTTATGAAGCAGGTACCGTAGGGTCTTCTGCCATTTGGATTCCAGATAGTGATAAATGTGTTAAAAAAGAAGCCGTACGAATTGATGATTGGGTTGCAAATAATAACATTAAGAAATTAGATTTCATAAAAATGGATATTGAAGGGGCCGAAATAGAAGCTCTGGCCGGTTGTGAAGAAACGATACGAAATCTAAAGCCTAATTTTGCCATAGCATCTTATCATATCGTTGATGGAGCAGCTACTTATATTAAAGTGGAGGCCTTTTTCGAAAAAATGAATTATCCTTATCAAACGGTCCGATTCCGAAAAAATGAAATCATAACGTTTGCAGGGCCTTCCTTAAAAAATTAGTGCTATGATAATTATTTATCATAATGAAACTAAAGTTGTCGCGCTAAGGAATGCTGATTCTTTTGAAATTGAGAAGAATGGCCATTTACCCATAGCCGCGTTTATGGCTTTATTGGCAAATGACTTTCCAGATGAGATTTTAGTTTGGTGTCATTTGAGTCTAAAAGAGCAATTGAATATTTCTGAAATTGAAAAATTATTCCATCATAAAAAACTTTTGTTTTCCTATAATCCTTCTTGCAATTCTTATTTAGATACCAATGTTGGTTACATAGATGAATCTCCTTTTGTGAGGGTAAATAGTACTGTAACTTTTCCAACATGGCAAATGAGCAGTTGGGTTGGAGGCATTCATTCGGCTGTTTTTTTAGCTTTAAAAAATGAAATTCCCTGCGAGAAAAATTTTGACTATTTTTTGTGTTCTTTAGCAAAACTATCCATGCCAAAAGGGTTGTTGTGTTATTCAGAACCTAACCTTTTAAAAGAACATCCCGCGACTGTCAACCCCGCTAAAAAGAATACGTTTATTCTTTTTCGTTTTGTAAAACAGCACTATAAAACACGATGGGTGTTTTTATTGCTGTTAAACTTTCTGTTGTACGAAAGAAAATTTCCTGTGTTTCCAATGATTATTTCTCTTTTTTATAAGAATAGAAATACCAATACAATAAACTTAGATGGGATTATTGTTCAGTCCTCAAGAGCGGTTATTGCTTTAGGAACTATTGATGTCATTATTCCAACCATTGGAAGAAGCAACTATTTATATGATGTATTAAAAGATTTAACCAAACAAACATATTTACCAAATTGTATCATAATTGTAGAGCAAAATCAAGATAAAAATAGTTTTTCTGAATTGGACTATATTCATACTGAAGTATGGCCTTTTGAGATTAAGCATTTTTTTATACATCAATCTGGTGCTTGTAATGCCAGAAATCTGGCTTTGCAACACCTAATAAATGAATGGGTTTTCTTTGCAGACGATGATGTTCGAATTCCATCTGATTTTATTCAAAAGGTCATAAGTGAGACTAATAAATTTGGTACAGAAGTAGTTTCTATTAACTGTTTACAAGAAGGGCAGAAAATAATTTACAATTCTGTTTTTCAATGGGGTAGTTTTGGTTCAGGCTGTAGTTTTGCTAAATCAAGCAGCATAAAAAACATTCGATTTTTAATGGGATATGAATTTGGTTACGGAGAGGATGGTGATTTTGGGATGCAATTGCGAAATACCGGCGCGGATGTTTTGTATCTACCGGCGCCGGAAATATTGCATTTAAAAGCTCCTGTTGGCGGTTTTAGAACAAAGCCTGTTTTACAATGGCAAAATGATGCTATTCAACCCAAACCTTCCCCCACAATCATGTTGTATAAAATTTTGCATACTACAGTTGAACAGCGATTGGGTTATAAAACCATTTTGTTCTTCAAGTACTATCAACATCAGAAAATTAAAAATCCGTTCCACTATTATGACCAGTTTCAAAAACAATGGAAGCAAAGCATTTTGTGGGCTAATAAATTAAAAAAAGAAGCATGAGGTGTTCTCTAATTATTTGTACTTATATGCGCCCTCAATCGGTATTGCAACTTTTACAGTCGGTGCATCGACAGACATTACATCCGGATGAAATTATAATTGTTGACGGATCAACAAACCGGGAAACCGAACAGCTGTTGCAGGAAAATCAGTTTGAAAATCTGCGCTACTTTTTAGTTTCACAAAATTTTAGAGGTCTAACTAAACAACGAAATTTTGGTATTGATAGGACGTCTAATGGTACTGATGTAGTTTGTTTTTTGGACGATGATGTCATTTTAAAAAAGGATTATTTTGAGCAATTGTTGTGCACTTATCAAGAATATCCAGAAGCTTTAGGTGTCGGAGGTTTTATAATCGATGATACTCAATATGATTTTGTAGGTTATGATTACCAGTCTAATAATAATGAGTTTTTTTTTGATGGATGGAAGCGAAAAGACAGTAGCCGATTTGTTCTAAGAAAAAAGTTAGGACTGGATAGTGATTGTTCTCCCGGTTTTTCTCCGTTGTTTTCGCATGGGCGAAGTGTTAGTTTTCTACCTCCTAGTGGTAAAATATATGAGTCAGAGCAGTTGATGGGAGGTGTTTCTTCATTTAAAAAAACACTATTTGATAGGATTCAATTTTCAACTTATTTTGAAGGTTATGGTTTGTATGAAGATACTGATTTTTCAATACGAGCAGCCCAAATAGGGAAATTGTATCTAAATACTAATGCAAAATTATATCATTATCACGCGGTATCCGGAAGACCTAACCAATATCAGTATGGAAAAATGGTCGTTCGAAACGGCTGGTATGTTTGGCGCACTAAAAATCCTAAACCGTTTTTTGATGCAAAAATAAAATGGCATTCCATTACGATACTTTTGACATTGATTCGATTTAGCAATATATTTACGACATCTAAACGGAAGGAAGCCTTTACAGAAGCTATTGGAAGAACAGTGGGTTGGTGGAGTTTACTGATTAGAGAGCCTAAATAAATAATTGAATAATTCCTTTTTTATGATTAATGTAACACAATCTTTTTTTCCTCCTATTGAAGAATATAATTCTTATTTGAGTAGAATATGGGAAAATCAATGGCTTACGAATCGTGGGAATTTGGTTTTGGAATTAGAAGAAAAATTAAAATTTTTTTTGAAAACTGACAGTATTCTTATTATGAACAATGGAACTATTCCGATTCAGATAGCATTAAAAATTTTAGGCCAAAAAGGTGAAATTATTACAACCCCCTTTAGTTACATTGCTACAACAGCATCTATAGTCTGGGAAAATTGTCAACCTGTTTTTGTTGATATTCAACCCGATTATTTAACTATAGACGAAACTAAAATTGAAGCAGCCATCACTTCAAAAACAACAGCGATTTTAGCAACTCACGTTTTTGGGAATCCTTGCCATATTGAGAAAATAGCTGAAATAGCCCAGAAATATAAGCTGAAGGTTATTTATGATGCTGCTCACTGCTTCGGCGTATCTTACAATGGAAAATCTATTTTTAATTATGGGGACGTAAGTACTTGTAGCTTTCATGCTACTAAGCTTTTTCATACCGGTGAAGGAGGGGCAGTATTTTGCACTGATAAAACCTTAATGCAGCAAATTTTTTATAGCCATAATTTTGGACATAATGGTCCTTTGGCATTTCATGGACTTGGTATAAATGGAAAAATTTCAGAATTGCAAGCCGCTATGGGATTATCCGTTTTGCCTTATATAGGGCATATTATCGCAGAAAGGAAAAGAGTAGTTAATTATTATGAATCGTGCTTGAATTTCACTCATTTACAAAAAATGAAGCTTCGTGAAAATTCGGAATGGAATTATAGTTATTATCCTATTATTGCTGAGAGAGAAGCCGATTTATTACGCATTCAAAAAGCATTGAATGACAGAAACATTTTTCCAAGAAGGTATTTTTATCCGTCCTTAAATACAGTAGATTATGTGTCAGGAAATGCTATGCCAATTTCCGAAAGTATTGCTTCAAGGATCATGTGTCTTCCTCTCTATGTAGGTTTAGAAGAAAATGAATTGTCACTTATTTGTACGTTAATAAATGAAGTACTATGTTAATTATAGGAGCTAAAGGGTTTGCAAAAGAAGTATTAGAAGTTTTTGTGCAATTAAAAAAGACAGAAAATTTGGTTTTTTATGATGATGTCAACACGGAAATAGGAGATTATTTATACGATTCTTTTCCTATTCTCAAAAATGAAAAAGAGGTTGTCGATCATTTTGAAAGATTTGGAAGTGAATTTACGATAGGAATTGGTAGTCCAATTTTGAGATATAAATTATACAAGAAATTTATAAAAATTGGCGGAGTTTTTTGTTCGAGTATAAGTCCACTTGCATTAATAAGTTCGTATGATGTCAAAATAGGAACTGGTTCTAATATTCTTATGAATTCTGTTTTTTCAAATAGCATTAGTTTAGGAATAGGATGTTTGGTGTATTGTAATGCTATAATAACACATGATTGTGCAATAGGACAATTTGTAGAAATTTCGCCCGCTGCTGTTCTTTTAGGGAACTGTAAAGTTGGTTCTTTTTCTCAGATAGGAGCTAATGCCACTATTATGCCTAATGTAATTATTGGTAAAAATGTTGTTGTTGGTGCAGGTGCTGTGGTAACGAAAGATGTGCCAGATAATACTGTCGTAGCAGGTATTCCTGCGAAAGTAATAAAGGAATTAAAACCTTTAAATGAAAATTATTTATGAAACTCTCTTTTGTAATCCCGGTTTTTAGAAATGCAGGTTCTATAGTACCTACATATGAAAAGTTAATGACTTTACTATTACAATTGCAATACGATCATGAATTTATCTTCGTAAATGATGGTTCTGATGACAGTTCGATGGAAGAATTACTCCCGTTACATCATAAAGATTTTCGTGTAAAGGTAATTTCTTTTTCAAGAAATTTTGGACAAGTACCCGCTATCATTGCTGGATTAAAAGTAGTTTCAGGTGAAGCTGTGGTTATTATGTCTGCCGATTTACAAGAGCCTATTGAGTTGATTGAGGAAATGATTGCAAAATGGAAAGCAGGTAACGAAATCGTAATTGGTCATAGAGTTGATCGAGAAGATAGTTTTATAGCGAATAAAGCATCTGTCGTTTTTTACAGGTTGATGCGCTATGTTAATCCTAAAATGCCAAAAGGGGGTTTTGATTTTATGCTTATTGGTCAGAAAGCATTGCAGGTTTTGAATCAAATAGATGAACGAAACCGGTTTTTTCAAGGAGATATTTTGTGGTTGGGATTTAGTACCGCATTCATTCCATATTCCAGAATGAAAAGACCATTTGGTAAGTCGCAATGGACTTTGTCGAAAAAATTAAAATACTTTATTGATGGATTACTCAATACATCCTATGCACCGATACGTGTCATGTCTTTATTGGGTATTAGTTTCTCTTTTATTGGATTTATTTATGCCATCGTAATTGCTTACAATAGATTCATAAATAATACACCTTTTGATGGTTGGGCACCTATAATGATTCTTATTTTAATTATTGGAGGATTAATTATGTTAATGCTTGGTATTATTGGAGAATATGTCTGGCGTACTTATGATGAGACTAGAAAAAGACCTCTTTATATTATTAAAGATGAATTTATAAGAGATGAAACGAATATTTAATTTTATAACCAAATACCCAGTTGCTATTACGGCTTTGGTGTGTTTTGTGTTCTATTTTTTACCTTTTAAACCAAAGCCTTTTGGAGATGGAGAATATCATGAAGGGACTATTCAATTGATAGATTTCATATTGAATGGTTTTCAAGGCAGTGTTAGAGTTGACAAGGGTTTATTTACGTTATTTTACTATATTGTTCCTTATTCATTAGCTTATGTTTTTCATAATGATGAGGTCTATTATTTATTTGGTGTCGTTTTTAATTCAGTTATTCTATGTTTGTCGATTCACTATTTATTCAAGTCGTTAGATTTGATGAACTTTTCAACTAAATCAAAGTTTTGGACTGTTTTAGTTTTAAATTTATTTCCCATACATGTTTATTATGGTTTTGGAATTTTGGCAGAAACAGGTTCTTTTTTTGCAGTTTGTTTATTTGTTTATTTTTGGGTAAAAATTACTATCGGTAAATCATATTTTTTTGCAGATTTTATTTTATTGGCTTTTTCGATAGGCATGCTTATAGGTTTTAGGCCTAATTTGTTCCCTTTTGTATTTCTATTTTTAGTTTATTTTTTGATTTTAAAATTAGAAAATAAGTATAAGGTTGTTTTTATCAGTACTCTGTTTGGGATTCTTTTGTTTTTAACATCCGCAGAAAGAAGATTAAGTGCAACTGACGGCGATTTTAAGAAAGAAATTTTTCGAAAGCAGCTCCTTTGGTCTCGATTTGAATTGCGGGACGAGCCATTTAATTGGTTACCACAACATGGTCAAGATGAATTTGTTTCGTCTGACTATCTTAATAATTTGTTAAAAAGAAGAGAATTAGATTCAATTTGTGAACTCCAAAAACTTGATAAAACAGCATATTATATTGATTGGGTAGCGGATGATATTCTGACTCATCCGTTATTAACATTACGACAATATAGTTTGAAGTTTTTTCAGTCCCAGAGTTTTATTATTTCACCATTAATGAAATCTAATAAGAGTAATTGGATTAAATATGGCATTCATTTTTATATTAACAGTATTAATTATGTTTTGATTTTCTCTTCCATTTTTGGTGTTTTTTTATTAATTAAGATTAGAACTTATAGACTTTTAATACCATTTCTTTTTCTATGGTTCTGGTCACTGCTTTATGTATTTGTTTTTCATTCGGAACAGCGTTATATGTTCCCAATGAGGCCAGTGTTAGTTTTTTTGTTTGCTTTTACCATTAATACTTATTGTGATTTGAAGAGTCAAGTGAAAGAATAATATCAAATACTAAGTATACTTGTTTCTAATATATGAGTTTTGATTATTTGAATTTTCATATTAATACGGGTTAATTAATAATATATTTGATATCATTAAAAAGTTTTTATGAAATTTGCTGTCATCACCCATGTTCCTCATATAGTCACAAAAGATAGTTACTATGCTTATGCTCCTTATGTTCGTGAAATGAATGTCTGGTCCAAGTATGTATCTGAATTAATTATAGTAGCTCCTCAGGTTTCGGAATTAATTTCGTCGATAGATGATTCGTATGAACATGATCGCATTCAATTTATACCGATTGATTCTTTTGATGTATTGGATTTAAAAAATATATTTCTTTCTGTTTTAAAAATACCAAGTATCTCTTGGCGTATTTTTTTAGCGATGCGAAACGCTGATCACATTCATTTACGATGCCCAGGTAATGTCGGGTTATTGGGCTGTTTTATTCAGATTTTGTTTCCTAATACTCCTAAAACAGCCAAATATGCCGGAAATTGGGATTCAAAATCCAAACAACCTTGGACCTACCAATTGCAGCGATGGATTTTGAGTACTGCTTTTTTAACCCGAAAGATGCAGGTTTTGGTATATGGAGAATGGGAAGATAGTTCTGAAAATATAAAACCTTTTTTTACAGCTACGTATACTGAATCAGATAAAGTTCCCTTGTTGCGTTTGGATAGTTTTAATACCATTCATTTTGTGTTTGCCGGAGCTTTGGTTTTGGGTAAAAATCCCTTGTATGCCATTCAATTAGTAGAGCGTTTGTGTCAACGAGGAGTTGCCGTTAGTTTGCATTTGTACGGCGAAGGGAGTGAGAAATTAGTCTTGGAGACTTATATTAAAAACAATCAATTGGAATCGTATGTTCATTTGAAAGGAAATCAGCCTCTCGAAACGGTTAAAACAGCGTATCAAAATAGTCATTTTGTAGTTCTGCCTTCTGCAAGTGAAGGTTGGCCCAAAGTGGTGGCTGAAGGGATGTTTTGGGGATGTATTCCAGTAGCTACTGCTGTTTCTTGTGTTCCATTTATGTTGGATTATGGACAACGCGGGGTTTTGTTGACATTGAATTTGGAGGAGGATGTTGCTCAAATACTGACTGTTATCAGGAGTGAAGCCGGTTTTGAGGGTATGCGAACAAAAGCTTCGGATTGGTCCAGAAGGTATACTTTGGATGTTTTTGAGGAAGGAATAGAGGAGTTGTTGTTTTTAGATGTAAGATGAGAGGTGCAGGAAGTAAGATGTAAGATTACTGGTTTAAAGAATAACAAATTAAGAATAAAATAAAAGTAAAAAATGCGGATCATTCAAATTATAGATTCTCTTGAGGCGGGTGGAGCAGAACGTATGGCTGTAAGCTATGCTAATGCTTTGACTGCTAAGATTTCTTTTTCGGGACTGGTAGCTACTCGAAAAGAGGGTAGTTTGAAAGGGCAATTGAAGGATGAAGTTTCTTATTTGTTTTTAAATAAGA
>JAZKDI010000030.1:0-2239 GCA_040387655.1 Bacteroidota bacterium | reverse complement strand
CTTGGAGAAGCTTTGATAGAGTATTTTCCATCAAAATCAGTTTGTGTTCCTGAATTTGTTCCCTTTACTAATACACTCACGCCTGGTATCGGCAATCCTGCATTATCAGAAACAACACCTGAAACAGATCTTTCTTGCGCAAAAGTTAGTTGCGCCATAAGTACTACTAATAGTACTAAGATTCCATTGAACTTTAGTTTCATTTTTTAATATTTTGAATTAGTCTCGCAAACTTCTTAATAATTTGTTAACTTTCCTAATATATAAATCTCTATTTTTTATTGTAATTAAAATTTAACATTATAACAGATGTGGATTATAGTGTTATAAATTTCAATTTCTTGGTCTTCTGTGCTACCATTTGCAATAGCAAATTTTAACAACCCATTTTTTGTTTGTAGTCCAAATCCAAGTCCTATTCCTAGTAGTTTTTCGGTGTTGTCTGTTTGTTCAATGTCTGATTTGTTCTTGTAGATGCTGTAATCTAGTATTGAATGTACATATAGATTGGTAGAGAGTAAGTATCTGTATTCTGTAAGAATTGAAGTTGCGAAATATGCTTGTAGACTGTTTTCTGTAAAGCCTCTTATGCTGTTGAGTCCTCCAAAACGAAAAAGTTCATTTGCAAGATAACGATTGCTTTGTAAATAATAATTCTGGCTATTTATATTTATTATATTCTTTTTGTTTAAGGTAAAGTTATGAGTGGCTTGAATATTAAAAAAAAATTGATTGCTTTTGTTGGTATTTTCTGGTTTATTGTTGATTTCTCGTTTTCCGATTCCGGCGGTTATAGAAAAATTTGATTTTATAGGGAAGGTGAAATTGGTTAAATCTAATTTGGTGTAATTAAAGCTGGATGTTAAAAAGGAATTGTTGAAATCGCTTATCGAAGTGCCGATTGAGTTTTGAATGTCGCTTGACTCTGTAGTTTGGTATCCTATATAGAAACGTGTATTGTAGTTTGTAAAGTAGCTTAAGTCGATTGCTGTTTTTGTGTTTTGAAAAGTGCTGTCTTGTCTGAATAATTGAATTTGTGCTTTTAATCCTATCGGAGTTTTAAATAAATAAGGTAGTTCAATACTGGCATTAAATGTTTTTTGGTCGTTACCATCGCTTTTCCAATAAACGGATAATTGTTCGCCAGAGCCTAAAATATTTTCTAGGTTTACGTCTAAATAACCATTTAGAGTTGTTTTTTTATTTTCATTATTTGAAAATCCAATAAAACCATCAAAAGTGTTGGATTTTTTTTTCTCAAGATATACAAAAACTTTTGTCGTGTCTTTTGTGAATAAAATTTCGGGATATTTTACTTGATTGGTAAATCCGAATTTTTCAAAATCATTATAAATTTGGTCTACTATTTTTTGATTGAAAATGCTGTTCTTGTATTTTCTGTTAATTTGTGCTAAATGCCCACTTGGGAATTTATTTGATCGGTTATTTTCTGTATAATTTATTATTATGGAGTTTAGTGTTCTTTTTTGGTCTGAATCTAGTTTTAAATCTGCATAAATTTCGGTATCGATTCTTTTAATGTTAATCAGTTTTAATTTTGCTAATGCAAATCCGTTTTGCTCTAATTTTTGAACAGCTTCTTTTAGAAAAGAATTAATTTTTGTGTAGGGTAGTGTTAGAGTGTCTTTTTTGCTTAGATCTGACAAGTTGTTGAATAGATTATTTGTACCTATATATATATGTATAAATTTTATTTTTTTTCCTAACTCAAAATTCGCAACGTAACTAGAGTCTTCTTTTTTAGTAAGTTCTAAAGTAGTGTTGTCGATATAGCCTATTTCGGATAGTTTTTCTGAAAGTTTGTGTATTTCCTCGCTAATGGATTTCGTGTTTTTGTGTTCTGTGTTGTATTTGAGTGAATCTATGGTTTTTGTTTCTAATGAATTACTTCCGGTTATCAATAATCGAAAATTTTGCGCAGAAGAAGTAAGGCAAAAATTCAGAAAGAATAGTAAAATAAAAGCGGATTTCAAATGAGTATGTTTTTTTAATAAAAGTAACGCAAATATCTATTGTTTGTGATAAAAATCAAATGATAAAATAATCTTATTGAAAATTAATGAATTAACGTTTGTAGAGTAAAAAATATTTTCTACATTTGCAACCCCGTAAAAAGCGGGAATTTAATATAATAAGAAATTTTTAGTATTAATTATGCCAACAATTCAACAATTAGTAAGAACAGGAAGAACTCAGATAACTAAGAAGAGTAAATCGG
>JAZKDI010000029.1:0-23676 GCA_040387655.1 Bacteroidota bacterium | reverse complement strand
TTCGACCGCCTGCTTAGAAGGCAGGTGCTCTATCCAGCTGAGCTATGCCTCCATTGCTCATGTAAAAAAATTAGTCGGGGTGGCAGGATTCGAACCTGCGGCCTCCTGCTCCCAAAGCAGGCGCGATAACCGAGCTACGCTACACCCCGAATATTTTATTTAAAAAATATTATGTTTTAATTTCAATATGATAAGAACTGTTTGCGTCCTTCCCGTTTTCAACGGGACGCGATAACCGAGCTACGCTACACCCCGAATATTTTATTTAAAAATATTATGTTTTAATTTCAATATGATAAGAACTGTTTGTGTCCTTCCCGTTTTCAACGGGACGCGATAACCGAGCTACGCTACACACGAAAAACAAAAAAGCGGAGAGTAAGGGATTCGAACCCTTGGTACAGTTACCCATACGCTTGTTTAGCAAACAAGTCCTTTCGGCCACTCAGGCAACTCTCCAATCTATTAAGAACTTATAATAGTGCTTTTAAGCGGTTGCAAATGTAACGCACTATTCTATATTTCACAAATAAATAATTGCTTTTTTTTAATGTTTATCCATTATAAATTTAAAACAATTAATAATCAAACGTATGGCTATCTTAAAACTCGGATTTTTATCTTTTAAAAAATAATATATTTTAGAAAACCCGAAAACAAATTGAAATTAGATTTTAAATCGACGCAATTGCAAAACCCTTAAATTCATTTAACAAAGAAAAACTTTTCAAAACGGAACGCTTTTTGTAGATTTGGTTTTTTAAATTTTAAAATTTCTTTTTATGAAAAAATTATTTTATTTATTCTTACTCGTATCGTCTTTCGGATTTGCTCAGGATTACCCAAAAGAAGGAGTAGAATTTATTGTTGGAAAAGAACTTAAAGTAATGCCAGGTTCTCCAGAAGTACAGAAAAAAGGCTACTCAAATTTTTATAAAACCAAAGATTTCAAAAGACAATTAGTAACAAGATATGCAACTTATAATGGTGCTATTTTTAAATTGGTTTCTTTTGAAAAATACAAATTCGGAGCAGACAACAAAACAATGATTAAGTTGGAATTAGCCGATGCTAAAGCTAAAACAGTTTATTACAACTACGATCCAAGCTCTAGAGAAAGTTTTATATTCGAAATTATTGGAGGTATTCAATACCCTGATGGGTACTGGTGTAAAGACATCAATAAAAAATTAGACAAGACAAAAACAATCACAACTTACTATACCCCTTTTAATAATTTAGTATATTTTACTAAAGAGAAAGACGTTTATGCTGCCTGTATAAAAGGACAAGGAAAAGTAATGGTTATTGGCAAAAAAGGAGTTCTGATTACACTTAAAGATGGAACTAAAATTGCAAAACCAGAAGCTAAAATAGAAATGAAAAGTACTGGTGAAGGTTTATATACTTATGAAGCTAAATTTCCTTTAACTAAAGAAGAAGTAGGCAAATTAGATAGTAGCTATATTACTGAGTATCGTTTAGCAACTGATAATTATACCTTAGAAGACGGAAGTTTATACCAAGAATATTTAAAATGCCTTATTAAGCAACAATAATTAAGGTAATCAAATAAAAAAAGGGAAATTCTTAATTGAATTTCCCTTTTTTTATTGAATCCTATGTTCTTCAAAATACCTGGCTTCTATTCGCTTGATATCTTTTATGGAATTTTTGGCCCAAGCCAAACGCTTTTCTAAAATTTCATTTTCGGATAACTGCCAATCAATATCGGAATGTCTTAATCGTGTAGATAAATTTTGTAAAATAATCGCCGCTGACACCGATATATTGAGACTTTCTGTAAAACCAACCATCGGAATTTTCAAAAAACCGTCAGCTTTCTGCAAAATTTCTTCAGACAATCCATCCCTTTCGGTTCCGAAGAACAAAGCACTCGGTTTTGTAATATCGAAATCTTCAAGCAAGCAATCATTTTCGTGAGGTGTAGTGGCAATAATTTGGTATCCTTCTTTTTTTATACTGTCAATACAATTTGAAACACTGTCATACACATTAATATCTACCCATTTTTGAGCACCCATTGCTATTTCCTTATCAATTGATTTTCCATAACGCTGTTCAATAACATTCAGTTCCTGAATACCGAAAATTTCACAACTGCGCATCACCGCACTAGTATTGTGCATCTGAAAAACATCCTCTACTACTACAGTAAAATGTTTAGTTCTGTTTTTCAATACTTTCAGAAATTTTTCTTTTCGGTTATCGGTAAGAATAGTTTCAAGGAATTCCAAATACGCTAAATCGACCATTAATTATTATTTTTTGTAAATTTAAAAACATTTTGAAACAAAAAAAATGAAAAGAAAATTAGTAATATTATCCGGAGCCGGAATAAGTGCTGAAAGCGGCGTACAAACTTTTAGGGATTCAGGCGGTTTATGGGAAGGACATAATGTTATGGATGTTGCTTCGCCTGAAGGTTATGCAAGAAATCCCGAATTGGTTTTGGATTTTTATAACAAACGGAGACAGCAGTTAAAAGAAGTAAGCCCTAATCTTGCACACCAAATTCTAGTCGAATTAGAAACTTTCTTCGATGTTCAAATTATTACTCAAAATGTAGATGATTTGCATGAACGGGCAGGAAGTTCCAATGTATTGCATTTACATGGGGAATTATTGAAAATAAGAAGCACTAAAAACCAAAATTATATTCGGGATTGGACAGATGATTTATTTTCGACTCATACTGATGACAAAGGAAATAAAATGCGTCCACACATTGTTTGGTTTGGAGAAGAAGTTCCTGCATTGGAACAAGCGGTTGAATTAGTTCAACAGGCGGATGTTTTAATTATTATTGGCACCTCTTTACAGGTTTATCCAGCTGCAGGTTTAATGAATTTTGCCAAACCAACAATTCCTGTTTATTATATCGACCCAAATCCTGCCACTATTTACGACTTGCCAAATGATATTAAAGTAATCGCAACCACAGGTTCGAAAGGAATGGAAATAGTTCGCAAAGAACTTCAAAAATTACAATAGTAACAGTAAAAATCAATTGCAATAAAGAATTCCTTCAAAAAATCTAAACTTATAACTTATAACTTATAACTTATAACTATTTTTGCCCTTTCAAAAAAAATCAAAAATGACTACTCTAAACGAATTGAATGCCATTTCGCCAATTGACGGAAGATATAGAAACAAAACCATTTCACTTGCTCCTTTTTTTTCAGAAGAAGCTTTAATTAAATACCGTGTTTTAGTTGAAGTCGAATATTTTATTGCGTTATGCGAAGTGCCATTGCCTCAACTTAAAGGAGTGAATCCAAATGTGTTTGAGAGTTTAAGAAATATCTATACTAATTTTTCTACTGAAGATGCCCTTTGGATAAAGGAAACTGAAAAAACAACCAACCATGATGTAAAAGCGGTTGAGTATTTTATCAAGGACGCTTTTGAAAAATTAGGGTTGTCAGCACATAGGGAATTCATTCACTTCGGGTTGACTTCACAAGACATCAATAATACTGCAATTCCGCTTTCTACAAAAGAAGCATTCGAAAAAGTATATATGCCATCTTTGATTTCTTTAACTTCAAAGTTAAAAGAATTGAGCGTTGAATGGAAGGACATTCCAATGTTAGCAAGAACGCATGGGCAACCAGCTTCCCCTACTCGACTAGGAAAAGAAATTGGAGTTTTTGTAGAACGATTGGAAGAGCAAATGCGATTGTTGTTTAACATTCCGTTTGCAGCTAAATTTGGCGGAGCAACAGGAAATTACAATGCACACCATGTTGCTTATCCACAAATTGACTGGAGAAAATTTGGTGGTAATTTTGTTGAGGATACTTTAGGATTACACCACTCTTTCCCCACGACACAAATTGAACATTACGATCATTTTGCTGCATTTTTTGATGCATTGAAAAGAATCAACACTATAATAATTGATTTGGACAGAGATATATGGACGTATGTTTCAATGGATTATTTCAAACAAAAAATAAAAGCTGGCGAAATAGGTTCATCGGCAATGCCACATAAAGTAAACCCAATTGATTTTGAAAATTCTGAAGGAAATTTAGGCATAGCCAATGCTATTTTTGAGCACCTTTCGGCAAAATTACCATTATCAAGATTACAACGTGATTTGACGGACAGTACAGTTTTGAGAAATATTGGTGTACCAATGGGTCATACTTTAATCGCTTTTGAAGCTACTTTGAAAGGATTGAACAAATTACTTTTGAACGAACCAAAATTCAACGAAGATTTAGAAAAAAACTGGGCAGTTGTTGCTGAGGCAATCCAAACTATTTTACGTCGTGAGGCTTATCCAAATCCATACGAAGCACTGAAAGGATTGACGAGAACAAACGAAGCTATTGATAAAAAAGCAATTCATAATTTCATTGGAACTTTAGACGTTTCTGATGAAATTAAAGCGGAGTTGATGCACATTACCCCGAGTAATTTTTTGGGGATTGGTTAGAAAATATTTCCTAAATTAAAATCCTGATAGTACTAAAATTATCAGGATTTTTTTATGAATATACATTTCCATTTCTCCAACTCAACTATATTTTATACCTTACGGCAAGTATACCGTAAGTCATGATCAAGAATAAAATCCTAATATTATTTTCGCATCCGTTGTTCGAAAAATCGAATACCAATAAAGCATTGGTACAGAATATTCCGAATTCAAGATCAATAACATTTCATGATTTATATGAAGAATATCCTGATTTTGATATTGATGTAAAGCGGGAACAAAAACTTTTAAGCGATCATAATATTATTATATGGCACCATCCAATGTATTGGTACAGTTGTCCCCCATTGATGAAACAATGGATCGATATGGTTTTGGAACATGGCTGGGCGTATGGAAAAAGGGGAAAACAATTAGAAAACAAAATTATTTTTCAGGTAGTAACTACGGGTGGTGACAAGGAAAATTATTGTGAAACCGGTCAGGACCGATACAGTATTCCAGATTTACTGCAACCATTCAATCAAACTGCAAAAATCTGCAACATGAATTATCTTCCACCGTTTGTTGTTCATGGAACCCATAATATGACAGAAGACGATTATCAGAAAAACGGAAAAATATACGGTTATCTACTTGACTATATAAAAGGAAAAGAAATTGATATTAACGAAATTCAACAATACCATTACCTCAACGAATGGTTTGCTACCATAAAAACATAATATGGATAATAATTTTCTGCTCCAGTCCATTATTTATCTATCCGCGGCAGTGGTATGTGTTCCTATTGCAAAAAAAATAGGGCTCAGTTCCATTCTCGGTTACTTATTTGCGGGAATAGTTATCGGTCCGTTTCTATTGGGTTTAATAGGCCAAGAAGGTCAGGATATTATGCACTTTGCCGAATTTGGCGTAGTTATGATGCTTTTCATTATTGGTCTTGAATTAGAACCGAGCAAATTCTGGAAACTGCGGCGATTTATATTTGGCATGGGCTCCATGCAAGTCATTGGCACAACTGTAGTTTTATTTATAGGGTGCTTGATTTTTATGGATTGGAAATGGGAGACCACACTCGCTATTTCCTTGGCATTGGCTTTATCGTCAACAGCAATTGTTTTACAGACTTTAAAAGAAAAAGGCTTGTCCAACACTACAACTGGACGTACCGTTTTTGCTGTATTGCTTTTTCAGGATATAGCAGTTATTCCGATACTCGCTTTTTTACCATTGATTTCATTAGTAAAAACCGAAACTGCCAATGAAATCCAACAATCTTTGATTAATGATTATCCCGGATGGTTACAGACGCTAATCGTTTTCGGAATGTTGTCTACAATTTATTTATCCGGTCGCTTTTTGTTTGTTCCGCTTTTAAGGATAATTGCCAGAACGCGAGTACAGGAATTATTTACTGCTTCGGCGCTTTTATTGGTTGTTGGCGTTTCCTATTTAATGCAACTCGTAGGGCTTAGCCCCGCTTTAGGTGCTTTTATGGCTGGGGTTGTATTGGCTAATTCCGAATTCCGACATGAGCTTGAAGGTGATATTGCCCCATTCAAAGGATTGTTGTTGGGATTGTTTTTCATTGGCGTAGGCGCATCAATCAACTTCAAATTAATAATGGCGGAACCGATGTTCATTTTTGCTTTTGGAGCCATCCTCACCATTGTGAAATTTATAGTATTACTTGGAGTTTCAAAATTTTATAAAAAAAGACCAGATCAAAGCCTTTTAATTGCATTTAGCCTTAGTCAGGCTGGAGAATTTGGTTTCGTTATCATGGGATTTTGCAATCAATTGAACATAGTTCCGTCTATGCTCGCCAATCAGATTATGGTGGTTATAGCAATGAGTATGGTAGCCACACCTTTTTTATTGCTTATGAATGAAAGGTTGATTTATCCTAATACACGTTCCAAAACCAAAAAAGTAAAAAAGGAAAGTGATTTTATAAACGAAAACAATGCTGTCATTATAGCTGGTTTTGGACATTTTGGGAGCACAGTAGGGCGTTTGCTAAAAGCCAATAAAGTACGTGCCACCATTTTAGACTATGATTCGGAAAGAATAGATGTACTGAGAAAACTAGGGTTCAAAGTTTATTATGGTGATGCCACCCGTTTGGAATTATTAAAAGCCGCAGGTTGTGAAAACGCCAAAGTTTTTATTGCTGCCATCGATAATCCTACTGTAAACTTACAAGTGATACAAATTTTAAAAACCCATTTTCCGCATTTAAAAATCCTTACCCGTGCACGAAACAGAAATGATGCTTATGAATTAATAGACCATAAAGTAGCCCATGTTTATAGAGAAACCCTATACAGTGCGGTCCACATGGGAGTTGATGCCTTAGTAGAATTGGGTCACCGGAAATATACTGCTACCAGACAAGGACAACAGTTTATTAAATACGATGAAGTCACCACGCGAAAACTAGCCAAGAAACGTCACGACAAACATGCCTATTTGATTACCATAAAACAAGAAATTGAAATGCAGGAACAGCTTTTAAAAACGGATATACATTCGCAAATTGCTGCTACGAATCACAGTTGGGACAGTGAGCATTTAAAGAAAGACTTATTGGAGTGAGAGCATTTAAATTATATTAATCATTACAATCTAATAGATGGCATATATTGATTGGATAAATGAGCAATTAATTTTTATCATAGTTTTGTATAAATTTTTAATTTCTACAGCAAACTTAACCATAAAGTCAGAAGTGGTAGAATATTATAACCAAACTCAATTAAATGATTATTAGAAATTTAGCTCTAATTGCCTTATTGATTAGCACGCAATTTTTTTTTGCACAAAATTCAGAAGAAGAAATATTTAATTTAAACTTTTCCCCTAATAATGATGGTGGAAAATTAATAGTATGTCGCGATAAAAAACAAATAGAAATTAATTTCTTCGGTAAAAAGGTTGATAAGCTTGACATGGGAACTAATGAAATGCTTCCTAATCATTTTTTTATCAATGTAGATGGAATTGTTTTTCAAACTATAATCATTCCTGTACCAGAAAACATAAAGAAAGTGTATGAAATGAAAAAATTGACAATAAAACAACAACAGGAAATTTTAAAGGGTTATATGTCATATGAAGTTAATTATATGAATAATGATAAAAATACAGCTGTTAGAGATATTATGTTTGCAGAAGGAGATATAAATTATAAAAAATATTTTATTTGGAACTATTTCTACAAAAATTACAAGCCACAAGACGATACATCAGGGGATTTAGTTGCTGGACAATTTTGCCTTTCAACATTAGTATTTGATCAAGTATTAACAGTTAGTGTTCCGATGACAAAAATTACCATGCCTAATCTTATTGAAAAACTTAAAAAAATTATCGAAAACATTAAAACTCATAAACAAAAGTGTAATTAAATAATAATTGAAAAAGGCAGAAATCGAAAAAACCAATTGGACTATTTGTCCAACATGTCAAGGGCGCGGAAAAAAAAGCCAAGGACTAAACAAAAAAGCACGGATAGATTACCAAATTGCATTGGAAGAATTTGAAAAAAACAATACCGATGGAATTGCCCCTATTCTTCCTAAAGGACATCTTTATCCCTGCTTGAACTGTTCTGGGTCGGGGTTAATTCGTTCAATCAATCCACCAGAAGCTGATACCGAAAACTACCCACATATTGCCATTATTGGAGGAGGAATTGGAGGTATCGCATTAGCAGTAGCCTGTTTGCACCGTAGCATTCCTTTTACACTTTATGAACGAGACACTGACTTTAACATTCGATCCCAAGGTTATGGACTCACTTTACAACAAGCAAGCAAGGCAATTGAGGGTTTGGGAATTTTCAACTTAAAAGAAGGAGTTATTTCTAAAAGACATGTGGTTCATACTACAGACGGTAAAATAATCGGGGAATGGGGAATGAAAAAATGGGTTACTGAAGAAAAAAAAACAAATCCACGACGTACCAATATACACATTGCACGACAATCCTTACGTTTAGCATTATTAGAACAACTCGGCGGAAATGATACAATCCAATGGAATCATCAACTTATTGATATAAAGCTATGTAAGGATAAAAAAGCTGAATTGCAATTTAATATAAACGGTACAATAAAAACCACTAAAGCTGATCTTGTGGTTGGCGCCGATGGCATTCGCAGTACTGTAAGAAAATTGCTGATTCCTGAGGATAAAAGCCCATTGCGTTATTTGGATTGTATGGTAATATTGGGTATTTGTCCTTTAGCAAACCTTAAAGGCTTAAAGAATGCTCTATTGGATTCTGCAACGGTTTTTCAAACTGCCAATGGTAATGAGCGGATTTATATCATGCCATATGCATCTGATTCTGTGATGTGGCAATTGAGTTTTCCAATGTCAGAAGAGGATGCAAAATCTTTAAGCAAAAAAGGCAGTCAGGCACTCAAAGAAGAAGCTTGCAGAAGGACTCAATGGCATGAACCTATTCCTCAAATTTTAGCAGCGACTTTAACAACCTATATTTCGGGTTATCCTGTATATGATCGTGAATTACTTGATTTAGAACTATTGAAAAAAACAGAACAAGTAACGTTAATTGGAGATGCAGCCCATCCTATGAGTCCTTTTAAAGGACAAGGAGCAAATCAGGCGTTATTGGATGCACTAACATTGGCACGGGCAATAAAAAAAGAATGTAGGCCTTCTTCGAACTGGAAGACAATTGGTATAAGGGAGAGTTTCTTAAATGAATTTGAAATAGAAATGTTGAAACGCTCTGCTAAAAAAGTAACCGATTCAGCTATTGCTGCACACTATTTACATTCAGAGAGTGTATTGCAGGAAGGTGATGAACCTCGAGGTCGGTTCAGAAAAAAATGATATAAAATGAGTTAAAATAAAAAAGATATAAGAGTTGAACTTATATCTTTATTGTTTTATTCTATTACTATTTCTATAGATTTTAAGTCTTTCTTTTTTCTGCTTCTTCCTAAAATAAATGATAATACACTATGAGTTATTGAAAAAGGAAACGAAAAAAACTCCAATATTGAATCCTTAATTATAATATCTTCAAAATTGTGAACCGATATTCTAAATTTACCGTAGTGAGCATTTTGAAAACTGTAAAATTTGATTGCTTTCCTATTAAATTTATAATCCCTTCCTTTTATATATTTTTCAGTTAATTCAATATTCTGGTTGGTTTCAATATTTACAATTTGAATATGAAAATCGGAATTTGTTTCAATATGATGACAGCCTAGAATATAGATATTATAAAACCCATAAAAAATTTCTGTTTCAATAATATCTTGAATATCAAAGCGTAACTTCATATTACCTCGAATAATTAGGAGCTTCTTTAGTAATGGTCACATTATGTGGATGACTTTCCCTGATTCCGCTGGCAGTAATTCGAACAAATCGACCTGTTGCTTGTAAAGTCGGAATATCTTTTGAACCACAATAGCCCATTCCAGCACGAAGACCACCAATGAACTGCAACATACTTTCGTTCAATTCCCCTTTATAAGGTACACGACCTACGATTCCTTCCGGTACCAGTTTCTTAACATCGTCTTCCACATCTTGGAAATAACGGTCTTTTGATCCGCCTTCCATAGCTTCAACAGAACCCATTCCTCTGTAGGATTTGAATTTTCTTCCTTCAAAAATTATGGTTTCTCCCGGAGATTCTTTAGTTCCGGCCAATAATGAACCTAGCATTACACAATCAGCTCCAGCAGCAATCGCTTTTGGAATATCTCCTGTATAACGAATTCCTCCATCAGCAATAACAGGAACCCCTGTTCCTTTTAATGCAGCAGCCACTTCTAATACTGCTGAAAATTGTGGAAAACCAACACCAGCCACAATACGAGTTGTACAGATAGAACCAGGTCCAATACCCACTTTTACACCATCAGCTCCATTTTCTACTAAATACTTAGCAGCTTCTGGAGTTGCAATGTTTCCTACAATAACATCAATTTTCGGGAATTTACTTTTTACTTCTTTCAATACGTTCACTACACCTTGTGTATGACCGTGAGCTGTATCAATAATAATGGCGTCAACACCAGCGTTTACTAATGCTTCTGCCCTATCAACTGCATCACCTGTAACACCAATAGCAGCTGCTACTCGCAAACGTCCATAAACATCTTTATTGGCAATAGGTTTTTGAGTTAATTTGGTTATATCCCTAAAAGTAATTAATCCCACTAATTTATAATCGGCATTAACTACAGGTAATTTTTCTATTTTGTTTCCTTGCAACACTACTTCAGCTTGTTCAAGAGAAGTTCCTTCGGCAACAGTAATCAGGTTTTGACTAGTCATTACTTCTACAATTGGTCTTGCATTGCTTTTTTCGAAACGCAAATCACGATTGGTAACAATTCCTTTTAATACTTGGTTTTCATCCACAATTGGAATACCGCCAATACCAAATTCCTTCATCGCATTTTTCGCATCGGCTACAGTTGAAGAAAGCGGCAAAGTCACTGGATCGATAATCATTCCGGATTCGGCGCGTTTCACTTTTCTGACTTTTGCAGCTTGTTGCTCAATAGTCATGTTTTTATGCAGTACACCAATGCCGCCTTCCTGAGCCATTGCAATTGCCATAGCGCTTTCGGTTACGGTATCCATAGCTGCGGATACAATAGGAACATTAAGTGTTATATTTCTTGAAAATTTTGATTGGATACTCACTTCGCGCGGAAGTACATTTGAGTAATTTGGAACTAATAAAACGTCATCGTAAGTAAGTCCTTCGCCGATAATCTTGTTGTTGTGTGCGTCCATTGCAATTTGTAGTTGAATTGCGTGCAAATGTAATGAAAAAATTTAGATTGCAGATTTTAGATTGCAGATTTTTTGAGTATGGGAATAACTTGGGAATTTCTTCATAGCTGATTTTGTTTGCGACCAATATTAATTAATTTTTCTTCACTGTAATAAAAAATCAAACTAAATAATTTTATCATTTATAACAATTGCTTTAATGCTTCCTGGATTAACTCAGATAAGATATGGAATGTTTCTTTGCTTGATAAACGCATGTTTACTTTTTTATAGTTTATATAAAACCCAAGAGATTGACTAGAAACACTTTCAATTTTATAATGAACACTTTAAATAATTTAGTAGCTTCGTTCTTACATTGAAATTTTACTTATCTTTAGGTCGAATTAGTAATAACTGTTTCGTTAAATAACGAAATATAAAACTGCGAATTATGAAAAAAACACAACAAACAATTACCATTTTGGTTTTAATGATTTTGGTTTTTAGTTGCGGCAATAAAAAGTCGGACTTAGAACTGGAAAAAAATGTGATGCTCGAAATTTATCCGAGTCTTATAGATTCCCTTTGGGTTCATAATAACTCAACTTTTACTGCTCCTACGGTTGAATTAGACAGTGTTGGCAATTCTACTGGATTTGAAAAACCTGATGGAAACAAACTTCGAGAAAAATATATTGAACAGTTAGACGAAATTAGAAACAACAAATCAAAAATAGTTGTTACTCTCGTTGATACAATACATTTTGAGCAAGACCAGAAAATGGAACTTAAAAAATATTTTAAAGATGCCATGGTATCCGAAGGGGAAGAACATGACACAATAAAATATGCAATAAACACAAAAAAATTCAACAAAATCAAGTCTACAAAAATCAACTTCATTTCTAATAAAAAATTAGACAAAACATTAGATATCGTAGGAGGTTTTTGTATTAATGGTATTCTCTCCTTCTCAAGAATACAATTTGACGATGAGAAAAAATACGGAATCCTTACAAGTGATATTATCTGTGGAGAAACTTGTGGTCACGGTTATAGAATTTTTATCAAAAAAGTAGATAAAAAATGGGTAATCGATAAAGTTGAAGAAGCTTGGAGTTCTTAAAACCCTATAAAACCTAAATATATTTTCCTGCATCACTCCAGAAGCAGGAAAATATATTAAAAAACTTTAATCTGTTATCCGATTTGATTAATTTGAAATTATTTCGTTCTAAATATTTTTTAAAAAATAGTATAGCTGATTGCTAATATGAACTAAATAATAATTGAGAGTCTGAAACTAGTTCAGAATTAATGATACTCACCAAACAATTTAGTTGCTTCGTTGTAGCAACTTTCAAAACTCATTGGGCTCGTATTCGTATTTTCTTTTTGAGTGGTAAAATAGGACAATAACTTTTCGGTTGGCATGTTACCCGTTAAATCATCTTTTGCCATTGGGCATCCGCCAAAACCTTGAATCGCTCCATCAAAACGGCGGCAACCTGCTTTATAGGCGGCATCAATTTTTTCGAACCATTTGTCTGGCGTAGTATGCAGGTGTGCTCCAAATTCTATTTGTGGGTATTTCGGAATCAGGTTTGAAAACAGGTAATCGATTACGTCTGGCGTAGAACTTCCCACAGTATCAGAAAGGGATAGGATTTTAACTCCCATTTTGGATAATTTTTCTGTCCACTCCCCTACTATTTCCACATTCCAAGGATCGCCATAAGGGTTTCCGAAACCCATTGATATATAAGTAACGACTTCTTTATTGGAAGCATCCGCAATGTTTAAAATTTCTTGTAACGTCACCAAACTTTCGGCAATGGTTTTATGGGTATTACGCATCTGAAAATTCTCGGAAATCGAAAAAGGAAAACCCAGATATTGAATTTCTTTATGTTGTGAAGCCGAAACTGCGCCTTGTGTATTGGCAATTATTGCCAGCAATTTACTTTGTGTTTGTGATAAATCCAATTGAGCCAAAACTTCGGCTGTATCCACCATTTGAGGAATCGCTTTAGGGGAAACGAAACTACCAAAATCGATGCTATCAAACCCCACACGCAGTAAAGACTGAATATAAGTTACTTTTTTTTCGGTAGGTATAAACGTCTTGATGCCTTGCATTGCATCTCTCGGACATTCGATAATTTTTATTGGCTCCATAAGGGTTTCAAAGGTAGAAAAACAATTACAAATTATAAATTATGAATTATAAATTCTTTAAAATCTTTTTATTGATGGCTTTCACCAATGCCGGCCCTTCATAAATAAACCCAGTATAAAGCTGGATCAAACTAGCTCCTGCTTCGAGTTTTTCAATGGCATCATCCGCAGAATGTATTCCCCCCACACCAATGATTGGGAAGGATTTATTGCTTTTTTCAGACAAGAACCGAATCACTTCTGTTGAACGTTTCGTTAATGGTTTTCCAGAAAGTCCACCCATTTCGGTTTTGTTATCGGATTGTAATCCCTCTCTAGAAATGGTAGTATTTGTGGCAATCACGCCTGCGATTTTTGTTTCATTTACGATATCGATAATGTCCAGAAGTTGTTCATTGGTTAAATCTGGGGCGATTTTTAGAAGGATAGGTTTTGGGTGTTGGGTTTTGGTATTTTGGGTTTGTAAAGTGTTTAGAAGCATTGTCAAAGGTTCTTTTTCCTGCAATTCTCTCAGATTTGGCGTGTTGGGTGAACTTACATTCACTACAAAATAATCAACATAATCAAATAGTGCATCAAAACAGATTACATAATCATCAACCGCATTTTCGTTTGGTGTCAGTTTATTTTTCCCGATGTTTCCGCCTATTAAGACGTTTTTGTTCTTTTTTAATCTTTCAACAGCTTCCTGAACGCCTCCGTTATTAAAACCCATTCGGTTAATGATTGCGCCGTCTTCTTTAAGTCTAAACAAGCGTGTTTTAGGGTTTCCGTCCTGTGGTTTTGGTGTCAATGTTCCTATTTCTATAAATCCGAAACCAAAACTCGAAAGTTCCTGATACAACTTGGCATCCTTATCAAAACCAGCAGCAAGACCAACCGGATTTTTGAATTTTAACCCAAAAACTTCTGTTTCCAAACGTTTGTCATTTACTTCATATAATGACTTGAAAAGCGAAGTAAATCCAGGTATTTTTGATAATGTCCTAACAAGTGAAAAAGTAAAATAATGAACTTTTTCAGGATCAAAACGGAAAAGTATAGGGCGAAGAATTAGTTTGTACATTTTATTTTTTTTGTGGTACAAAAATAAGATTAACAATTTATTTTCTTTTGTTTTTAAAGGGAAATATTTTAGGTAAGGTTTTGGTTTAAAATTTCTATATTTAACTAAAATAAAAAAGGTGGTTTTTTCATTACAAGTCACCCCAAAATCATCTAGTTTGTGTTAACTCGGCCATCAATATAAATAAGTTACCAGAGATTTAGTAAAAATCGGAATGTATGAAACTTCAAATAATTATTCTTTTTACGATTGCTTTTTTAGTAGCTTGTAAAAGAGATTACAAAGAAAATTTGGATATTAATGACTTAAAAACCTTACCGAAAAACTTTTATGGTTATCGCGCTGGTTCCGTATATTTAAACGACATTGGATCAAATAATTTTATGCTATGGTATAGGATTGAGGATAATGGAAAATTGGGTAAACTATTTAGAATCGATAACTTTAAAAATAGAAGTGATAGCCTATCCGCATTAACCGAAAATAAAATTGATACGTTGAAGGAAAGAAAGAACATGGAATTATTTCTTGACTTAAGTCGTAAATATGGCTTTGGGCATATTAGCATGGATACGGTTTACAAATGTTACCTGTCAAGATTGGAAGATTTACCTGAACAATATGTTATGCCTTTTAACGATAGTATTAGAAGAAAATACTTAAAGGATAAAAATTTTAAATTCGAAAATGGTTGGTTTGTCCATAAGTAAACCTCTGGTAACATTACCTAACCGCAATTGGTGGCTCACTTTAAGTTGTACATTTACGAACACTTAAGTAAGTTTAGGCGACAGACATGACAGGCTGCAACTTCGTTTAGCGGCGAAACGTTTAGGCAGTACGTGAAATAAAAAAATATTGAAATGCCACAAGGAAGTTATATTTTATTAGAATTAATGATCAATAAATTTTCGGAATTTATTGAATGGATATTTCAGAAAAGAAAAAAAACAGAAATTGATAAATTAGAGGAGTTAAATTCAATTTTAATAAAACAATTTAATTTTTCATTCTTTGACATTTCTGAAAATACATATGATATTTTAATAATCAACCTTGAAAAACTTGACTCAAGAATGGTAGACGACATTATTTCATCTCTTTTTAAACTTTCTATTTCAAAAAGTAAAAACCAAATATTTCAAAAATTGAAATCTAATCAGAAACTGAACGAAAGGATTATAGAAATAATTCTCTTTACAGAAAATAAATACAATAAATTGTCTCTTGAATCAAGGAATGTTAAAAATTCTTTACAACACATAAGGGCGTCTAAATCAAGCTAAACAAGAACTAATCACTTCTTAAAATTCTTTTCATACATCTTTATCCAATCAGCAACCGAGATTTTAGTTGCTAATTCTGCAATCAGTTCATACGGAATGTCATCCATCTTTTTAAAACGGATACAACCTTTTCCCATATCGAGTTTGGTTTTGCAATGTTTTGGGTATTCCGTTACGAACCATTCCAGCAATTCCGGATTTGCATAAATTCCCATATGATGCAGCGCAATAAAATTCTTTTGCGAACCAATGCTGATAAACGGCAATGGTAGTTTTGGCGTGCAGTGATACCCACTTGGATAGATTTCGTGGGGAACCACATAACCCATCATCCCGTAAGTCATTACTTCTTTGTAACCTGTTGGTAAATTTTCACTTACTATTTTGCGTAATTTTTCCATTGCCGGTTTTCTATCGTCGGGAAGTTCTGCAATATATTGATCAACTGTGGTGGCTTTTGACTGCATTTTTTTAAATAAATATTTGAGTAAAAATAATAATAAAATTAATAGATTTACATCTGGAATTATTCAAATTCAAATCTATGTCAAAAAGCATTATTCGAGAAGACAAGACTTGCCTGAACTGCAGACATGTTGTAGAAAAAAGGTTTTGTCCTAATTGTGGCCAAGAAAATACCGATACCAGAAAGACATTCCACCATTTATTCATACACTTCTTTGAAGATTTAACGCATTATGAAAATGCTTTTTGGAAAACCATAAAAAACCTTCTTTTAAAACCAGCGACATTAACAAAAGAATACCTTTCGGGAAAAAGACTTTCCTATCTGGCTCCCGTTCGGCTTTATATTTTTATCAGTTTTATAACTTTTTTCCTGATTGCGGTTTTCCCCAACCCATCATCTGAAAAAATCAACGTGAAAGAAACAACCGCCAATACTATTCAAATAAATGAAAAGGACGATTATTTTAATCCGGAGACACTAAAAGAATATGATACTATTCATTCAACTGCCACAAAAGACAAGAAAGATTCCGCTTTAGAACATTGGATTATGACTAAAGTCCGCAAAGTTACCGAACATAATACGCGGGCGGAAATCACTGAAAAATTCATAAAAGCCTTTAGCAGCAATTTCCCAAAAGTTCTTTTTATTTATATGCCGCTATTTGCCTTTTTCCTTTGGCTTTTTCACAACAAAAAGAAATGGTATTATTTTGATCATGGGATATTTACCTTGCATTATTTTTCTTTTCTATTATTGATTTCCCTGCTCTTGTTTTTGGTTGGAAAACTATTTTCGCTATTGGGGGATTCCACTTTTGCCGATTTAATACTAGGATTTATAAATATTATAGGATTTGGATGGATGATTTATTATTTTTACCCAGCGCACCGACGTTTTTATGAAGAGACCAAACTGGTTTCATTTGCAAAAGCTACAACGCTTTTTTTTATAAATCTTTTATTCATCTTTATCATCTTGCTATTATTCGCTTTTTATACATTTATTAATTTACACTAACCCACAGAATTAAAATGAAAAAAATATTTTTATTATGTCCGCTTTTGGCGTTAAGCATTAGTTGTTCAACCCATAAAACAAACGAAACTCCAACTGCTTCAACTACCAAACCAATGGTAGAACCTACAAAATACCTGAAACTCATTACTCCAACCGACCTAAAAACGTTATTGACTGTTGTGGCTTCCGATGAAATGGAAGGAAGGGATACAGGAACAAAAGGACAGAAAAAAGCAGGGGAATACCTTATCCAACAATACAAGAAAAACAATGTTTCTTTTCCAAAAGGGGCAACAAGTTATTACCAGGCTGTTCCAGCTGAATTCATGAACAAAGAATACGGTGAAAAACTTGGCGATTCAGAAAACATCTGGGCATTTATAGAAGGTTCTGAAAAACCAGATGAAATCCTGGTTATATCTGCGCATTATGACCATATCGGAATAGAAAATGGCGAAATTTTTAATGGAGCCGACGATGATGGTTCAGGAACTGTTGCCTTAGTAGAAATTGCAAAAGCTTTTGCACAAGCAAAAAAAGAAGGCCATGGACCAAAGCGTTCTATTTTATTCCTGCATGTTACAGGTGAAGAACACGGATTGCACGGTTCAAGATATTACTCTGAAAATCCTTTGTTCCCGATTGCCAATACCATAACAGATATTAATATTGACATGATTGGTCGCCGTGATGAACTTCATAAAGATTCAAATAACTATATCTATCTAATTGGTTCAGATTTTTTATCATCAGATTTGTATAAAATTTGCGAAGAAGCAAATACTAAATATGTGAATATAAATTTAGATTATAAATACAACAACAAGACTGATCCAAACCGTTATTATTACCGTTCAGACCATTATAATTTTGCTAAAAAAGGAATTCCATCTGTCTTTTTATTTAACGGAGTACATGCCGATTATCATAAAAAAACTGACGAAGTGGATAAAATTGAATTTGATGCATTGGCAAAAAGAACACAACTTGCTTTTGCAATGGCTTGGGAATTGGCAAATCGTGAAAACAGACCCGTTGTTGACGGAAAAAACAACTAATAAACTATAAACAACAAAAACTATGGCAACAGTAAATCCTTATTTAACTTTTGATGGAAATTGTGAGGAAGTATTCAATTTCTATAAATCTGTTTTCGGTGGGGAATTCCCTTATATCGGAAAATTTAAAGATATGCCACCAATGGAAGATTGTGATCCTATATCTGAAGTAGATGGTGAAAAAATCATGCACGTTTCTTTACCAATAAGCAAAGAAAGTATCCTTATGGGAAGTGACTGTATAGAATCTTCTGGACAGGTACACAATGCAGGTAATAATTTTGCGATTTCGATTAATACAGACAGTATAGCCGAAGCAGATAAATTATTCAACGGTTTATCAGCAGGAGGAAAAATAACAATGCCTTTGAATAAAACCTTTTGGGGTGCTTATTTTGGAATGTTTACCGATAAATTTGGAATTCAGTGGATGGTAAACCACGATGAAAATTCAAACTAATATTTCTAGCAGAACAATAAAAGCGTAAACCTTATAAAGTTTACGCTTTTATTTTTTTAATGAGTTTTTCTAAATCCCAATTGCCTTTTTTCTGATACCGTAATTGTCCTTGTGAAACTTCCAGCGGGCAATCAAAATTATTGGTATATAAAGCACCGGTTCCTAATCCTTGTGGCATTTTATTATTTTGTAAATAGGTCCATTGTGCGATGGCATTTAACCCAATATTGCTTTCCAATGCTGAAGTAATCCACCAGCTAATTTTATATTTTTCAGCAAGTGTTATCCATTCTTGTGTTCCTCGAAAACCACCTATAAAACTCGGCTTCAAAATTATGTATTGTGGCTTAATTTCTTGAAGTAGTTTTTCTTTTTCTTCCCTTGTAAATACGCCAATTAACTCTTCGTCCAAAGCAATGGGAATTGGTGTCGCTTTACATAATTTTGACATTGCATCAATATTATTTATGGCAATGGGTTGTTCAATACTATGCAACTTATACCCAGCTAATTGATTTAATTTATCTAAAGCATCTGTAGGACTAAAAGCGCCGTTGGCATCTACCCTGATTTCTATTTGATTTGGACTGAAATGCTGACGTATAAAATCTAATAATTCTAGTTCTTTTTCAAAATCGATAGCGCCAATTTTTAGTTTAATACATCTGAATCCTTCTGTTATTTTTTCGTCGATTTGTTGCTTCATAAAAGCGGGTTGCCCCATCCAAACCAAACCATTTATTTCAATTGATTTTTTAGATTCAGTAAATTCAGAAGGAAAAAGCACAAAGGGATTTTCACTTTCTAAAGATTTAAAAGCCATTTCAATCCCAAACTGAATTGAAGGAAATTCTAGCAATGCATCCCATAATTTATCTTTACCTAAATGTATATTATTACAAGCCCATTTCAATTTTTCTTCATAATCCGGTCTGTCGTCACAACTCAATCCACGCAAAATTCCACACTCTCCTATTCCAAGTTTACCATCTTTTTCAAGAACAATAAACCAAGTTTCTTTTTCATTCATTACGCCGCGGGAAGTTCCCGATGGACGTTTAAAAAAAAGTAAATATTTGTGGTAAGTAGCTTTCAAAAAGTGTAGGGTTTTTGGCCCTTCGACTACGCTCGGGGTGACAAGATTTATTATTGTTATTTCTTATTCTAACGTTTTTATTATTTTTTTAAAGTTTTTCTCAGGTAAGCCTTTTTGCATAAAAAGAGTAAAATCTTTATTTGTTCTTTCTTTCCAACTTTCAGTGGCGTTTACATTTTGCTCTTTATACTTTTTATGTATTTTTTTAGCGCTGTTTATATCGTATAAAAACATATAGGTGTGTGCCAAATTTAGTTGGATTGAAAGTTCACTCGGATCTAATATGGCACCTGTTTTTAAGAATTTCAATGCTTTTTCAAACTGTTTTGTATAGATGTAATAAAGTCCGATTTCATTATAATCATTTACATTGGCTTTGCCGGAATTTATAACCGAATTCAGTTGTGATATCGCCTCGCCATATTTTCCTTGTTTAGCAAAATTTGTGGCCACAGTTCTTTGAGAATCGCTTAACGTGTTTTCCGCACCGGTTTCGTTCAGACATGCATTTCCATATTCTTTAAACAATCTTTCTTTTTCGATATCCAGTAAACTCTGGAATTCCTGATATTTATATTCTTTTTGGATTTTATTTAAAACACAAGCACAAAAACCATCAGAATTTTGAAGTTTCAATGCCAGCTCAGTATTTTTACATTGAGCTAACATTTTTTTACGGTTGGTTAAGTTCCATCCGCGGCTTAGTTTATTATCTACCCAAGGAACGATTTCCAATATGATTTTTTGTTTCATAATCCAGTTCTTGCTTTCAAAACCAAACCATACATTTGTAGAATTGGGTTGTAAACAAGTAGATTTGCCAAGAGAAAGGACTTTAGCATCCTTACTTATTGGAGTGTCTTGTGACCAACATCCCTTATCTGTTTTTCCATTCGATTTATAACTTGTTGCTAATGTATTGGTATTAAAAATAGCATATTTGCATTTGTCATCACCAGAAACTTTCGACAGTAAAAAAACGGCACCAGCGGATCCCTGGCTAATCCCCGTTGGGTCTGGAATGGCTTTCAATACCGAAACCAAACTATTTGCCATTTGCTGATTATCGTCTAAAACAGTAATTCTATAAACAATTTCAGTTGTACCCACAGGAAAATCTTCAGACTTAACGATAATTCGCTTTCCTGCATTTACTTTTATTTCCTTAGAAGTCGCTCGGTCTTTATCCCAATAACCGTCTTGTTGGGAGAAGGAACTTATAGTAAAAATAAGAGTTATAATTAGTAAAAAAAATTTCATTATTAATAAATTCTAGGATTAAAATATGAACAAGATATTATTTTATGTCTCTTACCACTCTTGTATTTGATATTGCATCATGAAATCCATTTTTAGAAAAGAAAAAAGATAATCTATCAAAAGGAATTAATCTACAAAATGTTCTTATTACAATATCATTTAAAATAGGTTTTTCTCCATTAAGATTTACAACTTTAGTTTTTGTTATGAATTTCCCAATTGTTTTCTGAAACGTATGTTCCATAAACGCATAATTTAATATGAACGAAATAAGCATTAAAAACCAAATGGGTAAAATATTTTTATTACTGTCAATATTAAAAATTTGTACAGCGAAGCCAGTCAGTATAAAGTCAATAATTAAAAAAGAAATGAAATCAATTATAAAATTTGCAAATCTTACAGTAGAACTAACGATACTTGAATTAAAATTGTCCTGTGAATCTTTTTCGACAATTAATTTTTCTTCAATTTCATGAAATTCACTCAAATCAATATTTCGATTATCTATTTCTTTTTTAGCACTTTCAATTGCTAGTGGTTGGTATTTTGAGCTTTCAGTTTTAACGATTTTAATTAATTCCTCATTTGTCTTTTTTGACATTACAGTATCAAAATCATATTCCATATTTTTCTTTTTTTAGTACTAATAATAACCTTACAACTCAATACTCTCCCCTATATTTAATAGCATCAAATCTTTTCCTTTATCGAAAAACTTTTTAATTGCTTCTTCGTGATTGATTTCGATATAACCAAAAGTATCATAATGATAGCCTAATATTTTATCACAATCCACAAAATCAGAAGCAATAATGGCGTCTTCAACATCCATAGTGAAATTGCTTCCTATTGGTAGAATTGCCAAATCCAATTTGGTACGCATCGGAATGAGTTTCATGTCCATTGTTAAAGCAGTATCTCCAGCGATATAAATATTTTTATGTTCGCCTTCAATCACAAAACCTCCTGGATTTCCTCCATAAGTTCCATCTGCAAAAGAACTGGAATGAATTGCGTTTACATATTTTACGGTTCCAAAGCGCTTCGCCAATTCGCCTTTTGGGCTCGTGCCAAAATCCCAGCTTCCACCGTGATTCATCATGTGGCAATTGAATCCTTTTGCGATATAATAAGTCGCAATTTCGGCATTGGAAACAATAATTGCATTGGGATTGTTCTGCATAATGTATTCCACATCGAGAGTATGGTCTTGATGCGCATGAGTAATCAAAACGAAATCAGGTTTCAATTCATTGATATTAACATGACTTGCTTTTGGGTTTGCAGATATAAAGGGATCCACTAAAATACGTTTGCCACTTACTTCAATTCCGATACAAGCGTGACCGTAAAAGGTTATTTTCATTTTATTTTTTTTTAAAGTGAAGAGTGATTGCCTTGAAATAGATTTTTTGCTATTCACTAATTACTCTTTTCTAATTACTAAATTTTATCTTCCTCCAAGAAAAAGATTTACAATTGGATCTGATAAAAAATAAATGAGTTGTAATGACAATAATAATGAAAGTGCAAAAGTGCTTAATGCCAATTTTTTTAATTCGGGATCCAATTCCTTTGCATTTGTATTTTTATATACCCTGATAAGATGTTTTATCAATGGCAAATAAATAATTAGGAATAAATACTGGTCAAAATTGAATATTCCGTCTGTATTGATATCATTTAGAATAGCAAATGACAGGAACAAAACCATTGCCGAAACAATAAGGAAATAATGGTATTTTTTTGCCCAAGCACCACCATTTTTTACTACGATAGTATTTTTGCCGGATTTTTTATCAGATGCTTCATCACGCATATTATTCAGATTCAGCACACCAACACTTAAAAACCCAATTGCTGCAGCGGGAAAAAGCAAGATATAATCTATTTGTTTAGAAAACATGAAGTAAATTCCGAAAGTACTTACCAATCCAAAAAACACAAATACAAACACATCGCCATATCCTCTATATCCATAAGGATTTTTACCCACCGTATATCGGATAGCCGAAGCAATTGCTAAAATACCCAACACAAAGAAAATCAGGGAATAAACGAGGTACATTCCCTTGAATGAGAAATAAATCAACAGCATAGCCGAAACCAATGTTAGAAATGCAGTAATAAAAATAGCATACCGCATTGCGCCTGGAGTAATCGCCCCACTTTGAATGGCACGTTTTGGTCCAACCCTATCTTCATTGTCGGTGCCTTTCATTCCGTCACCATAATCATTCGCAAAATTGGAAAGGATTTGCAATCCTAAAGTGGTGGTCAAAGCTAATATAACAATATTCCAATTGAAAATCCCTTGTGACATCGCATAAAAACTCCCTAATATAATTCCAGACACTGATAACGGTAATGTTCTCAATCGTGCTGCTTCAATCCAATGTTTCATTTTTTTAGGTTTTGGGTTTTGGGTTTTGGGTTTTGGGTTTTGGGTTTTGGGTAATTAAAACTAATAATTCTTAATTCTTAATTCTTAATTCTTAATTCTTAATTCTTAATTCTTAATTC
>JAZKDI010000028.1:0-15775 GCA_040387655.1 Bacteroidota bacterium | reverse complement strand
TGATTCAGATTCTACTGAGCCCTGGTCTTTTAGACTGGGGCTCTTTTTTTATGTTCAGGGCAAAAAAGTAATCACTTGACCGACTTTCAATCATGAAATTTTTTTTTATATTGGAAATATAAATTTTATAAATTAACTTCTTTGTAATTTTCAAAAAAAATAAAGTGCAAAAAATTTTAATTATAGGCTTTGTTTGGCCCGAACCTAATTCTTCCGCAGCTGGGGGAAGGATGGCGCAATTGATAAAATTATTTATAAATAAGGGATGTGAAATTACTTT
Organism: Bacteroidota bacterium; assembly: GCA_040387655.1. Lineage (GTDB taxonomy): Bacteria > Bacteroidota > Bacteroidia > Flavobacteriales > Flavobacteriaceae > Flavobacterium. Next base: position 15,495 of record JAZKDI010000028.1, on the reverse strand, counting down.
TGCCAGCTCTGCAATTGATACTCCTTTCATGTTGGATTTGGAAAAGTTAGGTGTTAAAAAAAAAGCCATAATATTGAACTGCTCAAGTTTTGATGTTTTTGTTAAAGAATTAAACCCTTCCATGGTTTTGTTTGATCGGTTTATGATAGAAGAACAATTCGGATGGAGAGTGGCAGAAAATTGTCCAAATGCATTACGTTTATTAGATACCGAAGATTTACATTGTTTGCGATATACCCGGCAAAAGGCTTTTAAGGAAAAAAAAGAATTTAATCCAGATAGTTTATTAATTGAAGATATTACTAAAAGAGAAATAGCGAGTATTTTACGATGTGATATTACTTTGATAGTTTCCGAAGTCGAAATTAAATTATTACAAACACTTTTTAAAATTGATTCTTCCTTGTTGTTTTATATTCCTTTGTTGATTGAAGAAAATATTAAGGATAGAATTCCGTATAAGCAAAGAAAAGATTTCATGTTTATTGGTAATTTTTTACATGAACCAAATTGGAATACAGTTCAATACTTAAAAGAAACAATTTGGCCCTTGATTAAAGAAAAATTACCTAACGTAAATTTAAATATTTATGGTGCCTATCCTTCACAAAAGGTTTTACAATTGCATAATCCAAAAGAACGTTTCCTTATTAAGGGCAGAATTGAGTGTGCTCAACCTGTTATTGAGCAGTCATTAGTAATGCTAGCTCCTATACGTTTTGGGGCAGGAATTAAAGGTAAGTTATTGGAGTCAATGCATTATGGAACTCCGAGTATTACAACTTCTATAGGTAGTGAATCTATGAAAGGAGATTTAAATTGGAATGGATATATTGAAGATGATCCTCATGAAATTGCAAAATGTGCAATCAAACTGTATTCTGATGAAGTAATTTGGAGAAAAGCACAGGAAAATGGATTTGAAATTATTGAAAATAGATATTTACAATCACTATTTGCAAATGATTTTATTGAGTATGTCTTTAATATACAAAAAAACTTAAATAAACATAGATTAAATAATTTTATAGGTTCCATGATGCAATATCATATGTTTGCTAGTACTAAATATATGTCAAAGTGGATTGAATCTAAAAATGAAAAATAAAAAATGCCCCAAAAAGTGTCTAACTTTTTGAGGCATTTTCAATTTTTAAAAAGGCTTTTTTTATAATGAAGAAAAATTTAAGCTAACATAGTAACTGGATTTTCTAAGTATTGTTTTAATGTTTGTAAAAATTGAGCACCTGTTGCGCCATCTACAGTTCTATGATCACATGCTAAAGTAACTTTCATAGTGTTTCCTACAACAATTTGACTGTTTCGAACTACAGGTTTTTCAACAATTGCTCCAACAGAAAGAATGGCGGAATTTGGTTGGTTAATTATAGATGTAAATTCAGTGATACCAAACATTCCTAAATTCGAAACGGTAAATGTACTCCCTTCCATTTCTGAAGGTTGTAATTTTTTTGTTTTCGCTCTTCCTGCTAAATCTTTCACATTAGTTCCTATTTGAGATAAACTCAAGGCATCAGTGAATCTCACCACTGGCACAACTAAACCGTCTTCTACAGCTACCGCTACTCCAATATTCACATGATGGTTAATGATTGTAGCTTCCTCTTTCCATTGAGAGTTTACTTTAGGATGTTTTTTTAAAGCCATTGCACAAGCTTTTATAACCATGTCATTAAATGAAACTTTTGTATCTGGAATAGTATTTATAACTGCTCTGGATTTCATTGCTTCATCCATTCCTACTTCTATTGTTAGATAAAAATGCGGTGCTGTAAATATTGACTCAGATAATCTTTTCGCAATAATTTTTCGCATTTGCGAATTTTTAACTTCCTCGGACAGGGTTTCTCCAGCTGGAACAAAAGGTTTGGCATTTTGTGTTGATGGAGAATCAATAATTGATATTTGACTTTGTGTTGCTGTAAAGTTAGAAACATCGTTTTTTATAATTCTTCCATTTTCGCCAGATCCTTTTACCTGTGAAAGGTTAATCCCTTTTTCTTCTGCTATTTTCTTCGCTAATGGAGATATAAATATCCGTTTATTGTCTGAAGTTGAAGACGCTTGAACAGTCTCTTCTGTTTTAGGTTGCGTAGTCTTTTCTTCTTCTTTAGTATCGTTATGGGTAGGAATAGATAAATTTCCTGCTTTTTTATAGTTTTCTGCAATGCCAGTAATATCTGTTCCGTCAGGACCAATGATTGCTAGAACGCTGTCTACAGGAGCAGATTGTCCTTCTTGTATTCCTATGAATAATAAAACCCCAGCATTGAATGATTCAAATTCCATTGTGGCTTTATCTGTTTCAATTTCTGCTAGAATATCTCCTTCAGATACTTTGTCGCCAACTTTCTTCAACCATGTTGCTACTGTGCCGTCAGTCATCGTGTCGGAAAGTCTCGGCATTGTAACTACGACAACGCCTTTTGGTAATGACGATGCTGTTGTTTGGCTTGTTTCAGTTTCAGGCTTTTTTTCTTCAGTTTTTGCTTCTTCTTTAATGGATGAAGCATCAGTTTTTTTATTAAGCAAAGCTGAAATATCTTCCCCTTCTTTTCCTATAATTGCTAATAATGAATCAACTGAAGCGGATTCCCCTTCTTGAATTCCAATATGCAAAAGCGTTCCAGAATTGAAAGATTCAAATTCCATCGTTGCCTTATCAGTTTCTATTTCAGCAAGGATATCTCCTTCACTAATTTTATCGCCAACTTTTTTTAACCAAGTAGCTACTGTTCCTTCCGTCATTGTATCGCTTAAGCGAGGCATTGTTATTACTGTTGCCATATTTATAATCTATGAGGAATAAATGGATAGTCTTTTTGTTCGTAAACCACATCGTACAGTTGTTGTACTTCTGGGAACGGGGATTCTTCGGCAAATGTGGTACATTCTTCTACTAAATTCTTTACCCTTTCATCTATAGTTTCAATTTCTTCTTCAGTAGCATATTTTTGGTCTAAAATCACATCTAAAACCTGAGTAATTGGATCTATTTTTTTATATTCTTCAACTTCTTCTTTTGATCGATACAATTGAGCATCAGACATGGAATGTCCTCTATAACGATATGTTTTCATTTCCAGGAATGTTGGTCCGTCACCACGACGAGCTCTATCGATAGCTTCATGCATTGCTTCTGCAACCTTTACTGGATTCATCCCGTCAACTGGTCCACAAGGCATTTCATAACCAAGACCAAGTTTCCATATATCAGTATGATTTGCAGTTCTTTCTACTGAGGTTCCCATCGCATAACCATTGTTTTCTACAATAAAAACTACAGGAAGTTTCCATAACATCGCCATATTAAAAGCTTCGTGTAATGATCCCTGTCTTGCAGCACCATCACCAAAATAGGTTAAAGTTACTCCGCCTGTATTAAAATATTTATCTGCAAATGCAATTCCAGCACCAACAGGAATTTGTGCACCTACGATTCCGTGTCCACCATAAAATCCTTTTTCTTTAGAGAAAATATGCATAGAACCTCCCATCCCTTTTGATGTTCCGGTAACTTTCCCTAAAAGTTCAGCCATTACTGCTTTAGGATCTACACCCATACCAATAGGTTGAACGTGGTTTCTATATGCGGTAATCATTTTATCTTTGCTTAAATCCATTGCATGCAAAGCGCCTGCTAATACTGCTTCTTGGCCATTGTATAAATGCAGAAAACCCCTTACTTTTTGTTGGATATAAAGTGCAGCTAATTTGTCTTCAAATTTTCTCCAAAGAAGCATATCTTCATACCACTTTAAATAAACTTCTTTTGTGATTTTTTTCATTTTTTTTATTGCTAAAAGTGTTCTTTTGTTTTATTTCAGTAACTATTTTATATAAAAGTTACATTAATCAAATTTGCGAAAAGCAAAAATAAGACATTCCTTTATAGGAGTGAAATTTAAAAGCCGATTTTTAATCTTTTTATAGTAAGTTTTTGTTAAATAGTAAAGGCAGTAAATTGCTAAGGGATTCGGAACAGTATACCGTTCCGATTTCTCCCATGAAATAAATTGCTATCGGAGTTTCTTGTTTGATTTCGTATTCAGCAATTGACTGTCTACAAGAACCGCAAGGAGGAATGGGTTCGGATGTTTGATTGATTTCAGATGCAGCAGTAATTGCAATTTTTAATATTTTCGCATTTGGATAAATTGACCCTGCCTGAAATATAGCTACTCTTTCTGCACAAAGACCTGAAGGATAAGCTGCATTTTCTTGATTTGAGCCTAAAACAATTTTTCCGTTATCCAAAAGAATAGCAGCGCCTACCTTGAATTTTGAATAAGGTGCGTAAGCCGATTTTCTTATTTGAATTGCTTCGTTCATTAATGATTTAGTGTCATAGTCTAATTCATCTATAGAATCATAAAATAAAAATGAGGAAGTTATATTTATCTTTTTCATATTATTTAAAAGTAAAAAAAATCCAAATTTCAAAATTTCGAAATTTGGATTTTTATATTTAAACTAAAAATGTTTTAATTGGTATACTTATCTCCAAAATTAAAAGTAAGTGAAAAGCGTAATGTGTTTTCCAATGGGTTTTGCACTTTTGATGCTGAAAATAAATAAGATACATCTATTTTAGCTGTAGTGTATTTGAAACCAGCTCCCAAAGAGAAAAATTTTCGGGCCCCTTTTATAGGACTTTCATTAAAATATCCTAAACGAAAAGCAAAAGAATCTTGATATAAATATTCCCCACCTACTGAATAAGTGAATTCTTTTAACTCTTCGCTAAAACCATCAGGAGCGTCATTAAAAGATTTAAAAATACCCGAAACCCAAGTGATTTTATTGTAAGCTTCGTTAGCCTCAGCAACTCCATCTTCTCCAGAATCAGTCGTGTCTCCATCACCATTCAAATCTTTTGGAGTTGGAATTTGAGGAGTAGGAACTAAAAGTTTGTTTAGTTCAATACTAGCGGTTACTTTATTGAATTTATCAAATATAAAATCAAAGGCTCCTCCTAATTTCATTTGTGCAGGTAGAAAATTTGCATTTTTTTCAGAAGAAAGACTAGAATCATAGCTGATTTTTGGCCCCATATTTTGGAAATTGAATCCTACACGCCATCTTCCATTAAAATCTTTAAAAGCTGCTTCATCCGATTGATAGAATCCAGACACATCAAAAGCAAATGTTTTTGCTGCCCTGGCATCATTAGTTGCGTCTTGGATTTTTAAATTTGAATTAATGAATCGTCCTGCAACAGACATTGAAAAGTGTTCGCTTAATTTTAGTGCGTAAGATAAATCGAATGCAAATTCAGCAGGCTTTACTATTCTTGCTTCATCGTCAATGTTTTGGCGTAATTCAATTTCGCCTAACCCAAAATAACGTATTGATCCCGCAAAAGAACTTCGTTCGTTATATTTATTAAAATAAGTAACCTGGCTTAACGAAATATCATTAACTAATGCTGTTAAATAAGGAGTGTAGCTTACTGAGAATCCTGTTTTATCAAGTGAAAACGCATATTTTGAAGGATTCCATTGCTGTGAAAATGCGTCTGGTGATGTAGCAACTCCTTGGTCAGCCATACCAGCAGCCCTTGCATCAGCGGCTACTAATAAAAAAGGAACTCCTGTCGTGATTACTCTGTCTTGTGCTTTTGATAATTGAAAAGCAAATAAACAAATGAGTACTATTAATATTTTTTTCATTCTATTTTTCAAAAAGTTGATTAGACAAATATAGTATTTTATTAAAGGATTACAAGTTTTTCGTATTTTTCTGTCTTGCTATTTGTTAAATTTGATTTTACGGTAAGCTTATAAATATATACTCCTTTTCCAATTTTGTCGCCAAAATCATCTTTACCGTCCCAAGTGATTTCTCTTGACAGAAAACCATCAGTGGTTATAATTTGATTTTTTGTCCAAACTATTTTACCAGTAATTGTCATTACTTGTACCTGAACATCAAGAGGCTCAAAAGGGCGGTTGTGAGTAAACCAAAATTGGGTATAACTTACAAAAGGATTAGGGTAATTAAGTACATTGGTCAAAGTAATGCTTTCATCGCCAACTACTAAGAACTGAATTTCGGCAGTAATAGGATTATTGTAAACATCCCAAGCTTTGAAAGTTAATGTATGCAATCCTTTTGATAGGTTTTTAAAAGGGAATTTTAATTTTCCTTTTTTGTAATTGTCCAATTCAGTTTCATAATATTCATTTAATATATATGGATTGCTTTCGTTTCCGTCAAGGATACCTATTAAGTCGTGACCAATTCCACTTGCAGTGTTGATTCCGTTTTCATCTTCAAGGATTGCTAAAAACAAAGGGGATTCGTTCGTAATGCCTCCAGAAATAAAAGTAAGGTCATTCATGTACAATTGCACACGGGGTGAAGTATTGTCAACAAGCGGATTGGGATTTATTCCTCCAATTTTTATAGTAGTGTCGTAGCCGGTTTTATCCAGCAAAATTTGGTCTCTTTTGGCGTAAAAACTAATTCTTCCATTTCCTACTGGAATCCTGATATCTCTTGGTACTACAAAACCGAAATCAAACTCGCCGTTCGTTACAGAAGCATTTCCTCTAAAAATGGTTTCGCCTAAAATATCAAAGTTAATCGGCGCGCTATTGCCATCATTATTAAATGTTGTTTTGGTAATGTTTTTGTCGAAAATATTTACTGAGAGATCCCCATTATAATTAGTAAGTGGTGTATTGAATTCATCTGTTACTTCTCCTGAAAGCTGAACAAATGCCAATGATTGTAAATCGTCAATAGGTCCAGTTACAGGAGCATTATTTACTTTTGTTAATCGAATTTTTGGTTTTGGAATAGCTAACATTAGCGCAGGATCCCCTAAATAGCAAACTACATTTGTAGCTGAATTTGGGTTGCTGTTTTTTGCCATTCGCAAAGCTTCAGCTATCGAAGTATATTGATCCGAGCCATATGAAAAAAGATATTGAGACAATCGGTCATTAAAATTTTGAGCAGAACCTTGACCAATTGTCCTAATAGTTGTAATCAAAGAGATTGCGCCACCAGCAGGATTCCAATAGGTATATTCTCCAGCTGTAGGTCGGAATGGATTATCGAAACGTGAAAAATCACAGGTGATTGTTATAAAAAGAGGGTATTTGTTTTTATTGGTTAGATTTTGACCGTCTAATTTTTCCCAAAGACGTTCTGCTGACAAACCATCTTCTCCACCATGTCCTAAATAATTGAAAACCAATGCTCCTTTGTCAAATGCATTGAATAAATCTTCACGAGCTTTTGGGTATCGTTCCCCTCCGGAAGAACTTTCCTGTACATAGGAGTCCAATATTATTTTTTTAATATTGAAAAAAGGCTTTTCATTAACTAAAACATCTGCTAATTGATTTTGTCTGGATTGCAGTTCCGAATCGGATGATTTATCCGAATCATCAGCTATATATACAATATTGTTCCTCCAGCTTCCGTAAGATTCGATTTTATGGTAGTCGATTATTTTATTGACCATTTCTTCTCCCTGAGTTGCAGAGTCGATTAACATTCTTCCGACAGCAACGTCGATTCCTCCAAAAGCATTGGTGATATTGCCTTCATTTGGATCAAGCATGCCGAAAAAATCATCACAGGCAAAGGATGATTCCCCTCCATTCGTGCCGTTTAAAGCATGGTAGATCGGGACAATATTAGTGTTGTTAGCGATTCGGTCCTTAAAGTCAAATGAGGCATCGCCAAAAAGGCAAAGGTATTTTATTCTTTTATCGGAAGCAGAAGCGTTTTCGTAAACATATTTTACAAGATTTCTAATTGCTGAAACATCTTGTTTTCCAGAAGCAAATTCTTGATATATGTTTTCAAGTGTAATTACTTTTACGTTTAAGTTTGAATAGGTTCTATGGAAAGCAGCTAGTTTTTCTGCGGATGTTTTCAAGAAATTTGGCGTGCATATAATATAGTCAACGTCTTGGAAGTTTCCGCTTGCGTCATTAAAAACAGTGCCTTTAATATTTTGATTGATGACTTTGCTTTGCGATTCTTTTAATGGGCTGTAATAGTCAGACGGATCTATCGCGATGTATTTTCTTGTAGTGCCTAATGTGGATTTGAATGAAAACAAGTTCTGACCTGAATTTTCTGTTTTTTCGGGATTGTAAATATCTGTAATATCCCAAATTTGACTTAAATCCGAGGCGTTTGTGAATTGGTATTCTCCTGTGCCAATACTGGTAGAGGCTGCGTTGTATTGAAACCTGAATTGTTTTCCATGCCCTTTAAGATTGCGGACTCCTTTTAGTATAATATAATCTAAAAAACCATTAGCCGAAGGAACTCCGCCGTTATTATAGGTAAGTTTAATATTCATTGTCTCACTTGCTACGGTATTTTGAGTCAATGAGTTAATATTTATTTCAGTACCTGAATCTTGTACCAATCCAGAAAAAAAGATGCTTCCTATTGTAGTGTTATTTGAGTCTACTCTAAAATTTGTTGAAGTAAACGCTGCGGCACCTGCAGATATTGATATGTTTATTGGAGAGGCTGTAACAACATTAGGGAAGTTAAAGGTAAAGGTTTGTTCGTTATTAATGTTAAACTGTTCCCCAAACCATCTTCTTCCGCTTTTCGCCACATTCACCTCGTCTATTTCGTGAAATTGATAATCGTCAAAAGTGGTTATATTTATATCAGGGGCTCCGATAGGTTGTGTTAAATCCATTATTCTTTTGCCATCACCGCCTTCTGAAGTGACATAATAATAGGATTTCGTGTCGTATAAATTAATGTGGGTTTGACTTTCTTGATTCCAATTATCAACTCCTTCTGCATAAAATAAGATAAAGTCATTATCATTAAAAACTCCATCACTGTCCCCTGTGAATTGAATGGCATTTTCTTCTAAATCACCTGGGTAGGATGTGCTATTTAATAAAGGCAACATTCTTCCGCCGTTTCCATAAATTTTGATTTTTTTTGGATCTACGTTAGTGTCTAATCCTAAATCACGTAAAAAGTTTTTAGAGATTTTATAAACTCCAGATTTTTCGACATAAAAACGATACCAATCCCCAGAATTCAATACTGAATTGACAATGATATTCGGATTTCTATTTGCTGAAAAATTCTGTAATGTAGAATTGGTATATATATAGGTAAAAGAAATTAGTTTTTTAAAACCACTACCATCTTTGATTATAGGTGAAAGCGAGATAAATGCATATTTTTTATCCCTAGCATTTGTGTTTCTAATAGTGGCATTGATTTTATTTGGAATGTTCGAAAGAGATAAGTCACCTAATTCCCCAATTGTTATAGGTTCGTAGGTTGTATTTGTAATTTGCAAAGAATTTTCATCTACTTCGGAAGTAACCGGTAGGTTAAGGTTGAAAAAAATCTCCTTTTTGGAAGTTTCCAAATAGAAACTGTTTGATTTGAACTGAGGAGTATTTATTTTATAGTTGCCAAAAGATATTTCAGATTTTTTGGTCCATTCAAGAACAATTTTACTTTCTTGTTGTGCAAGACAAGAAAATGAAAGCAAAATAAACAAAGAGGTAAGTATTTTTTTCATCTAATCTAGTAACGATTTTTCTTTTAGAATATTACTAGGAGTAAAAATAAATCATTTAATACAATATCATATAATAATTATGTTATTTTTGCGTTCTGAAAATGCAGAAACTACAAAGTTGTTGCAATTTTATTATTATTTATAAAAAAGGGGTTGTAGTTTAACAGTAAATTATTATATTGCGCCTCGAAATTTATTACCTACTAAAAATTATGAAAGTAAACAAAATTATGACTGTCAAATTATTGCTATCCTTGGTAGTGATTTTAGGAGTAGCAAGTTGTGGTAAGTCAAGTTCTAAAGGATCTTCGACTGCGACTGGATGGAAAGTCAACGATAAAAAAGGTGGCTTCCAGTTTAATGATAAGTATAAAAAACAAGCTACTGCTCCAGGTTTAGTAATGGTAGAGGGTGGAACGTTCACGATGGGTAAAGTTCAGGATGATGTAATGCACGATTGGAACAACACTCCAAATCAGCAACACGTTATGTCTTTTTACATGGACGAAACAGAAGTTACAAACAAGATGTATATGGAATACTTAACTTGGTTGAAAACTGTTTTCCCTCCGGAAGAAGAAAACTATAAAAATATATATATTGGAGCTTCTCCTGATACTTTAGTTTGGAGAAACAGATTAGGGTATAATGAAACAATGACGCTTAACTACTTGAGACATCCAGCTTATGCTGAATATCCAGTGGTAGGAGTGAATTGGATTCAAGCAGTTGAATTCAGTAAATGGAGAACTGACCGTGTGAATGAAAACACACTTGAAAAAGAAGGTTACCTTAAAAAAGACGCAAAGATATTAGATGTAAAAGCAGATGCTTCATTTAGTACTGAAACGTACTTAAATACACCTAACCAATCTTTTGGTGGAGACGATAAAATTGTATTGAAAGGTCGTAAAGGTTCTTTGTCTAAGCCACAAAAAGTTGCTGGAAGTAAAGGACAACCTGCTACAACAAAAGATCCTAAAAACGTTTACGCTCAAAGATCTTCTGGATTACTTCTTCCAGAATATAGACTTCCAACTGAAGCTGAATGGGAATATGCTGCTGCATCTGATGTAGGGCAAAGAGAATACAATACGTATAAAGGACAAAAGAAATATCCATGGTCAGGACAATACACACGTTCTGGTAAAAGACAAAACAAAGGGTTTCAGTTAGCGAATTTCAAACAAGGTAAAGGAGATTACGGAGGAATAGCTGGTTGGTCTGATGATAATGCAGATATTACCAATAAAGTTAAGTCATATGCACCAAATGATTTCGGATTGTATGATATGGCTGGTAACGTAGCTGAATGGGTTCAAGACGTTTACAGACCTATAGTTGACGATGAAGCTAATGACTTCAACTATTTTAGAGGTAACGTTTATACTAAAAATAAAATGGGCGATGATGGTAAAGTAGAATTAGTTACTACTGAAACTATTGCTTATGATACACTTCCAAATGGAAAAATCATTGCAAGAAATGCACCAGGACAAATAGCTCAAGTTCCAGTTGATGAAAAAGAAACTTATTTGAGACAAAACTTCGATAAGAGTAATGAGAAAAACTTTAGAGATGGTGATAAACAATCTACTAGATATTTCGATTTTGGAAGCCAAGAAGATGGTACTGCTGATAAATTGCCTGAAACTAAAAGAATGTATGATTCTCCAGTTCACAATGTAAAAGCGGATAGTCTTGGTAACATGACTAGAAAATATGACAAGTCTAACAAAAGAACAACTTTAGTAAATGACGATGTTAGGGTTTATAAAGGTGGTTCTTGGAGAGACAGAGCATATTGGTTAGACCCAGCTCAAAGAAGATACTTCCCACAAGATATGGCTACTGACTACATCGGATTCAGATGTGCAATGTCTAGAGTAGGTCCAAAAGCAGATAAAAAGAGAAGTGCAAAAAATAAAATCTAATTTATTTTTTCAAATCAATACAAAAGCCCTTTAATTAGGGCTTTTTGTTTTTTAAATTATTACAGAAAAATTGACATTGCTAAAAGTTCGGAAGTATATACTGTTATAAAATAATAGAATACTATATGACCTCTAAAAAAAATATGCATATGAAAGTTAATGATATACATGAATTGTTTTTAAAGTGTAATTCAATTTCAATTGATACAAGAAAGATTGTGCCGAATTCTTTTTTTGTTTGTATTAAAGGGGAAAGATTTGATGCGAACACATTTGCAAAAGAAGCTTTAGAAAAAGGAGCTTCGTTTGTCTTAATAGACAACTCCAATTATTATATCGACAATAGGACAATTCTAGTAGAAGATAGTTTAAAATCATTACAAGAGCTTTCTCAATTCCATAGACAATTTTTAAAAATTCCAATTATCGCACTTACAGGAAGTAATGGCAAAACAACGACTAAAGAATTAATTCAAGTTGTCTTGTCAAAAAAATACAATGCAAAAGCTACTGTTGGTAATTTGAACAACCATATTGGAGTTCCGCTAACCTTATTGTCATTTGATAAAAAAACAGAAATCGGAATTGTGGAAATGGGTGCGAACCATCAAAAAGAAATCGAATTTTTGTGTGGAATTGCACAGCCGGATTTTGGATACATTACTAATTTTGGGAAAGCCCACCTCGAAGGTTTTGGAGGGATAGAAGGTGTTATTAAAGGGAAAAGCGAAATGTATTCCTATCTTTTAAAAAACGGAAAGACAGCATTTGTAAATCTTGACGATCCTATTCAAGTTGATAAAACAAAGGGGATCGATGTTTATAGTTTTGGAACCAATAGTAAGGCGAATATAAATATAACATCAGTAAAAGCAAACCCTTTTGTTCAAATTGAATTTTTAAATACAATTATAATTTCTCAATTGATTGGTTTGTATAATGCCAATAATATTAGTGCAGCAATTACAATTGGCAAGTACTTTAAGGTTGCCGATTCGGATATAAAAACAGCAATTGAAAATTTTGTCCCAGACAACAATCGTTCTCAATTGCTTACTAGGAATACTAACGAGATCATACTGGATGCATACAATGCAAATCCAAGTAGTATGAAAGTCGCAATTGAAAATTTTATTCAGTTAAAAAAAGCAAATAAAATTGCAATTCTTGGTGACATGTTTGAGTTAGGAAGTGAATCTTTGGAAGAGCATAATAAAACTATAGATTTGTTAATAAATAATGACGAAATCAAAACATATTTCGTAGGCAAAGACTTTTATATGAATAAATTGGAAAAAGAAAACTTGGAATTTTTTGAGACTTTTGATGATTTTTCAGAAGTTTTTAAAAACAACCAATTTTCTAATGCTATGATTTTAATTAAAGGCTCACGAGGCATGGCTTTAGAACGTGTTTTGGAGTTTATTTAATTTATTGAAATTTAATTATACAAACCTCGATTTAAATGATGTAATCTTTGCCTTATAGGGAAACTTAAATTTGTATACACCTTTATCGCCGTACTAATGACAGAGAGTCATTTTTGAGGGCACATCTCTACAACAGATATCAGTAATGAATAACTATCCGGGTAAAATAAAATTACCAATACCTGCTCAACAAATTAATCCGGATACGATCCAAAAACTTTACCATAAAATGGTGGAAGAGGTTCGGGATTATGCAATCCTTCTTTTGGACGCTGATGGTAATATATTAAACTGGAACCCTGGAGCTGAATATATTAAAGGTTATAAAGCTGAAGAAATAATTGGAAAAAGCTTTAAAGTATTTTATACTCTTCAGGACCGAGAGGAGAAATTGCCTGATCATTTATTGCAAACGGCTATAAATGAAGGAAGAGCTACACATGAAGGTTGGAGAGTAAAAAAAGACGGAACTACTTTTTGGGGTTCAGTGGTAATTACTGCTTTACACGACGAGGACAATACTATAATTGGCTTTTCAAAAGTAACCCGTGACCTTACAGAGCGCAAGCATGCAGAAGAACTGCGCGAACGTACTGCTTCTGAATTAGAAAATCAAAATGAAAAACTACGAAGAAGTGAGGAGCGTTACCATCGTATGGTTTCAGAAGTAGCCGATTATGCAATTATATTGCTGGATACCGAAGGAAACATAATGAATTGGAATAAAGGTGCAGAAAATATAAAAGGATATTCGGAAGAAGAGATTATTGGGAAAAACTTCAGGAGTTTTTATTTGCCACAAGATCGTGAAAGCGGATTGCCCGATCAACTTCTAGCAGAGGCAATAGCGAATAATAATGCAAAACATGAAGGATGGAGAATAAGAAAGGATGGCAGCCAGTTTTGGGGAAGCATTGTTATTACTTCCCTTCACGACAATTTAGGTAAGATTATAGGTTTTTCGAAAGTGACAAGGGATCTTACGGAACAAAAGCAGTCGCAGGACTATATCGTTACACAAAATAGAATGCTTCAGGAATTTGCTTATGTGGCATCACATGATTTGCAAGAACCTTTGCGGAAAATAATCCTTTTCAGTAATATGATTGAACGAGACATTACTAATGAAGAAAGTATTTTGAAATACTTGTCTAAAATTATTAATGCAAGCGAACGAATGACGAAACTTATAAATGGGGTGCTTGATTATTCTAAAACGACTAGTACAGAAAAAATCAAGCAAAAGGTTGATTTGAACGTTACCTTTAAACATATTTTAGAAGATTTTGACCTTTTAATACAAGAACGTAATGCTAAAATAAATTTTTCGGAATTAAATTTGCCAACTCTTCAAGGTATTCCGATTCAACTACATCAGCTTTTCGCTAATCTTATAGGAAATGCCCTTAAATATAATGAAGGAATGCCTATAATCTCTATTTCTCATGAAGACTTTACAGTAGACAGTAAAAATTTTGTGAAAATTAGTGTTGCAGATAATGGAATTGGTTTTGATTCTGAAAACGCTGAAAAAATATTTACTATGTTTCATAGAATCAGCGAAAAAAATGCCGGAACGGGTATCGGATTGGCTTTATGCAGGCGTATTGCCGAAAGCCATGGTGGAAGTATTGTTGCCGAAAGTAATCCAGGAAAAGGCAGTGTGTTTGAAGTAGTTTTGCTTGTTGAATAAATTTAAGATTATAATTTTAAATTCGTTTTTCTAAAAGTCAGGTTTATCCTTGGTAATATATTTTTGCTTGTTTTTGGAATTTGATGTTCCCAAAAACTATTAGTAGTTCCAGCCATTAATAAGAAGGAACCATGATGCAATGGAATTTCGACCTGCGGTAAGTCTTTTCGGAATTTATGTCGTAAGCGGAACATCCTTGTTTCGCCAAAAGTCACAGAAGCGATAATCATGTTTTTATTACTACTTTTAGTCTTGTCACTGTGCCAAGCGACACCATCTTTGCCGTTACGGTACAAATTAAGGAGCACAGCATTGAACTTTATGTTTGTTTCCAATTCTACACGGTTTCTAATACTGCATAAATCAGGGGTTAATTCTGGGATTTGTGAATCGGCATCAATTTTATCTTCAAACCAAGCAACCATTCTAGGAGCCACAACAACCTTATCATACATTGGCATTTCATATTCAAACCAATTGGTTCTCAATAATAAATTTTCGTAAAAAACATCTGATTCTTCCTTGGTGAAAAAATTATCGATTAGCATTAAATCACAGTCGGGCAATTCAAATATTTTTTTGCCTGCAGTTCCAGTAGCGAATATTTCGGTATCTTTAAATAATGACATTTTAAAATACAGTAAAGTAATTATTGATTATTCGATGGTTAAATAACTATAACTTCAAAAAAGGAAAAGAATTGTTTCGGTAAAGTTTTTTATTGAGGTAAAAGATGAGCAATGATATTAAAAAAAAAGGTTTTAATCTGGTTAGCAAAATTACTAACATTGATTAAAACCTTTATAATTTTCTGCAAAAAAAAGCAGTTTTTGTGGGCGATGAGGGGTTCGAACCCCCGACCCCCTCGGTGTAAACGAGGTG
>JAZKDI010000027.1:0-116280 GCA_040387655.1 Bacteroidota bacterium | reverse complement strand
GCCTGAGTTTTTCTCAGGCAGCAAAACAAAAGATGGGAATGAGAGCGGGATAAAGCTCCTGGAATTAAAAGGGAGGACTTATTAATCGAAACGAATTGCTTTTACAGGGGAAATTTTGGTTATTATGTATGAAGGTATCAATAATACTAAAAGACAGACAAAGACCGTCCCTATGTTCAACAGTAAAACATAGCCGAAATTAAGGTATACAGGAGCTTCATTAACGTAATAATTTTCAGGGTTCAATTTAATGATTCCGAAATACTGCTGAACAAACACCAAACCGATACCAATCACATTGCCCCAAAACAAACCTCTAACTATTAAATGAAACGCGTTATACAGAAATATTTTCCTTACTGTCCAGTTGTTAGCTCCTAGAGCTTTGAGAATTCCAACCATTTGAGTGCGCTCCAATATAAGAACAAGTAAAGCAACCACCATGTTAATTGTAGCTACTAGTATCATAATAAAAAGAATGACTATGATGTTAAAATCAAACAGCTTCAACCAATCAAAAATATAATAGTATTTTTCGACTATGGTTACTGTATTGAGCGTACTGTTTGTTTGGGAATATACCTCTTCCCCTTTAGCTTTTATATTATCAAAATCCTCTACAAAAACCTCGAAGGCCCCAACTTGACTTGGCGTCCATTTATTGATGCGTTGCAAATGCCTGATATCACCCAAAACATAAGTGGCGTCAAAATCCTGAAATCCAGAATTAAAAATACCTACAATGTCAAAATTCCTAACATTATAGCCATTTTCCTTCATGAAAAAAGTATTGAAATGACTGCCTACTTTTAGATTTAATCTATCCGCTAAAAATTTAGAAATAACGACTTCTTCATTCAAATTGTTTTTTAGGTTTGGCACCCTGCCTTGAACTATGTATTCGTTGATGTTTTCCCATTGATAATCTTTACCTACTCCTTTGAATATAATTCCCTCAAAAGCATTTTCGGTCCTGATTATAGCTGATTTAGTAGCAACTGCCTGCACATGCCGTATGCCAGAAACCGATTTGAAATTAGGATAGAAATCCTGATGAATATCAATAGGTGTTACTGAAACTTGAGATTGGTTATCGTCATAATTTGAAATTATAATATGCCCGTTGAAAGCAGCTACTTTTTCCCTGATTTTTTCCTGCAATCCTATACCGGTTGCCACAGAAACAATCATCATAATCATTCCAATAGCAATTGCCGCAATAGCAATTTTTATTATTGGTGTAGAAATATTACTTTTGTTGCCTGAAGAACTGATTAGCCTTTTAGCTATAAAATATTCTAAATTCAAATTATTGGATTTCTGTTTCTAAATTTTGTTTGACTTATTATAATTTTATGTCAAAAATACTGTTTTAGATATTAATCCTTAAGAATTTTTATTATTTTTAATTATCAAGAATCCTATTATGACCTTACTGAATATATTAAAAAGCACTTTCAAGCTTCGAATCAAAAAATCAAAAATTTGTTTTGCTTTATTGTTTTGTGTTTTTTTTGGTATGCAATCCTGTAAATCGGTTCCGATTATCCCGCCTACACATTTTGTTACTGGCGCGGACAATTATGTAGGCTATTTGAAATTATTAAAAAACAAAAATGTTGGAATAGTAACGAATCAATCCGGAATTCTATCCAACAAAACCCATTTAGTTGATTTCTTTGTTTCACAAAATGTCAATTTAAAAAAAATATATGCGCCAGAACATGGATTTAGAGGTACGGCTGACGCTGGCGAACGAATTGTGGACGGAAAAGATACACAAACCGGATTACCTATAATTTCCTTATATGGCGATAACAAAAAACCAAAACCAGAACAACTTGCAGGAATAGATGTAATTGTTTTTGATTTGCAGGATGTTGGCGCTCGTTTTTATACATACATCTCCACATTGCATTATGTTATGGAGGCTTGCGCCGAAAACAAAATTGAATTGATAGTTCTAGACAGACCTAATCCTAACGGCAATATTGTTGACGGTCCAATTCTTGAAAAAGAATATTCAAGTTTTGTAGGGATGCACCCAGTACCTATTTTGCACGGAATGACGATAGGTGAATATGCACAAATGATTAATGGCGAAGGATGGTTAAAAAACGGACTTTATTGTGATCTTCAGGTAGTTGCCTGCTCTCCTTTTTCAAGATCGATGCCTTATAGCATTCCTATAAAACCATCTCCAAATTTACCTAATGACCAGTCTATCAATTTATACCCAAGTTTGTGTTTGTTTGAAGGGACCAACGTAAGTGTGGGAAGGGGAACCGAACAACAGTTTCAAATATACGGATCCCCATTTTTGCCACACAGTAATTTTTGTTTTGTTCCAAAGCCTAATATTGGAGCAAAAGAACCCTTGTATAAAGGCAAGGATTGTTTTGGAGAAGACTTATCTTCTCAATCAAAAATAGAAAAATTAGAATTGAAATGGCTTATAAAAGCATATAATGAAACCGAAGACAAAAGCAGTTTTTTCAATCCTTTTTTTACTAAACTTGCTGGTACTAAAACGCTACAACAACAAATAGAATCAAACCTTAGTGAAGATGAAATTCGTGAAAGTTGGAAAAATGGATTGGAAAAATTCAGAAAAATGAGAGAGCAATACCTAATTTATAAATAAACCACTAAGAGGCTATTTCAGTTCCGAATTGCAGCAAATACCCATTATTGTCATAAACGGCAAACTCACGCATGTTCCAATCGAAATTTTCTATTTCATAACAAACTTTGCATTTGTCTTTTAAAATTTCCCATAACTCATCAGAATTATCAACGATGATATAAAATGAGCCAGTAAAATTGGGCTTATCAAAAGGAGTATGTTCATTAGGGACAGCAACCATGATTTCCGCTTCATCCCTGTGCAACGCTGCCCAGTTCCATTCCTCATTATATTCCCCACAAGTAAAACCTAAAATATTTACATAGAAATCAATAGTTTCTTTGATTTCATTTGTATAAATCATTGGTCGGAGAGGTTTGAAATTATTCATAAAATATAATAAATTAAAGTGGTAACTTTTTTTTCATTTCTTCTACAATGTTATAAGCTGCTGGGCAAACAGCTACATTTTTTAGTGTTAAATCAGCAATTTGATGAAATTTTTTTCGATCAGTATGTGGAAATTCCCGACATGCTTTTGGTCGCACATCATATATCATACAATAATTTTCTGCATCAAGAAATGTGCAGGGAACATTTTGCAACACATAATCCTTATCCTCATCAACCCTCAAATACTGACTAATGAATTGTTGTGGTTTTTGCTTAAAATATTTTGAGATCCTTTCTATGTCAACCATAGTAAAAAGAGGGCCTGTGGTTTTGCAACAATTGGCACAATTCAAACAATTTGTTTTTTTAAACTCCGCATCATGAATGTCCTGCATAACATAATCCAGGTTTTTTGGCTGTTTCTTTTTTAGTTTGTCAAAATATTTTTTGTTTTCAATATGCTTATCTTTGGCTAACTTATTTAAAAGGTCAATTCGTGGATTTGTCAATTTCTTTATTTGATAAATTATTTTACAAATTTACTTAAATCAAATAAAAAACGAACTAAATCGTAAAATAAACAATATGAAAGATATTTTTGGAAAAGCAATTCTTGATTACCAAACAAATAATTCCCCTGAAGATTTGATTACGGAAACTTCTATTTCAGAAGCTGACGAAATGCCTGTTTCCTATTTATTCCGCTCCTTTTTAGAAATGCCATCAATAGAACAAAAAGCCATGAACCTATCCTATGGAAAAATTCTTGATGTAGGTTGCGGAGCCGGAAGCCATAGTTTATTTCTTCAAAACGAAAAAAAACTAGATGTAACAGCTATTGATATTTCTGAAAACGCTATTGCAACATGTCTTTTAAGGGGAATCACAAATGCCAAACCAATAAATGTATTAGAATTGGATTCTGAGAATCCTCAAAACAAATTCGACACTATACTTTTATTAATGAATGGAACGGGCATTTTTGGAAAACTTAATGAAGTCTCGAAATATTTGCAAAAGCTAAAAAACCTACTTCATCCAAATGGACAGATTTTAATTGATTCTTCTGATATTATTTATATGTTTGATGAAGATGATGATGGCGGAAAATGGATTTCTGGGTCAGAATATTATGGAGAGCTAGAATTTAACCTTACTTATAAAGGAGAAAGTGAAATTCCTTTTCCGTGGTTATATTTAGATTACAATACGCTTCAAAATGCTGCAATTGATAATGGCTTACAATGCAAAAGGATTTTAGAAGGAGAGCATTATGATTATTTGGCAAAATTAAGTTTGCATTGACAAATTGGTATTATGTAATCTTTTACTAGAATTATAATAATGTCTCATAAATGATATGAGTATTTTTACATTTAATAAAAATACTAATTATGAGACTTTTAAAAATACTCGGATTATGCTTGCTTTTAAATATAAGTGGATGCTCAAAAGATGACGATTTCTCAGATATAGAAAATGGGATTAACAAATCACCTAATTTAAAATCAACTGGCGCGAGCGCAAATGGTTTTTTATCTGCTTCAAAGTATACTTCTTTAGTAATTGAAGTATTATATGTTGAAAATTTCCGACCAGAATCACAAACTTTACTCAATTTAAAACAATTTGCCGAAAGCAGATTGAACAAACCTAACGGAATCAGTATCATAGAAAGACAAATTTCTGTTTCAGCAGCTACTACACGCACGCTTCAAAACCTTGCCGATATAGAAAAGACAAACAGAACAAAATACAATAACACAGGAGTACTCACACTTTATATTTTGTTTATTGACGGGAATTACACTAGTGACACAAGCTCTCAATTTACTTTAGGAGCGGCATACAGAAACACTTCAATCGTGATGTTTGAAAATTCCATTCGTTCCTTGAGTAATTCAGTTACAGAGCCCGCTCGAGTAGATCTGGAGACTACCACTATAACTCATGAATTATGTCATTTATTGGGATTGGTAAAATTAGGAAGCCCGATGCAAACCCCTCACGAAGATACAGCACACGAAAAACATTGTATTAATCCGAATTGTTTAATGTATTGGAAAGCAGAGAACAATTCTGTTTCCCAAATGATGACATCAGGCAACGTACCGCAACTTGACGCAGATTGTTTGGCAGATTTATTTGCAAACGGCGGAAAATAAGAAACCTTATGAGGATAAAAAAAGCCAATCACTATGATTGGCTTTTTACCTAAATTACTATTTTAATAGGAATTAAGAAAGTACATCTTACTTTTTTTCCGTTATTTTCTCCTGGAATCCATTTTGTAGTTATTTGTTTTAATACTCTAACTGCTTCTGCCCCTGAACCGAAACCAACATCTCTAATACATTTTACTTCTGTAATAGTTCCATCTTTTTCAATTACGAATTGAACATAAACTGTTCCACTTTTCGCACCACTTCTAGAATCGGGCGGATTAAAGTTTTTAGCAATAAAATTGCGGAATTTATCTACTCCACCAGGAAAATCAGGCTTAACTGATAATCCTGTTGAGTTATAAATTGCATTATCTTCTTCTTTTGCCTCTTGAGCAAAAACCAATGTAACAACAAAAAATGAAATTACTGTATAAATTAATTTTCTCATACCTAAAAAATTATTGCATGTATTTCATCATCATTCCTTGCAATCCTTGACTCCATTCTTGAGTTGCCGGAATATTTTTCTCTGCAATTTCAGCAGTTTTTGCAGTTATCTTTTTTCCTATAGGGCTTTCGTAAAAAGCTAGCATTGCTTTAATATCTTCTTTAGTATAAGTTTCAATATACACTTGTGCCATTTTATCATACAATGCAGGAAGCGTAGCATCATATTCTATGATAAACGCTGCTTGTTTTTCAGTTGGAACCATTTTTAATATTTGGTCTTTCACTAATTTTATTTGTGCAGTTGCACCACTCACTTCCAATACTTTCATGATATCTTTTTTTGAAGCTTCGTCTTGTGCGAATCCTAATTGTGTAATCAACATGAAAGTAAACGCTAATACTATTTTTTTCATTTTGTTTGTTTTTATTAAAATGCTAATTTAATACATTTTCTTTACCAAGGATAAAATAAACTAATCTATGTTTTTTGAAATAGAATAATGATTATTTTTATACGAACACTTCATCGATTAAATTTTTTAATATTCAAATTTGAAAAAAATGAAAAACACATTCACTTTATTTTTATTATTGATTTTGAATCATTGCTTTGCACAAAACAGCGATCTCGAAAAAGAAGTGGCAATTGATATTATTGAACATCGTCCTATAAGAAATGGAGAAATACGATTAATTAATAGAATGAGTGCCCATGAAGATTATTTTATAAAGAAAATTGACAATAA
The DNA here is from genome assembly GCA_040387655.1 of Bacteroidota bacterium. Lineage (GTDB taxonomy): Bacteria > Bacteroidota > Bacteroidia > Flavobacteriales > Flavobacteriaceae > Flavobacterium. The sequence goes on along the minus strand of JAZKDI010000027.1, from coordinate 109,900 downwards.
TAAAGGCATAGTTTATGATCAAAAAACAAAAATCAATCCAGATTCAATTCACCTTACAGTAAAAGAAAGGGATTACTTAGCAATTGAATTTAGAAAAGATACCGATAATTTTGTTTGGGAAAAAGCAGATTTAAAACCTTATGTAGTTATTCCTGTTGAAGATGCATTAAGCTTTATGAAGGAAAATAAAACGAATGCTGTTATAAATATATCTCATCCATTATTTATTAGAAATAATAGTATAGCATTGGTTTATTTTACTTATGATGAATATCACAACAATAGTTATTCATCTTTAATTCTATACAAGAAAATAAAAGGAGTTTGGAGAAGCTGGATTTCTATTAGAGACACTGCCCTAGAAAATTAAACAAAATAGTTTAAACTAAGGAATATTCAAATATTTATGGGTTTGTAAAGACACACGCCATTTAGGGTTATTCATAACATAATCAACAATTAAAGGCGTCATTTCTTCTTTTTTGCTCCACTCAGGCTGAAGAAACAAAATGGCATTCGGGTTCACTAATTGAGCTTGTTCTTCTGCAAAAACAAAGTCATGTTTATTATGGATAATTACCTTTAATTCGTTGGCATTATCATAAACAGTTTGTGTTGGAAGCTTGTTTTTCTTTGGCGAAAGGCAAATCCAATCCCATTTACCAGTTAATGGATAAGCACCTGAAGTTTCAATGTGTACTTTCCTTCCGTTTTCTTTTAATTGTTGAGTTAAAGAACTCATGTCCCACATCAATGGTTCCCCACCAGTAACAACAACAGTTTCAGAATAATTACTTGCGTTTTTTACAATTAAAGCTGTAGGTGTTGGAGGATGTAATTCGGCGTTCCAGCTTTCTTTCACGTCACACCAGTGGCAACCTACATCACAACCACCAATTCTGATAAAATAGGCTGCAGTTCCTGTATGATATCCTTCACCTTGAATAGTATAAAACTCCTCCATTAACGGAAGCATTGTTCCTTTTTCTACGGCAGATTGTATTTCTTTTGTAAGCATTTTATAATAAATAGTCCTCAAAGGTAGTTATTTGGATTGTAAGTCCCGAAGCTATCGGGATGGATTGTTATATTTTAGTTTATTGAAATGAAAAAACCGTCTCGCTTTGAAACGGGACGGTTTATATTTTATTTAAAAAACTATTTTATTTCAAAATACTCAATGACTTTGTAGCGTAGTCATTTGTAGGATCTAAAGCTAATGTTTTACCAAAGTATTCTTTAGCTTTAACTTTATCTGTATCAGCAAAAGCTGCTGCCATATTGTTGTATGCCTCAATGAATTTTACTTTATTTTTAGTAACTTCTTCTGGTCCTTTTGCAGTTACTACTCTCAAATAATCATCATATGATTTTGTCATTACATTATCTTTAGCAAGTAATCTATTGATACGTGCTTTGTGATAATAAGCATCTTGATAATCTGGATACTTTGAAATCACTAAATCCAAACCTTTATCAGCTTTATCTAATGAAACTAAATCTCCTTTTCCTTCTTCAATACCTTTATTTACAGTATAAACACAAATTGAATAATATAAAATATCCTCAGTGTAGTTTCTTGAATCAGGGTTAGTAATTGCGATTCCAAATATAGATGCAGCTTCATTGTACATTTTTTGTGCGAATAGTTTTTTACCTACTTCACTTAAATCGTTGGTCATTGTGATTTCCATTTCAACGGCTTTTTTCACATTAGCAACACCTTCTTGAAAAGCGACAGGATCCAAAACTTTAGTTTCTAAATTATTCGCTTTTCTCATTTTTGCCAAACCTAGATATAGATAATCACGTGCAATTATTTTGTTAGCAGGGTTTGAAATAAAGCCTTGCATTGCTTGAACAGCAGCATCTGTGTTACCGTTTTCATAAGCAGAATATCCTAAATACCTTAAAATTCTTGGATTTACTTTATCCAATTCTTTCATTTTATTAGCTTCAGCTTCCAATGCTTTATAGTCTTTAGCAAGGATTAAAAAGTCAGCATGACGCATACGTGAAGCTAATGAATAATCAGTCAAGCTCATGTATTTTTCATAATAACCCAATGCTTTTTGAAAATATTCTTTTTGGTTACGCGGTTCGTTAGCTCCCCAGTAGTAATATGTTTCAGCTAATTCTCTGTAAATAGGGCCGTAATTTTGATTTGCAGCTTGTACTCCATCCAAATTCTTAACAGCTTCAGTATATGCTTTTGCTCCTTTTAGCAAAACTCCTTGTTGCATTTTTGGTCTTATAAGGCTTGCGTCAATTTGTGAGGCAGTTCTATAAGCAGCATAGGCTTCGTTTTGATTTTTATCCCCGTAAAAGGCATCACCCAAAGCAATTTGTACCTGCGCATCCTGTGGATTAGCCAGTTTAGCTTTGTTCAATACTTCAATGGCACTTTTGTAATTTGGCTTAACCGCATTCATATATGCTTTTGCAACATAAATATAAGCTTCTGTATCTTTCTTTTTTGCGTCTTTAGTAGCCAATGCAAAATTACTTTGTGCTGCTGTTATGTTTCCATTATCCAAATCCATTTGACCTAAACCAATATAATTGAATTTAGCATCTTCTGTAGCTGCCAATCCTTTTTGGAAATAAATTTTAGCAGAGTCGGCAACATTTTGAGTCAGGTAAATATTTCCTAAAAGAAAAGCTGCTTTACCATTTGTAGGCTTGGCTTTAACCACGGCTTTAAGCATTGATTTTGCTTTTTCATATTGTTCTGCATCAATTGCTTTCTTCGCTTGATCAACATCTTGAGCATAGCCTACTGCAGCCGAAGCCATCAATGCTATACTTAATACTTTAAACTTATTCATCTTATTTTATTTTTTATTATTTTCAATTTCATTCCTAATAATAATATTTCTTCCTGGAACCTGTATTGGCAATAATCCAGATTTTAATATTATCCTTTGTCCTATATCTCCTGCTACGAATGAAGAAAATCCCATTCCAAGCCCTGAAAAACCTTGACAGTTCACGATAAACAAATCCCGTGCCAAAGGATACCTGCCTTCAGCAATGTTGTTTTGGGTTGGAGCGACATATTCATTTTTGTTTAATCCCTTAACTTCTAGTATTGAGATTTTTTCTATGAATTTTACCATAGTTGGCTCAGGTTGCGATAACCAATTTACACCTATTACCCCAATCATCCCATCATTTTCAGAAACAAACTTTATTACTTCCTGATTGGTTTTGAAAGAGAAAATGCCATTTTCAGGAATTGCATTAAGTCCGGCTAAATTATTCATATAACGAACCGTACTTGAATTCGGGTTATCAAACACCAATCCTTTAATATTTGTGTTTCTTTTTCCTTTCATAAAATCGATTACTTCTTGCAGGCTAATAATCGTGTCTTTATTGCTATTGTTTCTAATCAATGCAATTGCATCAATAGCAAACGGAGTGGTTCTTGGTTTTATTTTTCTTTTTTCAAAAACACTCTCTTCTTTTGCGGTTAACTTTCTAGACAATACCGCAAAACCAATAGAGCCTTTTTGCAACTCATTCATTAGTTCAATTTCGGATTTTGCTATTAAATTAATTTTCGCAGGGTATTTACTTTCAAAAACTTCGATTTGGTCTTCAATAATAGGAACTAATGTTTCATCAACAAGGATACTTGTTTCACCTTTTAGAATTGTTTCGTTTTTAGAGTTATTATTTACTTGATTACAAGCAAAAATAAGTGCAAACACAACGAGTATTAAAAGTAAACTTTTGATTTTCGATTTCATAGTGTTAATCTTTATTGTCGTTAATAATACGATAAAACCTCACAAAAGAGTAAAGTATTAAAATTACTCCTAGAGCTATTCTATAATTTGTTTGAATATCAAAAGGAAAATTTTTCCAAAAGATAGTTAGTACGCCTAAAGAAAAATAACCTAAAAAAAAGACCATTCCTATAACGAGAAAAAACCGCTCTTTAAGCGATTTCTTCTCTTTATTATTGTTGGTTTCGTTAGTCACTATTCGCTAATTACTACCTTAATAGGAATAAGGAAAGTACATCTTACTTTTTTTCCATTTTGTTCACCTGGACTCCATTTAGTAGTCATTTTTTTAACTACTCGCTCACCTTCTTTACCAGAACCATAACCTATGTCTCTAACAGCTTTGATATCTGTAATAGAACCATCCTTTTCTACAACGAATTGAATGTAAACTGTTCCACTTTTAGCTCCACTATCTGCATCTGGTGGGTTGAAGTTATTAGAAATAAAAGCACGGAATTTATCAACTCCACCAGGAAAATCAGGTTTAACTGATATACCAGCTGAGTTATAAATAGTGTTATCTTCTACAACATCAGCCGGACCGTTTCCAGGAGGCTCAATACTTGGTGGAGCATCTGGATCGCCTTTTATATTTTCCTTACCAATGTTTTTATCTTTTAAGTCAACAATTTTTGGTGGCTCTTCCGTTACTTCCTCAGCTTTTGCCACTACCGGTTTCACAAACTTTACTACATCCACTTTTGGTGGCGGTGGTGGTGGTGGTGGCAAGTTTTCTTTAGGCTTTTCTTGTTTTGGAGGTAACTTTATTGTAGTAATTTTCGTATCCAAAGTAGAATCATCACCAGAAGAATCTGGAATCATTCTAATAATTAGAGGTGCCGCTACAGCAAATCCAAAAAACAAAGAACCAAACAAAAGTGCTCTAAGGGTAGTCTTAGGATTGGTTTTACGCAATTCATAGGCACCATATACTTTGTTACGTCCATCGAATACGAGTTCCAGCCATTGACTTTTTAATATATCTAATTTCATATATCTAAATTTTATTTTTTCAGTTGTGATATATGTTATCGCCTTTTATTTATTTGTCTTTGTTTACAACAAAGACGTTTTTAGTGGCGATTTCATATTTCTTACTAATTAGGTTAGGGAATTAAGGCTTAGCTGGCGTAGCAACTGGAGCTGCTGAACTTTCCCCTAACAATTTTAATTCTTCAGGGGAGATATCATTTACAATAGCATAAGTAGGAACTTCCACAATTGCCATTTCATCCAAAACATCTACCAAATTTTTATAATTCGATTTTTTGCTTGGTTTAATGATAACAATCATTCCTTGGTCTGGCTTCCCTTTAGCAGTAGAATATGCTAAAACCTTAGTTTTCCTAGACATTAATTCTTTACGAATTCCATCTTTACCATAAGCAAAATCTTTTGGCGCACCACCAGAAACTGGAGTAGCCAACAAACCAACATAACGAACCAATTTGTTATTATCACCCATCAATATAGTCATGGTACGATTTTCATCAACAGGAAGGTCTTTTTTTGTAGGATCCTTTTTATCATCTTTATCTGGCAATCCCAAGCTCATCGATTGGGGTTTTGACAACGTTGTGGTTAACATAAAGAATGTAATCAATAAGAAAGCCAAATCCACCATTGCCGTTAAATCGACTTTAGAGTTCTGTTTTTTACTTCTTACCTTACCACCTTTTCCGCCACCACCGTCGCCGGTATTTAATTCAGCCATTGTAGTATCTTTTTTTAATTATTTTTCTTTTCCTCTTAAACCAGTAACTAAACTAAAGCTATTGATTTTTTGGTCCTGTAAAATATCCATTACCTTTTTAATTGCAGGATATTCTTGTTTCGCATCTCCTTTAATTGCAAACTGGAGTTCTTTTTCACTATTTTCATTAGTAGCAATTCTGGAATTATAAATCCATTCCTTCAACTGATTATCCAATGAATCTTTAGGAATTCCTGGTTGACCCGCTTTGCTTCTATCAGCACTTTTCATATTGATAATCTGTTTCAAGCTTTGAATTGGAACACCAAAACCATCCATCAATGCAAACTGTGCTTTTTCAGCTTCAGAAAACTTAACACCGTATTTATCACCCATTAATTCAAGCGTTCTTTTACGAATCTCTCTACCTTTAATGTCATAGAAAACCATACTTTTACCATCTTTACTACCAATAGTGATTGTCGCTAGACCTGTATCGGGTAATTTAGTCTGTACTGTAGAAGCGGGTGTATCTACTGGCAATGCTTCTGGAATTTTAGCTGTAGCAGTCAAAATAAAGAAGGTAAGCAAAAGGAAAGCAACATCACACATCGCCGTCATGTCGGTCGATGTTGATTTTTTTTTCATTTTTATTTTAGCCATTATTTTTTATATATTATTTGATATAAATATCAAAAATTATTGTTTCAAGCTACCTCTAAAGTGTCTGTAAGTATTTACGATTGTTGTACCTGCCTCATCAATAGAGTAAGTCAAATCATCAATTTTAGAAGTAAAGAAGTTGTAAGCGATAATTGCCAATACAGAAGTCGAGATACCCGTTGCCGTGTTAATCAAAGCCTCAGAAATACCAGTTGCCAATGCAGCTTGATCTGGAGTTCCAGCAGAAGCCAATGCACCAAACGCTTTAATCATCCCCGATACTGTTCCTAATAATCCTCCTAATGTTCCTAAAGAAACCAATGAAGAGATAATCGTCATGTTTTTCTCCAACATTGGCATTTCTAATGAAGTAGCCTCTTCTATTTCTTTGTGGATAGTTTCAGATGCTTCTTCACTATTGAATCCTTCTTTTTTAACGTCTTGGTATTTAACTAACGCAGATCTAATTGCATTTGCAACTGAACCTTGTTGTTTGTCACATTCTGCAATTGCACCTTCGATATCCCCTGCAGTAACGTTACTTTTAATTTTTTTCATGTAAGTATCTAAATTCCCTTTTCCAGCAGCTTTAGAAATAACGATGAATCTTTCAATTGAGAAAACGATAACCATTAATAACATCCCTAATAAAATAGGAACTATAAATCCTCCTTTGTAAACCATTCCTAATGTGTTCAATGGATGTCCTTTTTCTGGATCGCCACCTTCAAAATTCGCTGCAGCTCCCATTAAAAATTTCCAAATCAACCATCCTACTGCTACACAAGCTACAATAATGATTCCTGAAATCATTCCACCTGCGTTTGAATTACTTTCTGCTTGAACACTTACTTTTTTTGCCATCTTTTTTTAAATTTAATAGTTTTAAATAATTTTATTAGTTATTAGTGTAATTAATTTTCAATAGGAGCAAATTTATATTTTTAGTTCTAATAAAAAAACATTTTTTAAGTTAAATTAGTTTTTATTCCTATTTATGTTCAATTCGTTGAAATCGCAATTGATATTATTAGTCCTAAACAATTCATATACAACGCAAAAACAAAAAATAAAGTATTTTAAATTCTTATAAAAATGACTGCTTACAATCTTTTTATTACCTATAAAAGCATTATGAAAATTTAATAACTTGCACTACAATTCAAAATTTCATTTTATTCCTAAATCACCATGAGCAAAAAAGAAGATTTTATTCAGCATATCAACAACGGGTATACGTTTAAAGGGGAAAGTATTGTCCTTGGGGGAAGTATTTTAGACGGGGAAGCAATCGCAGATGCACCAGTCAAAATCCCTTTAAAAACTCTAAACCGACATGGATTAATTGCTGGCGCAACTGGAACAGGCAAAACAAAAACCATTCAAGTACTTTCAGAGCAATTGTCTTCTTTTGGAATTCCGGTTTTAATGATGGACATAAAAGGGGATTTCAGCGGTATTGCTAAAGAAGGGGAAGAAAAGCTATTTATCACAGAACGTCATGCTAAAATAAACGTCCCTTATACTATTGCAAGTTTTCCTGTAGAACTAATGAGTTTATCAGAACAAAACGGCGTGAGGCTACGTGCTACGGTTTCTGAATTCGGCCCGGTATTATTTTCCAGAATATTGGACTTAAACGACACTCAGGCTGGAGTTGTTTCTGTGATTTTTAAATATTGTGATGATTTAAAAATGCCTTTACTCGATTTAAAAGATATTAAAAAAGTTATTAATTATATTACAGAAGAAGGCAAGTCTGAAATTGAAGAAAACTACGGAAAAATTTCTACTTCAACGACTGGGACAATTTTGAGAAAAATTATTGAATTAGAACAGCAAGGTGGTGATTTGTTCTTTGGGGAAATGTCTTTTGACATTAATGATTTGATGCGATTTGATGAAAATGGCAAAGGCTATGTCAACATCATTCGTTTAACAGACATTCAAGACAAACCAAAATTGTTTTCGACATTTATGTTAAGCCTATTGGCAGAAATTTACCAACAAATGCCAGAAAGAGGAGATGCTGATCAGCCTGAACTGGTCATATTTATTGATGAAGCCCACTTAATATTCAATGAAGCCAGTAAAGTTTTATTGGAACAAATCGAAACTATAGTAAAATTGATTCGTTCAAAAGGAATCGGGATTTATTTTATCACACAAAACCCTATGGATGTTCCCAGTGGTGTTTTGGCTCAATTAGGTTTAAAAATCCAACATGCGTTAAGGGCTTTTACTGCCAATGACCGACAAGCAATCAAACAAACTGCCGACAATTATCCTACTTCTGATTATTATAAAACCGATGAAGTTTTGACAAGTTTGGGAATTGGTGAAGCATTAGTTACTTCGTTGAACGAAAAAGGAATTCCGACGCCGCTTGTTGCCACAATGATGCGAGCGCCAATGAGCAGAATGGATATTCTTACTGAAACAGAAATCAACGAAATCAATTCTAAATCAAAATTAGTAAAAAAATACAATGAAGTTTTAGACCGCGAAAGCGCGTATGAAATGCTACATAAAAAAATCGAAGCATCAAATACTACAGTAATTGCTTCTGAAAAACAGCAAAAAGAAAGCAACGAACCAAGTACTGGTGAAATCGTAGGCAAATCGGTTTTAAAAGTAGTCACTAGTGCCAGTTTTATCCGTGGTGCTTTTGGAATTTTAATGAAAATGATGAGGAAGTAATCCTCACCCCCAGCCCCTCTCCAAAGGAGAGGGGAGTTAGGACAACACAAGGTTTTACGACTAAAACCTTCATCAAAATTATATTTCACAAACGATATACAAGGTATGATTTTCAATTTCAACAGCAAAAATCAATCTAAATCGAAAACTTAAATAGAAATGGACTTAATTGGAGAAATGCTATGGTTTGCTATGTTTGCAACACCATTATTGACGATTCCAATGGCTTGGAAATTAATGGATACAAAAAAAAAATATAGGATATTTATGGGGTTGTTTTTCGCTTTATTATTATCATTCTTTTTTTACCATATCAGCTTAGCGATTTGTTTTAGGGATGGAATGGGACCCATATAATTAGAGAAAAAATCAATATCAACAGCGAATCTGAGTTAGTCACTCATTAATTGATTTTTGATTGAAATTACTATTGCTTCAACAATTCCAATATTTTATTTTCCACTGCTTCACTATCCCACATTTGCTCAATATTAGGAATGTTCATTATTTTTTCCATAATTTCATTCTGATGGTTGCCTATAGACAATGCTTCAGAATAAGGGCGATGGCTAAACGTTACCCTATCATACAGCGGAAGCCATATTTCAGGATGCTTGTCGGCGAAATGTCTTTCTATTTTCTTTTGCAATAGGAATTTCTCATCGGCAGTTTTAGAACTCATTTCCATAAAATTGCGGTAGGAAAGCTCAGCGATTGCATCAGCATTTGGTTTTCTTGATGTTTGATATTCAGAGAGGATTGTTTTCCAGTCGTCACCAAATTTTTCCATTAGTTCCTGTAATACCGAAATATCTTCAAATCCGGCATTCATTCCTTGTCCGTAAAAAGGAACAATTGCATGACAGGCATCACCAATAAGCGCTACTTTATCTTCATAAGTCCAAGGGAAACATTTCATTGTAACTAACGAACTTGTGGGGTTTTTGAAGAAATCTTCAGTTAATTTCGGGATCACATCAATGGTGTCCGGTAAGTTTTTCTCGAAAAAAGTTTCAACTGATTTCCTGTCGGTTAGTGATGCAAAAGAATTTTCGCCTTCAAAAGGCATAAATAGAGTACAGGTAAAACTACCGTCTAAATTAGGCAAGGCAATAAGCATGTATTTTCCTCTAGGCCAAATATGAAACGAGTTTTTATCTAATTTATGTGTTCCGTCAGGATTGGCGGGGATATTTAATTCTTTGTAGCCAGTATCTAAAAAATCTTGGGAATAATCAAACATGTTTTGGCGTTGCATCCTGTGTCGTACTCTTGAAAAAGCACCGTCTGCCCCAAAAACCATATCATATTTTACAGATTTCCATTCTCCATGTTCGTCTTCTCCTATATGCAATGTTGCATCAGCAAGGGTGACATCCCAAATTTTTTGATTAAATAGTAATTCAGCTCCTGCTTTTTCGGCTAAATCAATCATTTTACGATTCAAAGTACCTCTTGAGATAGAGAAAATGCTTTCTCCATCCTGACCATAATTTTGAAAATTAAGTTTATCAACAAGATGAATGGCGCGTTTGTCCATTGGTATTGAAATTGCACGAACCTCATCCCCTATTCCCACTTCATCCAATGCTTTCCATCCACGATGAGACATTGCCAAATTGATAGAACGTCCAGAAAACTGGGCTTTCCTAAGATCAGGGCTTCTATCGTAGATATGAACAGTATGTCCAGCTTTTTTTAAATAAATTGCCAATAAGGAACCAACTAGTCCAGATCCTACAATAGCAATCCTAAGAGATGTCTGCATCAAAACAATATAAATATAAGTCTGCGAATTTAGGTAATAATCTATAGAATTCTTAAAAAATCCAAATAAATTGGTTTAAACTTTTACTACGCAATTATGTAAGAGTAAATATGAATTTTAAAATGTTTTGGCTCTAATAATCACTAAATTAGCTTTAACCTAAAGACAAATAGTATGGCTTTATTTAAAAAAATTATTATTGGCATACTTAGCACACTACTCTTTATATTTCTTGTGGATTTTGGTTTGAATTTCTGGATAGACAAAAAACTGCCAAAAATTATATCTGAGCAGAACGATTCACGGTATTCAATTACCTATAAAAACCTTGAAGTATCTGTCTGGTCTGGTAACATTCGCGCTACTGAAATAATCGTAGTTCCTAAATCCTCAATAAAAAGTTTAGTACAAAAAAATGGGATCTATACAATAATCAAATCATTTGAAATTAAAGAATTCAAGCTTTTCAGTTTGCTTTTTAACAACAAAATCCAAGCAAGAAGCATCATAATAAACTATCCTCTTTTAGTTCTTTATAAAAAAGACGAAAAAGCCATCAATCATTCCAAAAGTATTCGGTCACAGATTATAGATCCATTTCAAAAAATAATTACGGTTTCTGACATTTATCTTAATCACGGTGATTTTAAAATTCTATATATCAAAAACAACACGCCTATTCTTAAAGTCCAGAATATCAATGTACAAATAGAAGGGATTGCGGTTAGTGATGAAACACTTAAAAACAACATCCCTTTTAGTTATAAAAAATACAGTTTTGAATGTGACAGTGTTTTTTATCATCCCAATCAGTTTTATAATTTGTCAGCGATTAAATGCCAAACCATAAGCAAGGGTTTGAAAATATCAAAGTTGGCTTTTTTACCTCAATGCACACGAAAAGAATTTACCAGAAAAATTTCAAAAGAAAAAGACTTATATACCTGTACGGCTGATTCTCTAAAAATCGAAAATATTAAATGGGGATTCAAAGAAGATGTTTTGTTTTTTAACTGTAGCACTATTATCCTTGATAAATTATCGGCAAATATCTACCGGGGTAAAATGCCTGACGACGATCTCAAAAAGAAACATTTATACAACAAACTGCTTCGAGACATTCCGTTTCCTTTGAGAATTGACACTTTATTTGTGCGGAATTCCAAAGTAGTTTATGAAGAAGAGGTTGATTTCAAAAAAGGTGCAGGCGTGGTTAGACTTGATCGTTTTAATATTAAAGCTTCGCCGGTTCAGAGTGGTTACGGCCAAAAAAAAATGGACGATTTAAAAATCAAAATCAATTGTCGTTTTATGGAAACTGCTCCATTGGTAGTGGATTGGAGACTTAATGTTTTGGATAAATCCGACGGTTTCAAAATTAAAGGAAAAATCAAAAACCTGAACATGACCCAACTCTATCCTTTTGCAAAACCCTATATGAATGCTTCGGTAACTGGTGTTTTTGAAGAAATGACTTTTGATTTTAAAGGAAACGATAGAGTTTCAAAAGGGAATCTCGATTTGAAATACCATGATTTGAAAGTCACTCTCTTCAAAAAAAACAACCCGGAAAAAAAGAGCAAATTGAAAAGTTTCTTTGCCAACTTGTTTGTAAAAAACGATTCGAAAGGACAAAAGGATTCCAAAGCTTCGGAAAAGGATGTAAAAACTATTGCGGTTGAAGTAGAACGAATTCCGGAAAAATCTTTTTATAATTTTCTTTGGAGGAGTATTATGGAAGGCTTGAAGAAGATTATAATTTGATTGTTAGAACAATACTAGTTATTTTGAATAGTAGTAAAATAGGTCCAAACTACACTCAATTCCAACAAAACAATGATTGACGACGTTACTGACGTCCAAATCGACGTTGAAGACGTCGTCAGCGACGTCAACAAGGTCGAAATCGACGTCTCGAGCGTCGAAATCGACGTCCGCAACGTTGTGGACGACGTCAAATACGTCCAAATCGACGTGTTTGACGTCGATTTGGACGTAAATAACCTCGAAATCAACGCATATAAATGAAAAAACACCCTGAAATATATACTTTCGGGTGTTTTGGGAAATTAATAATCCTTGTTAATCCGAGCACTAAACATCATAGGTCAGCAAACAATCGAAAAAGATTAATATTTATTATCTATTGAAATTGATTTTTTTTCCCACATTCATTCCGTTGTTTTTTGCCAAAACGCCGCACATGTGATACAACATTCTCGCACCCACATTTCCGTCCCAGTCATCATCTCCCGGAGCAACTTCAACTAAATCAAAACCAATAATTTCTTTACCGCTTTCGCCTAATTTACTAAACAAATAAGTTGCCTGTTCGAATGAAAATCCGCCCGGAACCGGTGTTCCCGTGTTGGGGCAATACCAAGGGTACATTCCGTCAATATCAAAACTGATGGTTACTTTTTGTGGCAAAGCCGATATAATGTTTTCACATTGCTGTTCCCAGGTCATTCCTTTAAAGGTTTCGGATTTCAAATCCATATCGGTATGTACATAAACCCGATTTACTTCTGCCTGAACAACATCGACTTCCTGTTTACAAAAATCACGGATTCCAACCTGTACAATTTTAGTGATTTGGGGAATCTGTAGCGCATTATACATAATCGACGCGTGAGAATAAGTAAAACCCTCGTAGGCAATTCTCAAATCCATGTGGGCATCGAGGTGCAAAATCCCAAAATCTTCGTACTTCGTTGCCAATGCCTGATAGTATCCTAATGGCGTGCTGTGGTCACCACCCAATAACGCTACTTTTTTCCCTTTAGACAACCAATGCAAAGTGCGTTCTTTTACACTTTCATTCAGTTCATGGCAAACGCTGTTTATGGTGTCCAAATCCCTTTTCAAGGTAATATTGTTTTCAATTGCTTCTCCATTCTCCAAGGCTTTTATTATTGGCTGGGCCAAAGCTTTGAATCTCACACTATCATCAGCCCATTGGGCAGTTTCCGTATTCAAATCCAAGTGGATTCCGAGTTTCCATAATTCTGGAAATTCCTGATGGTGTAAATCGACTTGAAACGAAGCTTCCAAAATTGCTTCTGGACCTTCGGATGCTCCAGCACCATAACTTACCGTTACTTCCCAAGGCACAGGAATAATAACGATTTCGCTTTCTTCGGCAGTAAATGGCAATCCAAAAATACTTTCATCTGCCAATCCTGGTTGTGATGGATCAAAGCTTTCTATTTTTTGTTGTTTGTTCATTGTTTAATTAATTAAAATTTCCACCAAGGTTTTTTTACCTTTTCTTTAGAAATAACTTCATCCCTATGTTTCTTCCAACTATTGAACCCTGTTTGATTTAAATTCTCGTCAATATAGTTTCCACTACTTAAATCAAATGCTATCCAACTATTTTGAGAACACATTTTGAAGATTTCCTTAACGGGATTTTTACCTCCTCGAATATGAAGCATAAAATTATTCCCAATATTTTCATTGTCTCCTATATTAAATTCAATATCTGCAAATTCATTTTCTAAAATACCCCAAGAAGAATCATCCCAATTAGTCTCAGGAAAAATCGATGTAATATCATTTATAATTTTTTGTTTCGATAAAAAATTAGGCCAATTATCCTTTTCAAAATCTACCGGTTTTTCAGAATTAATTATTAATACGTCCCAACTCATTTTGTTGTTTTAGATTAGTTATTTATTTATGATTTTACATAAAATAGTAGACAATTATCCCACAATCCCCTTTTTCAAAATCTGCCCAAATTCATACATATCTTCAAAAGAACAATATAAAGGAACCGGAGCTAATCGGATTACATTCGGCTCACGCCAATCAGTGATTACTCCGTTTTTCATTAAATATTCAAATAAAGAACGTCCTTCTCCGTGTAGAAAAACTGATAACTGTGAAGCCCTTTCAATTGGGTTTGTTGGTGTAATGATTTCAAATGTACTAGCTACTTCCTTATCAATTTCTTGCAAAATAAATTCTAAATAGGAAGTGATTTTATCTCTTTTTTCAATCAAAGCGTCCATACCAACTTCAGCAAACATTTCTACAGAAGCTAAATATGGTGCTAATGACAATATTGGTAAGTTGCTTATTTGCCAACCATCGGCACCACGAACGGGATCAAATGTAGGTTCCATTTTAAAACGTCGTTCTTTGTTATGTCCCCACCAACCAGCAAATCTTGAAAGTTCAGTATTATTATGGTGTTTTTCATGAACGAAACAACCCGATGCATTTCCAGGACCTGAATTCATATATTTATAACTGCACCAAGCCGCAAAATCTACATTCCAATTATGCAATTCTAATTTAATGTTACCGGCTGCGTGCGCCAAATCCCAACCAACATAAGCACCCGCTTTATGTCCGGCTTCAGTTATAGCATTTATGTCGAAAACCTGACCTGTGTAATAATTCACACCGCCAATTAAAACTAAAGCTAATTCGTCTCCAACTTCATTGATTTTTGCAAGGATATCTTCCAGACGAATATTATGTTCGCCTTCGCGTCTTTTAATTTCTACAATAGCATCATTTGGATTCATCCCTAGAGTTTGGGAATGAAATTGTACCTGACTCTGAATCATATATTGATCACTAGGAAAGGCTTTTTCTTCACACAGAATTTTATATCTTGTGGCTGTTGGTTTATAAAATGACACCATCATTAGGTGTAAATTCACAGTCAATGTATTCATAACTGTAACCTCACTTGGCAATGCACCAACAATTTTACTTAAAGGAGCAGCAAATCGTTCATGGTAATCCCACCATGGTTTTTTTGCATAAAAATGCCCTTCAACAGCAAGATTTGCCCAATCATCCATTATTTCATCCACATAGGTTTTGGTTCTTTTGGATTGTAATCCGAGTGAATTTCCGGTAAAGTAAATTACTTTTTTTCCGTTAACTTGAGGAAAAGTAAATTCTGACCTATATTTAGATAAAACATCTTGGCTATCTAATTGTTTTGCAAACTCGCGAGTATTTTGAAAAGTCATTTATTTAATTTTTAAAGATTGTAAAAATAGGAAAAAAAGTTGGGAGAAGGAAGTTAGAAGCTAGGAGTTCTGATATGCATTAAAATAGTACTGTTTGTTCTTAAAACGAATAAATCCCGCCATTACTGACGGGATTTAAACTATAACGTGAAGTCTTAAAAGTTCAGATTAAATAATTAACATGGCATCACCATAAGAGTAGAATTTATATTCTTCCTTTACAGCTTCTTCGTATGCTTTTTTCATTAAATCGTGGCCACAAAAAGCAGAAACCATCATTAACAAAGTTGATTTTGGTGTATGGAAGTTTGTAATCATACAATTTGCAATACTAAAATCATGAGGAGGAAATAAAAATTTATTTGTCCATCCGTCAAAAGTGTTCAATGTTCTTGCAGAAGAAACGGCACTTTCTATAGCTCTCATTGAAGTAGTTCCTACCGCACAGATTCTTTTTCTTTTTGCTTTAGCATTATTTACAATATCACAGGCTTCCTGAGTAATTTTCAACTCTTCTGAATCCATTTTATGCTTTGACAAATCTTCTACTTCAACTGGATTGAAAGTCCCTAAACCAACGTGCAATGTCACCTCAGCAAATTCTACTCCTTTAATTTCCAATCTTTTCAATAGGTTTTTAGAAAAGTGCAAACCTGCAGTTGGAGCTGCTACTGCACCTTCTTCTTTTGCATAAATAGTTTGGTAACGCTCCGCATCGTCTGGCGTTACTTCACGATTAATGTATTTTGGGATTGGGGTTTCCCCTAATTCGGTTAATTTATTTCTAAATTCTTCGTAAGAACCATCATAAAGAAAACGCAACGTTCTTCCTCTGGAAGTAGTATTGTCAATTACCTCAGCAACTAATGAATCATCATCACCAAAGTATAATTTATTTCCAATTCTGATTTTACGAGCTGGATCAACTAAAACATCCCAAAGACGTTGTTCTGCATTTAGTTCCCTCAATAAGAAAACTTCAATCCTTGCTCCTGTTTTTTCTTTATTACCGTATAAACGAGCAGGAAAAACTTTAGTATTGTTAAGGATTAAAACATCTCCATCATCAAAATAATCGATAACATCTTTGAACATTTTATGTTCGATTGTTTTTTTCTCACGGTTAATAACCATTAAGCGTGATTCATCTCTATTTTCTGCTGGATATTCTGCAAGAAGTTCTTTTGGTAAATTAAATTGAAAATGGGATAATTTCATTTGAAAAAGTTATAAGTTATGAGTTATGAGTTATGAGTTTTGAACTCATAATTTTAAACTGCGTGCAAATATACGATTGTCAGATAGGCGTTGTCAAGTGTTTTGATGTTTATTTTTGATTTTGCCACAAAGACGCTAAGTCACAAAGTTTTTATTAATTTTTTATCTGAAATCCAATCGTTTTTAAATTATCCCAAAAATCCGGAAAAGATTTCGAAACTACTTCAGCATTTTCAATTGTCATTGGCACTTTAATCGATAGAGGTGCAAATGCCATTGCCATTCGGTGATCGTTATAAGTAGCAATTTTAATATTAGGATTTATAGTACTTACAGGCTCTAATGTTAAACTATCGTCCGTTATTTCTATAGTAGCCCCTAGTTTTGACAATTCAATTTTTAAGGCTTCCAATCGATCAGTTTCCTTGATTTTTAAAGTATGCAAACCTGTTAAATGACATCCCACCCCCAAGCCTAAACAAGTAACTACAATAGTTTGGGCAATATCTGGAGTGTTGTTAAGTTGTTCCTTTATTGTGGAAAGCAAATGGATATTGATTTTCTTGATTGAAATCGAATTATCATTATTGAACTTCGTTTCTACTCCAAAATTCTTATAAATTTCGGATAAAGCAGCGTCACCTTGTAAACTGTGTTTTTTATAATTAGAAAGTATAATTTCGGTTCCAATTTTTGACATCGCAACAATCGAATAAAAATAAGAGGCTGATGACCAATCGCTTTCTACCGCTATAATCTGTTTTTCATTAGAAGCCGATTTATAAAAAACACTGATTTTATTTTCTTCGAAATTCGTTTTTATCCCTATTTCTTTTAACAATTCCAAAGTCATTTTGATATAAGGAACTGAAGTAATAGTTCCTTCTAAAGTTATTTCCAAACCATTTTCTAGTTTCGAACCAATTAAAAGCAAAGCTGAAATATACTGGCTACTCACGTCTGCTTTTAAATTGACTTTGTTTTGAGTGATTTTTTTGCCTTTAATTCTTATTGGTGGAAAACCCTCGTTTTCTATGTATTCTATTTCCGCTCCCAATTGTCTTAAACCATCTACCAAAACCTTAATAGGTCTTTCTTTCATTCTTGAAGAACCGGTTAACGTTTTTTCTTCGCCGTCCTGCATTGCAAAAAAAGCAGCAAGAAAACGCATTGTAGTCCCGGCATGATGAATGTCAATAACGGTTTCTTTTGAAGAAAGTCCTTTTATCATTGCCTCTGAATCATCAGACGAAGAGGTGTTTTCTAATGTAATATTTGGATACAATGCTTGCAAAATCAACAATCTGTTAGTTTCAGATTTGCTTCCGCTAATGTTTAATGTTGAGTTTTTAGTTGTGAAGTTTGAATCTAACTGTAAGTCCATTTTGTTATTTGAGCTTCTCATTGTTGTGATGGCGGTCTTTGTCGCGGATTGATTTTAAATCCATTTTTTTATCGAATGCAGCTTGCAGGTCAATTCCTGTTTGGTTAGCAAGGCACAAAACTACAAAAACAACATCAGCTAATTCTTCTCCAAGGTCTTTATTTTTATCGGATTCTTTTTCTGATTGTTCACCATACCGACGGGCAATAATCCGGGCAACTTCACCTACTTCTTCAGTAAGTTGCGCCATATTTGTAAGCTCATTAAAATAACGGACACCGTGTTGTTTAATCCAAGTGTCAACATCGAGTTGGGCATTTTTTAAGTCCATTATTACAATTTTACAAGGATGACCTTTTCATTTTGTTTTTCATACATTTCTTTGTAGAAATTTTTCAAAACATAATAATTACTTGCCTCAATAACAGCTTGATTAAAATCCAAGTCCATTAATAGCTGTACTTGATTTCCATTTCTTGATACCGTATAATTAAAACTCCCTAGATTGTTCGGCATAGTCAATGATTTGGATTCCGGCACACTTGAAATTCCATAACCTTCTGGAATATTTATCAATATACTATATTCATCCCTTTGAGGATAAACAAAATCGGCAGGATAAGTACGTGAATCTTTAGTGAAAGGATTTGGAGCACTTGCAAAAAACAATGCTGGAGAAAAAGAAATTCTATTTTCATCTAACTGTGCAGAATTTGTATCTTGGAATGAATAGCTTTCTTCGATAGGCAAAGGAAGCGAAATACTGTTGATGAATATGTAATCTTCAATCTCAATTCCTTCAAAACGGTTTTCTAATTCGTTTACCCAAACATCATGTGATTGCTTGTTGTTTTTCTCCCTAAAAGTAAAAGCATTATAATCAAAATATTGATCCGTTGTTTTACCAATCACATTTCCATCCTGAGTAATTTGAGCCACTACTTTGATTATTTCTTTTGCTTTTGCTTTTGGTAAAGTTGATATCTCTATTGAACTTCCGTCTTTTTTTACCAACCTTCCTTTTCCGTTAAGGGAATTTATTGGCAATATATTTGGCAAAGCATGTTTACTAGTTGCATCTAATAATATTCTGTTACCTGCAAATTCTACCGCTACAATTACATGATTAAAAGCAGCAGGAGTAGGATAGTTTGCAATACCATGGGTTCTTGTACTTATTAAAACCGGGTTGGCATCAAAACCTGCATATCGCAAAGCTGCGGTAAGCATTAGGTTAATTTCCGCACTGTTTCCAGTTGTAGCGCCACCATAGGCCTCTACAATATCTCGATCACATGAAGTACTGCTTACTTCGTTCCAATTCATTCTTTTTTTTACGAAATTAAATACCTCTTTTAATTTATTGTCCTGACCTATAACCCCTCGCAAATAAATATTAAGGTCTTTTTCAAAATAACCGGTTTTGTTTAACTCACCGCTAAAGTCCTCGGCGTCGTATATTTTTTTAACTACAGAAGCCCAATCAGTTTCAAAACTTTGAATTGCCCCTGTCTGCATTTTTATTTGAGTTAACTGATGAGTAACCCCTATTCTGTAATTATCGATGTTATTTACAAATGATTCGTCTTCCAGTGCAGGAACATCATCCATCTTATAGACCGTTTTTGTTTCTGCATAATTTATTGTTGGATTACCAGAAGCTCCAAAAAACACACTTCCAGGCTTTGCTTTTTCCCTTTCGTCTATCGTAATGGTTTTTTGTCCTTTTGTAACTGTTTTTGTTGGGGGCACATTGCCTTTATACTTTACGTTATAAATATAATAATCTGGAATAACGGTAGTATATTCCGAATGATTTACTGGAATGCTTTTTTGAAAACTCCATTCTGGGAAACTCGATACAAATGGTGAACGCGTTACAATTCTATATTCAATTATAGAACCTACTTTTACGTTAGGGATAACCATTTTTTTAACTGTCCAATGCTTGCTTTTTTCTTCGGTTGGGATGTCCTGACCGTTTAAATTGGTCTTTATCATTTCCTCATCTACCAAGGTATAACTAACCACTTTAGAAATCATAACAGATTCTGCGCCCGTATCACCTTTATAATATTCGATGTTTTGTTTTGCAAATACTACTCCGTCTTGGTTGTAGATTTTAATTTTAATGTCGGTTTCTGTTACCAATTCAAATCCTTTTCCTGGCGAAAAATCAAAATAGGATTTACCTATTTGGAATAAAACTGCAGCTGCAACTGTTGTGTCTTTTGGATAAGTTGCTTCTTCTAATTCAGAAAGAGTGACTTTTCCGAGTTCGTAAGTTTGAGAAAATGTTACTGAAGATAAAAATAAAGAGAAAAAAAAGAGTAATTTTTTAAGGTGCATTACTGAGGTATTAAATGTTTTTTGTTTGTTTTTTGTTTTTTGAACTATTCTGAAAAAATATTCCGGACGCAAATATAACAATAATTGTGATTCTTTTAAAACAGGAATTAGCCATTTATGATGTTAATGTTTTTAAAATGAAACTTTTAAATGTTTTAAGCATCTTTTTTTTACAAAGGTCTTAGCTGAAGATTTCTTAAACTAGATTTTACACTATGATTTTTTCAAAACCACTTTTTCGGTTTGTTTTTTTATAATTTCAGAAAAAAACATTTTTAAATCAGCATAATTCCCTGAAGACACAATACTAGTATTTATATCCAATATTGCAGAAACCTGTATTTGCTTACCTGTATTTGAAATATTAAATTTAAATCCAGCTATTCCTTCCCCAAAAACAAGTGCAATAGGACTTGGAACCGTTTCTACTATATATCCTTCAGGAATAATAATATTCACTAAATACTTATCTTGATATGGATAAGCAAAATCCACAGGATATTCTCTCACTTCCTGTTTAAAAGGATTTATTGTTTCTGAAAAAAACAACAATGGAGAAAAGTACATTTTATCTCCAATAACATCTGTTGAATTATTATGTTTAAAAGAGTAAGTTTCTGTAACTGGTTTGTCAAAATCAGATTTATTGGCCAGATCATATTCGCCAATTTCAATATTGTTATATTTTTTTTCTAATTGCTGAAGGTAACTTTCTTTTGAAATGTTCCCATATTTATCTCTAAACCCAAATGCATTATAATCAAAATATTGCTCTCTTAATTTTCCTTCGATTTCGCCTTTTTCATTAATCTTTACCATTAAATTAATAATATCTTTAGAAATCATTTTTGGCGTTAAATCCACTTCAGCAGAAGTGCCATTTTTTCTAATAATTCTTCCAAACCAATTTAAATCCCTAACCGGTAAAATATTAGGCAAGGTGCTTTTATTTGTCGCATCCAATAAAATCAGATCATTCTCAACTTCAACGGCTGCAATAACATAGTTATATGCAGTTCTACTCGGATACATTGAAATTCCGTTTGCTCTTGTACTTAGCAATACTGGATTAGCCTCTAATCCTGCATACCTTAACATAGCAGTTAGCATTAGGTTTATTTCTGCAACGTTTCCAATCTTGTCTATATATGCTTTTTTAACACCATCATCGCAAGTATAACCAAATGTTTCATTCCAATTCATTCTTGATTTTACATATTTAAAAACTGCATTAATTTTATCGTCCCTCTCTGTTAAACCAGCTAAAATTACTTTTAAATCATCATCAAAATAACCAGTTTTATTAAGCTGATTACCAAAATCTTCATTTTCATATATTTTTTTTACAACATTATCCCATGAAATTGACAATGATTGAATTCCTGAATTAGGCATTTCTATTTGCGATAATTCGTGCTGGACACTGGCAGTATAATTTTTTATATTGTTCACATACGCCTCTTCTTTTAAAGCAGGTATATTTTCTAGTTTATATATAGTCTGAGTATCCACATACTCAAGTTCATTCGTCGTTATATTGGTAGCAGCTGCTTTCCTCATTGTAGCCCCTGTTCTTTCTTTACTTATCAAAGTAATAGTTTTTCTCGTTTTCTTAACTGTTTCTAGAGGAAAAATAAATCCTTTTCTGTACACATTATATTTATAATAATCGGGAATATTCGTCATGTACTCTGAATAAACCACAGGAATATCTCTCTGAAATTCCCAATCTGGTAAAGTTGAAAAATAAGGGGACTTAATTGTGTATTTATATTCTATTATCGACCCTTCTTTTACATTAGGCATGGTAATTTTATTTAAACTCCAGCTTTTAGTTTTCTTTTCAATAAACTGTCCATCACTTTTTAATTTTGTTTTTTCTATGGCTCCATTTACTAAATTATAAGTGACTGCTTTGGAAAAGGAAATTTTCTCATCAGAGGTGCCGCCTGTATAAAAACCAACAGATTTATTAGCTAATTCAAGGCCATCTTTTTTATATATTTTAATTTTTACTTCAGTTTCTGTTATTAATTGAAAACCTTCTGACTGACTGTATTCAAAAAAAGTTTTCCCTTTTTCATAAAGTACAGCCGCAGCTGCAGAAGTATCGTTTGCAAAACTTCTTTCTTTCAATTCATTGATAGTTACCGAGCCCAATTCATGTTTTTGAGCAAATAAATTAATCCCTCCAAGCATTAGCATTACTATAAATAAAATACTTTTTTTCATTTTATACTTTTTTTGTTATAACGATTTTTGAATTATCAGCTTTAGCTATTAATTCCCTAAATTTTCTAAAATTATCGTATTCTGATTTATCAAACAAGCCCTTATTTATCAATATCGATCTTTTATAAAGTAATTTATGAGCATTGATTACAATTATTTCCATTTTATATTCTCCAAATTTATCTTTTAGAATATAATTTTCTGGCTTTGCATCAATAATGAAATTTTCTGGTAAAGAAATCTCAAATTCATCTTCATCATAGAAACCCCTATCAATTTCAAATGAATTATTTCTTGTTCGATATCTTTGTGGGATTGAACTCAATTGATTGAAGGCATTAACAGGAAACATTAAACTAGAGCCACTTACATTTCCATAATTATTCGCCTTAAGGTTCAAATTTTCAGTAAACTCAAGCACTTCCTTGTTATTATTGCATACTATTTTTTCAAGTTTTAAATTCGGAATTGTTTTAAAATAAGCCTTATAATGTTCATTGCGCTTTTCTGGAGTTTCATTTTCTAAAAAACTACGGTTATCATATTGAATGCCTTTTGTTTTAATAAAAACTGTTCCAGTAAGGGTTCCTTCATTATCTATTGAATAACTGGCTTTAGTGTATTGAGAACTTGATTTTTCATTATAATCATTTGTTTTAATGATTTCACCTCCTTCTGGCTTTACAACTAATGCCAATCTATCATCCGTAAAATCCCCTTCAAAACCAAAAGCTTTTGTTTGACTTGTACATTCTAAAAAATAAAGTTCATCTTTATTTTGAACAGCTAAAACCGCATGGTTGCCTTGCATGGAAACAAAATCCTTATCAATATTCTTCTTTGTTGAGCCGGCATTAATTATGGTATAGTAAGAAGACACATTTACAACTTTTAGCAAAGCTCTGGTATAATTTGACAACGCTTTACAATCTCCATAACCTAAACGGTCTACATCCTTTGCTTGCATCGGTTTCCATCCACCAATACCTAACTGAACACTCACATATCTTGTTTTACCCTGAACATATTTGTAAATGATTTTAGCTTTTTTAATAGGTTCTGTTTCTTTTCCAACCAAAGTTTTTATTTTTTCTTGGGTTTCAATTGGAAGTTCATCAGTACCTGCCAATAATTTTTCATACATCCAAGAACCAAAATCTTTCCAGTTTTTCGCCTCACCTTCAACTCCTTCCAAACTAAATCTTTCTAATCCAAACTTTACTATAGGAAGAAAATCAGCAAAGGAAGGTGTATATTCTTCCATAATTACTGAAGTCAAATTCATTGCAGTAAAACCAAGCTTCCCTTGACTTTGGACTTTGGTTATAGAAGGATATTTTTCAAGATTTGTTTCTTTAAATTTAAACCCGAGTTTTTCAGGATAATTTATAGTAAATGAAGATTTTAAAACACTTTCATAATTATGACTTATAGGGGCCCAAGAAGGTAAAAAAGCTGTATTGCTATTTTTTACTTCACTTTGATAAACAATTGTAAAAGGATATTCTGTAGGGGTATAATCTATAAACAACATTCTATTATCTGTAAGTATAGAAAAACCATCGGCAACACTTTGATCCTTAAAATCGCTTCGCTTAATATATTTTATTTGTTTCCCAAAAGCATTGAAGATTTTAGCTTCCAAAAAAACAATACTATTGGATTTATCATAATACTCTATAGCATCGATGTTCCGCGTTCCTATTTCGTTATATACACGGATTGCTTTTGTTTTCTTGATTGTATAACTATTTCTTGACAGTATTTCCACTTCGATTTCTTCATTCAAGACTACACTGTTTGTATTGCCCTTGATTTCCTCTGGTACTGTGATCAGAGCATAATCCAGTTTTTGTGCAATTGAAAAATTACACACAAAAAGGAGTAATAACA
The DNA here is from genome assembly GCA_040387655.1 of Bacteroidota bacterium. GTDB lineage: Bacteria > Bacteroidota > Bacteroidia > Flavobacteriales > Flavobacteriaceae > Flavobacterium. The sequence continues at coordinate 85,206 of JAZKDI010000027.1, read as the reverse complement.
AACTTAAGTTATATTTCATTCTTTATTTTTTGAATCGATAATAATTGTTACTGGACCTTCGTTTATTATTGAAACTTGCATATCAGCACCAAAAACCCCAGTTTGAATTTTTTTTCCAAATGCCCCTTCGAGTGTTTTTATAAAACTTTCATACAAAGGAATTGCGATTTCAGGTCTTGCAGCTTTTATATAAGAAGGACGATTTCCTTTTTTAGTTGATGCATGAAGTGTGAACTGGCTTACCACAATAATTTCGTCTAGAATATCATTGATGGATAAGTTCATTATTTCATTATTATCTGGAAATATACGAAGATTTATTATTTTTCCTACTAACCAATCAATATCTTCTTGATTATCATCATTTTCAATACCTAAAAGAATGAGCATTCCTTTTTGGATTTCGGCAATAACTTTTGAGTTTACAGTTACTGATGAAGAAGAAACACGTTGAATTACTATTTTCACTTATGAGTATTTACTAATTTTTATTCCTAGTTTCATCACTGGCAATTCGATCATCGTTATAAATGTCTGTACGATAGTTTTCTTCGTCGCCAGCTAATATTTTTAAATAGCTATTATAGCGTGACCAAGCAATTTCGTCTTTTTCCAATGCTTTTTTTATGGCGCAGTTCGGTTCTTCTTTATGCAAGCAATTGTTGAATCTGCATTGGTCTTTTAATTTAAAAAACTCGGGGAAATATCCGCTGATTTCTTCCTTTTCCATATCCACAACCCCAAAACCTTTTATTCCTGGAGTATCAATAATTTGTGCACCAAAAGACAAATCATACATCTCGGCAAAAGTTGTCGTGTGCTGTCCTTGTTTGCTTTGTTCAGAAATCGTTTTAGTTTTTAAATGCAATGAAGGCTCCATTGCATTTACCAATGTTGATTTCCCAACACCTGAGTGACCTGAAAACATACTTACTTTTCCTATCATCAAAGATTTTAACTCTTCTATTCCTTTTCCTTCTGTAGAAGAAACCCTCAAACATTGATATCCAATTTCCTGATAAATGTGCTGCATATACAATTGTTCGTCCAATGTAGCTTCATCAAAAGTATCTATTTTATTAAAAACCAAAACAGTTTCTATCCCATACGCTTCTGCAGTAACAAGGAACCTATCAATGAAATTAGGAGTAGTTGGTGGGTTATTGATTGTAATCAAAAGAAATACTCTGTCAATATTTGATGCAATGATGTGCATTTGATGCGATAAATTAACCGATTTTCTAACGATGTAATTTTTCCTGTCATGGATATTATGAATTGTACCTGTAACGGCATCCGAAGTTTCTTCCAGTTCATAATCCACTACGTCCCCAACTGCAATAGGATTGGTACTTTTGATTCCCTTTATCCGGAATTTCCCTTTCATACGGCATTCGATAAAATTACCATCGGCAGATTTTACAGTATACCAGCTTCCTGTAGATTTATAAACGAGTCCTGTCATAGAAGGATTTTTGAATTATACCCTTCGACTGCGCTCAGGGTGACAAATTTTTTGATTTATGCAAAATTAGTATATTCTCAATCAAATTCAGAATAAAAAAGGCTGCTTAAAAAAGCAGCCTTTAAATATTATAGAATTATCATTCTTCCCAGTTTATCCTGAGATTTTCTTGAAGCATATATCAAGAACTCATTTGCGTTTTTTCTGTAAAAAATACCTGGTCTGATAACCAATTCGTTTTTTATAGCTTCTTCAGGATCTTTTCTGGTTATAACCCCTTTACTGTCAAAAACAAAAAGTGTAGGTACAGCATTATTGTAATTTCCTAAAGCTTTTATTTCCTGAATATCCGTAATTCCTTTGTTCTTCTTGTTGTCATTGAACAATATGTTTAATTGCCCGTCTTTATAAATTGGGATTGCGCTCAAATATTCTGGGCCTTTACCCATAACACCCAATGCAAAAGAGAAACCTACCGCTACATTAAAACTTCCTCCGCCGCCTCCTGCAAAAGCAAAAGCATTGAAAGACATTTGTGAAACTGTTGCAGATTGTTCCTTTGCTACAACATTCCCCCACTCAAGTGTTCCGTCTGGTTTTAAGGAAGTAACTATTATTTCATTTGTTGTATAGGTAACAGGAGTGATCCCCAATGGTCCGATACCTTGTGTCTGTCCTACAAAAATAAATCTCAATTCAGAAAGCACAATTAAACCTCCGTCGTTTTTTTCAATAATTGTATGGATTTGATATAGAGGCTGTAAGTCTTTCCCTTTTTTCGCTCTTCTTTCCCCTAATAGTTTAACCTTAGTAGCGTAATCAAATTCATTGAATTTAAGGTTTTCTGTTTTGTTGTTTTCTAAATTAACAGTTGCGTTATATATTCCTTTCAGTTCTTTGTTTGCTTTTCCGCTTTCACGAACGCTTGAATAAAAACCAACCAATTTTACGGTATTTTTACTTGTTGAAATCATTTTGCAATTGATGATTTCTTTGTCAATAACATCAATTTTTACAATGTCTTTTTTATAACCATTGCTTTTTTTGAACATATGAAGTTCAAATTTTTCAACTTTTTCCCTTTTCTTTTTATCTCTATAACCTTCATTTACAACCAAGAACACATCATCTTTATAGTTGATTTCGAAATCAGAAATAGTGAATTGGTAATCCTTTTTATTATCGTCATAACTTACTTTGTCTTCAGTAGAAAAAGTTTGCTTCAATGTTTCATCAAACAACTTAATCTCATATTTCATTGCATCTTCTTTTTCAAACAAAGCGGTATGCATAATCAACAACATTCTTTCGTCTGGTGAGGTTTTGAAATAAAACCCTCCTTTGTCGGAACTTTTAGCAACGGCCGATTCAAATAAAGTAATCATATTTGTGCCTAGTTTTCCACTCTCTGAAAACTCGATTCCTACCAATGTAAAGATTTTGTCCTTTTTGTGATAAGAGCTTCCAATGATATATAGTCTCCCGTTCATTAACACTATATCCTCAAAATTTACGTCTTTGTCTTTTACATCAGGCAAAGAAATTGGGTTGTTTGAAACCATTTTCATTTCCTTAGAAGTAAATACTTTTAAAAAATAATCTTTTTTACCTTTTAATCCCAAAGCATAAATTTTATTGTTTGCTTCTCCAATGATTTTGATGATTTTACCTTTTTCTTCAGTAATTTCATCTCCGTAGGACATTGAAATGTTTTCGATTTTATACTGTGCAACAGTATTTAAACTACACATTAATGCAGCTACAAACAACAAAAGTGATTTTTTCATAATGTTAATTTTTGTTTAAAATTTTTAACAAACATACATTATTTTAATAAGAAACAAACTATCCTTGTTTTTTTTCAAATGAACGAATAAACAATAGTAAAAAGCCCCACTAAAAGTGGGGCTTTGAATTTTATTTAAATACATTATTGTAAGCTAACTGTTCATCACTTTTTCCTGATGACCTATACTTTCTTGGTGAATTGCCTTAAACATTTTTAAAACAAACTCTTCTGTCAAACCTCTTTTCTCTCCTTCTAAAATCATCTTGCCTAAAATTTCGTTCCAACGATTGTTTTGAAGGATTGCGACATTAGCATCTTTTTTTACTTGTCCAATTCCTCTGGCAACCTCCATACGTTTTCCTAATAAGTCCAATAAATTATCATCTAAAACATCAATATTAGCCCTTAATTTTGCCATTTTTTGTTCATAATCAGCTGAATCACCACTCACTTTTCTTATTTTTAAATCCTTACAAATTTGTTTTAACGCAGTTGGAGTCACTTGTTGTGCCGCATCACTCCATGCATTTTCTGGATCAATATGCGTTTCTATTATCATTCCGTCATAATTCAAATCTAAGGCTTCTTGCGTAACTTCTAAAATCATATCCCTATTTCCAGTTATATGTGATGGGTCAATGATTAAAGGCAAATCAGGAAATTTATTCTGCAATTCTATAGGAATCTGCCATTCTGGAATATTCCTGTATTTTGTTTTTTGGTAAGTCGAAAAACCTCTGTGAATTACCCCTAATTTTTCAATTCCAGCTCTATGTAAACGCTCTACTCCACCCAACCATAAAGCTAAATCCGGATTCACTGGGTTTTTTATCAATACGATTTTGTCCGTTCCTTTTAAAGCATCGGCAATTTCCTGAACGGCGAATGGGTTAGCTGTGGTTCTTGCACCAATCCATAATACATCAATATCATGTTCCAAAGCTAATTTACAATGTGCGGCAGTGGCTACTTCAGTTCCCATCAACAATCCGGTTTCCGCTTTTGCTTTTTGCAGCCATTTCAAACCTATCTCACCCACTCCCTCAAATCCTCCCGGACGTGTTCTTGGTTTCCAGATTCCTGCCCTGAAGATACTTACGTCTGAATCTTTTAGTTCATGTGCGATTTTTAGAACTTGATCTTCAGTTTCTGCACTACATGGCCCAGCAATTACTAACGGGTGCGTTAAATTGAAATCATTTAACCAAGTTCTCATTTCTTTTCTATTTTCCATTTTATTTGATTTTGTTTTCCTCACTCTAACCCTCTCGATAAAAGAAGAGTAAATGACTAACTATTATTTAAATTGTTGTTATTTTATATTATTTTAATATTTCCTTAATCCTGTTTGTGTTTTGCATTTCGTTAAAAACGGCTTCATAGTCTTCGTTTTCCAATAGTTCTTTAAAATTAGTCAAATTAGAGATATATTCTTCCAATGATTTTATGACTTGTTTTTTATTTTGCTTAAAAATAGGGGTCCACATTGCAGGAGAACTTTTAGCTAAACGCACTGTACTCTCAAAACCGCTTCCTGCCATATCAAAGATATCCTGTTCGTCTTTTTCTTTATTGATTACCGTTTTACCTAACATAAAAGAACTAATATGTGACAAATGAGATACGTATGCGATGTGTTTGTCATGGGATTTTGGATCCATATAACGAATTCGCATCCCTATTTCCACAAATATCCTCAACGCTTTTTCCTGTAATTTGAAAGTTGTTTTTTCTACTTCACAAATAATATTGGTTTTGCCTTGAAACAAGCCTGTAATTGCTGCCGAAGGCCCTGAGAATTCAGTACCAGCTATGGGATGGGTGGCTATGAAATTTTTCCTTTTTGGATGATCCGCAATCACTTCACAGATTGGTAATTTTGTTGAACCCACGTCAAAAACTATTGTTTCTTCACCAATATTATCAAGTATTGTTGGCAAAATAGACAATGCTGCATCCACAGGTATGGACAGAATTACTACATCTGCATTTGGCAAATCTTCTATAGTTGCTTTAGCATTGATGACTCCTAAATTTAATGCTTGGAGAATATGGGATTCATTAGTATCGATTCCAAAAACGGTTGATTCTGGATACAAAGCTTTAATGTCTAATGCCATCGAACCTCCTATTAATCCTATTCCTATTACGTATATTTTCATGTTTGTATTTTGTTTTTGACGCGATAAATCTTTAGACGCGATAAATCGCGTCTCTACGGGAATCGGCTAATGGCTTCTTCTATTTTTGCTTCTTTTACACAAAGTGCAAATCGGATATAGCCTTCACCATTACTTCCGAAAATAGTTCCTGGCGTAATAAAAATATGTTTTTTGTATAAAATTTCATCAATGAATTTTTCTGCTGATGTGATCCCTTTAGGCAGTTTAGCCCAAACAAATAACCCAACTCCATTTGCATATACTTTACAACCTAGTTTTTCGGCTAATTGTTCGGTAAGAACACGTCGTCTTTTATAGATTTCATTTTGATCTTCAAACCAGCTTTTATCACTTTTTAAAGCTTCGACAGCACCTTTTTGAATACCGAAAAACATACCGCTATCCATATTGCTTTTTACTTTCAAAACCGCATCGATCAAAGCTGCATCACCTGAAACCATACCTACTCTCCATCCCGCCATATTAAAGGTTTTTGATAGGGAATTCAATTCAAGTGAAACTTCTTTTGCGTCCTCTACCTGAAGCAAACTAATAGGATTGTCATTCAAGACAAAACTATACGGATTGTCATTGACCAATAGTATTTTATGCTTTTTGGCGAAAGCCACTAATTTTTCAAACAACTCAAGACTTCCTCTTGCCCCGGTTGGCATGTGTGGATAACCGATCCACATTAATTTTACTTTGGACAAATCCTGTTTTTCCAATGCTTCAAAATCAGGTTCCCAATTACTGCTTTCTTTCAAATCATAAAAAACAGGAACTCCTCCCACTAAATTGGTTACCGAAGTATAGGTGGGATACCCTGGATTTGGGATTAAAACATGGTCGCCTTCATTTAAAAAAGCCAATGAAATATGCATAATCCCTTCTTTCGAACCCATTAAAGGCAAAATTTCGGTATTGAAATTAAGCTTTACTTTAAAGTTATTCTGATAAAAATCTGCCATGCTTTTTCTCAACTCAGGTAATCCCTGATAGCTTTGATATTGATGTGCACTTGCATCAGTCATGGATTCTTGAAGTGCTTCAAGAACCGCTTTTGAAGGCGGCAAATCTGGACTTCCTATTCCCATATTGATTATGGGTTTTCCTTCAAGAAATAATTGCCTTACTTCTCGTAGTTTTGATGAAAAATAATATTCTTCAACATGGTTTAATCTTTTTGCTGTTGTTATCATTGTTTGTTGTTTTTATATTCTCCTAATACCTTAAAATATTCCGCCATAATTGTCATTAATGATTTTGCTTTTGCAAAGTCTTCGTAATCGTCAAAAGTGACGTCAACAAAAAATGAATATTTCCAAGGAGTTTCTATTTTTGGCAGAGACTGGATTTTTGTCAAACTCAATTTGCAATCACTCATTACGTTTAAAACTGCCGCTAAACTTCCCCTTTTATGGTCCAATTCAAATTTCACAGAGGCTTTATTGATTTCGGATTTTGATATCTCCCGAGTTTCTTTTGAAATGATTACAAACCGTGTCATATTATTGTTTATGGTTTGGATTTCGGGCGCCAATATTTCCAAATCATAAAGTTCCGAAGCTACTTTACTGGCAATGGCAGCAATCCCTTTGAGTTGTTTCTGATGAATTCTCCGAGCTGTTTCAGCTGTATCTTTATCTTCAATTAATTTAATATGCGGATGGTTTTTCAGGAAATTCATGCATTGAAGCAAAGCCATCGGATGAGAATGGACTTCTTGTATGTCTTCAATTTTTTGTCCTTTCAACGCCATTAAATTTTGATGGATGCTCAGATAATGTTCCCCAATGATCTGCAGGTTATGTTTATCTATTAAAGCATAATTCGGAATTATTGAGCCAGCAATTGAATTTTCTAAAGCCATTACAGCTTCTTTTGATTTGTTATTCAACAAACTATCTACTAATTCCTCAAAAGACAAACATTCGTCGATCTCAATAGCAGCATCGAAATATTCTAAAGCTACTTGATGATGAAATGCTCCTTGAATTCCCTGAATTGCAATTTTTGTTTTCATATATGTATTATTTAATGTCTAGAGGTCATATGTTATCACCTTATAGTTTATTTATAACAAACAAGTTGTTAGTGGCGATTTCATAATAATTTCCTCTCCAGTTTTAAACAAAAAAAATCCCGCCTTGTGGACGGGATTGTATCTTGTAATTAAATTTAATTTTTATAATCAAATAACTATATGACAATCCCTATCTCTTTTCCAGAAATAAAATGAATTGGTCATAAAATAGGTATTATTTGAAATCATTGTGTTTTGATTATTTTAACAGTACAAAAATAGCAAAAAATCAATACGAAATCTTTTTTTGTAATTTTTTTTTGAAGACTACTTTGCTTATATTCAGTTATTTATTTTTTCAGTATCAATAAATTTTTAAAAAAATTCTGAATATTTTTAACATATCTCATTGAAAGTGGTTGAAGATTGAATTAATATAGATTTTACCCTTAAAAATAGCTTCTTAATTTTTCAACTTTTTTATCTGTTTTTTTACTCAAATGATTAGAATATTTTTCATTGATATATAAAAAAAGGGGTTTTAACATTTTTAGAAATTTTTTGAAACACCAATACTAACGGATTGACCAAAATTTAAAAATAAATTTCTAGTGTCGCCCTGAGTATTATTATAATTGACAGCATTGTATTCTATACCTCCAATATTAAAGTTCAAACCGAAATTTTTGTTTATATTAATGAAAACTGCTGGTGTAAGGTCTACATAAAACCCATTCCCTTTTGAATATGTCGTAAAAGTTGTTGAACCATCAAAATAATTCTCTGTTCGTTTCGTATTTTGAAAACCCATACCAAAATCTGCATATATCGAAAATATTTCGCTCAATGGTTTTGTATAACGAAGAAATCCTCCTACTGAAAATCCATTTTGTTTATCTTTTCTTGTAGTATTTAATTGTAATTCAGTAGAAATATTTGTTTGCTTGTTTGTTCCAATTGAAAACTCAATTCCAGTTGTCCAATTATTATTATATTGATAGCCTAGCTTTGGCGAAACCCTAATATCATTATAAGTACTTTCAGAAGTTGAATAAATACTTTTCGAAGAATAAACTCCTACACTTCCTGCTACTAATACGGTTCCCTTTTGAGCATTTGCAAAACTAAACATTGTCAATGCAAGAATAATAAACGATTTTTTCATTTTGATTTGTTTAAAAATTAATGTTTCGATTTAAAACAAAATTGATGCCGATTTCTTAAAATTTGATAATTTTTTTAACAAAAAATAAGTAAACAAATGACTACCAATAAATTATGAAATACTATTTAAAAATAGTTTTAATGAGTGTTATTCATTTTCTTCTTACTTTTGTTTCAAATCACGAATTATGTCAATTGAAGTTTTAAATATTTCTAAAAGTTATGGTACCCAAAAAGCGTTAGACAATGTTTCCTTTTCTGTAAGCAAAGGGGAAATAGTGGGTTTCCTGGGTCCAAATGGGGCTGGAAAATCTACCTTAATGAAAATTTTAACCACATACATAAATTCAGATGAAGGAGTTGCTTCTGTAAATGGGTTTGATGTTAAGGAACAACAAAAATCGGTACAGCTTTCGGTAGGTTATTTACCAGAACACAATCCGTTATATTTGGATTTATATGTCAGGGAATATTTGGCTTTTAATGCCGATGTGTTTAAAGTAGCAAAATCAAGAATTGAGGAAGTAATTGCATTAACTGGACTAACTCCAGAAAGTCATAAAAAAATTGGACAATTGTCAAAAGGATACCGTCAGCGTGTTGGACTTGCAAATGCTTTGTTACACAATCCAGATGTTTTGATTTTAGACGAACCTACAACAGGTTTGGATCCAAATCAGTTGGTAGAAATCAGGAATGTTATTAAAAATGTAGGCAAGGACAAAACTGTTTTCCTATCTACTCATATCATGCAAGAAGTAGAAGCAATTTGCGATCGGGTTATTATTATAGATAATGGGAAAATTGTGACGGATAAAAAATTGGACAATTTGATTTCTGCCGAAAAAGAACAAGTTATTGAAGTTGAATTTGATTTTAAAATCGAAGAGCAAGCAATAGCAAAAATCCCAAATCTGACTTCTTATAAAAACACACATGATATGATATGGGAATTGACTTTCCTTTCTGATACTGATATGCGCCCAGCAGTTTTTGATTTTGCCGCTGCAAATGGTTTGAAAACTTTGCAACTGAACCAAAAGAACAAAAACCTAGAAACCTTATTCAGGGAAATGACAAAAAAGAAAAAATAAAATTACTGTCTTAGAATCTTAAAAATCCCATCTTATATTTATTTTAAGATGGGATTTTTTAATTGCCAAAATTTTAATTCCGGATTACTCTTCCCGTATACAACTCTTGGACTTTAATAACCGGCGGATTGTTTTTTAGAACTACATTTCCTGTGCTTACCATTTTTCCGGTAATACTATCAATAGGTCTTAAAATCATATCGTTTGAACCACGATGAAAAACATCTATCCACTTTGCAGTTAGGTTTTCGCCTACAAACCGACCATTACCGTCATAAAAATTAAGTTGCAATTCATTCGTTTGACCAGATAGATGATATCTTGCCACATTGTTATTTTCAATAACTGTTTGAAAATTGTTCAGTTGAATATCAAAATCCCCAGTTCCTGCGCCATCGGTTAAATCCATAGAAAACAATCTTAGCACTGGGTAATTCAAAACACCATCGGATGAAATTGTTTTCTCTGTTTTGGAATGCAATTCAATTAGATTAGGAGCCGTTACATAAACTGTAGTTTGTCCGTAATCGCGAACCCAATTACATGTAGTATTGTCTTTTAACCTCAAGAAATTATCGACTACTTTTACTTCTATATTATCAATTAAATTTTCGCCGGTTTTTACCTCAACTTTATATTCAGGGCCTTCTTTCACGACAAGTTCGATCCCATTATACACTATGATTTTATCAAAATCAGGAACATCAAATTCCTTTGTAATCATATCTCCTGTAGATTCAACACAATCCGAAGGTTTTGAACAGGCAATCACCAAGAATAAAAAAACAATTAATAGTATACTTTTTTTCATATCCGTTATAATTAAAGTCTAACCCCAACTATGAATTCCAATGCTTCTGCTAAAAAACCATGTGTTTTGATAGATAAGCCAGTGAATATTTTCTTTTGTTTCCCAACATAATATTTCATTCCCAATCTGTCATAAACCGGAATGTCGAATTTAAAAGGTTGATAAACATAATAACCTACTTGGGCTTCAAGGGAAATTCTATTGATAAACAATTCGTAACCTACAAAAACACCTACTCTTTTATAATCGGTATTGGGGTCAAGGTTTTCTTCTGGATAAGCTACTGATTTGTATTTGATAAATTCTTTAAAATAAGTAGTAAAGAAAACATCTGTTCCCAGTTGTAGAGCACTGGTTCTGTTTAAGCGCTTGTCTGCATAAAAACCTACATGGAAAAATGGTTTTTGCCCACTACCGATAATTGGGCTTTCATTAACCCCAGTACGAAGTACAAAATTGTATTTGATTGGCTCCCTAAAACTTACTCTTATTGCAGTAGTATCGATTTTTCTTTTGCTTTGATCCTTTTCGAAATTATAAACTATTCCAAAATTAATTCCATAGGTATTGATTCCGCTATTTGGTGCTTTTACTCTTCCGTTAGAAAAATGGGTAAATATCAAACCCGCTTGGATTCCAAACTTATCAATAACATTTTCTTTTTTGTAGTTTAGAGCCATGACGGTATTTGCCAAAATTCTAGAACCAAATGCATTGTTTTTACTGTTTGTAACTAAATCTTGTGGATTTGTTGTCATTGCGATTCCTTCGCCAATTTTGAACATCAAATGCCTGTTCAAAAAATAAAAATTATAGTGTGCTCCAAGTGCAAAGCATTCCCCTAAAATATCATTTTTAAAATCTTGGTATAAATAATACCCTCCATAATCCGGGTAATTGAAAACACGGTGCCATTCTTCATTTCCATGTGTTTTTTTTGAAAAAGTAATCAATGAACCTGTAGGGTGTCCAGTTATCAGGTGATCTAAATCAGGAGCATGAGGCAAAATATTACCCGCTAAATTATTTATTTCTATAGCGTTGGTATCGTTAAAATCCTGAGCGGACAATAACCCAAAAACCAACAACAAAATACCCGTGAAATATACTCTCATTTTAAAATTTCAAAGTAGCAAATATATTGTTTTTTAGAATACAGCCTGAGCAATCTGTTTTATATTTTCTGCTTTTCCCATTGAATAATAATGTAATACCGGAATACCCGAAGCAACTAATTCTTTACTCTGTTGAATACACCAATCCACACCAATTTGTTTGACTGCATCATTGTCTTTTGCTTTTACTACTTCCATAATCAAGTCATCTGGCAATTCCAAACTGAAACGATGCGGAATTAAATTCAATTGCTTTTTAGTCGAAATAGGTTTTAATCCCGGGATAATAGGAACAGTAATTCCTGCAGCTCTGCATTTAGCTACAAAATCAAAGTATTTTTTATTGTCAAAAAACATTTGGGTAATAATATAATCGGCACCGTTTTTAATTTTTTGCTTTAAAAAATGAATATCGCTATCCAAGCTTGGCGCCTCCATATGCTTTTCAGGATACCCCGCAACACCAATACAAAAACTGGTGCATGAAGAATTCTGTAAATCTTCATCTAAATAAATCCCTTTATTCAAATTATTGATTTGAGTGACCAATTCGCTAGCATAATGGTTTCCTTCTTTTTCCGCTTTAAAATAAGTCTCGTTTTTCATTGCATCACCACGTAATGCGACTACGTTGTCAATACCAAGAAAATCTAAATCTATCAATAAGTTCTCAGTATCTTCTTTAGTAAAACCGCCACACAAAATATGAGGAATCGCATCCACTGCATATTTATTTTGAATGGCAGCGCAAATTCCAACTGTCCCCGGTCGTTTTTTAACGATTTTCTTCTCTAGTAAACCGCTTGGCAATTCTTTATATTCAAATTCTTCACGATGGTAAGTCACATCAATAAAGGGAGGCTTGAACTCCATTAAAGGACTAATACTATCAAAAATAGATTGAATGTTTTGACCTTTTAGCGGTGGTAAAATTTCGAATGAAAAAAGGGATTTCCCTAAGGCTTTTTCTATATGTTCAGTTACTTTCATTTTCAGCCCCCTAACCCCAAAAGGGGGAATTCCTGATAGGGGTCATCAGGTTGTTTTTTATTATTCAATCTATTTATTCCAATTACTTCGCCTTGTTCCCCGCTTGGGGGGCTAATCAGCTATATTTGGGTTCAACCATTTTGAAGCGGTTGCAGTTGGTACATTTCTTCGTTTTGCATAATCAATCACTTGGTCTTCTTTAATTTTTCCAAGTCCAAAATACTTACTCTCGGGATTTCCAAAATAATATCCAGACACAGAAGATGCCGGCCACATCGCCATACTTTCTGTTAAAGTTACTCCAATGGCTTCTTCCACATTTAGTAATTTCCAAATGGTAGGTTTTTCCAAATGGTCTGGACAAGCTGGATAGCCTGGCGCAGGGCGTATTCCTTTATATTCTTCCTTAATCAAATCCTGGTTTGAAAGATTTTCGTCAGAAGCATAACCCCAAATTTCCTTACGGATTTTCTCGTGTAAATATTCAGCAAAAGCTTCAGCAAAACGATCTCCTAATGCTTTAACTAAAATGGAATTATAGTCATCCAGATCATCTTCAAATTCTTTAGCTTTTTCATCAACACCAAAGCCTGTTGTTACACAAAACGCACCCATATAATCCTGCTTTTTAGCATTTTTAGGACAGATAAAATCCGCTAAAGCAATATTAGGCGCTCCTTTGGTTTTTTGTGATTGCTGGCGTAAGGTTAAAAATGTTTCTAATGTTTTTCCATTTTCATCGTACAATTCTATATCGTCATCGCCAACTTGATTCGCTGGAAATATTCCATAAATTCCTTTGGCTTCAAGCCATTTTTCCGAAATCAATTGTGTTAACATTTTTTGAGCATCGGCAAATAAATCGGTTGCTTGTGCCCCTACTATTTCATCTTTTAAAATTGCTGGATATTTTCCATATAATTCCCAAGAACCAAAAAATGGAGTCCAGTCAATATATGGAACCAATTCTTCCAGCGCAACTTCAATGGTTTTTACACCAATAAAATTTGGCTTTACTGCTTCAAAATTATCCCAATCCAATTGCAACTTATTAGCTCTAGCCTGTTCAATTGTATGAAAATTTTTATCTCGGGAACGATTTAAAAATGTTTCTCTAAAAGCATCGTATTCTTCACGAATTTGGCTAGCGTATATTTTTTTGTTTCCATCTAAAAGATTTCCCGCAACGGTTACTGCCCTTGAAGCATCATTCACATGAATCACGGTTTGGCTATATTGCGGGGCAATTTTCACAGCTGTATGAGCACGTGAAGTTGTTGCTCCTCCAATCATAACTGGAATTTTCAATCCTTGTCTATCCAATTCTTTAGCCAAATAAACCATTTCGTCTAACGATGGCGTAATTAAACCGCTTAACCCAATAATGTCCACTTCATGTTCAACCGCTGCTGCAATAATTTTTTCAGGAGCAACCATCACACCTAAATCTACAATTTCGTAATTGTTGCACGCTAAAACTACGGCAACAATATTTTTACCAATATCGTGTACATCTCCTTTTACGGTAGCCATTAATATTTTTCCAGCCCCCCCCGCCCCCGAAGGGGGAGCTTCAAGCGCAGATATTATCATTGTCAAAACTTTTTCCAATTCAAATAAAACTTGATTATTTGTAAATCGTAAAACCTGAAAACCTTGACTGTTTAACCATTGCGTTCTTTCTAAATCACTTGCTATGTTTTCAGGTAATTGATGAATTAATCCATCAACCTCAATAATTATACGTTCTCGTAAACAAACAAAATCGGCAATATAATCGCCTATGATATGCTGTCTTCTAAATTTATATCCTTCGAGTTTTTTTCCGCTTAATTGCTCCCATAAAATCTTTTCTGTTTCAGTAGGTTTATTTCGCATATCAAAAGAAAATTGCTTTAATAAACCATAATTGATTGGGTTTGCAGTTTCCCAGTGCTGAGAGGTTTTAACTCCCCCTTCGGGGGCTGGGGGGCGTTTCTCAGCATCTATAAACGGCAATAAATAAGCTACGGCTTTTTTCATAACACGTGCCGATTTTACAACTTGCGGCAAAAACATTTTTCCGCTTCCGAATAAATCGCCAACTACATTCATTCCCGTCATCAAATTGATTTCGATAACTTCAATGGGTTTTGAAGCTGCTAATCTCGCTTCTTCAATATCCAATTCTATAAATTCGTCTATTCCTTTTACTAATGAATGGGTTAAACGTTCCTGGATTGTTCCCGCTCTCCATTCCTGTACAGCTTTTTCATTATTCTTGACATCACCTTTTACATTTTCTGCAAAGTCTAAAAGTCTTTCCGTCGCGTCATCTCTTCTGTTCAGAATTACATCTTCAACGTGTTCTAATAAATCCTTCGGGATATCATCATAAATAGACAACATTTCAGGATTTACGATTCCCATTGTCATTCCGTTTTGAATCGCATGGTACAGAAAAACCGAGTGCATCGCTTCACGAACGGTATCATTTCCTCTGAACGAAAACGAAACATTACTCACACCACCACTGATATGCGCGTGAGGTAAATTTTCACGAACCCATTTAGTTCCTCTGAAAAAGTCCAATGCATTTAAACGGTGTTCTTCCATTCCTGTTGCAACAGGAAAAATATTCAAGTCGAAAATTATATCCTGTGCAGGAAAACCAACTTTGTTGACTAATATATCATAAGAGCGTTGGCAAATTTCTATTCTACGTTCGTAATTATCGGCTTGACCAACCTCATCAAAAGCCATAATAATTGCGGCAGCACCATAACGCTTAATCAATTTGGCGTGGTGAATAAACGCTTCTTCTCCTTCTTTTAATGAAATGGAGTTTACAACGCTTTTTCCTTGCACCACTTTAAGTCCAGCTTCAATGATTTCCCATTTGGAGCTGTCAATCATAATTGGCACTCGGGAAATATCAGGTTCAGAAGCAATTAAATTCAGGAATTTTGTCATGGCATAAACGCCATCCAACATTCCTTCATCCATATTGATATCGATGATTTGCGCTCCTCCTTCTACCTGTTCTCTGGCAATGGAAAGTGCTTCGTCATATTTTTCCTCTTTAATTAATCGCAGAAATTTTCTAGAACCAGTAACATTAGTACGCTCACCAACGTTTACAAAAACGCTGTTAGGCGTAATGATTAAAGGCTCTAATCCTGATAATACGAGGTTCTTTCTAATTTCTTGTTTCATTTTATTTTTTAATCCTGCAAGGTTTAAGACGCAATAAATTGCGTCTCTAAGGTACGTGGTTTATAATCCTTTGCCACTTCAGCTATTAACCGAATGTGATCTGGCGTTGTTCCGCAGCATCCTCCAATAATATTTATCAAATTATCCTCAAGATATTCTTTAATCAATGCCTGTGTTTGTTCTGGCGTTTCGTCATATTCTCCAAAGGCATTTGGTAAACCCGCATTGGGATGTGCCGAAATGTTAAAGGAAGTATTGTGTGCCAATGTTTTTAAGTACGGCTTCAATAAATCGGCTCCCAAAGCGCAATTAAAACCAACACTCAACAATGGAATATGCGAAACCGAGATCAAAAAAGCTTCTACTGTTTGCCCTGATAAAGTCCTTCCAGAAGCATCCGTAATAGTGCCTGAAACCATTATTGGAACATCAATATTACGTTCTTCTTTTACTTCTTCAATGGCAAATAATGCCGCTTTGGCATTTAGCGTATCAAAAATAGTTTCTACCAATAAAATATCGCTACCACCATCCAATAAAGCTTCTACTTGTTGTTTGTAAGCAATTCGTAAATCATCAAAAGTGACTGCACGGTATCCTGGATCATTTACATCTGGTGACATACTTGCCGTTCGGTTTGTTGGTCCAATAGAACCTGCTACAAAACGCGGTTTGTCTGGATTTTTCGCAGTGAATTCATCTGCCACTTCACGGGCAATTTTTGCCGATTCATAATTGAGTTCATATACTAAATCTTCGAGATGATAATCGGCCATTCCGATAGTAGTTCCCGAAAATGTATTCGTTTCAACTATATCGGCACCAGCTTCAAAATACTGGGCATGAACATCGCGAATAGCCTGAGGCTGTGTAATGGATAATAAATCGTTATTCCCTTTTAGTGAATGTGGAAAATCCCTGAAGCGTTCGCCTCTAAAATCTTCCTCCGAAAAATTATAGCGCTGCAACATCGTTCCCATTGCTCCATCGAGAATAAGGATTCGGTTTTGTATGGCTTCGTATATTTTTGACATTTTTATAAATTCGATTATTTTTGTAAATATAAGTTTATTTTAGAATGCTTTAAATCCTATTCCAACGCTTGTTTTAAATCATTGATAACATCCTTAACCGTTTCTAATCCTACAGAAACTCTAACTAAACCATCAGTAATACTTACAGCCAATCTTTCATCAACCGTTAATTTACTGTGTGTTGTTGAGGCTGGATGCGTAACAATCGTTCTTGTATCTCCTAAATTTGGCGATAAGGAACATAATTTTATTTTATCTAAAAATGCTCTCCCTGCTTCGATTCCTCCTTTAATTTCAAAAGCCACTATATTTCCACCTAAACTCATTTGTTTCTTGGCGATTTCATATTGCGGATGCGATTTTAAAAACGGATATTTTACTTGTTTTACGTTTGTGTGATTTTCTAAAAATTCGGCTACAGCCAAAGCATTTTGACAATGTTTTTCAACACGGACTGCCAAAGTCTCTAAACTCTTAGATAAAACCCAAGCATTGAAAGGTGATAATGAAGGCCCTGTTAATCTAGAGAAAAGATAAATGTCTTTAATTAAATCTGCCTTTCCAACAGTAACGCCGCCTAAAACTCTTCCTTGTCCGTCAATTAATTTTGTTGCCGAATGCACGACCAAATGCGCTCCCCATTTAATGGGTTGCTGAATATAAGGCGTTGCAAAACAGTTATCAATAATTAAAATCAGATTATGTTTTTTAGCAATAGTGCCTAAAAGTTCTAAATCAATAACATCCACTGCTGGATTTGTAGGAGATTCAGCAAAAAGTATTTTTGTAGTTGGTTTTATAAAACTTTCAATGGTTTCTGGTTTATTGATATCAAAATAAGAAGTTTCAATATTCCACTTCGGGAAATAATTTACAAATAAGGAATGGGTTGCCCCAAAAACACTACTCGCAGAAACAATATGATCACCCGATTTTAACAAAGTCGCAAAAGTAGAATAAATGGCTGCCATTCCCGTTGCAAATGCAAAACCAGCTTCGGCGCCTTCCATTTTACAAATTTTTTCTACAAATTCGTTAGTATTCGGATTGCTGTAACGACTATAAATATTTCTTTCTTTCTCTTCTGCAAAAGACGCTCTCATGTCTTCGGCATCTTCAAAAACAAAACTCGAAGATAAATACAATGGCACCGAATGCTCTAAATATTGTGATCTTTCTAACTGAGTTCGTATTGCTTGGGTTTCAAAACCAAATTCTGAATGACTCATAATTACTTTTTTTCCTCTCCCCAACCCTCTCCAAAGGAGAGGGAGAAGAAGCGTGAATATTATTTTATTTTTTTCTTTTAGCTATTGAATTTTCTATATAGCTTTATTATTTAAAACTACTTTATAATAGATTTTCGCTGTTGGCTCCAATGTTTTGGAAACCGAACAATATTTTTCAAAAGAAAGTTGCGCTGCCTTAATTGCTTTTTCTTCATTGATATTCCCTTCTAAAAAAATGCTTAGTATTATTTCTTTAAATGGTTTTGCATCTTCAATTTGTTCCCTGATTCCTTCTACTTCTGTTTTATAGGACGTGATTTCCTGACGTTGTTTTTTTAATATAGAAATAATGTCAATCGCACTACATCCAGCAACTCCCATTAACAATAATTCCATTGGGCTTGGTGCCAAATCACTTCCGCCATATTCGGCCCTACTGTCTAATTCAACGACATGACCTCTTTCATTTTTTAATTGAAAGTGATAATCATCGTTAATTCTGTCTAATGATATTTTCATTTTTTTCCTCACCCCAGCCCTCTCCAAAGGAGAGGGAGGTAAGACCTGAGTTAGCCTGATAATATTATTGTATAATTTTAATAATCATTCCAATTTCTCTTTCGAAATTATCCTTTCTCCGATAATCTCAAAATATCTCCAAAAACACCTCTTGCAGTTACCGCAGATCCTGCTCCTGCACCTTGAATTACTATTGGTCTGTCTCCATACGATTCAGTGTAAATTTCAAAAAAGGAATCAGAACCTTTCAACTGCCCTAACGCCGTATCGAGGGGAACTGAAATTAATTTCACGTCCAGATTTCCTTTTTCCTGTTGCAAATCGCCAGACAATTCACCTACATATCTCAACACGTGATTTGGTTTTTGGTCGGCTTTTATTTTTGCAAAAATAGCATCCAATTCGTTTAATCTGCTTAAAAATTCTTCCTTGTCGCCTTCTCTTAAATTTTCCGGGATTAAATTCTGAATATTGATTTCTTCAAACTCATTATGCAAATCCAGTTCCCTTGCTAAAATTAATACTTTTCTGGCAACATCGTTTCCGCATAAATCCTCTCTCGGATCCGGTTCTGTAAAACCTTTATCGATTGCTTGTCTCAATGCATCACTAAACGAAATATCATTTGCCGAAAAAGTATTGAAAAGAAAACTCAAAGAACCTGACAAAACACCTTTTATTTTAGTGATATTTTCGCCAGAATGATGCAATAATTTGATTGTATCTATAACTGGCAAACCTGCACCAACATTAGTTTCGTACAAATAATTTTTTTGGTTGTCGGCCAATGATTGCCTTACTTCTTTATAAAATTCATAGTTTAAAGTATTGGCAACTTTATTTGAAGAAATCAAATCGAAACTGTTCTCAATCAGTGAAGTGTAATTTTGTACAAATGGCTTACTTGCTGTATTGTCAATGGCAATTAAATTCTCCAAGTGATGTTCATTGGCATAAGCGATTATATCATCAATTGTATAATCAACACCCTTATTTTCAATTTCTGAAGCCCAATTTTCGGTTACTCCATTTTTATTGAAAATTGCTTTTTTTGAATTCGCAATTGCAAAAATATTCAGTTTTAAATCTTTTCGTTTTTCGATAACAGCTGCAGAAGTTAAAACCTGATTGATTAATGTTCCTCCAACTAATCCGTGCCCAAATATGGCAATATTCACTTTTTTTGAAACCCCGAAAATTTCTCCGTGAATAACATTCAACGCCTTATGCAGTTGTGATTTATTGACTACTAAACTTACATTTTTGCCCGTTACGGTATTGTTAAAAAGTATTGGAACAATTTTGTTTTTTATCAATGCTGAATACGGTTTATGGAAAGTACTCAAATCTTGTCCTACAATTGAAATTACGGATACATTATCGGTTGCGGAGATTTTATTTACATCTTTAGAATAAAAATCATTTTCAAATTCTTTTTCCAATGCAATAATAGCTTTTGAGGCTTTATCGGCCGCTACTACAATTCCAATCCCTCTTTCTGACGAACCTTGCGAAATGATACTCACACTAATGTCATTGTCTCCCAAAGCTTTAAAAATACGGGCATCGACGCCAGTTTTCCCTAAAAGTCCTCTTCCTTCCAAGTTGACCAAAGCCACATTTTCTAAAACCGAAAGTGATTTGATACCTTCTTTATTTGCGGTAGAAGTAATTAAGGTTCCTTTGTTTTCGTGATTGAAAGTATTTAAAACCCGAAGTGGAATGTTTTTTTCTAATAACGGAATAATGGTTTTTGCGTGAAGAATTGTTGCGCCAAAATTTGCCAACTCATTCGCTTCATTAAAAGTCAAAAAGTCAATTTTTTTAGCATCGGCAACTAAATCAGGATTGGCAGTATAAATTCCATCAACGTGAGTATAATTCTGCAACTCTTCCGCATCCAAATAGTTTGCGATTAATGAGGCGGTATAATTACTGCCATTCCTGCCTAAAGTGGTAGTTTCATTATTGTTGTTTGAACCAATAAAACCGGTCACAACATTTACAGTTGTACCATTATGTTCCTTGAAATAGTTGATTACATTTTTTTTCGAAAGATTGTCCAATGGTTGCGCATTCCCAAATTTTGCATCGGTCTTTATAAATAGTCTTGCATCAGAGAAATTAGCGTTTATCCCTTTGTCTTTTAAGGCTTGCGTAACCACTTTTGCCGAAATCACTTCCCCTTGAGCTAGAACATTGTCTTTTACTTTTTTACTATAATCGCCTAATAAAGCGACACCTTCAAAAGTTTTTTCCAACAATAAAAATTCTGTTGACAGATCCACTTCAAAACTGGATTGCTGAAATGTTTTAAACGCATTTAATTGTTCCAGGTATGCTTCATTTTTTACCGCTTTGTTTAAAATGGCTTCTAATTCATCAGTCGCATTAGCTATTGCAGAAACTACTATCGCAATTTTTTCGTTATTCTTTATTTTTTCTAATATAATCTCTATTGTCTTGTCGAAACCGTTTCCGTATGACAATGATTTTCCTCCAAATTTTAATATTTTCATCGCTAGTTTTTTATTTTTTAGAATTGTTTTACGCTACAATTTCTTTTGTTTTTATAAAAAGTGTGTTTAGGATTCCATCCAATTGTTCGTATTCTATCAAGAAAGCATCGTGTCCGTGAATGGATTTGATTTCGTGATAAAACACATTTTCTTTTATCGTTTTCAGTTCTTCATAGGTTTCTAAATTTTCTATTGCCGTAAAAAAATTATCTGTATCCACAGAAATAATATGAATATTAGATTGTATCTCTTTTACAACTGATAAAAAATCTCCTCTATCTCTTGTAATGTCAATGGTTTTTATTAAATGGTTCATTAGCTTATAAGCCGATAATTGAAACCTTTTTTGCAGTTTTTCACCATGATGAAACAACCAGCTTTCAACTTCAAATATGTTTTTTGCTTCGTTTTTTTGACGCCCGAACTTCTTTTTGAACGATTGTGGTGACCGGTATAAAAGCATGGCATGCGCCCGAGCATCTGAAATAGGATAATTGGAATTATTAAGGATTTCATCTTGCACTAAAGTATTGCCAATAACCCAATCGCTTGCTTTCCAATCACTCGCAATCGGAATTAAATTTTCGATTCCAGTAGGATTTAAAACTGCCATTTCCCATGCAACTCCCCCACCAAGGCTTCCTCCTATCACAGCAAATAAATTTTCGACTTGCAGTTCTTTTAACGCAATCCAAAATATCTCAGCGATATCCCTTGTTTTGTAATGTGTATAATTATAAATCAAGTTCTCTGGTATTCCATCAAAACCGTTTCCAGGAATATTAAAAGCAAGAACAGTATAATAATTTGTGTCGATTGTTTTATTGTCCCCTATCAATTCCTTCCACCAGCCGTTTTCTCCAGTAACATGTGAGTTACCTGTAAGCGCATGATTAACCAAAACTATAGGAGCCGAACCTAAAGTGGGTCCAAAAGTTTCATAAAAAAGAGGTAGCTCCTTTTGTATTTTACCACCTTCGGTTACAAAATGGTCAATGATTATTTTTTTTAGATTTTTCATTTCGATTACCTTATGCTTTTAAATAAAAAGAAACTCGTCTTCCTGTTTGTTGATTTGAAAAAGAATTGCTTCAGTATCATTTAGAAGTATATTTTCTTCATTTTGAATGTTTTCTGCTTTTGCGCTTGTTGCTTTTTTAGCAATGAAATTAGCAATGAGCGATTGTATTTTATTTGAAATTGTGTTTAGTGTTTTCATACTATTAATATTTTAAATGTTAGAATTAAAATCTGAAATGATTTCAGATAAATAAAAAATCCTTTTAGACAATTACCAAAAGGACTTATAGTTAACCTATAATGAAGATTGCATCTTCCGCTTTCGGCAATAATAACTGGGGACATGCATTGAATTGCACATCATCCGTTTAGTCATTATTTTAATAGCAGTTGAATTCATCTTTTCTGTTCTTTTATTTATTTAATTCTATAAGGTTCTGAACTAGATTCAGAATAAAAAAAAACCTCTCGATTAATTGAGAGGCTTTTTACTATATTAATAATTGAATTTTCAATTTAAACAATAGCAACCTCTGCGGAAGTTTTCCACATTTCAAATTGCATATATCGTTTAGTTGAATTCATTTTGCCTTTTATTTAACGGTGCAAATTTAGAATAATTTTCTACATAAAAAAAATAAATAGTTTTTTTTTCTAAATTTTATTATCATAATCACTAATATTAGATTTATTTTCTAAAATAATGTTTTACATCAACAAATAAAACTATCAGAATGATTTATTGCAATTCCAATGCTTTTTTCAATTCCTTTTTCCAGCTTTTCAAATGCTGCAATAATTAATTCAGCAGGCTCAATTCCAACAGATATTCTAAGTAATTCTGGATGAAGCCCTAATTTTTTCAACTTCGCTTTTCCTTCATCAGTTTTCAGACAATCATAATGCGCTAAATATACATAAGGCATAGCAATCGTAAATTCTGTTCCTAAACTTGGTCCTTTTGCCAGTTCTAATTGATCATAATAATGACCCAGTTCTTTATCAAAAACTATTGAAATCAAACCTGGGAACTGACCGTCAGGTTTTTTAATTTTTGCAAAAGCGTCATTAGTAAATTCTTGATTTGTGGTATAAATTTCTTTGATAAATGATTTGGTCTTTAAATAATCGTAAAGCAATTTAGCATTTTGTGAACTTTTTTTCACTCTCGTTTCATAACCCTTGATTTGATAACCCAAACGAGAAATTTCTCCTTTGAATGGCGGAATGATAAAATCAGTGAATTTTTCTTTTAATTGTGCAGTCCATTTACTTTTTGGATTCAAAACAACAGCTCCCATCAAGACATCGGCATTTCCACAAGCAAATTTGGTCAAGCTCTCTACAGCTATATCACAATACTGTAAAACCTCAACATTATAGGGAGTTGCGATTGTAGTATCAGTAATTAAAACGATAGTATACTGATTACAAATTTCGTATAGCCAAGGCAAATCAACGCATTGCAATAACGGATTTGTAGTTATTTCGGTAAAAATGCTGGCTACTTGATTATGATTATTAGACAACCAATCCTCCAATTGGTTTTTATCATTATAATTTATCTGTATGTGTGATTTTTCACTTCTTCTTTCAATGATTTCCATTGTATCCACATAGAGCCAACCCAGTTGAACTACAGTATTCCTTGATTCGGCATTTCGTGCATTTTTCACTACTTCATAACTGGAAAAAAGTGCATTCATTCCTGAATTTGCAAGTAAAACATTCTCCGTATCTTCAGCTGAATAGGCTTTCGCCAACACTGTTTTAATCGTTGTTTCGGCTAAATTTCCTTCTACTGTTTTTTCTTGAAAAATAGTCGAAATTACTTTTAATTTAAACAAACTCGCTTCGGCTTGTCGAGAACTAATTAGTAAACCTACATTTCTAATATAATCCTTGCAAAGTTTGATTCGAGTGTCATTTTCATCAAATAATAAAAATACATTCCCATCTTCTTCAATAAATTCCAAAGTGTCATTTACTAAATATTCTAAAACATTTTTTGCGTGAATGGAAACAATTGGCAGAATTATTTTACCAGTATCAATATTGTTTTTTTGACAAACAAAGTCAACTAATTGCTGCACTAATTTGTTATTAAAAAACCTCGGATAACCTGACTGCATTGCATTAATCACTTCAGTATTTCCTTCTTCATAACCTACAACATCGTTTATTGTAGGCAAACTTACCGATACAGCGTGGGGATTCCCATAAGGAATTGCTGTTCCGCAAGGGATGTTACAAAAATAATCGCTCATAAGTTCGTTCTTTTAATGCTTGTTTTATGTCCTCAATCAAATCATCAGTGTCTTCTAGGCCTACTGAAATCCTAACTGTCGATTTAGTCAATCCTTTTTTATTTAATTCTTCTTCAGAATAAGTGGCGTGACTCATTTTTGCAGGAATTTCCAATCGGGAATCAGCACAGCCAAAAGAAACTTTTTCACCAAATAATTTACTATTCTTAATTAAATTTTCCGCTTTTTCTTCAGAAACCAAATTAATCGTTAGGATTGACGGTATGATTTTCAGTTGTTTTTTTGCTAACTCATATTGAGGATGAGACGGCAAACCAGGATATTTTACTTCTAATACATCTGGATGCGTTTCTAGAAATTGCGCTAGCTTTAAAGCACTGGCTTCGTGAGCTTTCATACGATAAGTCAATGTTGGCAACCCTAACGAAACCAAAAAAGCATCAAAAGGACTTTGCGCTCTTCCCTGTGCATTAGAAATATAACTTACTTTTTCGTCCCAATATTCTTCTTTTGAAACTATGGCTCCGGCAACAACGCTTCCGTGTCCAGAAATGAATTTTGTAGTAGAAAAAACCGAAAAATCCGCCCCTAATTCCAATGGTTTTTGAGAAGCAAAAGTCGCCATACTATTATCCACAGCAAACAAAGTGTCGTATCTTTTGCAAAGTTTCCCAACAGCTGTCAAATCCACTATTTTCAAACTCGGGTTTGTTGGCGATTCACATAAGACAAGATTTATTTTTTGGACTTTCAAAATTGCTTCTACTTCATTTAAATCGGTAAAATCAGCATATAAGGTTTTGATGTTGTTTTTTTCCAACAATACATTTAGTAAACGATAGGTTCCGCCATAACAGTCTTTTTCAATCAAAACGGTATCGTTTGTTTTTAAAACCGCTTCAAACAAAAGAGCGATTGCACCAATTCCCGTGCTTGTACAAATACATCCAAATCCGCCTTCAGCTTTTGCAAAAATCGTTTCCATTGCATTTCGGGTTGGGTTATCAGAACGCGAATAATCATATAATTTATCGCTGTTTTGCTGTCTTTTTTGATCAAAAGTTGCTGTATTGTATATCGGTAAATGCGTAGCTCCATAAGAATCGGTAAGTCCTGCGTATTGCGTAATATTTGCTAATAAAGTTTCGAGTTGCATAAAAAATATTGTTTTGCTTTAAAAAGCTTGTTGTTAGTATTTGATAAAAAAAGCCTCTCGGTATTCGAGAGGCTTTGCTATATAGAATGAATTTCAATTTAGACAATAGACATCTCTGAGGAAGTTTCCCACATCATAACTTGCATATATATCTTTATTAAACTCATCTCTCTTTTATTTTGACAGTGCAAAAATAGATTATTTTTCTACTTAAAAAAATAAAATAGATTATTTTTCTAAATTTTGTTATTATAAAACACTTTAATAGTTTTTTATTCTAAATAACTGCTTTAAAAACGAAAATACAATTGTTGTTTAAAAATGTATCCGTTTTTTAAAACTATCTTGAAAGTCTTTCTTTTTTCTTTTTAGCTTATATAAAATGGATTGCCATGTTTCGGATTGAAAAAAAGGACCAACAATATACCAAATCACAATAAAGCAAGAGGTGCTTATAAAAACATAGGCTGGTTTTACAAGTTTAACTAAAGGCGAAACGATTGCTTTTTTCCTTATAATATTGTTCAGTTTCTTTTTCATTTTTAATGATTTACCCTATAACAGAATGCTTCTTGAGTTCCAATTATAAAATTATTAATTTGGCAAGGGTGTATTTTACGCAATTTGAAACTATAGTTATAAAATAAATGGGTTAGGCTTATGGAAAATTTGTTTAATGTTCTACAGCACATTTTCAACTCCATTAAGGCTAAAAATAAATTACGTTTTTTATTTTCTGTTTATAAAAATGATTTCCTACATTTGCACCACAATATTTAGAGGAAAAATTTGAACTGATTGCAACCTCTTATACTGAAACAAGTTCAGTATGAAAAAAAATGCTAAAGCAGAAACCCTCCTTTAGTATTTCCTGCAATTTTTTTTCCTCGCTTAATTAAAAAACCTATATTATTATGGCTTATTTATTTACGTCAGAATCTGTGAGTGAAGGACATCCAGACAAAATTGCAGATCAGATTTCGGATGCATTGATTGATAATTTTTTAGCATTTGACGCTTCTTCAAAAGTAGCGTGTGAAACATTGGTAACTACAGGCCAGGTTATTTTGGCTGGTGAAGTTCGGTCTTCAACTTACCTTGACGTACAGGAAATTGCAAGAAACGTTATTAGAAAAATTGGCTATACGAAAAGCGAATATATGTTTGAGGCTAATTCATGTGGAATTCTTTCAGCAATTCATGAACAGTCACAAGATATTAACCAAGGAGTTGACAGAGCTAACCCTGAAGATCAAGGCGCAGGGGACCAAGGAATGATGTTTGGTTATGCAACTAATGAAACAGAAAATTTCATGCCTTTGGCTTTGGATTTATCCCATGCTTTATTGATTGAATTAGCGAATCTTAGAAGGGAAAACTCAGTAATTACGTATTTGCGTCCAGATGCAAAGTCACAAGTAACATTAGAATATTCTGATGACAACAAACCGCAACGAATCGATGCAATTGTAATTTCTACACAACACGACGACTTTGCCCCCGAAGCAGAAATGCTTGCTAAAATCAAAACCGATTTAATTTCTATTTTAATTCCAAGAATTAAAGCAAAATACCCGCAATATGCTCATTTATTCAATGACAATATTACGTATCACATTAATCCGACTGGGAAATTCGTAATTGGAGGACCACATGGAGATACTGGATTAACTGGAAGAAAAATCATTGTAGATACTTATGGAGGAAAAGGCGCTCACGGTGGTGGAGCTTTTTCTGGAAAAGACCCAAGTAAAGTTGACAGAAGCGGTGCTTATGCCACACGTCATATTGCTAAAAATTTAGTTGCTGCCGGTGTTGCTGACGAAATTTTAGTTCAAGTTTCTTATGCTATTGGAGTTGCAAAACCTACTTCAGTGAATGTGGTTACTTATGGAACATCAAAAGTAAATCTAACCGACGGTGAAATCAGTAAAAAAGTAGAAGCAATTTTTGATATGCGTCCATACTTTATAGAACAAAGATTAAAATTAAGAAATCCTATTTATAGCGAAACTGCTGCTTACGGCCATATGGGACGCAAACCAGAAACGGTTACTAAAACTTTTAAGGCACCAGGTGGAAACGAAAAAACAGTTACTGTTGAATTATTTACTTGGGAGAAATTGGATTTTGTAGATAAAGTAAAAACTGCATTTGGATTGTAGCTTCGACAAGCTCAGCTACCGTTAAAAGCTAAACTATAAACCAACTCAACCTGCAATTGAGAATGACAAAAAAAACCTGACTAAATAATAGTCAGGTTTTTTGTTTTTAGATTGCTTGGTTCCTCGCAATGACTTGCAATAACAACTATAAGTTATACTTCAAAGTAAAAATCAAATAACGTGGCTGAACAACATATTGTGATGTTCTAGTAGAAAATTGAGAGAAACTATCATCATTCAAAGACGTCGTATTCAATAAATTAGTTCCACTGATTTTATATTCGAACTTACTGTCTTTCTTTTGATAAATCAAACTTGCGCTCAAGAAATCATATTCGTTATTAACCGTTTTGTCATTGTTTGTGTAGTGATAGAATTCATATTCTGAAACGAATGAGAAGCTTTTCAAGAAGTAATAATCCAATCTTGCTGAAGGTCTTTCGGTATAGAATGTACTTCCATTATAATCATTCACTGTAATGTTATAACCAATTTCTAAATTTGGAAGTTGTTTATAATTCGTACTTAATTTTGCAGTATATCCTTGAGTAAATGACTCTGTTGATGATAAATTACCATTTTGAATGTTATTGAATTTTGACCAACTCATATTTACACTTGCTGATGCTTTGTAATTTTTCAAAAACGAACGACCGTAACTTCCAGCTCCAATTATACTTTCATCGGCAAAATTAGAATTATAAGGAGTTGAAGATTGGTTGATTCCTGTAAAATTTGCTTGTGTCTTTACTGCATCAATTTTTCTAGAATAATTTATGGTTGCAAAGATGTTTTCGAAATTAAACATATTGTATTTAAAATAACGCAATGAATGTACTTGTGAAGTAGCATTCTCCAATAATCTGTTTCCTCTAAACAAACTGCTGTAGTTAGAAAACACATAACCTTCTGCTAACTGATTGATATCTGTAAAGTCATTTGTCAAAGAGAAGTTGTACGTTAATGTTTCCGCTTTTTTCATTTGGTACAAAGCAAAAACATCTGGTAAAACCTTAAAGAAGTTTTGGTTCGCATCAGTACCCAATTGATTATTAATCATATTGTATTGATGTACACTAAACCCAGGATTGAAAGTGAATTTCCCTTTGATAAATTTATAATGCAAACCTACAAACGCATCATTGAAACGGTAGTTCACTTGATTGTTTTTATCATCATCGTCCAAGTCATTTCTGTTTCCGTTATCCAAAATCTGAAAAATATGCGAATTGAAATTCTGGTATGAGTACGTATTTCCAACAGTTACATTGACATTACTCTTTGGCGTAAGCATGTAGTAATAATCAAACTTAACATCTGACTTATTGGTTTTTATGAAACGGTTCTGATTTATGTCATACTGCGCTTGGGTCTGTAATCCCAAAACTGGAAACGGGTTTTGCTGTAAATTAGCATTATAAAAAGGATCTTCTTGCTGAAACAAATTCTGCATTTCGAATGCAAATACATTCTTTTCGTTTTTTGTATAATACAGATTCAGATTTTGGTTTACCGATAAAGGATCTTGTTTTTTATTAGTCAAGATATCTTGATTGTTGTTTACTGTTGGCCCTCCATTAGCATCAGTTGTAGTTGATTGAGTCAATAAATTGTTGTTTTCATCTTGTTTTGATGTCTTTAACAATACGTCATAATCAAATTGTAACAAGGCATTTGGCTTATAAGTAGAACTCAATTTAAACAATCCTAAATCACTTTTTTGATGCGTTGCTTCATTTGTAATTTGATTGGTGGTAAAAGTATTTGTTACATTTCCATCAGCATCTTTAACCTCATCCCTTCTATTGATTCTAGATTTAGTCTGCAAGTCTGTTAAAGTTGAAGATACGATAGCAAAACCGCTCAATCCCCATGCTTTATTAACATTATAAGAGAAATTTGTAGCTCCAAACTGCGTTTCGATTTCCTTTGCACGATTGTTTCTAGCCAAAGAAATACCTAAATCATTTGAAGAAACATTAAAGTTCGTTCCTCCTTTTTTCATCATACTTCTAAATCCTCCTGTGAATTTAAAATAATCCTGAGCAGTAAACGGCAATTCTCCAATATTATTGAAGTTTCCGATTAAGTTAATACTGTATTTAGGGCTATAATAAAAAAGTTTTGGGTTTGCAATATATCTATTGAATTTATCTGGATCAGCTCCACCTCCCAAAGTCATGTCTCCAAACCAAAAGTTTTTCTTTCCGCTTTTTAGTTTGATGTTCATTGCAATATTGTCTTGGTTGTTTTCCAAGCCTTTTAATGCGCCTACCTCATTGAAGTTTCTCAACACCTGAATTTTATCAATTGCATCGGCAGGAATATTTTTGACACCTAATTTTGTATCACCGTCAAAGAAATCTTTTCCTTCAACCATTAATTTCGTTACTTTTTTCCCTTCAACTTCAATTTCACCATCAGCATTAACTTCTACACCTGGTAATTTTTTCAAGATATCTTCCAGTTTTCTTTCTGTTCCGGATTTGAATGAATCGGCGTTATAAACGATAGTATCTCCTTTTATAGAAACTGGCATTTCCCTAACTACTTCAACACCATCAAGCTCTATCCCTCCGGCTTCCATAATTATATTTTGGGTAATATTTGTAGTTTCTGTAGTCACAAGGATTTCCTTGTTCTGCATCCCTAGGTAACTTATTTTTACACTATAAGTAACATTAGGCTTCAAAGTTAATTGAAATTTACCTTTGTCATTTGTAATCCCGTAGGAATCCATTGCTTTGGTATCAAGGTTTACAGCCATTACATTGGCCATTTCAAGAGGCTTATTGGCATTGTCTAAAATTAATCCTTCGAGTTTTACACTCTGGGAAAAAGATATTGTGGTAATAAAAAATAACGCGAATGCTACTAATTTTTTCATCGATAAGAGTTTAGGGAATATGTGTTTTAAATATTTTTTTTAATTATCTTCCCATTCTCATTTGCATTCCGCCACGACCTTGACCACCTTGACCTTGGTTCATTTGTCTGAATTCTTCCATTTTTTTCAAGGCTGTTTCGTCATACTCTTTCTGAGTAACTACTTTACCATTTGAGGGCGCTTTAATCTCTACCTTTTCTTTAGCATTTAAAACTACTTTAGAACATAGGATAATTGTTTTCCCGTCATTTACTTCAAGTATCAATCCCGGTAAACCCCAATAATTTTCTGGTCCTTGATTAACAGGAATCTCTGGAGTGTACCATGCAGTTACTGTAGTTTCTGAAGGAATTTCATAATCATTCATGAAGTTGGTGGTTTTTTCTTTTTCTTCTTCTTTTTTCTCACCCTCTTTTTTTTCCTCTTCTTTCTTAGGACGGTAATTTCTAAAATCGGCTTTATTTACAGGAACTACAGCTGTAGCTTTATAACAAGTGTAACCACCAATCTGTCTTGATTCTCCATCTAATTTCCATTTATAGTTAGTAAGGGTATCTTTAATTAAAAACTCTTTTCCCATAAATTCTTTATCAACGGTATAGGCTTTCTCTTTTACGTTTTTGTAATTAGTTCCTCCGCCGCCCATCATAGAGCTCATCATTCTAAATCCACCTTGTTGACCAGGCGCATCTAGTTTTTCTTCTTCCTTATATATAGAAGCCGATTTATTGAAGTTAAGGATAAATGTTTTTTCAAACATCGTTCTCATTCTGTCTTCAATCATTTTCATCATATCAGGTGTCATGTCTTTATTTCCAGACATTTGTTTTTTGAAATCGGCAGTACTGGTTTTGGATTCATAAACCGCCATTCCTTGAAAATCCTGTGCTTGCATTTGAGAGAATGAAGCGATTAAAAGTGTAACTGCTAAAATTAATTTCTTATTCATGGTATTGTATTTTTGGTATATTTAAAAATCTTTTTTTTGAACGAGCAAATATGACGAATAGAAAGTAGTATTGTTACAAATCTTTTGTTAAAAGTTAAAGACCTCTAAAAAAGTATTGTTTTATAGAATAAATACTAATTTTGTCACACTATGAAAAACTTCCTTATTATAGCATTATTGCTCTTAAAAAGCAGTGCTTATTGCCAACTTACGAAAATAGATGCGCAAAAAATAGAATCCATTGAACTCAAAGCGGATACTTTTATTGGCTATGATAATCTAAAGAATTTTTATTTTATAAAGGACGATGTTTTCTGTAAACGCCAAAACGGCGTGACTTTAGAATACAAAAGTCTTTCATTAAGCCACATCAGTAAAGTGGATATTCAAAATCCATTGAAAGTTGTTCTTTTTTACGAAAAATTCAACACTGCAATAGTCCTTGACAACCAATTGAATGAAATAGGGAAATTCAGTTTTTTAGAAAACGACGACGCTTTAATTGTTCTTGCTACTGGAATCGCCGCTCAAAACAAATTGTGGATCTATGATAGTTTATCTCAAAAAATCGGTGTTTTCGATATGATTAAAAAAACTTTTAAACCGGTTTCTACAAACGTTACCGGGAATTTAAAACACTATGAATCCGATTTCAATACTTTTAGATGGATTGATGACAAATTCAACCTTTTTGAATGTGATTTATTTGGGAAAATCAGTTCCCTTGGCATTGTGGCTAGTTTTGACCAAATCCAAATCCTTCCGAACGAAAAGGTATTGTACTTAAAAAACCAAAAACTATTTGTTCAGGATTTAAAAAACAGCACCATCACTGTAATTTCAAATATCGAAAATTCTGTGACAAATTTCTCTTACAGAGAGCAAATTTTAACTATTTTTACCGAAACTGGAATTACAAATTATAAAATCACTTTACCGTAATGCACATAGCAGTAGCTGGAAATATAGGATCCGGAAAAACAACATTAACCCGTTTATTAGCAAAGCATTTTAAGTGGGAACCACACTTTGAAGATGTAGTTGACAATCCGTATTTGGATGATTTTTATCATCAGATGGAGCGCTGGTCTTTCAATTTACAGATTTATTTCTTGAATAGCCGTTTTCGTCAGGTATTACAGATTCGCGAAAGTGGCAAAAAAATTATTCAGGACAGAACAATTTACGAAGATGCGCATATTTTCGCACCCAATCTTCACGCAATGGGATTGATGACTAACCGTGATTTCCAAAATTACACTTCGTTGTTTGAGCTAATGGAATCGTTAGTAAAACCGCCTGATTTATTGATTTATCTTAGAAGTTCCATTCCTAATTTAGTAGGACAGATTCATAAACGCGGACGTGAATATGAAAATTCTATTTCTATTGACTACCTCAGCAGATTGAATGAGCGATACGAAGCTTGGGTTCAGACTTATGATCGAGGAAAATTACTAATCATTGACGTAGATACTTTTGACTTCGTTAATAAACCCGAAGACTTAGGAACTGTTTTTAACCGAATAGATGCTGAATTGAACGGTTTGTTTTAGAAACAAAATACAATATAAACAAAGACCGCCTCTAATTTAGAGGCGGTCTTTGTTTATACACTATAAGAATGTATTAT
This sequence comes from Bacteroidota bacterium, assembly GCA_040387655.1. Taxonomy (GTDB): domain Bacteria; phylum Bacteroidota; class Bacteroidia; order Flavobacteriales; family Flavobacteriaceae; genus Flavobacterium. Next base: position 52,017 of record JAZKDI010000027.1, on the reverse strand, counting down.
ATCTAGTAAATAGCTATATTTTAATTAAAACGGATAATTAATAAACCAGTCGTAGCTATATGCTTCCCTTGATTCACTATCATTGTTTTGCCCAATTTCTTCAATTGATTCATCTGAATCTGCGGTGTAATTATATTTAATGTTTACCATAACCGTTTTTATTTAAGCAGAAAAACAAATTTAAACCATTGGTTTACAATTCATTTGCATAATTTCAATGCCAGATTTATATAATTTACGGTTTCTATAACATTCTGAATGATTTTTATTGAATTGTACCAAACAAGCTTTTAAGCTCTATCATACTTGGCATTCTTGAGTAATTTATTATTTTGGTTTCATTAGGTAATAAATCAAAATAATTGTCGCTGAAATTAACATCAAAATCTGGACAAATAAAAATATTTTTAGACAATACATCTGTAGTTATCCCAATCTGCCTCTCCCCTTTTTTTAATGGGTCGACAATAACCATAAATTCTATTTTTGGCTCTAACAACTCCAAATCCTTTGGTTTTACAAAATAAAATAAACTTCTTTTTTCGGTTTCATTTGGCACAATAAATTTTGCACAAAGCACAATTTGTTTTGGGTTAAAATCCTTGAATTCCTTTTTGTCAATAGTAAAATAAACCTGACTACTATTTTCTTTTACTTCAATATCTAGATTTTTATTCCATAATTTTTCTCCACAAAAGTCAAATAATTCCATTTGAAGCTGTCCTTTTTTGGATTTCAATTCATCGTTTATAATATAGATTTTATACTGATTGTCTTCTTCGTTCACGGAAACTAAAAGATTCTCAAAACTACGTTTTACCTGATATTGCAAAGCTTTCCATGTACCCGAATAATCCACCGAACTCCAGGAAGTCACCGGCCAGCAATCGTTAAACTGCCAATACAAACTTCCCATACAATAGGGTTTAGCACGACGATGTGCTTCGATAGCGGTTTTCATTCCTTCCGCTTGTAGCAGTTGTGAAACATAAATATAGTCTTCAAATTTTGTTGGAACTTTATACTCCCGTTCCATATAAGTTTGAATCGTTTGGTAACCTGTAGCATGCTTTTGATGATTTTTTACCGCGGCTGAAGTAAGATTCAAATCTTCTACATTTGTAAATTTCCAAAAAGTATTCAAATTGGGCATTCCTTGAAAACCATATTCACTCATAAACCGCCCTACCTTTTGTTTGTAAATCTCAAAAGGTTCCATTCCCCACCAAACACCCCAATAATGAGAATCTCCTTCGGTCAGACTTTCTTTTTTACCCCAACCAATAGATGGTGATGATGGCCAATAAATATTCTTGTCTTTAGATAACAAACTATCCAATGTTTGCGGAATAACTTCGTGAAATAGTTTTTTATAGTCGTTCCAAATCTTCGTAGAATCGGATTGAGAATACTTGTACTGCTTCTGCCAGCCCCAATTTTTCCAGCCTTCGTCATTTTCATTATTGCCACACCAAAGCGCTACCGACGGATGGTTTTGCAAACGGTCCACATTATCAATAACTTCATTTTTTACATTCTCAATAAAATGGTTGTCTCCAGGATACATGGCGCAAGCAAACATAAAATCCTGCCAAACCAAGATTCCGTTTTTATCACATGCATCATAAAATGCATCATTGGCATAAACGCCACCGCCCCAAACACGAAGCATATTCATATTGGAATCGACAGCATTTTTTACTAAATTTTTATAAACTTCATCAGTTGCTCGAGGCAAAAAACTATCAGGCGGAATATAATTAGCTCCTTTCATAAAAACGGGAATTCCGTTGAGTTTGAAGTAAAAACTTTTTCCGAACTTGTCTTTTTCCTGAATCAATTCGATGGTTCTCAATCCGATGTTTAATTTTTCGGAATCTAAAATATCCTTGTTTTTATGCAATGAAATGGAAAACAGATACAAATAAGCTTCCCCTAAACCACTGCTCCACCATCGTTTTGGGTTCTTGATTTCGTATTTTAGCTGGAGTTTGTTTTGACCTTTACTTAATAAATAAGAATGAGTTTTGTCATTAATTTTCAAATGATAAATACCCGCTTTGGAACAATTTATAGTTGTGATAAAACTTATTACTGCGAGGGAATCCGTCAGAAGATTTTGTTCGTATTTCACATTTGATATTTCCGCAGCATTCCAGAAATTTAATTTTACGTTTTTCCAAATTCCACAGGTTACAAACCGCGGTCCCCAATCCCAGCCGTATTGGTATTGTGCTTTTCTAGTAAATACTTTTTCTTCTCCTGGTAAGGTATAGCTCAATTTCTTAGCTTCTTCTTTTCCTTTTTTTACAGCTGATTCAAAAACAACATACAGTTCATTTTTACCCTCTTTTATGTATTTCTTCAGGTCGATTTTCCAAGTTCGGAACATATTATCGGCTTCCAGAATAAGGGTATTATTAAGATATACTTTGGCATAAGTATCCAAACCATCAAATTGTAATTCGATATGTTGTTGCAGTAATTCTTTTTTTGAAACCGAAAAAGTAGTTACGTATTCCCAATCTTCGTTTTCAATCCACTGCAATTGTTTTTCGTTATCACCAAAGAATGGATCGGGAATACTATTGTTTTGCAGTAAATCGGTATGTACCGTACCAGGAATATTTGCATTAGCCCAATTCCCATTACCTTTTTTCCTGAATGTCCATTTTTCGATATTCAAATCCCTATTGGAAGTTTGTGCCAAAGCAAAAAAAGGCAAACAGAAAACAACAAGGAATTTTAAAATGGTTTTGTTCATTATTGTAAATTGGATTTTAAGGCTTTAATTTCCTCTGCATTCGCAATTTCATTATTATCAACAATAGCTGAAGAATGATAAAAATCAGCATTCGTTTTTTCCTCCAACAAACCAATATTTGTTGAACGTAAACCTCCGCCTGGCATAATCACGATTCTGTTATTTGCTTTTTCAACTAGCTGGGTTAAAACTTCTATACCTTCAATCACATTTTTTTCCTGACCTGAAGTCAGTATGGTTGTAAACCCGCAATCAATTACAGTTTCTAAAGACTCGAACAAGGATGCAGCAACATCAAATGCGCGATGAAATGTGCACGGAATTGGTTTAGCTAAATCTACTAATTCGAAATTTTGTTCTTTATTGGCACTTCCATCTTTATTCAAAATCCCGAACACAAAACCATTCACTTTTAATTTTTTAAATTGTTTTATTTCAGATTTCATTTGGTTGAACTCTGCATCGGAATATATAAAATCCCCGCCTCTAGGTCGGATCATAACATACAAGGGTATCGCTATTTTTTCTTTTGCAATTTTCGTGGTTTCAAAATCAGGAGTGGTTCCGCCTTCGTTGATGTTATCACACAGTTCAATTCTGTCTGCGCCATTTTCCTGAGCAATAATTGCCGATTCTAGATTAAAACAAGCGATTTCCAGTTGGTGCTTTTTCATCTTGTCTTATTTCAAAAAATAATTGGCATCAATTAATTTACTTCCAGAACTGTCATGCACCGCATAGTTAAAACCACCCTGAACACAATAAGCACCGTATTCCCCCTTTTTGTTCAAGGCGATAAAACCTACCTGAATGTCCTTTAAGTTTTTATTTCTGTTTTTAGTCAGTTTTACAATACGTGCAACCGCTTCTTCACACGCTTTTTGAGGGGATTTGCCTTGGCGCATTAATTCGACCACTAAATGACAACCAGAAATCCTAACAACTTCCTCTCCGTGTCCTGTTGCCGTTGCTGCGCCAATTTCATTATCCACATACAATCCAGCACCTATAATTGGTGAATCACCTAGACGGCCATGCATTTTAAAAGCCATTCCGCTTGTAGTGCAGGCACCTGATAAATTGCCTTGAGCATCCAATGCAATCATACCAATAGTGTCATGATTTTCAATGTTAGCAATGGGTTTGTATTGACTGGTCTTGAGCCACTCTTTCCATTCTTTTTCTGATTCTTCCAGCAGTAAATTTTCTTTAATAAAACCTTGTGACAGCGCGAACTGCAATGCTCCGTCACCAACTAACATGACGTGGGGTGTTTTTTCCATGACGGCACGCGCTACTGAAATGGGGTGTTTGATAAATTCCAAACAACCTACCGCACCAATATTGGACATTTCATCCATAATACAGGCGTCTAAAGTTACACGTCCATCCCGGTCTGGCCTTCCTCCATAACCTACGCTTCTTTCATTTGGGTCGCCTTCTGGAATTTTCACACCCGCTTCTACAGCGTCTAATGCTCGGCCTTTATTTTTTAATATTTCCCAAGCTGCTGCGTTTGCCTGGACTCCAAAATTCCAGGTAGAAAGCACAATTGGTTTATTAAGTGTAACTGAAGCAATGTGATTTTCTTCTTCTGTTTTTCCTGCAAAGGTTGGCAATGTTACCGCTACGGTTGCCAGTGCTGTTGTTTTTAAAAAATCCCTTCTATTTGACATCGTTTTAATTTAATTGAAAGTTTAATAAAGAACTAAATTTACTCTTTTAATCCACCATAATTTCACCTACAAACAACCAGGCATTTGATCCTGCGCCTTCTTTTCCATCAGCAATTTTACCCACATTCTGAGCAATTACTTTTACATACCTCGCGTTTTCTTTTTTAACATCAAAGACAACTATTCCTTTCCTAGTTGCAATTTCTGCTGAGGAAATCTGTTGGATGCTTTTAAAATCGATACCATTGTCTGAAATCAGGATTTCTATGTTTTTAGGGTAATAAATCCAACTGCTTTCACTTGAAAGTACGTCAACAGAGATTTTAGAAATCATTTCGGTTTTACCTAAATCAATCACCGCTTCTAAATCCTTGCCCCAAAACCCCAGCCAATCCTTTCCGTGTTTAGTTACATCCCCTCGAATTCCGTCAACCAAGGTAAACGCGCCACCAGTAGAATAGCTTTCATTAGGAGGTGTTTTCAATACAATAGCTTTTCCTGTAGCCTTTGAAATGAAAAAAGTTTGCTGGATCGTATTGCTCTTTTGTTTTCCGTTTTCGAAATACGTAGCTTTTACAATACCGCTTTCTTTGATTGTAATTGGATTTGAATAAGTCGCAGAATTTATCGTTGGTTCATTACCGTCTGTCGTATAGCGAATACCCGAATTGTCATATGCCGATTTCAGACTGAAAAGCACTCCATTATAATCTGCAGAAGGACTTACTTTAGTCGTAATTTCAAATAATGCCTTGCTGTAATTTACACCCATCTTATCCAAAGAGGAAAAATGCACCAATAGCCTATCTTGAAAAGCCTGATAATTATCTGGAACCGACGTTCCCCATACCACTTCTGCCAGCGCCATCATTCGTGGCATCATCATGTATTCGGCATGTTTTGGGGAATTGACATATTCTGTCCATAGATTGGCTTGTGCCCCAAGAATATATTTGGCTTCTTCTTCGGATAAATCTTTTGGAGTAGGATTATAAGCATATACTTTTTCAATAGGAGTATAACCGCCTATTGCAACGGGTTCCGTTCTGGAATCGCCTTGATAGTGATCAAAATAACAATGGGAACTTGGTGTCATCACTACATTGTGATGCTCTTTTGCAGCAGCAATTCCGCCCTTTGTACCACGCCAACTCATAACGGCTGCATTGGGTGCCAATCCGCCTTCCAGGATTTCATCCCAACCGATAATCTGCCTGCCTTTTGAATTTAAGAATTTCTCAATGCGTTTTATAAAATAACTCTGCAATTCGTGTTCGTCTTTCAGTCCTTCCTTTTTAATCAATGCCTGACAATGCGGGCAATTTTTCCATCGTGTTTTTGGGCATTCGTCACCACCTATATGAATATAATTTGACGGGAACAATTTAATTACTTCGGTTAAAACATTTTGAAGGAATTCAAATGTTTCTTCTTTAGGACAATAGACATCTTCAAGAATTCCCCATTTCTGAGCTACTTCAAAAGGGCCTCTTGTACAGGAATATTCGGGATAAGCAGCCAAAGCCGCAACTGCATGTCCGGGCATTTCTATCTCGGGAACAACTGTGATGTGTCGCTCTTTGGCGTAAGCCACTATTTCTTTTATTTCTTCTTGGGTATAAAACCCGCCATAGGGAATACTGTCAAACTTTTGATCGCGATAATGCCCTACCATTGAGCCTTTTCGCCAAGCTCCAATTTCGGTAAGTTTTGGGTATTTTTTTATTTCGATGCGCCAACCTTGATCGTCTGTTAAATGCCAATGGAAGGTATTCATTTTATACATCGCCATGTAGTCAATGTATTTTTTTATGAATGCTGCAGGAAAGAAATGGCGTGATACATCGAGATGCATCCCGCGCCAAGAGTATTTTGGTTCGTCATGTATTTCAAGACAAGGAACATTTGCTTCTGTGCCTTTTTGAACGGGTAACAATTGCAACAAAGCCTGGATTCCATAAAATATTCCTGGATTGGCATATGCGTGTATCGATATATGATTCTTTGAAATAGACAGATTATATCGTTCTCTATCAAAATAAGTAGTATCTGGAGGAGTTACGCTAAAACTTATTTTAGAAACTGTATTCAAATACTTGGAAGAAATTTTTAAATCTAATCCTGTTCTCTCTTTTATGGTTTCTTGCAAATATTTAGCTTCAAACGATTTTTCATCAGCTTGAATAATGGTTTTATTGTTGATTGTAAAACTACCCTCGCCCATTTTAATTTCCTTTGGATAAGGAATTAATGGCAGTTGAGTCTGTGCGGTAAGTAGTGTAGTGAATAGTAGAAAAAAAAGTGAGAATCTTAAAATCATATTCAATGTTTTAAATCGTAATAATATAGCTAAAATAGGGAATTAAAATATATCTATGTGTTGAGGAAAAATTAGGCAGTTAAAGTTTGAAAAAAATTATTTATTTAAATTTTTCCATAATTTTCCCCAACCATCCCAATAACGAGCATTATACCTGATTATTTTAGTACTATCTGTAATTATTTCAAAAGTCAATCTCCCACTAGTTGAAAGCTTCTCTTTTTCATTAATAGCTAATAATTCAGATTCGAATTTTTTTATTTGATCAAATTCTATTTGACTAATCAATCTATTTTTCATTCCATAAGATTCAATATAATAAAGATTATCTATGCGATTTATTTTATAATATCCATGAACGGCGAAACAAGTATGCGTTTCCATCTTTACAGTATAAAAACTGTCTTTCTTTAAGTTTGCAATAGCTGTTTTACTTTCAAACTTTTCTGCATTTATTGAATCTTGGATGATTTTAATTTCCGCATTATTTTCTAAATGAATAGTTTTAGTAATTAAGTTTCCAATAATATCTAGGTATTCTAATTTGTAATCACCTGTGGGTAACCCATCGATTTTAATTGTGTCTTGAGATTTAAAATGATTAAAATCTTGTATTTTATAATAAATTGAATCTAAATTCTTCAATGAAAGATATGAAAACTGTATTGAAGTAGTATCTGTCTTGTCATTTTTTGTGAGCACAATTTTCAGGAATTTAGTTTCCTTTTTACAACTGATTAAGAATAAAAAAGTAAATAATATTAGGAGGTTTTTCATAAATCAATTAATTTGGTGAAATGTAGAATAATCAAAAGAATCAAAGTTTTAATTACTAATTGTGAAAGTTGCTTTTTGCTAAAATAGGGAATTAAAATATATCGCTATGCATTCCCTAATTTTTTAACCATCGTTCAAGTTTTTTTGATTTAGCAAGAGGCGCGCTAAGAAGTTTTTTTACTGTTAAACTGGAATCAACCTTGTTTTAGTTGAAAGCCACTCTGGGATTACATTAGGTAAGTTAGTAACAACAACCAACCCCATAATACTAACAAGAGATGTCATCGCAACAACCCGAACTGCCATTGTAACATGCCGAACTGCCATTGCGGCATACGGAGATCCCGTTGCAGCAGCACGAGATGCAATTGTAGCAGCATCGGATGTCGTTGAAGAAGTATCAGATGCTATTGCTCTGTTTTCGGTTTTTAGTAACTGAATTACTATTGATTTTTATAGCTTTTGAACTTTTGGCAACCATTAAACTCATGACATTCTTCGCACTTCAATGTACCTTCTGGAGAAATTAAAAACTCTAGGTATTTTTTACCTGGCAAATCCACTGCGTAATAGATATTACCTCCAAATTGCGGCTCCCGTTCCTCTTTTTTTACATAATAATAATTCTCAAACATATCAATTGGATAGCCTGTTTTGGGAATGTATTTCTGAGAAATTGTTATGGTCTTTTTATCCTCATCTATAATTACGCTACAAGTTATTGTCTTTGTATTGTTTTGAACATATTCCTTAGAAAGCTCTTTAAGCCCATCTTTCCTATCGTATTCTAATACAGAGTTATAATCATACTTATAAATCTGACAATACATCTGCTGAAACAAGAACAAGGCTATTATTGTAATGCTTTTTTTCATGTTGATTAGTTGGCATAAGTCTAAGAAATGAAGACTGAAAAAAGAATTATTTTGAATTATAGAATTGAACTACCTCTATTAAATTTCTATATGTGAATTCTTTACTTTTAATTTTAGCTACAATTTCAGGATTATCAGAAAAATATCTTTTAGCAAAATATCTAAAATAAGCATTTGGGTTTACAACACCATTGTCAACATGAATAAGGGAAGCTGCTTCTTCATTTTCCCTCTTACAGTAATATTCTGTAAAATATACTGGAACACTCATGTTTCCTCTTTGTTCATAATGACTTCCTTGTGAAAAATATAGGCTAACTTTCCCTTTAATTGAAAGAGCCACTATTTTCTTGTTTTTTCTTATTTTATTTTTTTTCTTATTTCTAAAAATCTTTAGATTATAATATTCTAAAGGCCCTGAGGAAGTATTGTAAACAATTTTATCGATTTGGGTTTTATCAATTGATTGTTTTTTTTTCTTTATATTAATTGAAATATAACTTTCTGCACTATTGATTGGGTAATTTACTTTTCCCGTTAGTTGTTTACCATTAGACAAGTAAATTGTTCCATCTTCAATTTTAAAACTTGTAGCATCGCTTAATTTTGGAGGCCCGCAAGAAATTATTAAAAATAAGACGAAAATAAAGATGATTTTAAAGTTACTGATTTTCATTATTATAGGTTTTGATGAATTTTATTAAGAAGTCTGAATTGTATAGTTTTGTTTTTATTATCTTTTCTTGAGCTGATTCATCATCTGAAAAAAAGTCCAATGCAATTTTTTTCAATACTTTTTCATCTTGATTTTGTGTTTGATAATATAGTAATGTTGTTACTGTTTCATTTTTTTTCTTACAGAATAAAAGATTGGTTTTTTGGATAAACCTTTCTTTTTTCCTTTGTGTATATACAAAACCAATATTGTGTCCTAAATATAAGTTGACCTTTCCCTTAGATAATAGTTGAAGTAATTGAAGGTTTTTTGTTTTTTCAGAAATAATATCTCCGGCAATAAAAGTCTTTTCAAATCTTAAAGTATCATTAATCAAATAATAGTTGATTTTCGACACATCTGCTAATTGGATTTTTTTAGTTTTATTTTTCTTTAATTTAATATAGATTTCTTTTTGGTCTATTAAAATGGGGAAATCTAATTTACCATTAATAACTTTTCCATCATTAAGATTTATGTCTACATTCGAAAATTGGGTTATACTGGTTTTATTACTAACACAACTACTTAAAATAAAAAAGAGACTTAATAAAATTATTGTTTTTCCTTTCATTTAATGTTGAATTGTATTTTAATATATACTGTTTTTTGTTTTTTGGGCAAATATAGAATTATTAAATTCAAATCTTTAAATTAAAAAAACATAATCGAGTTGTGTTGTAAAATTCGCAATTAGTGAAGTTAAAAAGGATTTTTGAAATACAATTTAGGTGTTATTTAATTACAAAAAAAAATGCTCCACTAATGTGAAGCATTTAAAAAAAAATAGTAACCTTAATTAACAACAATTTTTTTTGTTATCGTCTTATCCGAAGTGTTTACTTGAACTAAATACACTCCCTTGCTTTGTCTTGACAAGTCAATTGATTTTTGGTAATTACTCGGCACCAAACCTAATGACTCTTTATAAACTACCCTGCCAAGCATATCAATAACTGTAATTTGCACATGGTTATTATCTGAGTTAGAATTGAAATTTAAATTTACTATCCCATTAGTAGGGTTTGGATAAATGAATAACGAGGAAGCCGCGTTTTCAAATGAATCAACAGACAATACCCCATCCAAATTGATATCGTCAATCCAAATCCTAGAACCATATTGATTTGTATTATGGAACTTGAACATTACATTCGCTTCTCCAGCATAGTTGGCAAGATCTATTGTTTCCTTTCTCCAGTCATTAGTACTTGATGGCACCCAATTATTAGCTGCATTCCCACCACCTACTGATACGGTTTCTAAATCTGTATGCGTTTTCATGTACTCTTCTGTCCATGTGGTACCGCAATCTTTGGAAACATAAACCCTTAATACATCTGCACTAACAGTATCAAATTTTGTATACGCCACATAAAAATTCAAACTAAGGTTTGTATATTGTGACAAATCATGGTTTGGGATAGTCATCTCATCAATTTGACCCGTAACTGTATAATCTGCGTTATTCATGACTACACAAGAACTTGAATTGTAGCCAGCAGCGGTACTTTTTTCCCATGTGTAACTGCTGTCAGGATTATTTAACAACCATCCCGTTGGAAGAAAAGTAGATTCAAAACCTTCCGAAAGATTCAATGCTGGTATTCCTCCCAATGTTACATTAACAACCTGTTGGTCAGTATCAGAACCATAGGAATTGGTCACTGTCAATTTAACGGTGTAACTTCCTGCAAGTGTATAGGCATGGGTCGCAACTGCAACAGTTGAAGTGGTACCGTCTCCAAACTCCCATAATAAACTATCAACAACTCCAATGACATTCGCTTGAAATGTATAACTATTACAAGTTGGTGCAGCAGTTAATGAAACAATATTTGGCGGATTGGTTGTACTGCCTGGAGGATAACTTCCCGACATTTGATAATAACCAATTGATCCGTAATCCGAATATCCTGTGTTTAATGGATTCCCCTCTCCAACACCATCAATTTCTATATAATAGGTTCCTGCGGGTACATTTCTATTAATGGTCGCATCCAATACATAGCCAGTCGAATTGTAAATAGCTAATTCAGTTCCCGAAGAATCCAATAGTCTAGCCTGAATATCTATTGTCCCTTCGTTAGCCGTAGTTTTTGTTGAGCTCTGAATAGTTATGTTAATTGTTCCTCCAGCAGTATTCAACACAAAATAATCTTTATCATTTTTATTAGTGATAATACCATTGTTTGTTGTACCTGTTACAGTACCCGTAGCATCATCTAATGGTCTAGCTGATGCAATACTATTAGAATCCTCATCTGTCCTATACCCAATTACCCCAACTCCTCCTCGAGTCTGATCTGCAATAATCTGCACATCTTGTTGTACATTTGGGCCACCTCCATGAGTAACGGCATTTTGATATTCCCCTTTACTCCACTGAACAATAGTTCTTCCATTTTGGTTGTCCAAAGCATTGTTTCCCATGATTGGCACCCATTTTCCATGACCATCATAGTAAGCATCACTAGCACTTTCAGCATCATGCTGTAAATTAAAAGCGTGACCCGCTTCATGAGAACCAGTATGAGCTAAAGATACAAGGTCACTAGTATTTAATTGATTGATAAAAACCCAACAAATGTTTGTGTCATCGCTAGATACAGAACCAATGCTTGCTATACCGCCTCCATCAGCGCTTTGATTAGATGTATAAACTATAGATTGTTTATTTTTGCTTGTGGCACTATCATAAAGAGCTTGATCTGTTGTTACGTTAACGTTGTATGGACGGTATTTTTCTGCTACACCAGCCCATATTGCTTTTATTTTAGCATCTGTATAATTCGCACTTTGATAGGTATTCCCATAATCTCCAGACCACATACTATCTGTTGTTCCTCCATCAAAATCTAAGAACAACACAAATGTAGCAGCAGGGTTACTTGAATGAACTGGCTGAACCCTATTAACTACCCCTCCGTCGTTGAAATCATTAGTGTTAGAATTTTTGTTACCTGAACTAGCTGGCGATGTACAGATCAAAGTATTTATATCTACACTTTTAACAAATACTTCTTGTGTTGACAAATCAGTAGAAAAAATGTATCCATCTTTCCTGTTGATTACAATCTTGCCTTGAACATAATCCTTTCTCAATTGGATTACAAACAAAGATGATTGCGCTCCCTGAACCCGACCATAGTAATTTCCGTTAGCTATATCATTAGCTGTGGATGTAATCATAACATCAATACTTCCGTTAGGAATTTTAATCTTAATCATCGAGCCGTTGGCTTTTGTCATTACTTCTGCTATAACATTACTTACAGACCCTAAACTAACGCTTGCAGTTTCTTTTTGGGAATAACCCACCGAATAAATTAAACATGCCATAATCAAGCATGTTGTTTGTAAAATTTTTTTCATGTTTTTTGGTTGTTAAATTTCGTAATCAAAACAAACCTATTAAGAAATTAATTTACACGCAATCTGTCTGTTAAAATAAATCACGTATTATTAACAATATCACTAATTAGTAATTAATAGTTAAATAAATGTTGCTTAAAATTACATTTATCGCAATAAACAAACATTTATAGCCGAATTTGTTATAAACATAGAATTGGGATTTTCAAAACCAACGATTCGTAAGAGGAAGATTTAAAAAATTATATGCCTAAAATTATTTATAAAAAAAATGCCCCACTTTCGTGAGGCATTCAATAGTATGAAAAAGTTTTAGATTATTTTAAAGCTTCGATTTTAGCTTTAACTTCTTCTAATGTTCCTTCGTAAATTTTTGTATCAACTTTATCGTTAGTGGTTGTGATAACAGTCCCCACGGCTTGACCATTAGTATTTGTTATTTCAACTCTAACGTTTTTGTTTTCCATTTCTTTTTTAGCACAACATGCTTTTTCAGTCGGAGCTACAAATTTTCCATTAGCATCATAGTGAGACAAACAGATTTCTTTTTGCTCAGGTGTGCATTTGATCGAATCACACATTTTAGCACATTCTTCTTTAGTCATTGTAGCACATTTCGACATGTCGCAACCAGCTGGCATTTCACCATCCATTTTGCATTTCATTTCGGTAGTTGCGCATTTCATGTCTTTACCTTCAGTATGGCTACCATTTCCTAAAATAGGAGCGATTACCAATCCAATAAGGCAAGTTAATTTAATTAAAATGTTCATTGATGGTCCAGAAGTATCTTTAAATGGATCTCCAACTGTATCTCCAGTTACTGCAGCTTTGTGTGCATCAGAACCTTTGTATGTCATTTCACCATTAATCATTACTCCTGCTTCAAAAGATTTTTTAGCATTATCCCAAGCACCACCAGCATTGTTTTGGAAAACAGCCCAAAGAACACCAGAAACGGTAACTCCAGCCATATAACCACCTAACATTTCTGCAATTAGCATATTATTATCCGAATAAACCAATTTTCCTAAAAGCACGATAGCAATTGGGAAACCAATAGTCATAATTCCTGGCAACATCATTTCGCGTAATGCCGCTTTAGTAGAAATATCAACACATTTTGCATATTCAGGTTTTCCTGTTCCTTCCATAATCCCTGGAATTTCCTTGAACTGACGACGTACTTCATACACCATATCCATTGCCGCTTTTCCAACAGAGTTCATTGCCAAAGCAGAGAAAACTACTGGAATCATTCCACCTACGAATAACATAGCCAAAACCGGAGCTTTGAAAATGTTGATTCCTTCAATTCCTGTAAACGTTACATAAGCAGCAAATAATGCCAAAGATGTCAATGCAGCCGAAGCGATTGCAAAACCTTTTCCAGTTGCAGCAGTTGTGTTACCTACTGAATCCAAAATATCCGTTCTTGTACGAACTTCTTTTGGCAATTCACTCATTTCAGCAATTCCACCCGCGTTATCAGATATTGGTCCGAAAGCATCGATTGCCAATTGCATTGCTGTTGTCGCCATCATTGCTGATGCAGCCAAAGCTACTCCGTAAAATCCAGCCAATGCATAAGTTGACCAAATTGCCGCAGCAAATAATAATACGGTTGGGAATGTAGAAATCATACCTGTTGCTAATCCCGCAATTACGTTTGTTCCTGCTCCTGTTGATGATTTTTGTACAATTGCCAAAACTGGTTTCGTACCTAAACCTGTATAATATTCAGTTACTGATGAAATAGCTCCACCAACAAATAGACCGATTAATGTAGCGTAGAAAACACGCATTGAAGAAATATCCTGCAAACCTTCACCGAAGAAAGTCATTTTCATTGTTTCTGGCAACATCCAAGTTACTAAGAAATAACAACAGATTGCAGTTAAAACAATAGAAACCCAGTTTCCTATGTTCAATGCTTTTTGCACTTGTGCTTCTTTCGCATTGTCATCAGATATTTTTACCAACATAGTTCCGATGATAGAGAAAAGTATTCCGAAACCAGCGATAGCCATTGGCAATAAGATTGGCCCAATTCCACCGAAAGCATCAGTTATCATTCCGCCCATATCTTTAATAACATAGTTCCCAAGAACCATTGCAGCTAAAACAGTTGCTACATAAGAACCAAATAAATCGGCACCCATTCCGGCAACGTCACCTACGTTATCTCCAACGTTATCTGCAATTGTAGCAGGGTTACGAGGATCGTCTTCTGGAATTCCAGCTTCAACTTTTCCAACTAAATCAGCTCCAACATCGGCAGCTTTTGTATAGATTCCACCACCAACTCTTGCAAACAAAGCGATTGATTCTGCTCCAAGAGAAAAACCAGCCAATGTTTCTAAAACGATAGTCATTTGTTCTGTAGAAGTCCAAACGCCACCCATAAAATAATTATAGAAGAAAATAAAGAAACCAGTTAAACCTAGAACGGCTAAACCTGCAACTCCCAATCCCATTACCGTTCCACCACCAAAAGAAACTTTTAAAGCTTGTGGCAAACTAGTACGAGCAGCCTGAGTTGTTCTTACGTTTGTTTTCGTAGCGATTTTCATTCCCATATTTCCAGCCAAAGCCGAGAAAAATGCACCAAAAATAAATGCTACTACAATTAATATATTAGTTGTAGGAACTACAAAAGAGATTCCTGCTAAAACAATACTTGCTAAAACTACAAATATTGCCAATAATCTGTATTCTGCTTTTAAGAAAGCCAATGCACCTTCATAGATATAATCTGAAATCTCTTTCATCTTACCATCTCCAGCGTCTTGTTTTAAAACCCAACTTCTTTTGATTGCCATAAAAGCCAATCCTATTAAAGCCATTATTATTGGCACATAAATCATTATTGTATTCATAAAAATAGTTTTATCTTAATTTAATCGGTCGCAAAAGTAACAAATTGATGTTTAAAAAAAGAATTTTAAGCTATAAAGTTACCTAAGCCCTATTTCCATTGGGAAAATAGCCAAATCAAACTAGTAATTGACTTTACGGTTTCTCTTCCCCAAATAATAATGCCACAGTAAATAAGTCGCTACCGAGCGGTAAGGGCTCCACTTTTTTACATATTCTTCAATTTCAGACTTGTCATGAATATCCAGTAATTCCTTAATTGTATTAATGACGGCAATATCCCCAAGCGGGATTACATCTGTTTTTTGAAGACTGAACATGAGGTAGATGTCTATTGTCCAATTACCGATTCCTTTTATTTTGATGAGTTCTTCCCGGACCAGTTCTGCAGGCTTAGAATCAAGGCTTTCCAAATCAATTGTATTATTGATAATTGCATCGGACAAGGCTTTGATATAAGATGTTTTTTGTCGGCTTACGCCAAGGCTTCTATATTCTTCATCAGACAACACTATTAATTTTTCAGGAAGAATCTCTTCTTTAGCTTTCAGTTTTAGGAAAACTGCTTTTGCTGAATCAATTGAAACCTGTTGTTCCATGATTAATAAAACCAAAGTTTCAAAACCTTGTGGACGAAAGGGAATTTTAGGAAGACCGTATTTGTCGATTATAGCTTGAAAAACAGCATCTGACTGAATTAAAAAATCAATTGCTTGTTGCATAATTAAAACGTTTTATCCTATTGCTCCTTTGCTCGCAATCACTTTAAAAATAAAACCCAAACGAACCTTTAATTCCAAAATTATTGGAAGTCGGAGTAATATAACTGCCTCTCCAACTGAATTCAATTTTAAAAACCTTAAAGATGTTTCCAATTCCTGCATTGTATTCCCAATATGGTTTTTCCGGCGCACGGTAAACCAATCCAGAAGCATTAATTGCTCTATTTTCATCGGTAAGCGACCCAATCACAGCTTTAAAACCAACAGTTTCCCTCCAATTCAATTTTCTCATAAACGGAATCCTGGCAAAAAGACGGCCGCCAAAATTTTGCTCCAACTGCAAAGTCGCATACTTATCAGTTTCAAATTCATAAAAATCCAAAAGGTTGAAAGTATTGTCAATACTAAAATAAGTTTGGTTACCCGGAACAATGCTCAATAAGCCCAAAGGCACATTACCAAATGTTTTTCCAACTTCAACAATTGCATTCAATCTTCCTATTGGCCCAATTATAAAAGGCTGTTTGTAATAGAGCTGTAATTTTTTGTACTCAAAATCACTATCGATAATTCCTTTTATCCCTTGTGTGTAGTTTACAAAAATCCTTGAATACGGATTGTCCACATAAGACCTTTCCACACCGTAGCCTACTGACTTTCTTCGTGGTGTATAATCAATTTGGAGGTTGCTTTCAAACTGTTTTACATTGCTCTTTATTATACCTCCTGCGCCAAATGCATCTGGCAGTTTTGTGTAATAATCCAAACTAAAAGTAGGCGACGCCGACTCTAACGTTCTATAAGAAAAACCAGTTTGTATGGTAAAGTTTTTGAGCGGTTCAATTTCAAATGAAGTAGAGGTCAAATTAATATTGGTTAACTTTCCGTTGCTACTAGTATTAAAAAGTGACGAAGAAGCAAAACTTCTCCCTAAAACATCATTGGTTGTGGTTAAGCTTGCCCCAATTTGTTCAATATCCCTTCTATTTCCCCCAGCAATAATTATTCGGTTTTGTTTATCAATAAGCCATTTTCCAGAAATACCATATTTAAATTTATTGTCTTTAAATCCATAAGCGGTATATCCTTGCAAACGCCATAAGTCATTTGCCCCAAAATAAGTTCTTCCCCCAGCTCTAATGCGCAGTCCTTCTACTTCGTTTGAACCGAAAGTAGAAAATATGGGCCCATAATCAAAATGGCCAAACTGTACATAACCACTTCCTAAAATAGAGACTAAATCATATAATCGCTTGAATTTTTTGACCGTCTTTAAAGTGTCTAACATTTTATAAACACCAACCTCATCTTTATTCAAGTTTTCAAATCGGTTTTGCTCCCAAAACTCATCTGATTTTTGAAAAGCTTCGTCATTTTGGTCATTTACCAATTCCTTATAAAAATCGTCTGGTTTTTTTATATTGAATTTATGGTTTTTGTATAAAGTAGTTCGTTTACCATACATCCCTCTCGATTTTTCTTTTTTGTTCAAAGCAAAATCGGTCATCATATAATCCCTTGTCAATAGAAATACCGAATCGTTTAAAACGTCGAATTCTTGTTCTATATAAATATCTTTTACCCAGTTAATGTTGGCACTTTTAGTAACCGCCATATTAATGGTTTTAATTGCAAAAGTGGTATCATTTACCCAGAAATCCCCTTTAAAAGTCAGTTCGTTTTTTCGTCTTGGATAGAAAACAATATTATAACACCACTTTTTATCAATAAAAGCACTATCCCTCAATATGTAACTATAGACATCTATTCCAGTTCTGGACAATGGACTAGTGAAACTTTTGTCATAAAAATTCAAATAATTGTTATAGATATTATAGTCATTGTATAAATCTTTGATGAAAGCGATAATTTGTTGGTTGGCACTAAAACCAGAGTTTTTATTGGCCTTTAATATTTCCTTTACTTTCTTTTTTACATTGTCTCCATAAACATCCGAAAGCGCTTCGTTTATAAACACAGGCAAATAGGTTTTTCCGGTAACTTTTGAAGTATCCACTTGTTTGAAAATGAATTCCATGCCTTTGAAAATTCGATTTTTCATAAAAGCACTATCAATGGTATTCATATCAAATTCGACTTTCTCGTATTTGTCCATTTGATACTGATCAAACATATACAAGCCGTTTTTGCGTTTTCTTTCCCAGATTTTTCTAAGGATATCTAAGGCTGGATTGTTCTTTTTAGACGTTTTTCCAGTAAACACAACTACTTCCTTGAGTTTTTCCCCTGAACTGATTTGAATTTTGAAATTATAATTAACGGCTCTTGGCAATGGCACTTCCTTAGTGTCAAAACCTGTGAATGAAACTACTACCTCGGTGTATGTTTTTGGGGATTCAAGATAAAAACGCCCATCTTCATTCGTTACAATTCCTTCGGTAGAATTTTTAAAAAAAACATTGGCATAAGGAACAGGCTGATTGTCATCATCCACGACAATTCCGCTGATTTTGGTTTGTGCTAAAATTAGGTTTGAAAGTAAAACCAGAAAAAGTAAAAATATTTTTTTCATAAGTCAAAAAAAAACTTCATCAATAATAGTATGACGAAGTTTCAAATATAGTTGTTTTTAGATTATTAGAAAGTTAGATTATTGGATTTTTCGAATTATCTAAAAATCCAATAATCTAAAAATCTATTTATACATTACTTTTTTTACTGCTTTTACTACATCGTTTGCATTTGGCAACCATTCTTTTAATAAAGTTGGAGAATAAGGCGCAGGTGTATCTGCAGTTGTTATTCTCTGGATTGGCGCATCCAAGAAATCAAATGCACGTTCCTGAACGATATAAGTAATCTCTGAAGCTACAGAAGCAAAAGGCCAAGCTTCTTCAAGAACTACTAATCTATTTGTTTTTCTAACCGACGTTAAAATCGCTTCATAATCCATAGGGCGAACCGTTCTCAAGTCGATAATTTCGCAAGAAATTCCCTCTTTAGCCAATTCATCTGCAGCGATATGAGCTTCCTTGATTATTTTTCCAAATGAAACTACAGTAACATCAGTTCCTTCACGTTTGATATCAGCAACTCCTAGAGGAATGATATAATCCCCTTCAGGAACTTCTCCTTTGTCACCATACATCTGTTCTGATTCCATGAAAATCACAGGATCATTGTCACGGATTGCCGCTTTCAATAAACCTTTAGCATCATAAACTGTAGATGGAACCACGACTTTTAAACCTGGAGTGTTCGCAAACCAGTTTTCAAAAGCTTGTGAGTGGGTTGCCCCTAACTGCCCTGCAGAAGCAGTTGGCCCTCGGAAAACCATTGGCATTGGAAATTGTCCAGCCGACATTTGGCGCATTTTTGCCGCATTGTTAATAATTTGGTCGATTCCAACTAAAGAAAAGTTGAACGTCATATATTCTACTATTGGTCGGCAACCATTCATAGCTGAACCCACTGCAATTCCTGCAAAACCAAGTTCAGCAATCGGAGTGTCAATTACTCTTTTTGCACCAAATTCATCTAGCATCCCTTTTGAAGCTTTATAAGCACCATTGTATTCGGCTACTTCTTCACCCATTAAATATACTGACTCATCACGACGCATCTCTTCACTCATTGCTTCGCAGATTGCTTCTCTAAACTGTATCGTTCTCATATAATTTTATTTTTAGTCCCGATTTAAGTCGAGGAATTTGAATTTTGAAAAGCAAAAATAATTATTTTAAATCACTTTAGGCAGTAAAAAAATCTTTTAAATTATTTTAACAATTTTTTTATTGTTTCCTTATCTTTTTTAATTTTCATACCATAAAAACAATTGTTTTTTTGAATATTATGAGAATCAGTATTAAAGTGTTCTATTGTGATATAATCCCGTCTCTTTTTTTATAAAAATAATTCACTAATTTAGCCCCCGAAAAAAATTACACCTATTAAATTATATAATAATGAAAATATTAGTTTGCATCAGTCACGTTCCTGATACTACTTCAAAAATCAACTTCATCAATGGAGATTCAGAATTTGACACTAACGGAGTTCAGTTTGTTATCAACCCTAATGACGAATTCGGTTTAACCCGAGCTATTTGGTTCCAAGAGCAGCAAGGCGCAACAGTAACAGTTGTAAATGTAGGTGGCCCAGACACGGAGCCTACTTTGAGAAAAGCATTGGCTATTGGTGCCAATGAAGCAATCCGAATCAATGCAAATCCAACCGACGGATTTTTCGTAGCCACACAATTAGCTGAAGTAATCAAAAACGGAGGTTATGATTTAATCATTGCTGGAAAAGAGTCTTTGGATTATAATGGCGGAATGGTTCCAGGAATGTTAGCTGGGATTTTAGGGTACAATTTCTTGAATTCATGTGTTGCTTTAACTGTTGAAGGAACATCTGCTACAGCATCAAGGGAAATTGATGGCGGTAAAGAAACTGTTGCTACTTCATTGCCATTAATCATTGGTGGCCAAAAAGGATTGGTAGAAGAAAAAGATTTGCGTATCCCAAACATGAGAGGAATTATGACCGCAAGAACCAAAGTCTTGACTATCCTTGAACCAGTTAGCGCTTCATCTGAAACCAAAGCGGTGAAATTTGAAAAACCAGCTCCAAAATCAGCAGTGAAATTAGTGAATGCTGACAACTTGGACGAATTAATCAACTTATTACACAACGAGGCTAAAGTAATTTAATTACGAATTAAAAATTACGAATTAAGAATTTTTGAAATCTTTAAATTAAAAAAAATGTCAATATTAATATACGCAGAATCTGCAGACGGAAAATTTAAAAAAGTAGCTTTCGAATTGGCTTCTTACGCTAAAAAAGTAGCTGAATCATTAGGAACAACAGTAACAGCTGTGACTGTTAATGCTGGAAATGTTTCTGATTTATCTAAATACGGAGTAGATAAAGTATTAAAGGTAACTAACGATAAATTAGCTGGATTCACAGCAAAAGCTTATGCTGATGTTATCAAACAAGCAGCTCAAAAAGAAAACGTGAAATTAGTTTTATTGTCTTCAACTACAGACAGTTTATACTTAGCTCCATTGGTTGCCGTTTCATTAGGGGCAGGTTTTGCTTCAAATGTGGTGGGATTGCCTGTAAGCACTTCTCCTTTTCAGGTAAAAAGAAATGCTTTTTCAAACAAGGCTTTCAATATTACTGAAATTGCTACAGATATAAAAGTATTGGGCTTAGCCAAAAACTCTTATGGTGTTTTCGAAAATGCATCTTCTGCCACTGAAGAAGATTTTAACCCAACTATTGGCGACAATGATTTTGGAGTAAAAGTTACAGCAGTTGAAAAAGCCTCAGGAAAAGTAACTATTGCCGATGCTGATATTGTAGTTTCTGGAGGACGTGGAATGAAAGGACCTGAAAATTGGGGAATGATTGAAGAATTGGCTTCTGTTCTTGGCGCAGCAACAGCTTGCTCAAAACCAGTTTCTGATTTAGGATGGAGACCTCATAGCGAACACGTTGGACAAACAGGGAAACCAGTTGCAACTAACTTATATATTGCCGTTGGAATTTCTGGAGCGATTCAGCACATTGCTGGAATCAACTCTTCTAAAGTGAAAGTTGTTATCAATAGCGATCCTGAAGCTCCTTTCTTTAAAGTAGCTGATTATGGAGTTGTGGGTGATGCTTTCCAAATACTCCCTCAGTTAATTGAAAAACTAAAAGCTTTTAAAGCACATAATTCATAAATTCCAAATTCTGGTAATTTGTATTTAAAAAAGAGCTACAATTTTGTGGCTCTTTTTTGTTTTCATAAGAGAAAGTTTTTTGTTACTTTGCATAAGAAAAATAACTTTACGCCTTTATAGTAAAAATGAGGAATGATATTGCTTTGCTTCGTGCTCGCAACTCCTCGCAATGAAAAGAAAATGAGTTTAGTAAAACTAACAATAAAAGGAATATCTTACAGTCAAACTCAAAATGGCGCCTATGCGTTGATTTTAAATGAAGTCGACGGAGATAGAAAACTACCAATTGTAATTGGCGCATTTGAAGCGCAATCCATCGCTATTGCATTAGAGAAAGAAATAAAACCCCCTCGCCCCTTAACACACGATTTGTTTAAAAATTTTGCTGACCGTTTTGATATTATTGTGCGTCAGGTAATTATTCATAAACTAGTAGATGGCGTATTTTATTCAAGTATCATTTGCGAAAGAGATAAAATAGAAGAAATAATAGATGCACGGACTTCTGATGCGATTGCATTGGCATTGCGTTTTAGCGCCCCTATTTTCACTTATAAAAACATACTTGACAAAGCCGGGATTTACTTAAAAACCAATCCGCAGGATAATGTAGACAAAGGTTCCCAAGAAATAGACGATGTCCTTTCAAATCCAGAAACTTTCGGGATGGAAGAAACCAATCAATCCGGAGAAACTTATTCAAAACATAGCCTTTCGGAATTGAACGACCTACTAGCGGTTGCCGTTGAAGAAGAAGATTATGAAAAAGCGGCTAAGATAAGAGACGAAATTTCGAAAAGAGAAGCATAATTAGGTATTGGGTTTTAGGTGTTAGGTTTTAGTAACTTCTAACACCCAAAACCCAGAACCCAAAACCTAGAAAAATGAAACAATACCTAGATTTAGTAAAACACGTTTTAGACAACGGAACCCAAAAAGGAGACAGAACCGGCACAGGGACAAAAAGTGTTTTTGGTTACCAAATGCGTTTTGATTTAAGCGAAGGCTTTCCGATGGTAACCACTAAAAAACTACATCTTAAATCAATTGTTTATGAATTGTTATGGTTCTTAAAAGGCAAAACCAACATTGCTTATCTAAAAGAAAATGGAGTTAAAATCTGGGACGAATGGGCAGATGAAAATGGAGAATTGGGACCCGTTTACGGCCACCAGTGGCGCAATTGGAACAGTGAGGAAATTGACCAAATCACCGAATTAATCGATACTTTAAAAACAAATCCAAACAGCCGCAGAATGTTGATTTCTGCTTGGAATCCAAGTGTTTTACCGGATACTACAAAATCCTTTGCAGAAAATGTAGCAAACGGAAAAGTAGCTTTGCCTCCTTGCCATGCTTTCTTCCAGTTTTATGTTGCGGAAGGAAAATTATCCTGTCAACTATACCAAAGAAGCGCCGATATTTTTTTGGGAGTTCCTTTTAATATTGCCTCTTATGCTTTGTTTACTATGATGATTGCTCAGGTTTGCGGTTTGCAAGTTGGAGAATTTATTCACACTTTTGGCGATGCCCATATTTACAACAACCATATAGAACAATTGGAATTACAGCTTTCCCGTGATCCAAAACCATTACCTAAAATGATTTTGAATCCAGATGTAAAAAATATTTTCGAATTTAAATTCGAAGACTTTACTTTAGAAGGATATGAGCCTCATGCACATATAAAAGGAATTGTAGCTGTTTAGAAAATTATGATCCAAATTTTTAAAATATTATATTATGAGATTATTCTTTTTATTTTCTTGTTGTTTATTCAACTTTTCAAATATTCAGGCTCAAAATATAGATTTTGAGAAATATATTGTGTCAGCAGATTCAATTCAAATTGCATTGCACGATAATTTTCCAGGAGGATCCACTAGAATTCAAAGCCTACCACAAATAATAATTGATGATCTGCCTAATCAAAAAATAATTTGGTATTCATTAACTCTTAACAACCAAGCTAAAAAAACGTTAATTGATATTTTTACAAAAAAAGAAGAAAAAATGAAAAATACTGCCTATAGTCTATCATTTGACAAAGCAGTTATAATTTATAGAAATGGAAAATGTAAATATATCACTTTCGACATCGGAGGTCATCATTTTATGGCATCTGAAGATTTAGAATTTAACCATGGATTTATGTACCAAGATGAGCGATGGCAAGAATTAGAGGAGTTTTTTAATAATGAAATTTTAATAAATAAATAAATCTATTTTTAAATTACATTATAAATTTAGAAGCTAAAAAAATCTCCTTTTTAACAATTTTCTTATCTTTAGCAAAACAAAAACAACCATGGAAAATGCACAACACGAACTTTACGAATACGCCAGAAGGCGGATAAAGCAGAAAAAAACACTTTATTTTCATTTTGTTCTCTTACTTGTTGGCAGTTTATTTATGTTTGTTGTCAATAAATTATTGAACATAGAAGAACAATACGATTGGTTCCTTTGGGCAGGTACTGTTTGGTGTTTCATTTTCATACTACACTTTATAAAAGTTTTCATTACCGACCGTTTCATGAACAAAGACTGGGAAAGGGCAGAAATTGATAAACTGGTTCAAAAACAGGAAAGAAAGATCAAAGAATTGGAGAGGCAGAATTAAGCAAAACAGACATTAAATTAAAAAAATGATTATCCTTATCGCCGCCGCATCCACTAACAACGCCCTTGGTAAAAACAATGATTTACTTTGGCATTTGCCTGATGATTTCAAGCGTTTCAAGCAATTCACAACCGGACATCATATTATTATGGGAAGGAAAACATTTGAAAGCTTCCCAAAACCTTTACCAAACAGAACCCATATTGTCATTACCCGACAAACAGACTACAATCCTGACGGTTGCATTGTAGTAAACAGCATCGAGAAAGCCATTTCAATTTGCCCGAAAGACCAAGATGTTTTTATCATTGGCGGAGGCGAAATTTACAATTTAGGATTGCTATTTGCCGACAAAATAGAACTCACTAAAGTAAATGGAACTTTTGAGGCAGATGCCTTTTTCCCTGAAATCGATTCAAATGAATGGGAATTAATCACTGAAGAGTACCATCCGAAAGACGAAAAACACCTTTTTGATTTTAATTATCAAACCTTTATCCGAAAATAAGAATTTAGATTTACCGAGATATTCGAAAATCTAAATTACCTTTGCATAAATCTTAGACTATGTCAGAAACAGTTACGCCTTATAAAAATTCTTCTTTAGGAAAAAAAGAACAAGTTGCTCAAATGTTTGATACCATTTCAGGAAACTATGATGGTTTGAACAGGGTAATTTCTTTTGGGATTGATGTAAAATGGCGTAAAAAAGTGTTGAAAATTGTTTCTGATTCCAATCCCAACACCATTCTTGATATTGCTACAGGAACTGGCGATTTGGCTATTTTAATGGCCGAAACAAAAGCCACTAAAATTATTGGATTGGATATTTCGGCAGGAATGCTTGAGGTGGGAAGAAAAAAAATTGAAGCTAAAAAACTTTCTGATAAAATTGAAATGCTTTTAGCGGATTCTGAAAACATGCCTTTTGAAGACAATACTTTTGATGCGATTACAGTAGCTTTTGGCGTAAGGAATTTTGAACATCTAGAAAAAGGCTTGTCTGAAATATTAAGAGTTTTAAAGCCCAATGGGGTTTTTGTTATTTTAGAAACTTCGGTTCCAGAAAAAACGCCATACAAACAAGGTTATAAATTCTATTCAAAATATATTCTTCCGTTAATAGGAAAGCTATTTTCAAAAGACAATTCTGCTTATCAATATTTATCCGAATCGGCTTCGGTTTTTCCATATGGGGAAGCCCTAAACAATATTTTGAAGAAAATTGGGTTTATAGATGTAATGTCAAAACCTCAAACATTTGGCGTTGCCACCATTTATTCAGCTTCAAAAAAGTAGCACTGAGAAAATTAAGTATGAAAAAAGTAGCATTTTTACTATTATTGGTGTTTTCAATTCAAAGCCAAGCGCAATCCAAAAGTATGTTTGGGAAAAACCCTTTAACTAATCTTGAAAATTGGGACGAGCAAAAAATTTATTTTGGTTTTTATCTTGGATTCAACAGTTATGGATTCAAAACCGAATACAAAATGCCACAAGAAGAAATTCAGGTTGATAAAACTACGGGATTTAATGTGGGTTTAGTTGCCGATTTACGACTTTCAAGTAATTTGAACCTGCGTTTTGAACCAGGATTATACTACACGCAACGTAACCTTGTTTTTCCTGGTTTCACAAATACATTTGATACCAATAGGGAAGTTCGTTCCACTTACATCCATTTCCCACTGTTGTTGAAATATTCGGCAGTTAGAACAGGAAACGTTCGCCCTTATTTATTGGGTGGACTTTCTACAACGCTAAATTTAGGGAGCAATTCAAAATCCAAAGACGATAATTTACAGCAACAGTTCCGTATGAAACCTTGGAGCAATAATTATGAAGTTGGTTTTGGAATCGATATTTATTTTGAATACTTCAAATTTTCCCCTTCGATTAGAGGCGTTTTCGGATTAAAGGATGAATTGATTCGCGACAATGACCCAAACAGTCCATGGACAGGAAATATTTCTTCAATGAAAACACGTGCGCTTTTAATCAACTTTACTTTTCATTAAACTTCTAGCAAGCTCAGGCTTTATTTATTTTCTGCGGAATTCACTTAAAACAATTGCTGTAGCTGTTGCCACATTCAAGCTTTCAGTTTGTTGCAATTTTCCAAATCTCGGGATGGTTAGCCTTTTCTGAATTATTTTCTCAATAGCTGATGAAATTCCATTCGCTTCATTTCCCATGACGATTATTCCTTCCTCCGGCAATGTTTCTTTATAGATGTTTGTTCCGTCCATAAATGTTCCATAAACTGGC
This sequence comes from Bacteroidota bacterium, assembly GCA_040387655.1. Lineage (GTDB taxonomy): Bacteria > Bacteroidota > Bacteroidia > Flavobacteriales > Flavobacteriaceae > Flavobacterium. The sequence continues at coordinate 25,329 of JAZKDI010000027.1, read as the reverse complement.
AACTTACTTTGTTTTATAAAGCCTTCCAAATCAAGATAATTTATATTTACCCTAGCAATGGAACCCATGGTAGCCTGAACGACTTTAGGATTATAGATATCTACCGTTTGATCAGAACAAATTAACTGCTCAATTCCAAACCAATCACAAAGGCGCAAGATGGTCCCTAAATTACCCGGATCACGAATATCGTCCAACGCGACAATCAATCCCTTTTCTATAACTGGTTTGCCCTGAGGGATTTTAAAAATCGCCAAGCAATTATTAGGGGATGACAAGGCACTGATTTTCTTTAAATCAGCTTCTGCTATCAGTGTTTTTTTTAGAATATTTACTTCCTCAAAAATTGCTTCAGTAACATACAAATGCTCCAATTCAAAGTTAGACAGTAATAATTCCTGTATGACTTTTACCCCTTCGGCAATGAACAATTGATGTACTGAGCGAAATTTTTTTTGCTGTAAACCCGTTATTAATTTTATTTGGTTTTTACTAACCATAGAAATAATGTACTTTTGATTAAATATTCAGGAAACTTGAGAAAACCAGTTGCAAAAATATCATTATTTATTCTAATTGCAGTTATTATATCTGCTTGTAACTCATTAAAAAGGGTTCCAAATGGAAAACAGCTTCTAACAAAAAATGAAATTTTAGTTAATGGCAAAAAAGAGAAAAACGATGATGTAATGAATCAATTGTATCAAAAACCCAACAGTAAATTCCTGGGTTATAGATTACGATTGAATTTGTTCAATATGGCCAGATCCAACCCTGACTCTACCTATAAAGCAAAATTCATCAAGCATCCTGAAAAATACAAAAGCCTTTCTAAGTTTTTATCCAAGAAACAAGTAGATCGTTTAGGAAAGTCTTTTTGGTATAGCGGCATTCATAATTTCCTTAAAAAAACCGGCGAACCACCAGCTATTTTGGACAAGAAAAGTATTGACAAGTCGATACTCCGTTTGAATTCCTATTATTTCCGAAAAGGATATTTCAACGTAAAAAGCAAATACAAAATAGACACTATTGCCAATAAAAAAGTAAAAGTCAACTATCTTGTAACAACAGGAAAGCCTTTTTTTATAGATTCTATCAATATAAAAATCAACACCCCTCTTTTAGATTCCTTATACCAAAAAAACAAAAACATGACTTTCCTTAAAAAAGGAAAACAATACAACGACGTAGACCTTGATGGGGAGAGAAACAGAATCACTTCTCAATTCAGGAACAATGGTGCTTTTTATTTTCAGCAAAATTATATCAGTTACAATATCGATACGCTGAATGCCGCAAAAAAAGCAAATATCGACCTGATCATCGCCAATCGTTCTTTTAGGGAAGGCGACACAACAAAAATCGTCCCATTTAAACTATACAAAATAAGCACGGTAAATGTTTATACAGATACAAAAATCAAAAAAGACTCCGGAAAAATATATAAAAACTTCACTCTATACAGTAAAGGAAAATTGAAATACAGGCCCAAAGCAATAACTGACGCGGTTTTTATAACTAAAGGAAGTTATTATGCCGATGATAAGACAACCTTGACTTCCCGTTATTTAAGTAACCTACGTGTTTTTAATTACCCAACGATTCAGTATAATTTAGACACTCGTGACACCACTGGAAACTCATTAATTGCCGATATTTATTTGGTTCCCAGAAAAACGTATAGCTTCGGTTATGGTTTTGATGTTTCACAATCCAATATCCAAAATTTAGGCCTTACAGGTAACACTACTTTATCCATCCGTAATATTTTTAGAGGGGCGGAAACATTGGAAATTTCGGCAAGGGGAAACATCGGTTCGTCGAAAGACCAAAACAGGACCAAAGACCAATTCTTTGACATCTTTGAATATGGTGGCGATATACGACTGAATTTCCCAAGGATTTTATTTCCTGTAAAAACCGAAAAAATCATATCAAAAAGCATGATTCCCTCCAGTAGTTTGAGTGTGGGTTTCACAAAGCAAACCAATATTGGATTGGACAAAGAAAATTTAATTGGAGCCATGAGTTACAATTGGACTCCAAAGAAAAACAGTTCGGCGCGATTTGATCTTTTTAATATTCAATTTGTAAAAAACATCAATACTGGAAATTATTTCCAAATATATTCCTCTTCCTACAATACTCTAAACACAATTGCCCAAAACCCTGCTTATCCAGTAAGCACCACTTATTTTGATGAAAATAATGACCTTATAATCGAATCAGGAACCAGCGGATTTATAACGGATGTTTTGAACGGTTCAATTGGCACCACTTCAACAGACTTTAAAACCATAAAGAGCATTGAAGAACGAAGAAAAAGACTAACTGAAAATAACTTGATTTTCGCCACCAATTTCACTTATTCAAAAACCACGAAGTCTGATTTAAATGACAATACGTATTATGCATTTAAAACAAAAACAGAATCGGCGGGAAACCTGCTTTCTTTATTTGCAAATGCATCAAAAAAATTCGAAGCCGCAAATGGAAAGAATGAAATTTTTGGGGTTCAGTACTCCCAATACATCAAAACCGAATTTGAATTTATAAAACATTGGGACTTACAAAATAAAAAAATACTCGCCATGCGTGGCTTTGCCGGAATCGCAATCCCTTATGGAAATTCAGACAACATACCTTTTTCCAGAAGTTATTTTGGCGGGGGGCCTAATGACAACCGTGCTTGGCAATCCTATAGTTTAGGACCAGGAAGAAGTGGCGGCGTGAATGATTTTAACGAAGCAAACATGAAACTGGCTTTTAGCACCGAACTGAGATTTAATGTTTTTGGAGCATTGAACGGAGCAATATTTGTCGATGCGGGAAATATCTGGAATGTTTTTGATGATATCGAAGATCCAAAATATGTCTTTTCCGGACTAAAATCAATTGAAGACAGCGCCATTGGATCGGGTTTCGGATTGCGATATGATTTGAAATTTTTTGTAATACGTCTTGATTTGGGTTTCAAAACCTTTAATCCTTCGGATGAAGCTACAAAAAAATGGTTTAGGGATTATAATTTTAATCATTCCGTTATAAATATTGGAATAAATTATCCTTTCTAATTACAGAAATCCTTATTTTTGTATCCTTTAATTTTTAAAATATTCTACAATGGCTCACAATATAAAAGCGGGTGTTGCAACAGGCGATGACGTTCAGAAAATTTTCTCTTACGCAAAAGAAAAAGGCTTTGCACTTCCTGCAATAAACGTAACCGGATCCAGTAATGTTAATGGGGTTATGGAAACAGCAGCAAAGCTAAATGCTCCTGTAATTATTCAGTTTTCTAACGGAGGTTGCCTTTTTAACGCAGGTAAATCACTTTCTAATGCCAATGAAAAAGCGGCAATATTAGGCGGAATTGCCGGAGCAAAACACATTCATACTTTGGCGGAAGCATACGGAGCAACCGTAATCCTTCATACCGACCATTGCGCAAAAAAACTTTTGCCTTGGATTGACGGATTATTGGAAGCCAGTGAAAAGCATTTTGCCGAAACAGGAAAACCGCTTTACAGCTCCCATATGATTGATTTATCAGAGGAGCCTATTGAAGAAAACATTGAACTTTGCAAGGAATATTTAAAGCGCATGAGCAAAATAGGAATGACGCTTGAAATTGAACTCGGAATTACCGGTGGAGAAGAAGATGGTGTTGACAATTCTGATGTGGACAGTTCAAAACTATACACGCAACCAGAAGAAGTGGCTTATGCTTATGAAGAACTGATGAAAATCAGTCCGCGTTTTACCATAGCAGCAGCATTTGGAAACGTTCACGGAGTTTACAAACCAGGAAACGTTAAGCTTACTCCAAAAATCCTTAAAAACTCACAGGAATTCGTGCAGAAAAAATTCAACACAGGACACAATCCTGTAGATTTCGTTTTCCACGGAGGCTCAGGTTCTACATTGGAAGAAATCAGGGAAGCTATAGGGTATGGGGTTATCAAAATGAACATTGATACTGATTTACAGTTTGCCTATACCGAAGGAACCCGTGATTATATCGTGAAAAACCTAGAGTATCTTAAAACACAAATCGGAAATCCAGAAGGCGACGATCAGCCCAACAAAAAATATTATGACCCTAGAAAATGGATCCGTGAAAGCGAAATCACATTTAATACAAGATTAGAACAGGCTTTTGCCGATTTGAATAACGTAAACACTTTATAAATAGTCATCAGTAATCAGTGATCAGTTATTATACTGCTCACTGATTACTGAATACTGAATACTGAAAAAAATTATGGCTTGGTTTAAAAGAACAGAAAAAGGAATTACCACTGCAACCGAAGATAAAAAAGACGTTCCAAAAGGATTGTGGTATAAATCCCCAACAGGTAAAATAATTGATGCCGATGAATTGGCGCGTAATTTATATGTAAGTCCGGAAGATGGATTTCATGTTAGAATAGGCAGTGCCGAATATTTTGATATTTTGTTTGACGATAACAAATTCACAGAATTGGATGCCAACATGACTTCAAAAGATCCATTGGGATTTGTTGATACCAAGAAATATGCTGACCGTTTGAAAGACGCAATGGCTAAAACCAAATTGAAAGATGCGGTCCGTACTGGAGTTGGAAAATCAAAAGGGAAGGATTTAGTAGTTTGCTGTATGGATTTCGCCTTTATTGGGGGTTCAATGGGTGCTGTTGTAGGGGAAAAAATCGCTCGTGGTATTGATCATTCCATTAAAAACAACATTCCGTTTGTTATGATCTCAAAATCGGGCGGGGCACGTATGATGGAAGCTGCTTATTCCTTAATGCAATTAGCAAAAACATCGGCAAAATTAGCTCAGTTAGCAGAAGCTAAAATCCCTTACATCTCTTTATGTACCGATCCTACTACGGGAGGAACTACAGCATCCTACGCGATGCTAGGTGACGTAAACATTTCTGAGCCGGGAGCATTGATTGGATTTGCTGGACCAAGGGTTGTAAAAGACACTACAGGAAAAGAATTACCAGAAGGTTTTCAAACTGCAGAATTCGTATTAGAGCACGGTTTCCTGGATTTCATTACTCCTAGAAAAGAACTTAAGGACAAAATCAATCTGTATTTGGATTTGATTTTAGATCAGCCTGTTAGATAAACAAGTTTTAAATTTGATACAAATCCCCAGATTCCTATTTTGAATTTGGGGATTTTTTGTTTTAATTCCTAATCAATATTGCCTTATAAATTTCGATTTACTTTCCTACCTTGATTTCTCTTCGCAAGCCTCCCGACTTTTTCTTTATTTCTAATCCATCGATATCATTACTCTGATACAATTCAAATCCAGCTTCAGTACAAATTTGAACCAATGGATAACGAGTAATACATCTTTGGAATAATAAACTACCATTTTTATCCTCTAAATTAGGTTCACTTATCCATGTTAATCTTAATTTATAGATTTTTCCAATTTCAATTCTATTGATTTCATTTTTCTTAGAATGTATTTTTACAACAGAATTAGAATGCATTGCAGATACAATTTTATAGCCTACATCATTTTGAGTTCCCTTACCATAGATAAAGTAATAATTTTTAAAACTTTCAATTTTTAAAACTTTAATTTCCGTTAAATTCGAATCATCTTTGTTTTCAGATAGACCTACTTTCCTATTACTACTACAACTACAAAGTGTTATAATACAACTAAGAATTATAATCATTCTTCTTAAACTAACCTGTAAGACGTTTTTCATTGTCATAAAATTCACTTTTTGCGCTAAAAGTTAGCCGTTTCCGAAAAGCTTCCCGACTTTGAGCTTTTTTTGACTATTCCCGATTTATCTTTTAATCAAATTTAACTAAAAACTTGGCTTATTTAATAATTTTGAAATTGAAATAGAGCATCCACTTGATTAGAGCGTAGTTTTCAGATACATTCTCAATGTAATAATAACAAATACTATTGCAACATCAAGAACTGGTTCTGAATAAACAACAGCTTGTATCGAACAAGCCAAACCTTTCATTGCAACAACCCGAACTGCCATTACGTCATCCTGAACTGCCATTGTAACAGGCCGAGACACCATTGCAAGAGTAAGAGGCCGTTTAGAGAACAATGCAATAGGCATTCATATGGTTTCTTCAAGGTCTGGTGACTTTGCGCAGTGGGTTATAATTTGCGAAGCTGGGTTGTATAAGAATTTATCATTAACTCTGAATTTTTACCTCATTACCGAACATTACTAATAGGAGTATATATAATACTTTTGTTTGTCTTTCAGGTGCGAATCAAAAAAATCATCATTATGAATTTCTTTTTCCCAAAATGATATGGAATTGTGTCTTAATAAATCAATATTAATTTCTTTTTTTTTTAATTTTTTTTACTAAATCATAATCAATCAAAAGAGTATTTGTTGCAATTGACATTTTTAAATCAAAATCTAAGATTTCATTTTTTTCGGCATATTTTAATTCACGAATTTTTTTTTCAAAAAATTGTAGATTTTTATTTTTAAAATTTTTTTCAAAAACCATTAAAGAATTTCTACAATTAATATCAATAACTAATATTGCTATTGTTACCATTACAAGAACAACCGCAATAAATTTAATACAATAATTTTTTTTCATTTTATAAAATTCTTTAAAAACCCGATAGCAGACATCACTGATTATAACCAACTATTAATGAGTCTTTAGCTTTAAAAAATATGTTGTTTTCACCTTGTGGTAAAATCAAACCATTAATTTTATTTTTCAGAACCGTAAATCCTACGATTAAGTTTTTATTTATTATCGGATTATCAAGTTCATTAATTTCAAAACCACAATCTTTAATAGACCTAATATAATAAATTTCATAAATTGAATCTTTATTGACTTTAACAGTATCAATGTAATTCTTTGTCTTAGAAATAAAATCATCTCCGAAAAAATCATCTTTATAATTTTTTATTAGAATATAATGGCTGTAATTGATATTTCTTTTTCCATCAAAATTATCCTCCGCTCTCTCAACATATACCCGCTTAAAATAAATTTGTTTTTTCTCATTACTATTACATGAGTGGAGTAGAATCAATACTAAAAGAAAATTAAATAGTTTCATGTTTGTAGTTTAGAAGTTCCTCTTCAATTAATTGTGACATTAAATAAAAATGTTTGGTTACCCGATAGCACGGATTTCAAATCCGCGCTATCTGGGCAAATTAAAATATTGTATTGTTATAAATTCTCCATTTTCGTACACGTATTTACCTAAAAATTTTCCTTTATCCCATTTAAAACTACAAATAAGATATTCTCCATTATGATAAATTGTATCATCTCCCTCACCGTAAACTGTATTTTCATTTAATTTAGAATTATATTCATAAAATATAACTTCAAGTGAGATTTTTGAAAAATCCTTTACACTTTTAATATATTTAATGACATACTCATTGATTAGATATTCATCAGCATTTCTCACAGCAAAAAAAAAGATTCTGTGATTAATTATATTAAACGAATTTTTTCGGATATACTCAGTTGGTATTTTTACAATTTTAGTAGTATTGTCACAACTAACAGTAAAAATTAAAATTAAACAAAATAAATATTTAAAATTTTTCATTTATTTCTATTTTAAAAAACTCATGTCACTATGACTTTTAATAATTTCATTACCCCAGCACAATTGCTTACACTAGAACAAACACAATCACTCCCATTCTTTAATAAAAAAACTACTATAGTACAACTTTAGCTTTTTGCATATGATTACTCAAAGTCAGGAGACTTTGCGTAGCTGGGTTGTGCCATTTATATAAGACTTTTAATATCTCTTGTTAAAATATTTACTTTTGAAATTATATCTTTTTCAATTTCTTCATAACTATTTAGTCCTTTAGCACCAATCGACACTTTTTGTTGTAATGTCTTACCATTTAGGATTTTTACTTCATATCCCCATTTTTTTTGTTCGTCATCCCCGGGCATTTCAAGCATACCTCCTTCAAAACTCGTCATTATGTATATATCAGCCTTGATTTTTTCCATAATCGGTTTTGCGTATTTTTTATCATATACACCTTGATAAATAACTCCTTGAAGTTTTTTATATGAAAATGGAAGCATCTCAAATTTTAGATTTTTTCGCAATTCCTTTTCAATTATTGGATTAAAGTCATACCCTCCGCCAGAATAACCATAACCATTACTACATTGTATTACTAGCACTTTAATTTTATTTGTAGTCTTTTTGGCGTCGATTTTGATAACGGTTTGGATTGAATCTGATTGGTCAAATTGCTTTTGCTTAATAATTTCTGGAGATGTTTTTAGTGGAATTAACTTTTTTTCTTTGTTTTGACACTGTAGACTAAAAAAGCTACAAGCAATCAAAACTAATAGTGTAAGAAGATTTTTCATAGATGATCGTTTCATAAATTGCGAAGAACTTATAGTAAGTCTGGTAAAATCAACCATATCATCAATAATATAGATAAATTTACCCAACAATATTTCACTTTTTATACAATGCTAATATAAAAAATATATTCAAGTAACTATAAAAACAAAAAAATCCCGATTACTCGGGATTTTATATTTAGAACTAAATATTACTTCAGTTTCTTTTTGATTGCTATTTCGTGGTAAGCTTCAATCACGTCACGCTCTTCGATGTCGTTGTATCCTTTAATCTGGATACCACAATCGTAACCTTTGGCTACTTCTTTCACATCGTCTTTGAAACGTTTCAATGCGCTCAATTCACCTGTATGAACCACTACACCTTCTCTGATAATTCTGATTTTCGCGCTTTTCGCAATTTTACCGTCCATTACCATACAACCTGCAATTGAACCTACTTTAGAAATTTTGAATATCTCCCTGATTTCAGCAGTACCTAATACTTCTTCTTTCATTTCTGGCGCTAGCATTCCTTCCATTGCGTCTTTCAAGTCATCAATAGCTGCATAGATAATAGAATAGTAACGGATATCTATTTCTTCCTTATCTGCTAACTGTCTTGCATTTCCTGCAGGACGAACGTTAAATCCGATAATAATTGCATCAGATGCAGAAGCTAACATTACGTCGGTTTCAGTAATGGCTCCTACTCCTTTATGGATGATATTGATTTGGATTTCTTCAGTAGATAATTTAGAGAATGAATCAGACAATGCTTCCACAGATCCATCAACGTCTCCTTTAAGGATTACGTTCAATTCTTTAAACTGACCCAATGCAATACGACGTCCAATTTCGTCAAGCGTAATATGTCTTTGTGTACGAACGGATTGTTCACGCATTAATTGAGAACGTTTTGAAGCAATTTGTTTCGCTTCTTTCTCGTCTGTAAATACATTGAATTTATCCCCTGCAGTTGCAGCACCATCCAATCCCAAAACAGATACTGGAGTTGAAGGTCCAGCCACAAGAACTGTATTACCTCTTTCATCGTGCATCGCTTTGATTTTACCGTGGTGTTTACCCGCAAGCATATAATCCCCTACTTTTAAAGTTCCGTGTTGAACCAAGATAGTCGAAACATATCCTTTTCCTTTATCAAGGAATGCTTCTACAACAGTTCCTTGTGCCGCTTTATCTGGATTTGATTTTAAATCAAGTATTTCTGCTTCCAATAAAACTTTTTCCAACAATTCCTTCACTCCGGTTCCTACTTTTGCAGAAATATCGTGTGATTGTATTTTTCCTCCCCAATCTTCAACTAACAAGTTCATACCTGCTAATTTTTCCTTGATTTTCTCAACGTTTGAGTTTGGTTTGTCAATTTTGTTTATCGCAAAAATGATTGGCACACTAGCCGCCTGAGCATGGGAGATTGCCTCTTTTGTTTGTGGCATTATATCATCATCCGCTGCAATTACGATAATTGCGATATCAGTAACTTGAGCACCACGCGCACGCATCGCTGTAAAAGCCTCGTGACCTGGTGTATCAAGGAATGCTATTTTTTGGCCGTTATCCAATGTTACTCCGTATGCTCCAATATGCTGAGTAATTCCACCTGATTCACCAGCAATAACATTTTCTTTACGGATATAATCCAATAAAGATGTTTTACCGTGATCGACGTGACCCATTACCGTTACGATTGGCGCTCTGGTAAGTAAATCTTCTTCTTTGTCTTCAACAACTTGGATAGCGTCTTCAATATCTACAGTAATGAATTCTACTTCATAACCAAATTCATCTGCAACGATAGTTAATGTTTCGGCATCAAGTCGCTGGTTCATCGTTACCATTATTCCAAGTGACATACACGTACCGATTACTTTTGTAATTGGCACATCCATCATGATTGCAATTTCCCCTACGGTTACAAACTCGGTAACTTTGATTGTTTTGCTTCCTTCGTCTAATGCTCTTTGCTCATCATCCGATTTCTGACGGTGCGTATCTCTTTTATCCCTTCTATATTTCGCTGCTTTTGATTTACCACCTTTTCCTTGTAGTTTTTCTAAAGTTTCGCGAATCTGGTTTTTAACTTCTTCTTCTGTAGGCTCTACTTTTGCAGTAATAGCTGGTCTTGCTCCTTTTACGAAACCTGGCCTAGCACTTCTGTTAGCATTAAAACCTCCTCCACCAGCGTTTGGTGTAATTTTATTTGGATTATTAACCCCTGGTGTTCCAGGCGTTGCTGTTCCTCCAGGTCTAGGGGCGCCTGGTTTAGGGGCAATCCTTTTTCTTTTATTTTTGTTGGCATTGTTAGCACCTGCTGCACCGGGAACTCCTGGTTTGTTAGGTGTGATTTTTGGCTCTTCTTTTTTCTTTTTAGGCTTGTTGAATTGAGATAAATCAATTGTTTGACCTGTTAAAGTTGCACCAGACAATTTTTGATACTGAGTTGTAAATTCTTCAGTAACTGCTTCTTCAACCGCTGGGGTTTCTTTAGCGGCATCTTTTTCTTTTACAGCAGCAACTGGTTTAGCTGTTTTATTTTCTGAAGCTGTTTTTTCTGTCTCAGCAGGCTTTGCCTCAGTAACCGTAGGCTCTTCTTTAGCTACTTTAGAAGTTGCGGCTTGAACCGGTTTTTCAGTTTTTGGTTTTTGCTCTGTTTTAACTGGAGTTTCAGTTTTGCTGGCTGCAGGTTTGTTCGGATTCAAATCAATTGTACCCACTTGCTTAGGACCAGTTACAACAGCTTTCGCTTTGATAACTTCCTGTTGCTTTAAGCGATCTTCATCTTGCTTGCGTTTGTCATCAATTTCTTTTTCCCTTTCAACACGCAATGCTTCTTTTTCTTTCCTTTTCTCTTCGCTCACTTCCTTAGAAGCTTCCTTATTCCCTTTATCGCCTGCAAATTGATTTTGTAGGATACTAAACTCCTTATCAGAAATTTTTGCGTTTGGATTTGACTCAATGGCAATTCCTTTATCTTTAAGATAATCCACAGCTCTTTCTAACGAAATATTTAATTCCCTTAAAACCTTGTTTATTCTTATTACTCTCTCTTCAGACATAAAACCTTTTTATTATTATCTTTTTATTTACTCTAGAATTAGAATAAATTGGCATGCTTTAATCAATTATAGCTACTAGCTATCAAATTCTTCTTTTAATATTCTCATAACATCCAAAATCGTTTCCTCTTCTAGATCTGTTCTTCTTACTAAATCCTCTACATCTTGTTTCAAGATACTTTTTGCAGTATCTAAACCAATTTTTGCAAATTCTTCAATTACCCATTCTTCAATTTCATCAGAAAACTCAGTTAATTCAACATCGTCTTCATCAGCAACCGTACCTGCGACGTCACCTTCACGGATAACATCCAACTCGTATCCTGTTAATTGACCTGCTAATTTAATATTGTGTCCTCCACGTCCAATTGCTTTGGAAACTTCTTCTAATTTCAAGAACACCTCAGCTCTTTTTGTGTCTTCATTTATTTTGATAGAAGATACTTTTGCAGGGCTTAACGCTCTTGTAATGAACAATTGAATATTGGTTGTGTAATTAATTACGTCTATGTTTTCGTTTCCAAGTTCACGAACGATACCGTGAATCCTAGAACCTTTCATACCAACACAAGCTCCAACAGGATCAATTCTATCATCATAAGAATCTACCGCTACTTTTGCTTTTTCACCTGGAATCCTTACTACTTTTTTAACCATAATCAACCCGTCAAAAACCTCTGGGATTTCTTGCTCAAATAATTTTTCCAAGAACTTTTCTGAAGTTCTGGACATAATGATTTGTGGCTTGTTTCCTTTTAGTTCAACGCTTTCGATGATTCCACGAACATTGTCCCCTTTACGGAAAAAGTCAGATGGAATTTGTTTTTCTTTTGGCAATACAATTTCGTTTCCGTCATCATCTACCAAAATTACAACTCTTGGACGAACATGGTGCACTTCTGCAGTATAAATATCCCCTATTAAATCCTTGAACTGTTTGTAAAGATTAGTATTGTCATGTTCATGGATTTTAGAAATCAAGTTTTGGCGTAAAGCCAATATTGCTCTTCTCCCTAAATCTATTAATTTTACTTCTTCAGAAACCTCTTCACCAATTTCAAAATCCGGTTCAATTTTTCTCGCGTCAGTAAGTGTGATTTCAAGGTGGTCTAAATCTAAATCGTCATCTGCAACAATTACTCTTCGCTGCCATATCTCCATATCCCCTTTATCTGGGTTGATGATGATATCGAAATTATCATCTGATCCAAATTTCTTTTTCAATGCATTTCTAAACACATCTTCCAAAATCGCCATAAGCGTTACACGATCAATAAGTTTATCGTCTTTAAACTCTGAAAATGAATCGATTAATGCTAAATTTTCCATTGCTGAATTTTTAATTAAAATATTATTGTAACTATTGCTTCTTTTATCTCTGCGTATGGAATTTCTTGTTTTTTCTGAACAGTTTCCTTCCCTTTGCCAATTTTTTTAGGCTCTCTTGCTTCCCAAGTCAAAGTTATAAAATCTTCGTTAGCATCTACTAATGTGGCATCTATAATTTCTGTGGCGGTTTTAACCTGCAATGTCCTTCCTATGTTTTTTTTGTATTGTCTTATATTTTTTAATGGCTCAGAAACTCCTGCCGAAGCCACTTCTAAAGAAAAATCCTGTTCTTCCCGGTCTAAATTATTTTCTATTGCACGGCTAACGTCAATACAATCCTGCAAATTCACCCCGTTATCACCATCTAAAGCAACAATGATTTTAAAACTATTAGTAATTGTAAGGTCTATCAAGAAAATTGATGGTTTTTCTTTTAAGGCCTCTTCCAACACTTGATTTACTCTATCTTTAAATACCATATTCTTTATAAAAAGAGGGGACAAATGTCCCCTCATTATCTAACTTTAAATAAATAACGCTGCAAATATAGTGTTTTTTTTATAAATCAAAAATGATTGTTTAATGTTAAAAATTTATTATCTTTATTCTACAAACCAAAACTGTTAATTATAATTTTTATACTCCAAAACTATGAAAAAAATACTTGTACCCACCGATTTTTCAAAACACGCCGAATATGCTTTGAAAGTAGCTGCTCAAATCGCCAAAAAAAACAACAGCGAAATTTTCTTACTACATATGATTGAACTTCCCCCACAAGGAAGCGATGCAATTACACACGGAAGCGAGATTCCGCAAATCATGCACTTTAAGGATCTTGCCATAAAAAAACTAGACCGTTTAATGGACGTGGATTACCTTCAAGGAATTAAAGTATCCGAAGTACTTCAATTTCAAAAAGCCTTTGATGGAATTTTAAACATCAGCAAAAAAAACGACATTGATTTAATTGTAATGGGCTCACATGGGGCTTCTGGTTTTGGAGAATTATTTATTGGTTCGAATGCCGAAAAAGTAGTACGCTATTCTGAAGTTCCAGTATTGGTTATCAAAAACGAAACTCCGGATTTTAAAGCAAACCAATTTGTTTTCGCCTCTGATTTTAGCCCTGAAATCAAACCTTCTTTCAACAAGTTAGTTGAATTTGCCAAAGTCTTTAATTCTCATATGAATCTAGTGATGATCAATACGCCAAATAGCTTTAAACCAAATATGGTAGCCGAAAGAATTATGGATGACTTTTTAAAAGATGTCAGCTTTACCAATTATTCAAAACACATTTATAATGACATGAATATTGAAAAAGGCATATTAAATTATGCAAGTTCAATTAACGCCGATTTAATAGGAATGTGTACTCATGGAAGAACTGGTTTCTCCCACTTTTTCAACGGAAGCATTAGTGAAGATTTAGTAAACCACACTGTTAGACCGGTGATTACTTTGAAGGTATAATTTTCAGTATTTTACATAAAAAAACTCCTCAATTACTTGAGGAGTTTTTTGTTGGTCTACAAGGACTCGAACCTTGAAAGACTGCACCAAAAACAGTTGTGTTACCATTACACCATAGACCAATACCGTTGCTGTAAAGCGAGTGCAAATTTAATACAAAATTAATGTCTCGCAAATTTTTTAAGAGAAAAATTAAAAAAATATTTTTTAGCATTTCATTAAGCAAAAAAACATTTTCTTTGTATTTAAAATAAAAAGCATAATTCATAAGCTAATATGACGAATTTCAATTTCAATAAATGGAATACAATTTTGGGTTGGGTTGCATTTACAATTGCATTAATAACTTATACACTAACAGTAGAACCTACAATGAGTTTTTGGGATTGTGGCGAATATATTGCTACTGCAGCAAAGCTGGAAGTTGGCCATCCTCCTGGAGCGCCTTTATACCAGATGATGGGCGCTTTTTTTGCAATGTTTGCTATTGACAACAGCCATATTGCTTTGATGGTAAATATGATGTCTGTTTTTTCAAGCGCATTCACTATACTTTTCATGTATTGGTCAACTACAATTTTACTAAGAAAATTGATCGCTCAATTTAGTGACTCGAGCCTAAAAGACGAACAGGCGAAGCAAATTAACAAAGACAATTCCATTGTGATTTTAGGAAGTGCTTTGGTTGCTTCCTTAGCGTATACTTTCTCGGATAGTTTTTGGTTCAATGCAGTAGAAGCCGAAGTATATGCCATGGCGTCCTTGCTCATTGCCTTGCTTTTTTGGCTAGGTCTTCGTTGGGAAGAAGACATGCATAAACCTAGAGGAAACAGATGGCTTTTATTGATATCATTGGTTATCGGATTATCATTTGGTGTCCACTTCATGGCTTTGTTAACGATTCCATCAATTGGGTTTTTATATTATTTTAAAAATTACAAAACCATTACAATCAAAAACTTTATAATTGCGAATGTGGTGGTGGTTGCCATTTTGCTTTTTATCTTTAAAATGCTCCTGCCTTTAACGATGGCGTTTTTTGGAAATGCCGAAGTATATATGGTAAACAATTTCGGAATGCCGTTTGATTCTGGAACCATTTTCGTAGCCTTATTAATTGCAGCTTCATTTTATTACGGATTCAATTATACTAAAAAGAAAAACTGGGCACAGCTAAACACTTTGTTACTTTGCATACTTTTTATATTAATAGGTTTTTCCACTTGGATGATGTTACCTATTCGGGCTAATGCCAATACAGTTATAAATGAAAATAAACCATCTGATGCCCGTGAAGTTTTGGCTTATTACAACAGGGAACAATACGGAGTAAATCCATTGTTTTATGGTCCACAATATTCAGACACTTACGCAGGATTAGATGCAGACAATCCCTATTTGGACAAAGCACCTAACTATGAAAGAGATTATAAATCAGGCAAATATGTCATTGTCAATAACTATAAAAATGCTGAACAAAACAGCGACGACAATCAAAAAGCATTTTTACCGAGAATGTGGAGCACAGAGCATGTAGAAAACTACATGACATTCACACATGTCCTTGATTTTAAAATCGACCCAAACTATGATTTTACAGGCGATTTAGGTCAATATGGAATTGATATTGAAAACTTAAGCGAAGAAGAAGCAAATACGGCGGCTGGACAATTAAGAGGTCAATTAGAAAAAACCATAGCAGAATTTAGGTCAGCTTACGCACATAAAGAAATCGACAACGAAGGGTATGCTTCATTCTTAAAAAGCTATAGTAAATACTTAATTATTGAAAAACCATCAACAGCAGATAACATTGGTTTTATGTTTGAATACCAATTTGGCTATATGTATTGGAGGTATTTAATGTGGAACTTTGTAGGAAGACAAAACGACAATCAAGGAAAATACGACAGCTTAAACGGCAACTGGTTAAGCGGAATTAATTTTATTGACGAAATGCACCTTGGTTCACAATTGGATTTACCAAAAGACGTTTTGGACAACAAAGGCAGGAACTTGTATTTTTTTCTTCCGTTTTTATTAGGGATTATCGGTTTATTATACCACGCAAATAAAGACCAAAAAAGTTTTTATGTACTACTCACATTATTTTTGTTTACTGGTATTGCATTGAAAATCTACCTTAACGAACGCCCTTTTGAACCGAGGGAAAGGGATTATGCATTGGTAGGGTCGTTTTATGTTTTTGCCATTTGGATTGGTTTTGGGGTTTACGCAATTTATGATTTTTTCAAAAATTATTTGCAACCCAAAATAGCCGGACCAATTGTTATCGCTGTATCATTATTAGCCGCACCAATATTAATGGCATCACAGAACTGGGATGATCATGATCGTTCAGATAGATATACTGCAATAGCAATGGCAAAAAACTATCTTAATTCATGCGAGCCTAACGCTATCATCTTTACGATTGGTGACAATGATACTTTCCCACTTTGGTACGCTCAGGAAATCGAGAAAATAAGAACGGACATCAAAATCGTAAACACCAGTTTGTTTATGACCGATTGGTATATCGATCAAATGAAAATGAAAACGTATGAATCCGAAGGGCTTCCTATATCATTTACACACGACCAATATGTTGGGGATAAATTGGATTATGTCGTTTTTAATCCTGTAACCGAAAATCGATGGGACATCAAAAGTTTTGTAAACTTCATGAAGAGCGATGATCCAAGAACAGAAGTTGAAATGCAAAACGGGCAAAAACTGCACTTTTATCCAACCGATAAAGTCCGTATTCCTATAGATAAAGAAAACATCATCAAAAATAAAGTCGTAAGTCCAAGATTTTACGATTCTATTGTCCCTTCTATAGATATCGACATCAAGGGGCGTGCGTTGTATAAAAACCGCGTAATGATGCTGGACATCATTGCTAATAACAATTGGAAACGACCTATTTATTTTACTGGGGGTGCCTTTGCAGACGAAGAATACCTTTGGATGAAAGACTACCTACAATTAGACGGAATGGTTTATAAATTAGTACCTTTAAAAGTCAAAGCCGATAAAGAGAAAAGTGAATATGAGATGGGGCAAATAGATGCTGATAAAATGTATGACATAGCCATGAAATGGGATTGGGGCAATGGTGACAGCCCGAAAATATACCACGATCCTGAAACCCGAAAAAACAGTATCTCATACAGAACAAACTTATCCCGTTTAGTAAGCCAGCTTGTTATTGAAGGCAAAAAAGAAAAAGCAAAAAACATTATTGATTTGGCTATGGCCAAAATGCCAATTGATTATTATGGGTTTTATACGATGGTAGAACCATTCATAGGGGGTTATTATGACATTGGTGAAAAACAAAAAGCACATGTGGCACTTGAAAATCTAATAGTCAAATACCAACAAAACCTTAAGTTTTATAGCCATATGAAACCAAATGAAAAAAACGAATTGGCTAGCGATATCATTACAGATATTGAGCGATACAGAAGTCTTTTGGAATTAGCAAAAGAAAAAGGCGATCTTGATTTTTATACTAAAGCAAAAGTCTCTTTCAATAATTACAATATGATGTTTGCAGACATGCACGAAAGCTATAGACGCGACAACGAGTAAATAATTATGGTTGAAAATGAAAAATGTAGCGAATATTAAAAATATCGCTACATTTTTTTTAATTTGTATCGAAATTAAAAGTTAAGAAATGAAATTCTATTGGGTTAAAACAACCTTGATAATCAAAAAAATATTTTCCGATTATGTCTGGGAGATTCCCAACAATGAAAAAAAAATTTATCTGACTTTTGATGACGGCCCAACCCCAGAAATAACCGAATGGGTTTTAGAACAATTAAAAGAATATAATGCAAAAGCCACTTTTTTTTGCATTGGAAACAACATTAAAAATAATCCAACCCTTTTTAATTCTATTATCGAAGAAGAACATTCAATAGGAAATCATACTTTCAATCACTTGAATGGCTGGAAAACTAGAAAAAAACCATATCTTGAAAATAGTGACTTATGTACTTCTACAATAACTGAGCATCACAAACTAAAAACTCTAAACCGTAAGTTGTTCCGCCCTCCATATGGAAAAATAAAAACTTCCCAAGCGAGGGAATTAAATAAATCAGGATACAAAATAATAATGTGGGATGTTCTTAGTGCTGATTTTGACCAAAAAATAACGCCTGAACAATGTCTTAAAAACGTTTTGCAAAATACAACTTCAGGGAGTATTATCGTTTTTCACGATAGCATAAAAGCATATCCAAATTTGAAATATGTTTTACCAAAGGCTTTAGCCTTTTTTAAAGAAAATGGATTTATTTGTGATGCAATAAATTAGTTAGAAAACTATATCAGTTCGATTAAGACCAGGCAACGACATTTAAAACTGCTCCTGTACTAATCCTATAATAGTATTAGCATCCAATTCCCCTGATTGTCTCCAGATCATCTGACCTTCTTTGTAAATCATTAAAGTAGGCAATCCTTTAATTCTTAAAGCTTCTGCTAATTCTTGATTTTTATCAACATCAATTTTTATCACTTTGGCTTTGTCACCAAGTGCTGCTGCCACATCTCTAATTACAGGGTGCATAGAAACCGATGGTTCGTTCCACTCTGTGTAAAAGTCAATTAAGACAGGCATTTGAGTATTTATAAGTTCTCCAAATTTTGACATACAACCAAAATTAAATTTTTATTAGACCTTTTATATAGAGTTAATTTAATACAAATATATAGCGTTTTTAAAAAATCAAGCTATGTTTTTGCCTTTTTTTAGCTCTACTACCGTTATTTCGGGCATAATTCCTACTCTTCCTGGATAAGCATGGAAACCAAAACCTCTATTTACGTAAATATATCTGCCAAGGTTTTCATATAATCCAGCCCATTGCTTATACATATATTGCGCTAAACTCCATTTAAAATATCCCGGTATTTCTATACCAAACTGCATTCCGTGTGTATGACCTGAAAAAGTCAGTTGAAAATGTTTCGGGTGGTTTTTAACTTCTGCTTCCCAATGACTTGGATCATGGCTCATCAATATTTTAAAATCGTCTTTACTTACCTCTTTAGAAGCGAGTTTCAAATCTCCCGCCTGTTTAAATCCTTTTCCCCAATTTTCTACTCCTACCAATGCAATCCTGTCTTCGCCTTTATTTATAAAAACATGTTCGTTTAGCAATAATTTAAACCCTATTTCCCCATAAAGGCTTTTAATTGCATTAAAGTTTTTTTCTTTCGCTGCTGGTGAAGGCCAATCAACATATTCGCCATAGTCATGATTTCCTAGAACCGCGAATTTTCCGTAGTTATACGACTTTATTTTATTGAAAGTTTCCATCCACGGATGCATTTCCTTAGCATGTGTATTGACAATATCCCCCGTAAACAAAATCAAATCTGCCTCTTGTTCATTAATTAAACCGATGGCATATTCTATTTTTTCTGGATTATCAAAACTTCCACTGTGAACATCTGAAATCTGAGTGATTTTAAATCCATCAAAAGCATCTGGCAAATCAGGGAAATAAATACGCTGTTTGATTACTTTAAAATTATACCTTCCAATAACAACTCCATATATTAAAGACAGGAAAGGGATTGCGGCTAACCCCAATGCTATTTGACTAACGAATTTTCTTCTGTTGGGAAAAGTGTTTTTTTCTTCTTTTGGCTTGATAAAAAAGCGAACGACAGCTTTAAGGATTCTAAAGACATCTTCGGCAAGCATAACTACAACAAGAAATATCTTTGGCAAATAAACTAACAGCAACAAGCCTAAAGTAAACAGAGTATATTGAGTCTGCCCTACTGAACGTTCAAACTTTGTAAAAGAATAAACAATGAAAGCAAGCACTAACAAGTTTAGAATTTTGTAGCCGTTAAGTATTTTTTTTGATTTGATTAAAGTTCTAAATGCCTGATAAGCATAAGTCTCAATAATCAAGAGAACAATAATTAGGATAATCCAACGCATTTCTTAAGGTAATTTTCCACAAAAGAAAGAATTAAAAATGACAACATGATATTATTGATTAAAATTTAACTTCAAGCATAAACTTTACATTCTGATTGTTTATTTTTACCAACTAAATTTTTCATAATGTCAGCTCAAAAACGCCTTTTCCTTCTCGATGCATATGCCTTAATCTTTCGTGGTTATTATGCTTTTATTAAAAATCCAAGAATCAATTCTAAAGGAATGGATACTTCCGCAATCATGGGATTTATGAATTCCCTTTTGGATGTGATTAAAAGGGAAAAACCGGACCATTTAGCTGTAGCCTTTGACAAGGAAGGAAGCTTTGTAAGAACCGAGATGTTCCCGGCGTATAAATCAAACCGTCAGGAAACCCCGGAAGCAATTCGGATTGCGGTTCCTTATATCCAGCAATTATTAAAAGCAATGCACATTCCTATTATTGAATCTGCCGGATGCGAAGCCGATGATTTAATTGGCACTATTGCCAAACAGGCTGAAAAAGAAAATTACCAGGTATTTATGGTAACGCCAGATAAGGATTTTGCACAATTAGTTTCAGAAAACATATTTATGTACAAGCCTGCCCGAATGGGTAACGGAATAGAAATTTGGGGTGTTCCGGAAGTATTGGCAAAATTTGAAATCGAAAGACCTGATCAAGTAATTGATTTCCTGGGAATGATGGGAGATGCAGTTGACAATATCCCTGGACTTCCAGGAGTTGGAGAAGTAACCGCAAAGAAGTTTCTGAAAGAATTTGGCACAATGGAAAACTTGTTGGCAAACACTCATTTGCTTAAAGGCGCAATGAAAGAAAAAATCGAAGCTAATAAAGCTTTGGGTATTTTATCTAAACAACTGGCAACCATTATATGTGATTGCGATGTGGTTTTTAACGAAACAGATTATGAACTTACCAAACCGGATGTAGAAAAAGTAGAGGCGTTGTTCCATGAATTGGAATTCAGGAGAATGGCAGAACAGTTCAATAGCCTTTTCTATACTGGAAAAGAAAATTATACTGGAATAGAAACGCAAGGCCTTGCACCAACAAAAACTATTGTAAAAAACGAACAGCAATTTGATTTGTTTGCCGAAAATTCAAGCGATAGCTCAGAACAGATTTCCAGTTTTTATAAAACACTCGACAATACTCAACATTTTTATCAATCCGTTCAAGGTGATTTTGCCATCAAATTATTAATGCAGAATTTACTCAAACAACCATCCGTTAGTTTTGATACCGAAACTACAGGAATTGATGCTTTAAAAGCAGAGCTCGTTGGACTTTCATTTTCATGGGAAACAGGCAAAGGTTTTTATGTTCCCGTTTCTGAAAACCGTGAAGAAGCACAAAAAATGATTGATTTGTTTGTTCCTTTTTTCGAAAACGAATCGATTGAAAAAGTTGGGCAGAATTTAAAATACGATTTAAAAGTGCTTTCGAATTATGGCGTTTCGGTAAAAGGAAAATTATTCGACACCATGATAGCGCATTATCTTATTAATCCGGATATGCGTCACGGAATGGATATTTTATCGGAAACCTATTTGAAATATTCTCCAAAACCAATTGAAGCATTAATTGGCAAAAAAGGCAAAGGGCAAAAAACAATGCGTGAGGTAGAGCTGGAAGACATTAAGGAATATGCCGTTGAAGATGCCGATATTACGCTACAACTGAAAGAACATTTTCATCCGGTTTTAGAACAAACAGAAACAAAAAAACTATTTGATGATTTAGAAATTCCGTTGGTTCCTGTTCTCGCAGC
This sequence comes from Bacteroidota bacterium, assembly GCA_040387655.1. Lineage (GTDB taxonomy): Bacteria > Bacteroidota > Bacteroidia > Flavobacteriales > Flavobacteriaceae > Flavobacterium. Next base: position 3,319 of record JAZKDI010000027.1, on the reverse strand, counting down.
TATGGAAAAAGAGGGAATCAACATTGATGTTGCCTTTTTAAAATCCTTGTCAAAGGAATTGGAGAACGACATTAAAGTTTTGGAAGCCAATATATATGAAGCGGCTGGAGAAAAATTTAATTTGGCTTCGCCGAAACAACTCGGCGATATTTTATTCGATAAAATGAAAATTGGCGGGGTAAAGCAAAAGAAAACCAAAACCGGTCAATATGCAACGGGCGAAGAAGTACTTTCCTATCTCGCTTTATCAAGTCCATTTGTTCAGGATATTCTGGATTGGCGCCAATTAGTGAAATTGCAAAACACGTATGTAGAAGCACTACCGCTACAGATAAATGATGCAACAGGAAGAATCCATACCGATTATATGCAGACAGTTGCTGCCACAGGACGTTTGAGTTCCAACAATCCGAATTTACAAAACATTCCGATTCGTACCGAAAGAGGAAGACAAATCCGTAAAGCATTCATTCCAAGAGATGAAAATTATACGTTGATTTCTGCGGATTATTCCCAAATTGAGTTGCGTATAATTGCGGCTTTGAGCGGAGAAGAAAACATGATTAATTCGTTTAAAAATGGAGAGGATATCCATAAAGCTACTGCTTCAAAAGTTTTTAATGTGCCGCTGGAAGAAGTGACACGGGAACAAAGAAGTCACGCAAAAACGGTGAATTTCGGAATTATTTATGGGGTTTCCGCGTTTGGATTGAGCAATCAGACTTCGCTTTCGCGTTCCGAATCAAAAGATTTGATTGAAACGTATTATCAGACTTATCCAACACTGAAAAACTATATTCAGGACCAGATTCAAATCGCGCAGGAAAACGGATATGTACAGACTATTCTAGGAAGGCGCCGTTACTTGAAAGACATTAATTCGGCAAACGCAATTGTCCGCGGTGCAGCCGAAAGAAATGCCGTAAATGCACCAATCCAGGGAAGCGCCGCTGATGTCATTAAAATTGCGATGATTAACATTCATAAAAAATTGACTTCTAAGAATCCCGACGGTTCGGGATGGAAAAGCAAAATGTTATTGCAGGTTCACGATGAGTTGGTGTTTGACGTACATCATTCAGAACTGGAGAAAATAAAACCGATGATTAAACACGAAATGGAAAATGCTTTTATAATGGATGTTCCTTTGGAAGTAGAATTAGGTGAAGGAAGAAATTGGTTGGAAGCGCATTAAATAGTTTTTTCCAATAACCTATGAAAGTAAAGAGCCAATGTCGCCAAGTTGTAAAATTTTAGAGCCAATTTTGGACGAATGCATAAATATCAATTAAAAATGAAAAAACGCATACTTTTAATTTTTGGTATTTTAGTTTTTGGTTGTAATTCCAAAACAGAAAATAAAGCTGTTGAAAAAGGAAACAAAACAAAACTTAATGGAAAGCAAATTATTGAAGAATTAGAAAAGCTAAATTTCTTTAATTTAACAAGTAAAGTAGATCTAAAAGCAGAAAAACTTGTTATTGAAAAAACTTACGATGAATTAAATTTCTTTGAAGGAAAAACTAAAGACGAATCTTTAGTTTTTTCAGACAATCGTTTTTATTTAGTCGATAGTGAAGAACTTTTTGAAATTGGAGGTTTAATTGAATATTTAAAAATTGTAAAACCCACTTTTGAAAAATTAGGTTTGAATTTAAATTATTCAAATGAAAAAAATTCACAAACTAAAGAATATTGGAAACATACAATTGAAATAAACGGAAAAGAATACGTTGCATTTGACAACAACTTTGGAGAATTAGATTGGGAAATTGCATACGTGAAATTTATTGAAATGTTAAACTCAGAATTAGAAATACAAAAAAGCAAAGAAAGATTTTATCCTATCTCATCGCAAAATGATGGCAGATTTGTGATGTTAACACAAAAACAATTTGAGTTTGTAAAAGAAAATTATCCAAATGACAACGAACATCCTAAAACTTTAGAAGATTGGGAAAACGAAAACGGGATTAAATAAAATACAGCAACTAACAATGACTTCACAGAATCGCAAGTTTTGTTGTAAATTCAAATTTATTTTTCACAAGAAATTTTATCTTTAACAGGAAATAATTGATTCCGAAGTTTGTAACTTCACCAATCGCCAAAAGTTAGTTGCTATTTAACTCAAATAATACAGAAACATACAATAGATAAAATATGAAGCACCAATTTCACTTAGCAGACTTTCCAAATTCTAATTTTGAAATAGAAACATCAATCTGGACAGGAAAATCTAAATTACTAAAAAACAATATTCAAGTTGAACAATCAAAGGAAAAAGGAAGACCATTTCTTATACCAAATGGAGATAATGAATTTGTAAAAGCTTTCCCAAAACCATCATTCCCTGATTTTGCTACAGCATTAGAAATTAATGGAAATAAAAATTATACAGTCGAGAAACTTAAATGGTTTCAGTCTGTTTTAGGTGGACTTCCAATCATACTGCTATTTATAGGTGGTGCACTAGGAGGGGCTATTGGCGTTGTTGGTGCGATTACTAGTTATAATATTTTTAGACAAGACGGTTCGGATTTTTCAAAGTATTTGAAGGTTATTGGAACTGTAGCTGCAACTTTTGCACTTTATTTTGTTTTTGCAATTATCATTTTTAAACTAATTAATTAGAAATTTAATTTCAGATTATAAATAAATATTAGGTAAGAAGAAGCTTGTAATTTCTTGAGAACAATTAGAAATAACTTAACATAAGAGTCATAATGACTGACCAATTTAAACCTCCTATAAAAACCAGAACAACAGAAGAATTACTAGCAATAGTTGGCGCTCCAAAAAAATGGAATCCAGACGCAGTAAGACTTGCAAAAAACGAATTGACAAATAGAAATGTTCAATCGGGAGAAATTGAAAAAGCAGTTGAATTAGAAAAAAGAAACGAAGCATTAGAAAAATCAAGAAAAGCCAATAAAAGTTATACCATAGCCGATTTCATATTCAGAACAAAAGGAACTTTATTTGAACTCTTATTTATTTGGGAATTAAAAAAAGATGGTTATACACTAAAAGCGGAACAGCAAAAAACATTTAGAATAGTACTTTTGATAATTATAATAATTACATATAGCTTATCCTATATAATGCATTAAACGAAAAACTATAAATCAAAATTTATAATTTACTTTAATACTCAAAACTCTCTCTCCTTTTTATCTGAAAATCAACTCATAAAAGATTTTTTTACATGCGTTTGTATTTAAAATAAATAATTGTACTTTTGCAACCCCTTTATTGGGGATGGAATGTTTAATTAAAATAATATTATGGACGCATTAAGCTACAAGACAATTTCAGC
>JAZKDI010000026.1:0-44478 GCA_040387655.1 Bacteroidota bacterium | reverse complement strand
TAGAGCACCTGCCTTCTAAGCAGGCGGTCGAAGGTTCGAATCCTTCTGCCTTCACAAAAACCTCACTAGAAATAGTGGGGTTTTTTGTTTTAAATATGAACCACTTTTACATACTTTATTCTCAATTTCTTGACAAGTACTATATTGGTCACACTTCTGAATCACTCGAAGAAAGATTAAGAAAGCACCTTTCCAATCATTCTGGATTTACCTCAAGAACAAAGGATTGGATTATCGTTTATTTTGAAGAATGTGAGACAAAATCCCTTGCCTATAAAAGAGAAATGGAAGTTAAAAATTGGAAAAGCAAAACCTTGATTCAAAAATTAATTTCAACAAGGCAATAATCCATGAGATAGAGCATCCCGATTTTTAATCGGGACGGTCGAAGGTTCGAATCCTTCTGCCTTCACAAAAACCTCACTAGAAATAGTGGGGTTTTTTGTTTTAAATATGAACCACTTTTACATACTTTATTCTCAATTTCTTGACAAGTACTATATTGGTCACACTTCTGAATCACTCGAAGAAAGATTAAGAAAGCACCTTTCCAATCATTCTGGATTTACCTCAAGAACAAAGGATTGGATTATCGTTTATTTTGAAGAATGTGAGACAAAATCCCTTGCCTATAAAAGAGAAATGGAAGTTAAAAATTGGAAAAGCAAAACTCGGATTCAAAAATTAATTTCAACAAGGCAATAATCCATGAGATAGAGTCATCCCGATTTTTAATCGGGACGGTCGAAGGTTCGAATCCTTCTGCCTTCACTTAAACCTCACTAGAAATAGTGGGGTTTTTTGTTTTATAAAAATAAATATAATGAAATTGTAATTTACTATTTGTTCAAAATGATTAAATTCGCAACTTAAAATTTACATACAAAATACTATGAATAAGAAAATTGTTATCGTGTCTGCTGCAAGAACACCAATTGGAAGTTTTATGGGTGGTTTATCTACTGTAACGGCACCACAATTAGGGGCTGTAGCTATTAAAGGAGCATTAGACAAAATAAATTTGGATTCAAATCTTGTTGATGAAGTAATTATGGGTAATGTTGTTCAGGCAGGAGTTGGTCAGGCACCAGCACGTCAGGCAGCTATTTACGCTGGTTTGTCAAATTCAGTTGTTTGTACAACAGTTAATAAAGTTTGTGCTTCAGGAATGAAAGCAGTTATGCAAGGTGCTCAGGCTATTATGGCTGGTGATGCAGAAATCGTTGTAGCGGGTGGAATGGAAAACATGAGTTTGATACCACACTATACTCACTTGAGAAACGGTGTTAAATTTGGACCAACTGCATTTGTTGACGGAATGCAAAAAGACGGTTTGACAGATGCTTATGACAATAATGCTATGGGTGTTGCCGCAGACTTATGTGCTACAGAACATAAAATTACTAGAGAAGAACAAGATAATTTTGCTATTCAGTCTTATGAGCGTTCTGCAAAAGCATGGGAAGCTGGAAAATTCGATAATGAAGTAGTGCCCGTATCAATTCCACAAAGAAAGGGAGATCCTATAGTGATTTCAAAAGACGAAGAATATTCTAATGTAAAACTAGATAAAATACCTTCATTGAATGCTGTTTTTACAAAAGAAGGTACCGTTACTGCTGCAAATGCTTCAACGATCAACGATGGTGCAGCTGCCGTAGTTTTAATGAGTGAAGAAAAAGCACTTTCATTGGGCTTAAAACCTTTGGCATACATCAGAAGTTATGCAGATGCGGCTCAAGAACCAAAATGGTTTACTACTGCTCCAGCAAAAGCATTGCCAAAAGCATTGGCAAAAGCGGGCTTGTCAATTGCTGACGTTGACTTTTTTGAGTTTAACGAAGCGTTTTCTGTCGTGGGTTTAGCAAATTCAAAAATACTTGGTTTAGATAACAATAAAGTAAATGTTAACGGTGGTGCTGTATCTTTAGGCCATCCATTAGGATGTTCAGGAGTTAGAATCATAGTTACTTTATTAAATGTTTTAGAACAAAACAATGCCAAAATTGGTGCTGCAGCTATCTGTAACGGTGGTGGTGGAGCTTCTGCAATTGTTATTGAAAAAGCCTAAATAAAAATTCTGAATTACGAATTAGGAATTACATTCTAAAAGACGTAATTTTTAATTCGTAATTTTTAATTCATAATTAAACAGATGTTCGGAATTTGTAATCTTGCCATTATTCCTTTAAGAATTGAACCCAGTGACAGAAGCGAAATCGTTTCTCAAGTTTTATTTGGAGAACATTTCGAGGTATTGGAACAACAAAAACAATGGTCCAAAATCAGATTGCAATACGACAATTATAGCGGTTGGATTGATACCAAACAATTTCAAGTTATTACTGATTCAGATTATACTCAATTATCCCAAGATCCAATAATATTAAATTCAGATTTAATTGAATATATTACAACTCCAGCAAATTTATTAATGCCAATTCCTTTAGGTTCATCAATTTCTTTTTTAAATTATAATGATATTAACACTGAAAATTATGATTTCGAAGGAACCAGGATTAGTGGAATAAAGCCTAAATCAAATTTAATCAATACTGCTTTTATGTATTTAAACGCTCCTTATTTATGGGGTGGTAAAACGCCTTTTGGGATTGACTGTTCTGGTTTTACCCAAATGGTCTATAAATTGAACGGTTATAAAATTCAACGTGATGCTTCCCAACAAGCTTTAGATGGTTTGGCGTTAAGTTTCATTGAAGAAAGTGAACCAGGTGATTTGGCTTTTTTTGATAATGAAGAAGGTAATATTATTCATGTGGGTATCATCATGGAAAACAATTATATTATCCATGCTAGCGGAAAGGTGAGAATTGATAGATTGGACCACCTTGGCATCTATAACCCTGAACTCAATAAACACACACATCGATTAAGAGTGATTAAGAAATATATTTAGCTTTTCGTTCTTTTTAAAATCCGATTATCTCTTAAACTAAAAACGCCCTAAATTTAATTAGAGCGTAATTTTATATTTACTATAGTGAGATATTTATTCTTTGCGTTCCAATAATGCCATATAAAATCCGTCAAAGCCAGATTCTGAAGCCAAAATTTTAGCGTCTTTTATAAAAGTAAAGCTTTTTCCGATTTCAGTAGTTAAGAAGCGTTCCACTTGTTCCTGGTTTTCTGACGGTAATACGGAACAGGTAGCATAAACTAATTTTCCGCCTGGCTTAACTATTCTAGAATAACTCTCTAAAACTTCTGCCTGAACTTTACGGATATTATCAATAAATTCAGGTTGTAGTTTCCACTTCGCATCCGGATTCCTTTTTAAAACCCCTAAACCACTACACGGTGCATCAATCAGAACCCTATCAGCCCTTTCGTGTAATTTTTTAATGACTTTTGTAGTATCTATAATTCGGTATTCAATATTAAAAGCTCCATTTCTTTTAGCTCTAAGTTTTAATTGCTTAAGCTTGCTTTCGTATAAATCCATTGCAATCAATTGCCCTTTATTTTCCATTAAAGAAGCTATATGCAAGGTTTTTCCTCCTGCACCGGCACAAGTGTCAACTACTCGCATTCCTGGTTTCACATCAAGAAAATGCGCTACTAATTGTGAATTTGCATCTTGTACCTCAAAGAACCCCGCTTTAAAAGCATCGGTTAAAAATACGTTGGCTCTTTCTTTTAATACCAAGGCATCTGGCTGATTTTGCAAAAATTCGGTTTCAATGTTTAAATCCATTAAAATAGCCCGTAATTGCTCTTTTGTGGTTTTTAGGGTATTGACACGTAGAATAACTTTAGCAGGTTGGTTTTGAGCTGCAATTTCTGTAGCCCAAACTTTTTCTCCTAATTCTTTTACGCCTAATTCATCCATCCAATCCGGAATGGATTCTTTTAACGCCCTAACTTTAGAAAGTTCATCAAAGCGCCCTTTAATTTTGCGTTCCGGTGTTCCTTCCAATTGCCTCCAATCAGGAATAGGATAACCTCTCAATACAGCCCATACCGAGAACATTCGCCATAAGTTGTCCCTGTCAAAAGGTTCTTTTACTTCGGCAATTTCGGAATATAAACGCTTCCAACGTACTATCTCGTATATAGTTTCGGCAACAAATTTTCGGTCGGAACTTCCCCAGCGTTTGTCTTTTTTCAAAGCACGCGCAACTACTTTATCGGCATATTCGCCTTCGTTGAAAATAGCATTAAGGGAATCAATTGTGGTATAAACCAGGTTTCTATGTAATCTCATTGTTTAAAAAATCAGCGTGCAAAGGTATCTCTTTTTAAAGGAAACAAAGAAGTATTCTTAAAAACCTTTTTGTTTATTAAGAATACTTCATTTTTTGTTTAATAAATATTACTCACATTCAGTGCGCCTTTTCATATTTATGATTTCTGGTGGATGTAAAACCATAGGGAATTGTTCTAGTTTAACAGAACTACTATCTAACCCAAAACCTTTTTGCTCAGATAAACTAAATTTCTTCATAAAGAAATAGGTGTTCATCACGAAGTTTTCAAAAATAGTTAAATCACTGTCATTGGATAGGAATTTTTCTGAAAGAACAAATTTAAAATCTCCAATAATGTTGTTCTTATTTAGGGATTCATAACGACTTGTAATATCTACTTCGCCATTTTTTACCATGTCTTTTATAACTTCTTTGAACATTAAATTTATTTTTGTTGGTTCCCTAAAACCAAGATAAAAATCTATTCTGTACAAATCATCTTTTACTACTTCGGTTACTTTGTATTCTTTTTTATAAGGTTCACTCAATATATTAACATGTATAAACCAATAAATATCTGCTCTTTTAGGTCTTTTTTGAAGGATGGAATACATTACTTTTTCTTCTATTTCATCACTTCGCATGGAGTTTGTCATATAGACTAAATGAGTAGCATATTTTGGGATAGACAAATCTACACTCAGCTCCGCCAATACTTTTTTATAATTATCTATTTTTACAATTTTTGTATAGGTTTTACTAATTTGTTTTGCTAAAAACCACGTTGACATTATAGATATCAATACAATTGCAATAATAAGGGTTACAAAACCACCTTGTAGGAATTTAGTTACATTGGCATATAGAAAGCAAAATTCTATTACGAGATATAATGTAATTAAAGGTACTATATAAAACAATTTTACTCTCTTCATTATCAAATAAAAATTAAGTAAAATGGTGGTCATAATCATTGTTAAAACGATTGATAAACCATAAGCATGTTCCATATTGCTTGATTCCTTGAAATATAAAACAATTCCAATGCAACCTATTAACAGTAACCAATTTATTGATGGAATATAAAGTTGTCCTTTTTCTTCAGTAGGATAATTGATTTTGGCTTTTGGCCAAAAATTCAATCGCATAGCTTCGTTTATCAAAGTAAATGAACCACTAATTAAAGCTTGGGAAGCTATAACTGCTGCTAAAGTTGCTATTACAACTCCAATTGGTTGAAACCAAGGTTCCATAATTAAATAAAAAGGGTTTCCATTTTTTCCACCCAATTCCTGCAAAGTTTTTCCCTCGTGTGATATTAAATAGGCACCTTGACCAAAGTAATTCAACAACAACATTATTTTTACAAAAATCCAACTTACCCTGATATTTTTTCTACCGCAATGCCCCATATCGGAATACAAAGCTTCAGCCCCAGTAGTACATAAAAATACTGCTCCAAGCACAAAGAAACCTTCTGGATGTGCTGATAATAAATGATAGGCGTAGTAAGGATTCAGCGCTTTAAAAACCGAAATGTTTTGAACTACTTGGATACTTCCCAAAATTCCAAGCATTGAAAACCAAACCAACATCATTGGAGCAAAAAACTTCCCTACTAATTTGGTTCCATATTGCTGAATTACAAATAATATGATCAAAATAACAATAACAATAGGAATGGTGTTCAGTTCTGGCCTAAATATTTTTAAACCTTCTACTGCTGATGAAACCGAAATAGGAGGTGTAATAATCCCATCGGCGAGAAGTGTACTTCCACCAATTATAGCCGGAACTATTAGCCATTTTATTTTGGTTTTTTTGACCAAGGCATATAAAGCAAATATCCCTCCTTCACCATGATTGTCAGCACTTAAGGTAATGATGACATATTTCAGTGTTGTCTGTAAAGTTAATGTCCAAAAAATACAGGAAATACCGCCTAATACGATATCACTCGTAATTGCATAATTGTCCAGTATTGCTTTCATTACATACAGCGGAGAAGTACCAATGTCGCCATAAATGATTCCTAGTGTAATAAGTAAACCTGCTGCAGATAATTTGCTATGAATTTTCTGATGATTTTGCGAACCCATAATTAGTATTAAAAAGAGAACAAAGGTATAGCTTTTAAGGAATTGAAATAAAAAAAGCACCAAATATATTTTTGGTGCTTTTTTGGTAATTATATAATAGGTTTTTCCAATTTATCTAGCATGACTATTGCCTCTTGAAGATTCAGTTCTAACTTGGTTATTCCCTCTTGGAGATGAAGATTGACTTCTTGCATTCCCTCTAGGAGTAGAGCTTTCTGTTCTGTTTCCTCTAGGTGTAGATGCTTCTGTTCTAGTATTCCCTCTAGGAGTAGAGCTTTCAGTTCTGTTTCCTCTAGGTGTTGACACTTCTGTTCTAGTATTTACTCTAGGAGTAGAGCTTTCAGTTCTGTTTCCTCTAGGTGTAGATACTTCTGTTCTAGTATTTACTCTAGGAGTAGAACTTTCAGTTCTGTTTCCTCTTGGTGTAGAAGATTGGGTTCTGGTACTTACTCTCGGACTAGCATTTTCATTTCTATTCCCTCTTGGAGTTGTAGCCTGGCTTCTTGTGTTTCGTGTACCTCTTGTTTGATCTAATTCGTATCTATTGCTTACTCTTGTATTTCTTTGGGCAAAGGAACGATTTGGATGTTGGACTTCATAACCATTTGAGCGTCTTGTACCATACATAGCTATTGCTCTTTGGCTTCTTCTAACATTCACATAATTGTAATGGTGATAATGATTTATATGGATACCAATATTACGTCTGTATCTATAAATTGGATATGGGTTCCAAGCATAATAATAGCTTGGGTAGTAACCCCAATACCAACCAGAATGATAAGGATGATAACCAATTGACCAAAAAGTCGTGTAAATTATTGGTGGACTTACATATAGTGGCTCATAAATATAATTGTTTCCATACATATAAACATCACCAACAACTTGTACCTGTACTCTGTTATTGTTGTCGCGTTCTACTTCGATAGTGGCAACATCTTGAAAAACATCTTTTTCCAGTACTGCCTGAACAATAATTAAATGGGTATTGTCTTCAACAGATTCTATAACTCTCAAATAATCAACTTGGTTATCATTGTTTAAATCCAAGTTTGAAATTTGAACCTTTGGATCATTTAATCGTCTTTCAAAATCATCTAAATTTTGTGAGTCACCAAAAATAGAAGCAACAGCTTTTAAATCTAAATTATCGCTAATTTCTTGGCTATTAGCATTGACAGTTGTCCTGTCTTGTGCAAAAAATTGATTTCCAAAAAGGAAAGCAAAAAAACTAAGTGTAATTATTTTCGTTTTCATAATAGTATTTTTTTAAATCTTGTTTTTCGAAATATCCAATTACTATGCCAATATTATTTTAACCTATTTCCAGCCTTGGATTTTATATTTAATTGTAAATTAGCTTAACTAAAATAATCTTTATGAATCTTAAAACTTTACTCTTATTTAGCATTGTATTATTTATTGGTTGCAAATCAAAAATCAATACTGAAAGCAAAACAGCATTTGATTTAATAAAAATTGATACCTTATTTCAGGATAAAATAAGCATTAGGGCTATTCTCGTTGACAAAGACAAAGTTTGGTATTCAGCAGATAAAAACAGGTTTGGGTTTTATGATTTGAAAACCAATACGAAAACAGAACGCAAAATAACCAAAGATACTTTGCAACTTGAATTTAGAAGTATTGCACAAACTACAGAGGCTATTTTTGTTTTAAGTGTTGCGAATCCTGCTCTTTTGTATAAAATTAATAAAACCGACTTAGTTCCAAAATTAGTTTATCAAGAAAATAATGAAAAGGTATTTTATGATAGTATGAAATTTTGGAATGATAAAGATGGAATAGCAATTGGAGATCCTACTGACAACTGTTTTTCTTTGCTTCTAACTACCGATGGTGGGACTACTTGGAGAAAAATTCCTTGTGATAAATTACCTAAAATAGCTGATGGAGAAGCTTTTTTTGCTGCTAGTAATACCAATATTAATGTAAAAGACGGCAAAATTTTTATTGTTTCTGGTGGAAAAAAATCTAGGTTATTTGTTAGTGAAGACAAAGGGATGTCATGGAAAACATTCGAAACGCCAATCGTTCAAGGTGAAGCAATGACAGGGATTTTTACTGCCGATTTTTTTAATCAAAAGATTGGTTTTATTGCTGGTGGAAATTATGATAAACCATTGGATAATGCTGCCAATAAAGCCCTTACAATTGATGGGGGTAAAACTTGGAAGCTCATGGCTGTAAATGAATCTTTTGGATATGCTTCCTGTATTAAGTTTGTTCCAAACAATAAAGGGAATGAATTGGTAGCTGTGGGGACTTCTGGAGTGTTTTACACCAATACCCAAGGAAATTCATGGGATAAAGTAAATAATGACAAAGATTTATATACTATTCGCTTTCTTAACGAAAATACCGCTTTTGCTGCAGGAAGAAATAAAATGATTAGGATTGATTTCAAAAAATAAAGAGGGTTTAAATCCCTCTTTATTAATTAGTTATCTTCTTGGACCACGATTTCTGTACTGTTCCAAAAGTTTTCTATTAAAATTTTCTTCTGCTTTTTTGAGTTTGATGATTTTTATAGGACTGATAATGTCTTTTAAGCTAGCAATTAATTTTTTGCGCAATTGATGCAATTCATCTTCAGAACTTTCCATTTGGTTCAATAAAGCCATAGCTTCCCTTTCAGACATTCTGTCCAGCGAACCATCATCCAAGCGGTCCATATTGGCTTTCATTTTTTGCTGTCTGATTTCAAATTGTTTGGCATCAAAAGCATTAAAAACCGGCCAGAATTTTTCTGCTTCACTTGGAGTCAATGAAAGTTCATTAGTAATAAATGCCACTTTTAATGTTTTTATCTTTTCTTTTTTTTCTTTCATTCTTCCGCCTTGTGCAAATAGACTAAAAGAGAAAATGATTAAAAATAGTGGGAGTAGGTTTCTAAGTTTCATAAATGTAATTTTAATATAAATTATTCAGCTAAAATTTCTTCTAAATTGGTATTTGTAAGGACATCTTCAATAGCTTGGTCTTCAAATGTATTTTCAATTTGTATATCGCTTATATCTTTTGAATCCAATACTCCAATTAAATCATATTGGTTGATGTTGCTTTGATAAGTAATATAATTTTCTAAAGTAGCTTCGTCAATTGAAGCATAGTCGTCATTTGAAAAATTATACATCGGAATAAAAAATGAAATCAACAATACAGCTGCTGCAGCCATAATCCATTTTTTTCTTTTTTGGAACAACGGGATTACCTTACTTTCATTCTTAGGTAATTGTTGCATTATTTTTTCAGAAAAATCATCAAAATAATCCTCTGGGATTTGAAATCCAGGGTTTATTTTTGGCTCATTATCTAATTTAAATTCATTCATAGTGGTAAGACAATTTTATAGTTAAAAGGTTTAATCATTAGTCATGAAAGCCTCTATTTTTTTTACTGCGTGATGATAAGATGCTTTTAAAGCTCCAACCGTTGTTCCTAAAATCTCTGACATTTCTTCGTATTTTATTTCTTCAAAATACCTCATTTTGAAAACCAATTGTTGTTTTTCAGGTAAAATCGCAATCGCTTTTTGAAGTTTCAACTGAATAGTATTTCCGTCAAAATGGGTGTCGGCGACTAAATTTTCAACTAATTTGCTTTGCATTGCCTCATTGCTGATTCCGTTTCGTTTTGCTTTTTGATTAATGAAAGTAATGGCTTCATTTGTGGCGATGCGATACATCCAAGAAAACAATTTGCTGTCTCCTTTGAAGGTTTTTAGATAACGGAATATCTTTATGAAAGTATTTTGTAATACATCATCAGTATCATCATGATTCATAACAATATTTCGGATATGATTATACAAAGGTCTTTGATAATCAGTCAACAGCTTTTGAAACGCTTCATTTTGCGTTTTTGGGTTCAGTAGCTTTTGTATGAATTCCTGTTCTTCCAAGTAGATTGGTTTTACTTTAAGAATACAATTTACTGAAAAGGTTTAATGTTAACCAAAAAAATTAATGAGAAACTATTTTTAGTCCAACAATTGAGGCGATTAAAGTTGTAATAAAAAATAGGCGTAAAAAAGTTGCAGGTTCCTTAAATACGAAAATGCCAACTAAAACTGTGCCCACAGCCCCAATTTCAGTCCATATTGCATACGCAGTTCCTATAGGTAAAGTTTGAGTCACTTTAATTAAAAGCCCCATGCTGATAAAGAGTGTTATAAGAAAACCTGCATACCAGAAATAGATATCATTTCCGTTAGCTTCTTTTGCTTTACCTAAACAAAAAGCAAACGCCACTTCAAATAATCCTGCTACGATTAAGGTAATCCAGTTCATTTGTTTTCTTAATTTAAAGAGACTTTGAAGGAATAAATTTTTAAGGCTCTACAATCTCGTTTTGTGTCATCGGTTTAATCGCTTCCACTTTTGGGTTTTCCGGAGTCTCAGCCACTCGTGGTCTGTAATAAGTATTCTTTGGTCTAATTGGAATGTAGATATTCGTTACCCATTTTGAAGGACTTTTCTCTTCATCCAATCCTACTGAATACACTTCCATAAGTGGAATATTGGAATTTCTATAATGATTGTTTTTTATCATATATTCCGTTGATTTGTCCCAAGCTTTTTTATTATGGGAATAATCACCAGTAAGCACTGTTTTTAAAGCTAAAAAAGGTTCTAGTTGGCCACAGGAAATATCGCTTTCATCCCTAAAGAAGATTTGGTTTTTTATAGGAAGGCAAACTGAAAAGTTGGTTATTCCTTTTGGCCTATCATAGCTATTATAAATTACAAATGGCTTTCCACTCATTGTAATGTTGTTCTTTTTGAAAAAAGCCATCATATTGGGAATCATGATTTTTAGATTTTTGGATAAATTTGAAATTTTACTGTTTATAGTTTTTTTCAAATAATACCCGCCTAATTTGGTCACTAAACCTTTTGGTTTTATTGTGTAGGTGTTAATTTCATAATCCAGTTTTTTATCCAGGTTTACTAAGCTTTGCTCATAAGCATTACCTATAATTTTTTCTGGACCACCATTGAGGAAAGTATTTATTTTTAGCATGAATGCCAAAGTACCTTTTGCTTTCCATGTTACTTTTGTTCCTCCAAGAGTATCTTTAAAACTCCAATAAACATCAGAAACAGCATCGTTAAAAACCATTTTTTGAACAATACTATCGTTTGTTTTGGTAAAAATAGTTTTCATGTTTCCGTTACCATTTTTCCCTGACCAATAATAGGCACCCCCAATTCCGCTTGTTTTCGCTGGGTAAGTAATTTCTATATTTTGATCATCATCATTCCATGCGTTCCAGTTTTCCCAATTTCTGTATTCATTCACATAATTATATACAGTAGATCTTGGTGATTTTATAATTTTTGACCTTACAATTTGATAATCCCCTTTTTGAGTCGCAATAAAAACGGCAACTGCAATGCTTGCCAAGATAAGAAGTAGGAAAAGATATTTTATTATTCTCATAATCAATTATTGATTGGAAGAGCTAAAGTTAGCAGCCTATTAATGTTTCAGGAAAATTTTTATAATAAACAATAGTCCTATGAAAACAAGAAAACCAATTAAAATTTTATAATTTCCTTTATATACCCTTCTGTGAACAAGGATGTCTTTTCTATAAGAATAAGTTGTAGCAATCACAAATGCTATAAAAAACAAACCTGCAAAAATCCATTGACCTTGACTAAACATTCTGAAAAATTTGTGTAAAAATACTCATTTGTACTTAAAATTTGCTATTTTGCTTCATCAATTAATTTACTTATAATAAAATTATGCAAAAACAAATCAATGCAGTAAAAGAATTCCATACTGCTTTTAATATTGGCTATAGCGAAACCCCGAAATCTAATTTAGGGGAAAATAAAAACAACCTTCGTTTTAACTTGATGAAAGAAGAAAATGAAGAGTATCTTGAAGCAGTTCAGAATAACGACATTGTTGAAATTGCGGATGCTTTAGGGGATATGTTGTATATCCTTTGCGGAACAATAATTGAACACGGATTGCAAAGTAAAATTGAAGCTGTTTTTGATGAAATCCAGCGTTCAAACATGAGTAAATTGGACGAAAACGGAAAACCAATTTATCGTGAAGACGGAAAAGTAATGAAAGGTGCCAATTATTTTAAACCTGATTTTTCTGAAATATTGGGTTAATAAAAATTAGGGCGTTAAGCATAATTGAAAAAACTAAATAATGAAACGTTTTAAAATAATTATTGTGTTAATGTTTTCGAATATTTCATTTGGACAAATTCCAAAAGGTACACTTCAATATAAATATTATGAATATTGTAATGAAAATTTGACTGAATTGGGTAAAATTTCCGAATTTCCATTATTTAAAACCAATGAATTATGCTCAATAAAACAATGCTTTAGAAATATAAGTTATTCAAAAGTAAATAAAATAATTTATAAGAGAATAATTGAGCTTGCTAGAGTGAATTTTGAGAATAAAATTTATTTATATTTAATTGATGGAAAAGGAAGTATTGATTTGGCTGAAAAGAAAAATGAAAATATAGAAGACGATAATAATTTGATATATATAAGTATTGATGATTTTATTAACGTAAAAGAAATAACAAAGGGTAGAGAATTATATAATTCTGAAACTAAAAAATTAATGAAAAATTAAAAAATTGAAATTAAAAATCCCGACTAGTTTTTTGTAACCAATCGGGATTTCTTATTGTAAACTATGCTATCAACTACACCTTAACTGTCCAGCCAAAAGTGTCTTCAACTAATTTATTTTGTATTCCCGTCATCGTTTCTTTTAACACAGAGGCAATAGAATCGTCAATGTTTGGTAATTCATAATATACATCCTGAAAAGAAAATCCTTTAATTGGGCTAATAACGGCAGCAGTTCCTGCTCCAAAAATTTCTTTCAAAGAGCCGTTTTTAGCAGCTTCTACTATTTCTGAAACTAAAACCGAACGAACATCCACTTTGATACCGTCTCTTTCTGCAATAGCTATTAAACTTTTTCTGGTAATACCATCTAAGATTCTTTCGCTTGTAGGCGCTGTATATAAAGTATCGTTGATTCTAAAGAACACATTCATTGTTCCCGCTTCTTCCAGTTTGGTATGCGTCGCATCGTCTGTCCAGATGATTTGCTGAAACCCTTTTTCGTTAGCTAATTTTGTAGGGTAAAATTGCGCAGAATAATTACCTGCAGCTTTAGCAGCTCCAATTCCACCATTTGCCGCACGGCTATAATGTTCCGCTATGATTACCTTTACTTCACCAGAATAATATGATTTTGCTGGGGAAAGTATTATCATAAAACGATATTGTGTTGAAGGAGCGGCGATAACACCAGAACCAGTTGCAATCATAAAAGGCCTAATGTATAATGAACTTCCATTTCCTTTTTTTACCCAGTTTCTTTCTAAATCAATTAATTGTGTCAATCCATTCATGAAAACGCTTTCAGGAACTTCTGGCATTGCCATTCTGTTTGCCGATTTGTTGAAACGTTCAAAGTTTTGATCCGGACGAAACAACCATACATCATCGTTTTCATCTTTATACGCTTTCATTCCTTCAAAAATAGCTTGGCCATAATGAAAAACTTTTGACGAAGGATCTAATAAAAAAGGTTCGTATGGTGTGATTTGAGGTTTTTGCCATTCTCCATTCTTAAAATCACAAACTAACATATAGTCGGTAAATGTGTTTCCGAAAGTTATATTTTCAAAATCAATCGAATCAATTTTTGAAGATACAATGCTGGTAATGTCAATTTTTTGAATAGCTTCTGTGCTCATTTATAAATAGGGTATTAAAGTAAAATTCAATTGTTAAGAAATTGGATACTAATGAATAAACCCATTAATTTATAAGAATGAACCAAGTATTAATTTCTTGGCAAAAATAAATAAAAAACGTATTGTTTTTACTTCTTATAAAATTTGTTTAAAGTTTTTTATTTTTCGTTTTTGTAGGTTTAATTTATTGTCAAATTCTCAATAATATGAAAGAAATGATGTAATATAATTTATTGTTTATATAATCTTTTATTTTTGCATTTAAAGATATTATAATGAAGAGAGAAATAATTGAAACTTTGGATGGCTCTACAACCATTCATTTGCCGGATTGGAATGAGAGTTATCATTCAAAACATGGAGCGATTCAAGAAGCAAAACACGTATTTATAAAAAATGGGCTTTCTTTGTTTCCAGATAAGGATGTTGCAATCTTGGAAATAGGTTTTGGAACTGGATTAAATTCATTTATTACTTTTATTGAAGCCAAAAAATTCAACCAGAATATAGATTATGTAGGAGTAGAAGCATACCCAATCGCTGAGGATGAAGTTTTGAAGATGAATTATGTTTCAGAACTCAATGCAGTTTCTGACCGAAATATTTTTGAGGACATACATCAATCCAGTTGGGAAGAAAAAAATCAAATTGCCCCTCATTTTTCTTTAACAAAAAGAAAACAGTTCTTTGAAAACATTTCTGATAAGGATAAATTTGATTTGATTTATTTCGATGCATTTGGATATAGGGTGCAACCAGAACTTTGGAGTACCGAAATTTTTGAAAAGATGTATAAAGCCTTAAAGGAAAATGGCATTTTAGTAACCTATGCAGCACGTGGAGTCATTAAAAGAAGTATGCAGGAAGTTGGGTTTACTGTAGAAAAATTAGAAGGTGCCCCTGGCAAAAGAGAAATGTTCCGGGCACGAAAATAGTTTCAAACATGATTTTGTTTTTTAACACAACATTTGTAAATCAGATTAATTTTTTAATTAAATTTGGGATGTTATTTTTATTTCGATGCTTGTTTTATTAACTTATTATCAATTTTATTATGAGTTTGACAATGATAAATTATACCAAAGACATACTCGAAAGAGTAAGTTTTGATCCGTTACTTTTTTGCAAAGAATTAGAAAAAGCCTTAAAATCTTTATTACCTTATGAAATTGAACAACTAACAGATTGGTTGTTGAGTTTTACAAACGAAAAACCCGAATTAAAACAATGCCTGGTTTATATCAAATAGCATAAAAAAAGGAACTTAAAATAGTTCCTTTTTTTTATGGTTTATTTTTTTGACAACGGACTTATAATTTCTACATTTTGGAAAACAATTGCCCCTTTAACCACACCTGCGATGGTACTTCTCAATGCATCGATGATTTGCATTTTTAATTCGCTTTTTGGGTAAATAAGGCTGACTTCCCTAGCTGGTTTTGGTTCTTTGAATTGTTTTAGTTTCTGCTTGTCGTTTTCTTTTAAATCCAATGTATGCAAATAAGGAAGAAGCGTAATTCCTAAACCTTCATCAGCAAGTTTTATCAATGTTTCAAAGCTACCGCTTTCTATTTTGAACGCATTGTTTTCATTTGATTTTTGGTTTTTGCATAAATTTAAAATCCCATCCCTAAAACAATGTCCGTCTTGTAAAAGCAAAATTTCATCAATATTCAAATCAGAGATTTCTATTTCGGGTTTGTCAGCGATAGAATGACTATTGGGAATATAAGCCACAAATGGCTCAAAATACAATACGATTTCTTTTATTTTTTCCTCCATTAGCGGTGTAGAGGCAATGGCTGCATCTAAATTACCATTATTAAGCCTAGCAATAATTTCATCTGTGTTCAATTCCTCAATAATCAATTTGACTTTTGGGTATTTTTTAATAAAATTATTTAAAAACATAGGCAAAAGAGTAGGCATTATAGTAGGTATAATCCCTAATCTGAATTCGCCTCCAATAAATCCTTTTTGCTGTTCAACAATGTCTTGAATACGGTTAGCTTCATTGACTATATTTTTTGCCTGATTAACAATTTTCTCTCCAATATCTGTGAGTTGAATTGGTTTTTTGCTTCTGTCAAAAATCAAAATACTTAACTCTTCCTCTACTTTTTGGATTTGCATACTCAAAGTAGGTTGTGTAACGAAACATTTTTCGGCAGCTAGTGTAAAATTTTTATGTTCGGCTACAGCCAAAACATATTGTAATTGAGTAATTGTCATTTGTATAGTAATTTATGATGCAAATATAAAGATTAATCAATTTAATTTATCGTGATAAAGTTAAAATTACTTTAAAAACGAATAATATGTTGAACTTTTAAATGTAAAAATATACTTTTGCGCATATGAAATTTGCTGTTAAAATAATGTTGGTTGTTTTTGTGTTTTTTCTTTCTACTCCTACAATAGTGAGCTTGATAGAGAAAAACAGTGACACCTCTTATTTTTATAGTTTTTCAGAAGAAGAGCAAATGCACAAAGAAGTAAAAGCAGAATTTAAATTCGATGCTTATCATTTTGTTCCAAATTTCTCATTAAAAACGACCACTTTGATTCTTTCGGAAAACTTGTCGCGTCATGACAATGTTTTTGAAGAAATATTTTCCCCTCCACCAGAATTTATTTAATACTTCAATTTACTGTTCATAAAATTTATGGACATTTTTATGTATTTAATTTATTCAAGGTATGACAAAAAAAATCAATCTTTTTGCAAACCTTAAATCTGATTTTGCATCAGGTTTAGTGGTTTTTTTGGTGGCACTTCCCTTATGTTTGGGAATTGCATTAGCTTCAGGCGCACCACTTTTTTCAGGAATTATTGCCGGTATCGTGGGTGGTATAATAGTAGGTTATTTAAGTACGTCCCATTTAAGTGTTTCAGGTCCAGCCGCAGGGTTAACGGCTATAGTTTTAACTGCAATAACAGATTTAGGTTCGTTTAATGTTTTTCTTTTAGCTGTTTTTTTAGCCGGTATTTTGCAGTTGTTGCTTGGGTTTATAAAAGCGGGAACGATTTCCAATTATTTTCCGAATAATGTAATTGAGGGAATGCTCGCGGGAATTGGGGTAATTATTATTTTAAAACAAATCCCACACGCAGTAGGTTATGACAAGGATTTTGAAGGTGATCAGTCCTTTCTTCAAATGGACGGTAAGAATACGTTTTCCGAATTGTTTTCACTTTTGGATTACTTCCAGTTAGGTTCTGTCGTTATTGCATTGTTGTCATTATTTATTTTGATTTTTTGGGGCAGGATATCATTTCTGAAAAATCTCAAATTAGTTCCTGCGGCTCTAATTGCAGTGATAGTAAGTGTGTTTGTGAACGAACTTTTTATTTTTTACGGAAGTAGTTTAGCAATTTTACCGCAACATTTAGTAACTCTACCGGTACCAGAATCTTTTAGCGAATTTAAAAATATTTTTGTTTCCCCTGATTTTTCGGCTATAACCAATAGTAAAGTATGGATTGTTGCCGCTACAATTGCAGTGGTAGCTTCAATAGAAACATTGTTGTGTATGGAAGCAGCCGATAAAATGGATGCGCAAAAAAGATATTCGGATACCAATATAGAATTGAAAGCTCAAGGAATTGGAAACATTGTCAGCTCATTATTGGGTGGTTTACCAATGACATCGGTTGTTGTGAGAACTTCGGCCAACAATGCTGCTGGTGCAAAATCAAAAATGTCTGCGATAATCCATGGTGTTTTATTGTTGATAAGCGTTATTGCTATTCCTTCTATTTTAAATAAAATCCCTTATGCTACTTTGGCCGCTATATTATTATTGGTAGGCTATAAATTGGCTAACCCAAAAACAATCCTGCATTTTTGGGAAAAGGGCAAATACCAATTTGTTCCTTTTATTGCCACTTTTATTGGTGTGGTATTTACTGATTTACTAAAAGGTGTAGCATTAGGAATCATTATCAGTGTGATTTTTATTTTAAAAGGAAACATGAAAAGAGCTTATAGTTTTAGAAAAGAAGAATACCAAGACGGAGATGTTATTCATATCGATTTAGCACAAGAAGTTTCCTTTTTGAATAAATCAGCAATAAAATCTACCTTAGCATCAATTCCTGAAAATTCAAAAGTAGTAATTAATGCAACAGATACTGTTTATATCGCTCATGATGTTTTGGATTTAATTATAGAGTTTAAAAAAATTACTTCAAAAGAAGAAAATATTAAAGTAAAATTAATTGGATTTAAAAAAGCGTATCAATTAGAAAACAGTGATGGATTTAAAAACACAATTACTTATGAGCATAAATATGATGCAATGAAACGCCAAACTGTGAAAGTAGAAGTTAATAATATTGATTTTAAAGATTAAAAAAGATGAAAACATTAAATAAAGAATTACAAGCTTCAATTACACCAAGAAAAGCTTTAGAATTGTTAGTAGATGGAAATAATAGATTTGTAAATAATCTAAAAGCACATAGAAATTTACTTGAACAAGTAAATGATACTAGAGATGGGCAATGGCCGTTTGCAACAATTTTAAGTTGTATAGATAGTAGAACTTCGGCAGAACTTATTTTTGATCAAGGTTTAGGTGATGTCTTTTCGGTAAGGATTGCTGGTAATATTGTAAATACCGATATTCTTGGAAGTATGGAATTCGCTTGTAAAGTCGCTGGTTCTAAACTTATAGTTGTGTTGGGACATAGTAAATGTGGTGCTGTAAAAGGCGCCTGTGACCACGTAGAAATGGGAAATCTTACAGAACTATTATCAAAAATCCAACCTGCAGTTTATCAAGAAACACAAACCTTGACAGAAAGAAATGCTAAAAACGCATCTTTTGTTGAAAATGTTGCAGAAATCAACGTAAAACGCAATGTGAAAAATATCATTGAAAGAAGTTTTATCCTGGAGCAAATGATTGAAAGCGGTGAGATAGGAATAATAGGTGCAATGCATAATATTGAAACTGGAGAAGTTACTTTTTATAATGATGTTCAATACATTAAAGATGATAAAAATCCAGATTTTTCAGTAACTGAATTAAGACATTAATAGTTTAAATTGTATATATTTGGTTAAGTTAATAATCTAAATATGCCAAAGTAGCAGCAATCTAAAATATGAGTGAATTTTATAAAAAAATATTAGACAATAATAAAAAATGGGTCGAAGAGCAAATCTCAAACGATCCAGAATATTTTAAAGATTTGGCAAAAGGTCAAAATCCACATTTATTATGGATTGGATGTTCGGACAGTCGTGTTCCTGCTAATGAAATTATTGGCGCAAAGCCAGGAGAAGTATTCGTTCATAGAAATATAGCTAATATGGTAGTTCATACCGATATGAATATGCTTAGTGTTCTGGATTATGCTGTGAATGTATTAAAAGTAGAGCATGTCTTAGTTTGTGGTCATTATGGATGTGGAGGCGTAAAAGCTGCTTTAGGCAATGATTCTATCGGGATTATTGATAATTGGATTCGTCATATAAAAGATGTTTATCGTTTGCATAATGATTATTTAGATGCTATAGAGGACGAAACTGAGCGTTTCAATACTTTTGTAGAATTGAATGTAAAGGAGCAAGTTTTCGATTTAGCCAAGACTTCGATTGTTCAATCTGCTTGGAAAAGTGGTCAAAACCTAACACTTCACGGTTGGGTCTATGGTTTAAACTCTGGATTTGTAACCGATTTGGATGTTAATATAAGCTCCAACGCAGATTTAGACGAAGTCTATCAATTGAAATTCTAATAAAAAATCGCCCTAGGGCGATTTTTTTATTCTAAATCCTCAAGGTTTTCATTAAAAGAAGAAGGTAGCATTTGTGGGATAAACTTAATCAATATTGGCAATAACAAACTTCCGCCTGGTAATAAAAAAATCGTAAGCGATGGTATTGATTTGCAAATATCCAATAATTGCTTTTTTACTTTTTTCTTTTCTTTTTCATCCAAATCCCTACGTGTAGAATAAGCGAGTAAAACCATTAATTCTTTGCTTTCTGATAGTTCCTTTAACAATCTGGTTTTATTCCTGGAAATCAACACTTCTACACTTTGGGTTGTTTGGTCATAAAAGTGTTTTACGGGATTGGAATAACTGAAATACGGAATCTCATTTTTATATTTCGTGATAAATATATTCGTTTCTTCAATGCTTTCTACGACAAAAGCATCTGGAATTTCAAGAAGTTCGGCTAATTTATGAAGAAAGTAGGCCTCGTTTTTTTCAATTTCACCATCACTCCATAAAGCCATTCCCGCTAAATCGATTAAATATTTTTTTTCTAATTCAAAAGTAAAGTAATCAAGTTTCAATTCTTCTAAATTCTTGATGTTTACATTTGAAAATTTACTATACCGAACTGATGCTTCAAAAAGCTTAATCAATAAATCATCGTATTTTGATTTATTGGTTTTCGTTTTTAAAGCCAATGAAATAATACTGATAGCGGTTTCTTCAATTTTTATTAAATATTTTTCAGGGATTTTTCCATGAAGTAAATATTTATGAAACGCCAAAACATCTATAAAGAGCAATGCATTGGTTACAATATGCGAAAAGTTTTTGCTGATAATATCGATATTGGTCTGAACGCGGCTGTCAATTATGTTTTCTAGGTTCAAGGACGGGGAACCTTTAGGTAAAACCATTTTGAACAAATTGAAACCCTCTGGACTCATTTCATTATAGAAAGCAAGCGCTTTTTGAATAAAATTGGAAGGATTTGTATCTTGGGTTGTTAATCCGTAAACTTTATATAATGTATTAAGTAAGGCTACTTTTGATTTCTCATCCTCAATCCAGCCTGTTGTTTCTAATTTTTTGAGCGTATCAAAAGAAATAATATGCCCATAAATAAAGCCGGTTTTTCGAACCTCTTTATAAAACAAATCCAAGTCTGCAGTAATTGAATTTGCTACAGATGTCTGTTCCAGAAAAAATTTGTCTATCCAACCGTTAGCCGAAGGGTTAATCATCACTTAAATATTGAGGTACAAAGCTAGGTGTTTTTGTGAATTTTGAGAAAAATTTATATTAAGATTTTGATAAATGATTAAACTCATTTTTGTTTTAAAGTTTGTTTTAAAAATTAAAATAGACAAACTGTTATACTGTTATTTTTTTCTTTTTAATCTTTTAGCAGCTCGTTTAGCTTCTTTTCGTTTGCGCTGCCATTCCCAAATTTTTTGTTTAATAATTCCAAGACTTATAATTGTAAATCCTTTTATGGGTTTTTTAATTTCTTCTGGAATATCCCATTCTGAATTTTGTTTGCTCCAATCAATTCTTTTTTCCCTATCAGTTGGGTCGTATTTTAAATTTGCATTTTTAAATTCATTGTTGTTATACTTCTCTACTATTCTTTTAAGCAAGAAAAATGTTTCTTTTTCATAATTTGAAATTTCACTTTCAGATTTTTCAAAGTAATAATCAGGTTCTGAAGCCCAAAAAATCAGTGATGCAGTTCCTTTGTCACATTTTTTACTTTCAATTATCCATTTCAGGATTTCAACACCATCGTCCCAATTGTAATTTTCAGCGAGAAAATATTGGTCTGTAGAATTAAGTTTTTCAAAAATTTTGAAATCAGGTAGATAATTTTCATCTTCATTACTGAATGAAAATTCAATGAAGTTTTCTTGAATAAGTTTTTCTTTGTAAGGTAATATTATCATTTAATTTAATTTTTTACGGTAATAAATACAACTTAATAAATTTTCAATAAATAATTAAACTCTTGATTTTAAATTTTGCTCACAAAGCTTAATAATTTCAGTAATTCTCAATTCTCTAGTAGCTTCTCTCTTCGCTTGATTCAACCAATACAAATAGCTTTTCCTGTAAGAAGGACTAAATTTTTTATAGTTTTCAAAAGCAATGCTGTTTTTCTCAAACGCTATTTCTAAATCATTTGGCATAATCAAATCCTCAACAGCATCCAAAGAAATCCAGGAGCCGTTCTTTTTAGCGGTTTCTATTTTTGCCAAACCACTTTCCTGAATCAGGTTTTCACTTAAAAGTTTTTCGATGTAGGTTTTATTGAGTTTGCTCCAAACACTTTTATCTTTTCGTGGAGTAAACATTTGTTTCCTTCTATCATCATCAATTTTCCGAACTGTAGAATCAATCCAGCCATAGCATATGGCAACTTGAACAGCTTCTTCCCAGCGCATGCTTTCAAACTCGCTGTTTACTTTATAAAAAACCAAATTCACGCCTTTTGATTTGGAATGGTTTTCGTGTAGCCATTCGCGCCATTCTGCAGAATTTTTAAAATAATGTAATTCTTTTTCTTCCAAGGTAATAAAGGGATTACTTAATTATTCCAGAACACGCTACCCTCGCACCGGCATTTCCCGCTGGCTGAGAAGTAAAATCATCGGTTCCTTGATGCACAATCAATCCTTTTCCTAAAACATCTTTTGTAGTATCACCACAGCCAATACACCATTCAGCAGTGGTTAAAGTAATGCTTCCATTTCCTTTTTCGTCGGCAGTAAAATTACCTATATCGCCTTTGTGGTATTCACCTGTTCCCCATTGTCCGTGTTTTTTGAATGTAGGATTCCAATGTCCGCCAGCAGAACTTCCATCAGTTGCAGAACAGTCGGATTTTTCGTGAATGTGAATAGCATGAATGCCGGGTTTTAGTCCAGCTATTTTTGCAGTAAAAGTCACTTTTCCGTCTTTTTCAATAAAAGTAGCATTCCCACTTACAGTGCTGTTGCTTTTAGCTTCAAAAACAATATTGATTTTATTAGAATCATTGGAGTTATTAATTGTTTTGCAACTAATTATTAGCCCAATAATTATAATCGCAGATAAAACTATTTTTTTCATACAGATTTGGTTTTTACCAAAGGTAGGAAAATAAGCTTGTTATCAAAAACTTATGAATATCCCATTTCAATTGAATCAATTTTCTATTTGTTAGGTATTATAACCAATAAGCTAGGTTATTGTAACCAACAGGATTGGTTGTTATGGGCAGTTGAGTTGAGTATAATAACCAATATACTTGGTTTTTATAACCGACAAAATTAGCTATTATAACCAATAATATTGGTCATTACAACTAACAATTACGGTTATTATAACCAATATAAAAGGTCTTTATAACCAAGAGAGTTGGTTATTATGGGTACTAAATCTATTTTAAATCAAAAAGTTGAAATATGTTTTTTAGATTTTTAAATCACTTGCCTTTATTTTTTGAAGTGGTTATTATATAAATTTTATGATAAATTCTGAAAAACATTCTTTGTAAATTTATGAACATAAATAATTGATATGAATTTAATCGCAGGTTACCCATTTTGGTTGATTAAAGATGGGCTACCCTATACGTTCCCGAAATTATCAGAGGATATAAATACGGATGTAGTAATTATTGGTGCGGGTATTTCTGGGGCATTAGTTCGATATTATCTAGTCAATGCTGGAATTAATTGTGTAACCGTTGATTCTAGGACTATTGGCCTAGGAAGCAGTTGTGCCAGTACCTCGCTTTTACAATATGAAATTGACACCCCTTTGTTTGAGTTAAAAAAAATAGTTGGAGAAGAAAATGCTGTCAAAGCTTATCAATTGTGTAATCATGCAATTGAAGAACTGGGAAAAATCTCCAAAAAATTAAACTTTAAAGAATTTGAATTTAAAAAAAGCCTCTATTTTGCAGCCTATAAGAAAGATATTCCGTTTTTGAAAAAAGAATATTCAGCTCGAAAAGAGGCCGGTTTTGATGTTCGTTATTTAGATGAAAATGAAATTAAGAAAGAGTTTAAATTTTCGGCAGCGGCAGGCATTTTATCAAATCATGGCGCACAAACAAATGCCTACGGATTGGCTCATTCCTTGTTGCAATACAAAAAAACCAACGATTGCAATGTGTATGACCGTACAAAAATCACTGAAATTGAGCATCATACAAATGGAGTAAACATAAAAACGGAAGATGGTTTTACGCTTAAAGCAAAAAAACTAATATATGCCACTGGTTATGAAGTGACGGATTTTATTGATAAAAAGATTGTTTCGTTACAATCAACTTATGCGGTGGTAAGCGAACAGTCAACTACGAAGGAATTTTGGAAAGACAATGTATTGATCTGGAACACTGCAAATCCTTATTTATATATGAGGACTACTCCAGACGGAAGAATGTTAGTGGGAGGAAGGGATGAGGAATTCTATAATCCAAAAAAAAGAAATAAACTGATTGCCAAAAAATCAAAACAGTTAGTTGATGATTTTAATAAAATTTTCCCTGATTTAAAATTCAAACCGGAATTCAGTTGGACAGGGACTTTTGGAGCAACTAAGGACGGCTTGCCTTTTATTGGTGAATATAAAAAGTTACCCAATAGTTATTTTGCATTGGGCTTTGGTGGAAACGGAATTACTTTTAGCTTAATTGCGGCAGAAATAATAACAGATTTGATTCAAGGCAAGGAAAACGAAAATGCCCAGATTTTTTCATTTGATAGAATATAAAATCAGTAAGGATATGAAAGCAAAAAAATTTCCAAAACAAATTCAGAATCCTCCTGGAAATGAATTCAAAATGCATCCGTTGCCTGAAGTAATGAATAAAAATTATAATGGAAGCGGAAAGTTAAAAGGCAAAACCGCAATTATTACTGGTGGCGATAGCGGGATAGGAAGAAGTGTGGCTGTTCATTTTGCGAGAGAAGGAGCGAACATAGCCATTGTTTATTTTAAAGAAGAAAAAGACGCTAAGGAAACCAAAGAAATGATAGAGCAGGAAAATGCCGAATGCTTATTGATTAAAGGGGATCTAAAAAAAGAAGTTTTTTGTAAAAGCATTGTCAATAAAACAATTAAAAAATTTGGCAGCCTTAATATTGTAGTTAACAATGCAGCTATACAGATTTCAAAAAAATCTATCGAAGAAATTGAAAAACAACAATTAACGGCTACTTTTGAGACTAATATCTATCCGTTTTTTTTTATAATCAAAGAGGCTTTGAACCATTTGAAAAAAGGGGATGCCATTATCAACACTACTTCCGTTACCGCGTACCGTGGAAGCGAGCATTTGTTGGATTATTCGACCACAAAAGGAGCAATTGTAACCTTTACAAGATCATTAGCATCGATGTTAGCGAAAAAAGGAATTCGTGTCAATGGTGTTGCGCCTGGGCCTATTTGGACTCCGTTGATAGTTTCAAGTTTTAAAAATGTTAGTGATTTTGGAAAAGACACTCCAATGGGTAGAGCGGGCCAACCCTCTGAAGTTGCACCAGCCTACGTTTTTCTCGCGTGTGAAGATAGTAGTTATATAACCGGACAGATAATCCATGTCAATGGAGGTGAATTAGTGGGTGGTTAATTAAAAAGTATAAATTATGAAAAAATTTGCATTAACCAGTTGGAGTTTAATTAAGAGTGCCTATAACGAGTTTGATGATGATAACGCAATTAAGTTAAGCGCATCATTATCTTATTATACTGTATTTTCATTACCTCCGTTATTGATAATTATTATGTCTATCTGTAGTTTTTTCTTTGGAAGGGAAGCAGTGACTGGAAGGTTTTTTACTCAAATAAATGAATTAGTGGGTAATTCTGCTGCTATACAAATTCAGGAAACAATTAAAAATGTGGAGTTGTCCGATAGTAATTTGTTTGCAACAATTTTTGGCGGAATTATGCTTTTTATAGGAGCTTCAGGGGTTTTTGCAGAAATCCAAAGTTCGATCAATTACATTTGGGGACTAAAAGTAAAACCACATAAAGGCTTTAAGAAATTTGTTCAAAACAGATTAATGTCGTTTTCTATGGTAGGTGCTGTTGGGTTTCTTTTGTTGGTCAGTTTGATGGTAAATACGGTAATGGATATTATTAATGAACGGCTGATTATTTTCTTTCCAGATGCTACAGTTTATCTCTTTTATTTTTTAAATATCCTGATATTATTTCTATCCACTACAATGCTGTTTTCAATCATTTTTAAGACCTTACCTGACGGACATCTCGTATGGAAAGATACTTTGATTGGGTCCAGTTTTACTTCGCTCTTTTTTATGATTGGTAAATTCCTTATTGGGTTTTATTTGGGAAGTTCAACAGTAGCAACTGTTTACGGTGCTGCTGGTTCAGTTATTATAATCCTGATTTGGGTTTATTATTCGGCTATAATATTATATTTTGGATCAGAATTTACTAAAGTGTATGCTAATACTCACGGGCATAAAATTATCCCCAACAGTTATGCAGTAATGATAAAAAAAGAAGTTTTTGAAGATAAAAAACTAACAGCGGCGCAGCGAAAAAAGCTACCCGCTGAATAGTGTTTTTAGAAACAGTATTGATTCTTTTCTACCAGTTTTGTAGTGATTGTTTCTCTCAATTCTACAATATTTGGCATATTGGTATATTTAGTAAAACGTTTCAATCCCATTAGCATCATTCTTTGTTCGTCGCCTTCGGCAAAAGAAATTATGCTTTCCTTTCCTTTTAATGTGATAATGTCAACGGCTTTGTACAAATATAGTTTTGCCATTGCAACTTGTTCCATGCAGTTGGCTTCACCTTGTTTTTTTACTAATTTTTCGGTTCTAAGGATAGTACTTTCTGCCATGTAGATTTCGATTAAAATATCCGCGGCAGCCATTAATAACTGTTGGTGACCGTCTAAATCCGGTCCGTATTTTTGAACTGCACCACCAGCAACCATTAAAAATGCTTTTTTTAGTTTGGCAATCATTTCTTTTTCTTCTGCAAATAATTCAGAATAATCTGGAGCATCAAACGACGGAATCCCCATTAATTCTTCCTGTACTTTTGTTGCAGGTCCTAATAAATCAACATGGCCTTTGAATGCTTTTTTGATTAACATCCCTACAGAAAGCATTCGGTTGATTTCGTTTGTCCCTTCATAAATTCGTGCAATCCTTGCATCACGCCAAGCGCTTTCCATTGGAGTATCTTCTGAAAACCCCATTCCGCCAAATATCTGGATTCCTTCATCGGCACAATTTTGAATGTCTTCCGAAATGGCTACTTTTAAAATAGAACATTCAATGGCATATTCTTCAACCCCTTTTAATTCGGATTCTTGGTGAGAGGCACCTTCGGCTTCTCTTGCAATAATTCTATCTTCAATGTCTTTTGCTGCTCTATAAGTGGCACTTTCTCCCGCATATGTTGATGTAGCCATTTCTGCTAATTTGTATCTAATGGCTCCAAATTTTGCAATAGGAGTATTGAACTGTTCCCTTTCATTTGCATAATGAATGGCATTTGTAGTTACGCGTCGTTGCGAATCCAAACAAGCAGCTGCTAATTTAATACGTCCAACGTTAAGTGCATTCATCGCTATTTTGAAACCGTTTCCTCTTTCTGAAAGCATGTTTTCAACAGGAACTTTCGTTTCATTAAAAAATACTTGTCGGGTAGAAGAGGCACGGATGCCTAATTTATGCTCTTCTTCATTCATTGTGATTCCGTTTTTGGGATCGTTTTCTACAATGAAACCAGTAATGTTTTTATCATCGCCAATTCTTGCAAAAACAATAAACAGACTACAAAAACCAGCATTGGATATCCACATTTTCTGACCGGTAATCAGATAATTTTTTCCGTCATCAGAAAGAACAGCTTTTGTTTTCCCAGAATTGGCATCGCTTCCTGCGCTTGGTTCTGTTAGGCAATAGGCACCAAACCATTCGCCAGAGGCTAATTTCGGAACGTATTTTTGTTTTTGTTCTTCCGTTCCATATAATGTGATTGGCATGGTTCCAATTCCGGTATGTGCGCCAAATGCAGTTGAAAAAGAACCTGTTGCGCCAGATATATAATCACAAACCAATACGGTATTGACAAAACCCATTCCCAAACCACCATAAGCTTCAGGTACAGAAACGCCTAAGAAGCCTAATTCGGCAGCTTTTTTCATGGATTCTACGGTGAACGCATAATCTTTGTTTTCAAAACGGTTTTTATTGGGCCAGATTTCCTTGTCAACGAATTCTTTTACAGAATCACGCATCATTAATTGTTCTTCATTGAAATCTTCTGGAGTAAAAATGTCTTCACATTTTGTTTCTTTTACGATGAACTGTCCGCCACGGGTAATGTCTTTCATTTTTATGTTTTGAGGTTGGTTGTATGTTTATTCTTTTCGGGTTATAGAAATTATACTATCTTTTTTAAATAAATCCTTTATTTTCTGACGGGTATAAATCCCTTTTTGGTTAGTGTAATGTTTGTCATCTAATATAGAAAATATTTTAGTGTATTTAGTTACCGACGTATCATTATAAGTAAAATACACATTTTGTTTATCTACTTTGTCAACTTTTAAAGTGCTGTAAAGGGTTGTATATTCTTTAGGATGATATTCAATCCAATAAATATCGCCTTTTTTTGGGCTTTTTATGTAATTATCTTCTACAACATCGTGCCTACCGGATTGCCAAAAAGCCCAACAAGTGAGTAAAGATAAAAGAATTAATCCCGAAAATGACCATATTGGAGTTTGGATTGGATATCGTTCTTTGACTCTATTTAATTTAACATTTATGCCATTACTAAAATGTTTCTCCTCAATGATTTCAAAACAATTTTGACAACAAACACTAGTTTTCTTTTTTAATGGGATGCACGGGATAAAATATAAATGGAAATATTTTTGTTGAAAATCATATTCCATATCGCTTTCTTCATCACAATAATCGCAATGTGCGTTGGTTATAATTCCGGTTTTTATTGTTTTTAGTTTAGTACCACAAAAAAACATAGACTGTTTATTATTTATTTAAAGACAACTCAATTGCATTTGTAAATAAATCTTCTAATGAAATGCCAGCTGCTTTTGCTTGTTGCGGAATTAAACTCTCTGTAGTTAATCCAGGAATGGTATTCATTTCCAGCATATAAGGTTCATTGTCCACAATTATGAATTCGCTTCTTGAAAAGCCTTTCATTTTTAGAACTTCATAGACTTTTTTAGCAACGGCGCCTATTTTTTCGGTTAGCTCATCTGAAATTCTAGCCGGAGTAATTTCTTGTGACTTACCTAAATATTTTGCTTCATAATCAAAGAAGTCATTGTCGGAAACTATTTCTGTAATCGGCAAAACCGTTACTTTCCCTTTATAATTGATTACACCTACCGATACTTCGGTTCCATCAAGGAAACTTTCTATAATAATTTCATCATCTTCTTTATAAGCGGTTTCAATGGCAATAGGCAATTCATCAGCAGTTTTTACTTTTGATATCCCAAAACTGGAACCTGCTTTATTAGGTTTTACAAAACATGGCAATCCAACTTTTTTTACGATTTCGTCAGTATTTATTTTATCGCCTTTATTTAAGTAATAAGAAATGGCAGTTTTGATTCCGTATGGTTTTAAAACCGATAATAAATCACGTTTGTTAAATGTTAATGCTGCTTGATAATAATCGCAGGAGTTTTGAGGCATTCCTATTAATTCAAAATAGGCCTGCATTAATCCATCTTCACCTGGAGTACCGTGAATGGCATTGAAAACAGCATCAAAAGTAATTTTAGTTCCGTTGACTGTTACTGAAAAATCATTTTTATCAATGGGGAATTCGGCATGATTGTCGTCAACATAAACCCATTTTTCTTTAAAAATGTGAATACGGAATCCTTTGTATTTTGTTTTGTCAAGAAATTGATATACTACATTTCCGCTGGTAAGCGAAATTTTATATTCGCTTGAAAATCCGCCCATGATAATGGCAATGTTCTTCATATTGTTTGTTTGTTTTCTCTTGGCTTCGACAGGCTCAGCCATCGGAGAAAGGAGGTGTTGATGTTTTTTTTAGCCCTGATGGAAGCGGCATCCTTTTAGAAACGGAGGCTGAGCCTGTCGAAGCCCTGTTTCAAAAAGATATAGCGGACAGCAGGAATAGCTTCAAATTAATTTTTTCTGATTTTTAGCCACACAAAAATATCATTTTTTGTTGAAAGGAAAAACCTTTAGTATTTATATCTTTGCAGAAATCAATATTATTATGAGTTTAAAGAATTATCTTAAAAGTCGCGTTTTTGCTGTTCAGGTTTTAATAGCCCTCGGTATCATTTTTGTTTTGGGCTATTTATTCATGCATTGGTTGACTTTTACTACTGACCATGGGAACGAAATCACTGTTCCTAATTTAGCAAGATTAAATGAAGAACAGGTTGAAGAAAGGCTGGATGAGGTAGATTTAGACTATGTTCTTTTGGACAGTGTTGATTATAATAAAAAATTTCCAAAACATACAGTTGTTGAACAAGATCCTGTGGCTGGAGCCAAAGTAAAGAAAAACAGAAAGATCTATATTAAGATTAACTCTTCTGGTTTTACCATGGTTCAGATGCCAAACTTAATAGAAAAAACATACCGTCAGGCAGTTCCAACCCTAAAGGCATTGGGCCTTGAAGAAGGAGAAATTACCTACAAGCCGTATCTTGGAAAAGACATGATTATGGAAATGAGATGCAACGGAAAAAAATTAAATCCTGGGGACAAAATCTTCAAATCGTCTAAAATTGATTTGGTTTTAGGGGATGGGAAAGTTGGTTTTGACGAAACTCCATCGGATTCTACAGATACAAACTAAGAATGAACGATATCCAAAATAACGAAGTAGAAGAAATAGAAGACGAATTATTTGAACATTATAGGTTTGATGTCCCAAAAGGACAATTGCTCTTGAGAATAGATAAGTTTTTAATGAATCTTATTCCGAATGCAACCCGAAATAAAATTCAAAATGCCGCTACAAACGGGGATATTTATGTAAATGACCTACCCGTAAAATCAAATTATAAAGTAAAACCTTTTGATGTGGTGCGCATCATGTTGTCTCACCCACCATTTGAAAACCGTGTTGATCCGGAAAATATCCCGCTTGACATCGTTTTTGAAGACGAGAGTGTTTTATTAATCAACAAGCCTGCTGGATTGGTTGTGCATCCTGGTCATGGAAATTATACGGGAACTTTAGTAAACGCCTTGGCTTATCATTTTGAGAATCTCCCAATGAATAGTAGCGAGCGCCCTGGTTTAGTTCACAGAATTGATAAAGACACTACTGGGCTTCTGGTGATTGCTAAAACAGAAGCAGCAATGACACATCTTGCCAAACAATTTGAAGCAAAAACTTCCGAAAGGGAATATGTAGCGTTAGTTTGGGGGAATGTGAAAGAAGACGAAGGAACGATTGAAGGAAACATTGCACGACACGTAAAAGACCGTATGCAGATGTCGGTTTTTGCTGATCCGGAAATTGGTAAACCTGCGGTGACACATTATAAAGTATTGGAGCGTTTTGGTTATGTTACCTTGGTTTCCTGTATATTGGAAACAGGAAGGACACATCAGATTCGCGTGCACATGAAACACATTGGACATCCGCTTTTTAACGATGCGCGATATGGCGGCGATTTGATTCTTAAAGGAACTACTTTTACTAAATACAAACAGTTTATAGATAATTGCTTTAAAATTTTACAGCGTCAGGCACTTCATGCTAAAACATTAGGTTTTGTACACCCAAAAACTGGCGAAATGCTACGTTTTAATACCGAATTGCCTCAAGACATGCAGGAATGTATCGAAAAATGGAGAAATTATTCCAAATCGCATACTACTGACGAAGAAGAAGAGTAAACACAAACTTTTATAGGATATTTCAATCCAAATTTCCTATTTCATAAAATTGCCGTACTTTAGCATTCTATAAAATTTATGGAATAATGATTAGCGAAATACAGTTTCAGAAAGAACTTGATATAATTATAACCAATGCTATTAGGGAAGATATAGGCATTGGCGATCACAGTTCATTAGCTTGTATTCCTTCAGTTGCACAGGGAAGCGCAAAACTCTTGGTTAAAGACG
Source organism: Bacteroidota bacterium (assembly GCA_040387655.1). Classification (GTDB taxonomy): domain Bacteria; phylum Bacteroidota; class Bacteroidia; order Flavobacteriales; family Flavobacteriaceae; genus Flavobacterium. The sequence goes on along the minus strand of JAZKDI010000026.1, from coordinate 12,496 downwards.
AAGGCATTATTGCCGGTGTGGAATTTGCCAAAATGATATTTAACTATGTTGATCCGCTTTTGCAAATGCATGTTTTGATAAAAGACGGCACTTTTGTTCATTATGGCGATGTGGTTTTTACCGTTTCGGGAAGTTCACAATCCATACTTAAAGCTGAAAGACTGGTTTTGAACTCTATGCAAAGAATGTCTGCCATAGCTACCAAAACAAATGAATATGTAAAACTGCTGGAAGGAACCAACACTAAAATCCTCGATACAAGAAAAACAACCCCGGGTTTTAGGGCAGCCGAGAAATGGGCAGTAAAGATTGGCGGTGGAGAAAATCACAGGTTTGCACTGTATGATATGATAATGCTTAAAGACAATCATAATGATTTTGCTGGAGGGATTACTTTGGCTATAGCCAAAACCAAAGCGTATATCAAAGACAATAATTTAGATTTGAAAATTATTGTAGAAGCTAGAAACCTCGATGAAGTAAAAGAAATTATTGCGACAGATGGGGTTTACAGAATCTTATTGGATAATTTGGATTATGAAACTACAAAAAAAGCGGTAGCATTAATTGGGGATAAATGCCTCACTGAATCTTCTGGAAATATTAATGAAGAAACCATCAGGAAATATGCTGACTGCGGAGTAGATTATATTTCTTCTGGTGCATTGACCCATTCTATATACAATCTGGATTTAAGTTTAAAAGCCTACTAATGAAAAAGCAAATCCAAATAAATAAAATAGTAGATTGGCCTGTAATCAGGCATTTTATTGATTTTTTAAAGAAAACTAAACTAGGCTGGTTAAAAGGATTGTCTGTTTACGAATTATTAAGAATGTATGTATTTGGAATACTGGAAAGCGGATTTTCCTATCATGCCAGTGCGATTTCTTTTAGTTTTTTCATGGCCTTATTTCCCTTTGCATTGTTTATTCTAAATCTCATTCCGTTTATTCCCATAGAAGGATTTCAGGCCGATTTTTTGGAATTTGTTAGGGAAGGGGTACCTCCCAATACCTATGATGCGATTTATAAAATCATAAGTGATATTTTGAACAATAGCCATTCTGGATTATTATCGTCAGGGTTTATGTTGTCCATTTTTTTAATGGCAAACGGACTTAACGGAATCTTGGGCGGATTTGAATCCTCACGTCATGTTTTGATTAAGAGAGGTTTTTTTAGACAGTATATTGTGGCATTGGGAATGTCTTTGTTTTTGTCACTTTTGTTGATTCTTACAATTGCAGCTATTGTGGTCTTTGAAGTTATTATTCAGCAAAGCGCCATTCAGGATGTTTTAAATGATAGTATTCAGTTGATTATTTTAGGAAGATATGCCTTTGTAATCCTGATGATATTAATTTCAGTTTCAATATTATTCAAGTTCGGGACTAAAAGGGAGAAGGATAGGGCGTTTATATCAATAGGTTCTGTTTTTTCTACCATCATGATTATTTTATCGTCTTATGGATTTGGGATTTGGGTAATTAAATTTTCTAAATACAATGAACTCTACGGTTCTATCGGGACTTTGTTGATAATGATGTTTTATATTTGGATCAATTGCACAATTTTACTTCTTGGTTTCGAATTGAATGCCACCATTAGCAAATTAAAAACAAGAGAGATGCTTAAAAACATTTCGTTGGATTAAACCAGTCAGCTATGAGAAAATTTATTTTATACCTATTATTTATTTTTTCTTTTCATTTTGGCTATGGCCAAAGTGTTATAGGTAAATGGAAAACCATTGATGATATTTCAGGAAAGGAAAAAGCGATATTCGAAATCTATGAAAAAGCGGGTAAAATCTACGGAAGGGTTTTAGAGATTTTGGATCCAAAGCACCGAAAAGAAATTTGTAGTCAATGTGATGGTGAAAATAAAAACAAACCCATAGTTGGAATGACAATCATGCACGGTTTAAAAAAGGATGGAAACGAATACAATTCCGGATCAATCATGAATCCAGAAAACGGAAAAATATATAGATGTTCTATAGTGCTGGAATCCAAAGACAAACTTAAAATTCGTGGTTATATATTGTTTCCGTTATTAGGTAGGACACAGTATTGGTTGAGGATGAAGTGATAAAAAAATGAAAAATGAAAAAAATCATAATATTTATTGTTTTCACAATTATTGCCTGTGGTAAAAAACAAACTGCTACTAATATAAATGAATACGACTTATATAAAATCAAGAGAATTGATTTAATTAATAACGTTTATATAATTTACGCAAGTAAGCCCGATTCGCTTTTTAAAATTGTTTCTGTAAAAAATGAATTTAATGATTGTAAAAAAATAGAAGTAGGGAAGAGTTACCATTTTTTATTGAAAACTGCATTTTTCAATAAAAAAACTTTACCACTTGATATAGGTGGTCTTAATTTCCATGATGTAACAGTTACACTAGAAGGAGATTCAATAAGGGATATTTTTACATCCGGAAATTTGAAAGGTTTATGTTATGAAAAGCAATAAACATAAGACTTAAATCCTAAATCTAAAATCCTAAATTCCCAAAACCCAAAAATGCATTTCGTCGAAGTAATCTTACCGCTTTCCCTTTCCAAAACCTTTACTTACAGGGTTTCGGAAACCGAGTATGATTACATTAAAAAAGGAATGCGGGTTACTGTGCCTTTCGGCAAAAGCAAAATTTATACAGCGCTCGTTATAGAAAACCATCAAAACGAGCCTACATTATATGAAGCTAAGGAAATTCACCAAATCCTTGATGTAAAACCCATTGTTACAGAAATCCAAATCACACATTGGCTTTGGATAGCGTCTTATTATATGTGCGCCATTGGCGATGTGTATCGTACTGCAATGCCTAGTGCCTTGTTGCTTGAAAGTGAAACGATGATTTCAAAAAAAGAAGATATTCTTATTGATGAAAGCCAACTTTCGGACGATGAGTATTTAATCTGTGAAGCATTGCAACAACAAAGCTCCTTGAAAGTTCAGGATATAATGGCAATATTGAACAAGAAAAATATATTTCCAGTTATTCAGAAACTCATAGACAAAAACATTTTAGTACTTCAGGAAGAAATAACAGAAAATTATAAACCAAAACTGGTTCGTTATATCCGACTGCATTCAAAATACGATTTTAACAATGGTTTGAATGAACTTTTAGAATCATTAAAAGGACCTAAGCAAAAGGAAATAGTTTTAGGGTATTTTCAATTATCGGCTTCTGAAAAATTACCAATCACTGTAAAAAAACTTATAGAAAAGTCAGGTGCTACAGCAAACACTATAAAAGCATTAATCGAAAAAGGAATATTCGAAGAATATTTCATACAGCAAGACAGGGTTAATTTTTTAGGCAAAGCCAATGAAAAAGGATTGCATTTAAGTGAAAGCCAACAAACGGCTTTTATTTCAATTAAAGAAAATTTCAATCAAAAGGACGTGTGTTTAATGCATGGAGTTACGGCAAGTGGAAAAACTGAAATCTATATAAAACTTATTGAGGATTATATTGCAACCGGAAAACAAGTGTTGTATCTAGTTCCTGAAATAGCACTCACCACTCAGTTAGTAAGCAGGTTAAGAACTCATTTCGGAAATAAAGTGGCCGTTTTTCATTCTAAATACAGCAATAATGAACGTGTTGAGGTTTGGAATCAAGTATTGGAAAATTCGGCGAAAGCCCAAATAACAATAGGAGCAAGGTCGGCTTTATTCTTACCATTCAAAGATTTAGGATTTATAATTGTAGATGAAGAACACGAACAAACCTATAAACAAGTAGATCCTGCTCCTCGTTACCATGCTCGTGACGCAGCTATAGTTTTGGCAAATTCACACAAAGCAAAGGTTTTGTTGGGTTCTGCTACACCAAGTATTGAAAGTTATTTTAATGCCAAATCGAATAAATTTGGTTTGGTAGAAATTTCTGAAAGATATGGAAATGTTTTAATGCCCACTATCGAATTAGTGGATCTAAAAGACAAGTATTTCAGGAAAAAGATGTCCGGACATTTTAGCGATACATTGATTGATGAAATAATGATAGCGCTCTCGCTGGGCGAACAAGTGATTTTGTTTCAAAATCGCCGTGGCTATTCCCCTTTATTGGAATGTTTAACGTGCGGACACGTACCCCAATGCCAGCAATGTGACGTGAGTTTGACCTACCACAAACATAAAAACCAACTGCGATGCCATTATTGTGGTTATGCAATTGCAAAACCTACGCATTGCCACAGTTGCACCAGTGTTCATCTGACTACAAAAGGTTTTGGAACGGAACAAATCCAGCAGGAATTAACAGAATTGTTCCCAGATTCAAAAATTGGAAGAATGGATCAGGACACCACTCGAGGGAAATTTGGGTTTGAAAAAATTATCGATAGTTTCAAAAACAGGGAAATCGATATATTAGTTGGAACCCAGATGCTTGCCAAAGGTTTGGATTTTGACAATGTGACTTTGGTTGGAATCATGAATGCCGATAATATGTTGTTTCATCCAGATTTTCGGGCTTTTGAGAGAAGTTTCCAAATGATGACTCAGGTTTCGGGGCGTTCCGGTCGAGCCGAAAAACAAGGAAAAGTAATAATACAGACCTACAACCCAACGCATCCAACCATACTGCAAGTAACTGTAAATGATTATAAGGGAATGTTTACTGAGCAATTATATGAAAGACAAATTTATAAATATCCGCCGTATTTTAAACTTATAAAACTTACGCTCAAACACCGTGACTATGATAAGCTTAAAGAAGGTTCAATGTGGTTGTATCAGGTAATGCAGCAAAATTTGAACATGCCTGTTCTTGGCCCTGAAGAACCAGCAATCAGTCGAATCAGGAATGAATACATAAGAACGATAATGGTTAAAATACCTTTAGATATATCAGTTGGTAATACAAAAAACACCATTCAGAGGATGCTTAACAGTTTTGAGGCAGTTCCTCAATATAGGTCAATAAAAGTAGTTGTCAATGTCGATTTTTATTAATCAAATATTTGTTTGAATTGTATTGTTGATTAAAATAAAAAGTTTACTTTTGCACCCAAATTAATTTTTAAAATAAAATATTTATGAATCATTATGAAACTGTTTTCATTTTAAATCCCGTTTTATCTGAAGTTCAGGTAAAGGAAACAGTGAGCAAATTCGAAGAATTTCTTACGTCCAGAGGAGCAGAAATGGTATCAAAAGAAGATTGGGGCCTTAAAAAAATGGCTTACGAAATCCAACACAAGAAAAGTGGTTTTTACCATTTATTCGAATTCAAAGTAGCAGCAGAAGTGCTTATTGCATTTGAAACTGAATTTAGACGTGACGAGAGAATTATGCGTTTCTTAACTGTAAGTTTAGATAAACATGCGATTTCTTGGGCTGAAAGAAGAAGAACAAAATTAAAAGCATCTAAAGCGTAATCATTATGTCAACATTACAACAATCAGCTTCAGGAAAAAAAGACGGGGATATCAGATATCTTACGCCTTTGAACATAGAAATCAACAAAACTAAAAAGTATTGTAGATTCAAAAAATCAGGTATCAAATATATTGATTATAAAGATGCAGATTTTCTTTTGAAATTCGTAAATGAGCAAGGAAAAATACTTCCTCGCCGTTTAACTGGAACTTCATTAAAATACCAAAGAAAAGTGTCTGTTGCTGTTAAAAGAGCAAGACATTTAGCTTTAATGCCATACGTGGCCGATTTACTAAAATAATTAATAACTAAAGTTGTTGGTTTTCTGAAAATGAAATCGCTATCAATAAAGAGTTTGTTGAAAACAAACACAAATAAAAAAAAGCGATAACATATGTTACTATAAAAAGTAACATTAAAACATAAGAAACCTAACTTCTCTAATAAAGGACAACAACATGGAACTTATTTTAAATAAAGACGTTCAGAATTTAGGTTTTAAAGATGATGTAGTTACTGTGAAAAACGGTTACGGTCGTAACTTTTTAATTCCACAAGGACACGCTCATTTAGCAACTTCTTCTGCAAAGAAAGTATTAGCTGAAAACTTAAAACAAAGAGCACACAAAGAAGCTAAAGTTGTAGCAGATGCAAAAGCATTAGCTGAAGCTTTAAAAGCTATCGAAATTAAAATCTCTGCAAAAGCAGGTGGTGAAAAATTATTCGGTTCAATCACGAATATCGACATCGCAGAAGCTTTAGCAAAAGGTGGCCAAAACATCGATAGAAAATTCATCACTTCTGGAATCGTTAAACGTACTGGTAAATATACTGCTAACGTTCGTTTACACAGAGATGTAATAATTGAATTGCCTTATGAAATTGTTGCTGAAAAAGCATAATTTCTAAATTTATAGATTTAAGTCTCGATGAAAATCGAGACTTTTTTGTTTGATGTCAGTTCGCTACGCTCGTGCGCTTCGTTCCACGCAATCACATGACACGAGCTTGCGAGATGCACGAGACCAATAAATAACAATAAACTTATTCGAGTGAAATACACAAGACTTACAAAAGAGCAATTTGATGAATTACATCCAGAATTCGTTAATTTTCTATCCACACAAGCGATTGATAAAGCCGAATGGGATAAAATAAAAGCTGAAAAGCCAGAAGTGGCGGAACAGGAACTCGATGTTTTTTCTGATTTAATTTGGGAAGGTGTTTTGTCGAGAGCTGAATATTTTGAGCATTTTTCAAAAAATCATATTTTTCTTTTTCACTGTTTTGAAACTAACGTCAAATCGATTGTTTTAAAATCAATGGTGCCAGAAACTGATTTCCTTACCAAAGAAGGTTTACAGTGGTTAAGTGACAATATGTTCACAGATAATATAGAGATGAAACTGGGTAAAAAAGAATTTACTGAAGACCGAAACACTTCGCTTTTTGCTTTGATCCAACAAGGCGCTTTTTTGAGTGGCGGAGAATTATACAAACAAATTAATTCGATTATTGAATCGTAACAAATTAATTTTATTCAAAATATTTTGTAATTTTGGAAAAACATAAAGATGGATTTGCAAACCCGTAAGATATTATTTGTTCAGGAATTTCTTAAAATTGAAAGCGATAAAGTGATTTCTCATCTTGAAAAAATGCTCCAGAAACAAACCCAAACTCATTCTGAAATAAAACCTATTACTAATCAAGAACTTCAAAAAAGAATCGATCAATCTTTAGATGATTCGAAAAAAGGGCGATTAACAGAAAATAGTAAGTTAATTTCGGAAATTGAAAAATGGAGCTAAAAATTTATTGGACTGATTTTTTAAAAAAAGAACTTCAAAATATTTTTGATTACCATAAGGAAAAAGCAAGTTTAACTGTTGCAAAAAATCTAGTTATTGGAATTGCAAAAGAAGTAATAAAACTTCAAAACCAGCCTAATATTGGGCAAATTGAACTATCTATAGAGAATAGAACGAAAGAGTTTAGGTATATAATTTTTAAACACTATAAAATTATTTACTGGATAAATTTGAAAAATAAATCAATAGAAATTTTTGATGTATTTGATTCTCGTCAAAGCCCTATTAAAATAAAGCGTACAAAATAGCACTTCAACTTAACGCTAACTATTATATGGATATCCAAAATACGATTCGAACTTTAAGAGAAGAACTCCATCTTCACAACCATAATTATTACGTTTTAGACAATCCAACAATTTCTGATTTTGATTTTGACACCAAACTAAAACAACTTCAAGAACTAGAAAATTCTAATCCTGATTTTTTTGATGAAAACTCACCAACGCAAAGGGTAGGTGGAACTGTTACTAAAAATTTTCAAACGGTTAAACACGAATATAGAATGTATTCTTTGGATAATTCTTATTCAAAAGAAGATTTAATTGATTGGGAAAAACGGATCCAAAAAGTTTTAGGCGATGTCCCATTAGAATATACTTGTGAATTAAAATATGACGGCGCTTCCATCAGTATTACATACGAAAATGGAAAATTAAAACGCGCTGTTACCCGTGGTGATGGCTTTCAAGGTGATGAAGTTACCAATAATATCAAAACGATTAAATCCATTCCATTAGAATTAAAAGGTAATTTCCCTTTTACATTTGATATTCGTGGCGAAATAATTTTGCCTTTTGCTGGTTTCGAAAAAATGAACCAGGAATTAATAGAAATTGGAGAAACACCTTATTCTAATCCGAGAAATACTGCTTCTGGAAGTTTGAAATTGCAGGATAGTTCTGAAGTTTCAAAAAGGCCATTGGATTGTTTATTGTATTCTTTGATTGGAAACAATCTACCATTTTCTTCTCAAATCGAAGGTTTGGAATCCGCCAGAAAATGGGGTTTTAAAGTGCCGAAAGAAGCTAAACTAGCTCTTAATCTGGATGAAGTTTTTGAGTTTATAGATTATTGGGATATTCATCGCCATCAATTGCCTTATGAAACCGATGGAGTAGTGGTTAAAGTGAATTCATTTCAATATCAAGAGGAATTGGGTTATACTGCCAAATCGCCTCGATGGGCAATGGCTTATAAATTCAAGTCAGAACAGGTTTCTACTAAATTAAATTCTATTTCATATCAAGTTGGTCGAACAGGTTCAATAACACCAGTTGCAAATTTACAACCGGTTCAATTGGCAGGAACGATTGTGAAACGTGCTTCTTTACACAATGCTGATCAAATTGAAAAACTCGATATTAGAATTGGGGATACCGTTTTTGTAGAAAAAGGCGGAGAGATTATTCCGAAAATTATTGAAGTTGATTTTAGTAAACGTTTAGAAAATTCCGAGGTCACTAAATACATCACCAATTGTCCAGAATGTCAAACTGAATTGATTCGGAATGAAGGTGAAGCTAATCATTATTGTCCTAATTTTTATGGTTGTCCGCCCCAAATTATAGGTAGAATCCAGCATTATATTTCACGTAAGGCAATGGATATAGAAGGACTTGGTGGAGAAACAGTAGCATTACTCTTTAATAATGGATTGGTTCATAATTATGCGGATTTGTATGATTTGACAGTAGAGCAAATTCTACCTTTGGAAAGAATGGCTCAAAAGTCTGCTGAAAATTTAGTAAAAGGAGTAGAGAATTCGAAAAGCATTCCTTTTGAGAGCGTTTTGTTTGCGCTGGGTATCAGATTTGTTGGAGAAACAGTGGCTAAAAAGCTAGCTAAACATTATAAAAATATAGATGCTCTAAGTCAAGCTACATTAATGGATTTAGTGTTAGTGGATGAAATAGGGGACAGAATTGCGAGAAGCGTGATTGAATTTTTTGAAAACCAAGAAAATAGAAACGCTATTGAAAGACTAAAAAACTATGGAATACAGTTTGAAATCAATGAAAAAATAAACCCGAATGCCACTGTAAAATTATCTGGAAAAACATTTGTAGTTTCTGGAGTATTTGAGCAATTTTCGAGAGATGATTTGAAAAAAGCCATTGAAGATAATGGGGGGAAAGTAGGAAGTTCAATTTCTGCAAAAACAGATTATGTTATCGCAGGAGATAATATGGGGCCGGCAAAACTGGAAAAAGCCACTAAATTAAATGTTTCTATAATTTCAGAAAATGAATTTATTGAGATGTTGACTTCAAATTTATAAAAGTATTAAAATTCCTTTGGAACAAAATGAACTTAAATTTGTTAAGATTATAACAAAATGTTTAAAAAACGGAATATACTTTTTTAGATTTACCAATTAAAATGCCGTTGAATTAATTAATTTTGTCACCTAAGTAAAAGGAATATGTTTTTAGATTTTATCAAAAACTTTTTAATTGAAAAAGCAGTTAAAAAAAAGTTGTCAAATGTCAAAGAGACATCTTCAAACAAAATTATAAAAACGGTTGGAATTCTTATTGACGGAAGTTTGTTTAATAAAAAAGATGCTTTAATTAAGGAACTAATCAATAATGGAATTTTAAAAGCGGATATCAAAATACTGGTATTTAGAAACGAAATAAAAAAAGAAGAAACCTTTAATTATCCAGTTTTCAGCCCTCAGGATTTGAATTGGAACGCCACTTTCAATAAAGCAGAAATAAAGGATTTTGTTACCAAGGATTTTGATTTACTCATTAATTATTATGATGTTGAAAAAATGCCTTTACTATTGGTGTCCCAACAGTCAAGAGCAAATTTCAAAGTAGGTTTTAGCACTATTGATGAACGTCTTAACCATTTTATTATCAGCATCAATACGGATAATTATACCATTTTCGTAAATGAATTATTCAAATATTTAAAATTATTTAAAAAAATATAATATGCAATCATTAGTTGGAACTGGAGTCGCACTCGTTACTCCTTTCAAAAAAGATTTTTCAGTAGATGTAGATGCTTTAAAAAGGATTGTCAATTTTCAGATAGATAACGGAATCAATTATTTAGTTATTTTAGGTACAACTGCCGAAACAGCAACATTAAATCAAGAAGAGCAAGAATTAGTAATTCAAACTGTAATTGAAGCCAATAATGGAAGGTTGCCATTGGTTCTTGGAGTAGGAAATAATAATACCCAAAAAGTTATTGAAGAGCTAAAGAGTAGGGATTTTTCTAAATTTACCGCAATACTTTCTGTTTCGCCTTACTATAACAAACCTACACAAGAAGGAATTTATCAGCATTTCAAAGCAATTGCTGAAGCTTCTCCAATTCCTGTTATTCTTTATAATGTTCCAGGAAGGACGGGAAGTAACATGTTGCCTTCAACTGTTATTCGTTTAGCCAATGATTTTAAAAATATTGTAGCTATTAAAGAAGCTGCGGGAGATATCGTTCAAGCGATGAAATTAATCGAAAACAAACCTAAAGGCTTTTTGGTTATTTCTGGTGACGATATGATTACATTACCGATGGTTTTAGCTGGCGGAAGCGGCGTTATTTCTGTTATTGGGGAAGGTTTTCCAAAACAATTTTCCGAAATGGTACGTTTGGGGTTAGAAAGAAAAGTAGATGAAGCTTACGAACTACATTATCTTTTGGCAAACAGTATTGATATGATTTTTGAACAAGGCAATCCTGCAGGAATAAAAGAAATATTCAAAACGCTGGGGATTTGTGAAAATACGGTGCGTTTGCCACTTGTAAATACCAATGAGGATTTAGCTAATAGAATTAATGTTTTTGTGAATAAAATCAATAAATAAAGGAATAAAAACCGTGATTTTATTAATACTAAAAAAGATTTTGTAATCGCCAAATTAATAACTAAATTTGCGGTTGATTTTAAGGGTGCTAAAACTGCTTTAAATCAACGGAACCAAACCTAATAATGAAGAAATTTATATATATATTACTTATCGCTGTTGTATTTGGTTCTTGTAGTCCTTATCAAAAAGCTTTGAAAACGGAAGACGTAGATAAGAAGTTTGCTGTGGCTACAAAAATGTATGAGAGAAAAAAATATTCAAAAGCAATCCGTCTTTTTGAACAAATGGCTCCATCATATCGAGGAAAACCTCAAGCAGAAAAAATGTTTTATATGTTTGCTCAGTCTTATTATAAAACAGAACAATATTATTTATCAGGTTATCAATTTGAAAGTTTTACGTCAGGTTACCCTAAAAGTGAAAAGTTACAGGAAGCGGCATTTTTGGCTGCCAAAAGTTATTCTATGTTGTCACCTGTTTATAGCCTTGACCAAACGGATACGGATAAAGCGATTGATAAATTGCAATCGTTTATTGATAATTTTCCAAACTCGGAATATTTTGCAGAAGCAAACACTATTGCAAAGAATTTAAGGGAAAAACTAGAGAAAAAAGCATTTGAAAACGCTAAAGGATACAATAAGATAGCCGATTATAAATCAGCTATTGTTGCGCTTGATAATTTTATTGCAGATTATCCAGGAACGCCATTCAAAGAAAAAGCTTTGTTTTTTAAATTCGACTCGACTTACCAATTAGCAATTAACAGTGTTTTTGCTAAAAAAGAAGAAAGATTGAATATAGCCAAAGTGGCATATAATAATTTGATTAAATTCAATGCCAATTCAGAGTACAAAGCACAGGCTGACGAAATGTTAGCTATCATTAATAAGGATTTACAACAATTTCCAAATAAATAAAAAGATGGATTTAAAGAAGACGAATGCACCAGTAAACACAATTACTTATAACAAAAGTACTATTGAGGAACCAACTGGTAATGTATATGAAGCGATAACCATTATGGCTAAAAGAGCCAATCAAATCAATTCTGAAATCAAAAAGGAATTGACTGAAAAATTGGAAGAATTTGCTACATACAATGATAGCCTAGAAGAAGTTTTTGAAAATAAAGAACAAATCGAAGTTTCAAAATTCTACGAAAAATTACCAAAACCACACGCTTTGGCTGTGCAAGAATGGTTAGATGATAAAATCTACCATAGAGACGGAAATAAATAATTCGATATGTCTGTTTTAAGCGGTAAAAAAATAGTACTAGGCATTTCTGGTGGAATTGCCGCGTACAAAACAGCTACATTAGTTCGACTTTTCATAAAAGCAGGTGCACATGTCCAAGTGATAATGACACCTGCTTCTA
>JAZKDI010000025.1:0-7111 GCA_040387655.1 Bacteroidota bacterium | reverse complement strand
AAAAGCCGTATCAACCTCTGTTTGCAACTGATCTTTTAGTTTATTCAAGTCCATTATTTATCTAATTTACGATATCAAAAGTCCCTTTTACAAGAATTTCTGAAGAATCATTTATTATTTCAACTAAAGTAGCATTTTCCATTTGATGTTAATGCTTATCCAATTTATTATCGGGTCAGCTTTAAGGCATCGTTCAATCGCATCGCCACGTTATCCCAATTGATGATATTGAAAAGTGCATCTACAAAATCAGTTCGCTTATTTTTGTATTTTAAATAATAGGCATGTTCCCAAACATCAATAACTAATATTGGAATTGCACCCCATTGCGTTAGTTTTTCATGGTTTTCACATTGTAAAACTACAAGACTGTCACTATAAGGTTGATATGCCAAAATTCCCCAACCGTTACCATCAACATTTTTTGCGGTAGCTGCAATTAAAACTTTCAATCTGTCGAAACTACCAAAGCTTTTCTCAATTCGTTTTAGCAAATTTCCTTGAGGGATGTTGCTTTTATTTGTAAGATTTGTCCAAAATATGGAATGCAATATGTGTGATGAAAAGTGATACGATAGCTTTTTTGTCCATAAATCAATGGTTTCTAAACTATTTTCATCCAATGCTTTTTTTATCATCTGCAAATCCTTATTTGCTCCTTTTACCGCGCCCCCGTGATGAAAAGTATAATGTAGGTTTAAGGTTTCAGCATCCATGTAGGGTTCTAAAAAACTTTCGCTGTAGGGCAATGTTTGTTGAATATAATTACCATTTGCATCTACTAATTTATCAATAGAATTGTCTGATAAATTTTTAGTAAACGCGTTTGTAGTTGGAAGCACTAATGCAGCTGCGCCAAACAATGTACTTGATTTTAAAAACTCTTTTCTGTCCATACTGTAAATTTACGGTTTTTATTCTTCCATATTCTTCATTTTCATTAAAAGCGAATAAGCCCCTTTTATCACTATAGTAGCCTCATTCAAATCTTCTGAAATAATTTCAGTAAATTCATTTTCTGTATTTCCTGTTGTTACTTCTTTCATTTCAAATTGCTTGTTTTCCTTTTCTATGAAGATATAATTCTTGTTTTCATAGTTCACAATAGCTTCTGATGGCAACACATTTGATTGTTGACTTTTTAATTCTATTTCAGCATTCATATACATCCCTGGCAAAAGTGATTTGTCATAGCTTGTAAAGTGACAATGCATTTCTGTACTTCTGTTTTCGGAAAAGTCTTTACCAATTAAAATGATTTTACAAGGATATTTTTTTTCTGGATCAGTATTATTATAAGCTATAACTGACTGTCCAATTGCCATTTTGTTAATGTCTTTTTCGAATACGGTTAGTGCCAAATGAATATCAGAAGGATTTACAATCTCGAATAAAATATCGCTTGGATTTACATATTTTCCAGTATTTACATTTACTTTAGACACATATCCGCTTATTGGCGAATAAATATTGATGCTTTTTGAAATATTTTTTGCCGATACATTACTTGGATTTATTCCTGCGAATTTTAATTTCTCCCCATACGATTGTACCATTACCGATAGTGAATTGTATTCTGATTGTGCTTGTTGGTACACTTTATCGCTGCTGGCTTTGCTTCGATTAAGTTCTTTTTGTCTTTCGAATTCGGCTTTTGCATACCCAATTTTTGCTTTTGCTAAAAGGTAATCTTCCTGTAATTGAATGTATTGTTGGTCTTCTACTACGCATAAAACTTGTCCTTTGGTCACATACATTCCCTCTAAAAGTTTGGTGTATTTTAAATATCCTCCCATTGGAACACTTATGGATACTAAATTTTGAGGTGGCACATCTATTTTTCCATTTAACTTTAATAATGATGAAATCTCTTTTTGCTCGATTTTTCCGGTTTCAATACCTGCATTTTTTATTTGTGCATCGGTAAGTGTTGTTGTGTTTTCAATAGCTGGAGTAGCTTCTGTTTCGTTTTCTGTTTTTTTATTACCACACGAGTACAGAAAAAATAACCCTATTAAAGTAATGACTGTATTTTTCATTTATTTTGATATTAAATTTCCTAATTTAAGAATTGTTTCATTGAATTTTCTAACCGTTTCAATGTAGTTACTTTGAATTTCTGTATTTTGATTGATCAACATTACCCACTCCAGATAATTGATGTCACCATTGATGAATTTATCATTAGCGGCTTTAGTTATCAAATCTACATTCTTTAAAGCCTGATTTTCGAAATAAGTAATAGTTTCTTGGTGTTTTTTCGATTCTTGAATTAATTCCTGATACTGACTTTGCAGTTTTAATTTTTCGTTAGTCAAATTATTTTCTGCAATTTGACTGTTGATTTCTAATGCTTTTTGTCTGTTTTTTATGTTTGAATTGAAAAGCGGCAGTGCCACTCCAAATTGTCCATAAACGCCATTATAGCCATCTTGAAACGCAGTATTTGTTTTGAATGTCTGGTAATAAACACCGCCAATTAATTCGGGTAATTTTTTAGATTTTTCAAGTGAAATTTGCGCTTTGTTGCTATTTACTTCTTGCTCAAATAATTTTATACTGGGTTGATTGCTTATAACATTTTTATCTAAATTTTCAGCAAAATCCAATTTGTATTTATCTGAAACCGGGATAAAGTCTTTATCTGTATTAAGAATGTACTTGAATTGCAATTGTGTCATTTTATAATCACTTTGTAATTCCAGAAGTTGAATTTTTATTTGTCCTGATTGATTTTCGGCAGTTGCTTTTTCTAATATATTGCTTTCTCCTTTGTCAAAACGAAGTGTTGATTTTCTTAAAAATTCAGAATAGATACTATCACTTTTTAGCAATAATTTTTCCTTTTCTTTGAGATAAACCATTTCATAAAATACTGTTGTCACTTGTCTTGTCAATTCCTTTCTTTGTAAGACTTCGTTCCATTCGCCAGTTTTGGCTTCTTCAATTAGCAGTTGTTTCTGCCTTTTGTAAACTGTCGGAAATTTAATAGTTTGTGAAACGCCAATTTTTATATCATTAGCATTGCTATTAAACTGACCATATTCCCCAATAATTCCCGTGTTGGAAATATCGTAGCCCGTCTTGGTCATCTTTTGTAAATATTCAGAATTTAGTTTTCCGTTTTTTATTTTTATATTATTCTCCAATGCGGTTTCAATGGCTTTTTCAAGTAAAATTTTTTCTTGGGCACTTGTATTTTGAAAAGAAAAAAACAACCCCAATACCATGATTGTTGTAATTGATTGCATTTTTTTTGATTTTAATTTAGCTCCTTTTTCGAACATAATGTATAAAATTGGTAAAACAAATAAGGTCAATAAAGTAGCAATCAATAGTCCGCCAATAACAACCGTTGCCAATGGTTTTTGTACCTCGGCACCTGAACCGTTGCTTAATGCCATGGGCAAAAATCCTAATGAGGCTACGAATGCAGTCATTAAAACAGGACGTAAACGTATTTTAGTTCCTTGCAAAACAATCGCCTTCAAATCGGTTTCGCCTGATTTCCGAATACTGTTAAATTCTGCAATTAATACCAATCCATTCAGAACCGCTACACCAAATAAGGCTATAAAACCAACTCCGGCACTTATACTAAAAGGCATTCCTCGCAACGCTAAAAAGAAAATACCTCCAATTGCAGAAAGTGGAATCGCGGAATAAATCAATAGTCCTTGTTTCACTGAATTGAATGCAAAATAAAGCAAAATAAATATTAATAATAATGAAACCGGAACAGCTATCATTAAACGATTTTTGGCTTCATTTAGGTTTTCAAATGCACCGCCATACGTAGGATAGTAACCCGCGGGAAATTTTATTTGGGCTTCGACTTTTCCTTGCAACTCTTTTACTATACTTTGCACATCGCGGCCTCGAATATTAAAACCAACCACAATTCTACGTTTAGCGTCTTCTCTTTGTATCTGATTTGGTCCTTCGGTAATTTCAACTTTTGCCAATTGGGATAACGGAATTTGCATACCATTTGGTGTTGGAATTAATAAATTTTGAACATCTGCCAAATCCTGACGTTTTTCGCCTTCCAGACGAACTACTAAATCAAATCTTTTTTCACCTTCGTAAATAACTCCGGTGCTTTGTCCTGCAAATGCGGTATTTACTATTCGATTAATATCTTCAATGTTCAATCCATATTGCGCTATTGTTGACCGATTGTAGTCAATTACCACTTGTGGCATTCCGGTAACGGTTTCTATATAAAGATCAGAAGTACCCTCGACTGTATTCACAATTTTGCCCAGTTTATTAGCGTATAAAGCCAGGGTATCTAAGTTTTCTCCAAATATTTTACAAACCACGTCTTGTCTTGCGCCCGTCATTAATTCATTAAAACGCATTTGTACCGGATATTGAAAACCGTAAGAAACACCTGGAACAGCTTCTAATTCTTTTGCCATTTTTTCTGATAATTCGTCAAAAGTTTCGGCAGAAGTCCATTCGCTTTTGTCCTTTAAAATAATCATCATATCGCTGGCATCAATAGGCATTGGATCGGTTGGTACTTCGCTGCTTCCAGTTTTACCAACAATTTTCTCTACTTCAGGGAACTTTTCTATTAGTATTTTTGCGCCCTGCGAAATAGCTGTCATCGAAGTTTGCAAATTACTTCCCGGTAAAACCCTTGTTTCTACAGCGAAATCCCCTTCTTCTAATGAGGGCATAAATTCACCACCCATAAACGAAAGTGTAATTAATGCCAAAAGAAATAATCCCAAAGTTGCAGCAATAATTGTTCGAGGAATTCCTAATGCTTTGTTCAGAAGAGGTTGATAGAAATTTTCTAATTTTTCCATCATTCTATCTGAGAAGTTTTTTTTGTGGGATATGTTTTTATTCAAAAACAAAGCAGTCATCATGGGAACATAAGTCAGCGACAATATAAAAGCACCAAACAGAGCAAACGCAATTGTTTGTGCCATTGGTAAAAACATTTTTCCTTCAATACCTCGCAAAGTAAAAATTGGAATGTATACTATCAATATAATCAGTTCTCCAAAAACGGATACATTACGCATTTTTATAGACGTTTTCAATACGGTGTTATCCATTTCTTGCTGTGAGATTTGAGAAGTTTTCCTGCTGTGTAAGCTAAACAAACATGCTTCAACAATAATAACGGCACCATCTACAATCAATCCAAAATCTAATGCTCCTAAACTCATTAAATTACCGCTCACACCAAAAATATTCATCAGTATGACTGCAATTAACATCGCTAAAGGAATAACTGAGGCAACGATTAATCCTGCTCTTATATTTCCTAAAAAGAAAATTAAAACAAATAGGACTATCAATGCTCCTTCTAATAAATTCGTTTCTACCGTTGAAATGGAATTATTTACCATTTTTGTTCGGTCTAAAAAGGGCTCTACAATAACGCCTTCGGGTAAGGTTTTTTGTATTTGCTCGATACGTTCTTTAATTTTTTTAATAACCACATTACTGTTAGCACCCTTTAACATCATCACTACTGCGCCTGAAACTTCGCCAGATGGCACTCCTTTTTTATTAAAAGTCATAGCACCATATCGGATAGCACTACCAATGCGAACATCGGCTACATCACGGATAAATAAGGGACTACCGCTACTGGTGTTTTTAATTGAAATGTCTTTTATATTTTCGATGGTATTAATCAATCCTTCACTTCGGATGTATAAAACTTTCGGACCTTTTTCGATATAAGCACCACCAGTATTTTGATTGTTTTTTTCTAAAGCAGAAAAAACATCAGCAATCGTAATATTATACGATTGTAATTTATTGGGGTCAATGGCAATTTCAAATTGTTTTAATTTTCCACCGAAACTACTCACTTCTGCAACACCTTCGACGCTTAATAATTGACGGCGAACAATCCAATCCTGAATGGTTCTCAACTCGGTTACATCGTATTTTTTTTCATAACCGGGTTTTGTTCGAACCGCATATTGGTAAATTTCACCCAGCCCAGTAGTTACTGGTGCTAGAAATGGATTGCCTATTCCTTTTGGAATTTGGTCTTTTACCGCACTTAATCGTTCTGTTACTTGTTGTCTAGCCCAATAGACATCAGTTGCATCATCAAAAACAATGGTTACCACTGATAAACCGAAACGAGAAAAACTACGAATTTCTTTCAGTCCAGGAATATTGCTATTGGCCTGTTCTATTGGAAATGTAATTAGTCGTTCAATATCAGTTGCGCCCAATGATGGTGCTGATGTGATTATTTGAACTTGATTATCCGTAATATCGGGAACCGCATCGATAGGTAATTTGGTAAATTGATAACTTCCATATCCTATCAGGGCAATAATAAAAAGACCAATGATGAGTTTGTTTTTTATTGAAAACTCAATTATTTTATTCAACATAATTTATAATTATTAATTATTTTTCTAAGAATATGCTGTAATACAAATGCTCATCAATGTATAGACGATGATGAATTGTAAAAAAGCATTAAAAATAATTAACAATTTTTTGGAGGTCTCCAGATAGATAGTAAAACTCTTGAAGAAAAATGATTTTGTAAAAAAGCAATTTTTTGTGGTTCTTTAAAATAATAGTTAGGAATAAATTTGAATAATTTTATTTCTACGTTTATTGCTAAATTTTGATTAAATGAAAAGTCAGAATGATTATGGAGAGGTAAATCTCCATGATCATCATGTTTCTCATCATGATGATTGTTTAAATAATGATCCGCCAAGAAATGGACCATAGTAACGGCTCTATGATTATGATTGTGTTCAATGAAATGTGAAACCAAAACAGGTAGGCGCAAACTATCCTCAACAACAAAAGGAATTGTTAGTTGCAGGCAAATGATTAAAGTTATTATGTTTTTTAGAAATTTCACAAAACAAATTTAAGTACTTTTTTAGATTTTATTTTAAATGATTATGATATACTTAAACATTGACACATTTAGGTTTCTTGTTTTAAAGAAAATTAAATAACCTGGTGACTTTTGTAAAATATTAAATTCATAACTTCATGATTATGTATAACAATTAAATAAAGCATAAATGTAGAACATAAATTTAAGGATTTACTTAAGAATTACTTAAGGTCTGCTTCAAATAAACTTAATACCACT
>JAZKDI010000024.1:0-1503 GCA_040387655.1 Bacteroidota bacterium | reverse complement strand
GTGGATTTGGCGGAGGCGGTTTCGGCGGTGGATTTGGTGGCGGAGGTTTCTCTGGAGGTGGATCTGGTGGAGATTGGTAACATTCAGTTTCCATCTTGATAAAACAAGGACATCCGAAATTCAAAAAATTAAAGGCTCTTTTAAATGTTTATAGGGCCTAATCTATTCAAAAATTATAAATCAATTACAGTAAATGCTTTCACATAAAGCCAAATACGCACTAAAAGCTCTCTTATATTTAGCGCAACAAGAAGAAACCCATGTTTCTCGAACTATCGAAATTGCCGAGGCGGCCTCTATTCCAAAAAAGTTTTTGGAACAGATTCTGTTGGATTTAAAACGTGGCCATTTTGTAGGAAGTAAACAAGGGAAATTTGGCGGTTATTATCTTTTAAAATCTAAAAACGACATTACTTTAGCCGATATTCACAGGCTTTTTGATGGTGCAATTGCTTTACTTCCTTGTGCATCATTGAATTTTTACGAACGCTGTTCTGATTGCATCGATGAATCTGAATGCCTACTACGACACGGATTGATTACCATTCGAGAAGAAACTTTAAAGGCTATGGAAGGCATTACTATTGCTTCATTGGTAAAAAAATAAAAAAATATTTCTTAAACTCTACTAATTTTATAGAATTAATTATATATTTGCGTCGAATTTAATACATCATTAACAATCCAAATTTAAACGTATGAAAACGTACCGAAGTAAGTTTGCTTTTTTAAATAGGCAATCCATAGAAAACCAACTAATTATAATTGAAAACAAGAATTCCCAAATGATGTGTATGTGTTAGTTTAAAAAATTTAAATTAAATTCTACTAATTACATATACTTAATATAAATGAAAAATTCTATAAAAAATATACTTACAATAGTATCCGTTTTAACTTTCTCAATATCATTTGCACAAAACATTGACGGTATAGTCACAACAAACCAAAACATTCCTTTAGAAGCCGCAAATGTTGTAATAAAAGGAACAACTTCTAACACAATTTCTGATTCTAACGGGAAATTTACGATTGACTCTAAAGGAAAACTCCCTTTAACCCTTTTAGTTCAATATGTAGGATATAAAACCGCAGAAATAGAAATTACTTCTTTACCAATACCTTCATTACAAATAAATCTTATTGAAGAAAATGCTTTGGTCGAGGTGGTAGTTTCTTCAAGACGCCGAATAGAAAAAGTACAAGATGTACCAATCGCAATATCTGTAATAACAGGAAAACAGGCAGAACAAACTGGAGCTTTTAATGTTAATCGAATAAAAGAACTTGTCCCATCAGTTCAATTATATTCTTCAAACCCTAGAAATACTGGAATTAATATTCGAAGCTTGGGTTCTCCTTTTGGACTTACAAATGACGGAATCGATCCGGGTGTAGGTTTCTATGTTGATGGTGTTTATTATGCACGTCCAGCGGCAACCACTTTGGATTTTATCGATATCGAACAAATTGAGGTATTGCGTGGTCCGCAAGGATCATTAT
>JAZKDI010000023.1:0-45515 GCA_040387655.1 Bacteroidota bacterium | reverse complement strand
TAGAAAGCTTTTTAGTTGCTTGTTTGGACCCGGGTTCGATTCCCGGCGACTCCACTGGACGGGATGATTGCAAAATCATCCCGCTTTTTTTCATAAATAAGAAACCCTTTATCCTTCATTAACAGATGATTATGAGAGAAAATACTTAACATAGTAGGTGTTCGATACACCCCTTGTTCATAGTATAAGTTAGTGTCGAACACCATACTAATAAATTCCCTTTTTTGAAGAGTTGATGCTTTACTGTAGACATAGGGTATATCGGTAAGTAAATCCATATTTTTTCGCAAGATTTTATATACGTCTCCTAAATTGGAACTCAATCGTTCTATAGCCCCTTTTAAGTTTAAGGAAGAGTAATTATAGTTTGCGTACCATCTATTGTATGTTTCTCTTGAAATTTCATTACTGATCCACTTTTCCTCAAGTGTATATAATTTTGCCTCTACATCTAATAACTCCTCCTTTCTTAGAATCAATTTTTCGCTATTATTTTTAATCTCTTTATCTACTGCTGCCGTGCAACCTTTTTTTATATCCAGTAGCATTTTTTCTGAAATACTCATCAAGTGCAAAGCATTTAATAATTGAGTGTGAGCCTTAAGGGCACTTATATTATTGTGCTTAGGACACCTACATTTATAATAATAAAAATATTTACCCGATTTACCACGAGAAGGAGCACCTGTTAAAATATTGCCACAATGGCATTTTAATATTCCTCTTAAAGGAATTTGGTCATCTATTATTGATTTTACTTTTTCTGGCTTTTTCATTTTACGTTGCACCATCTGCCATGTTGTAATATCAATTATTGGTTCATGTATCCCTGGGAAAAGCCCTCCTGGATGTTCTTTAAAAGCCTCAACATTTAATAGCCCTGCATAAGTAGGGTTAGTAAGTACTCTTTCGATTGCGCTATTTCCACTCCTATTAAAACCTAATTCTCTTGCTTTTTCTTTAATTATATAAAGCGGTGTATCTCTTAAATAAATATCAAAAATGAATTTTACTATTTTTGCTTCTTTCTCCTCTACCACCAGACCACGTTCTTTTCTTTCACCCTCCTTCCGATATCCAAATGGTGGTGAATTATGAACAAATCTTCCTTCTTTGGCTCTTGCTGTATATAACCCCCCTCTAATTTTGACACTTCTATTTATATTGTCCTCTTCCGCTAGAAGTAATTGCAACCCTGCTCTAAAAAAGCTTCCTGGAGTCTCGTAGTCAAATGTTATCCCCTCAGTCACACTTACTATTTGTATTCCATATTTCCTTTGCAGTGTTTTTACCATGCTCATTGCTTCCCCCGCATTCCTACTAAATCTATCCAATTGATCTACTAAAAGATAATCTACATTTTTGAAATGGATGGATATAAATTCCTGCAACTTTATAAAGTCAGGTCGGTCAAACGTTTTAGCACTCTTACCTCTATCAATAAAAGTATCTACTAACTCAATGTTGTTTGATTTTATCCATTGATCAGTATAAAGCTCTTGCCTTTCAATCGACCCATTACTCTGACCCAATTGACTGAATCTCAAATATCGTATCGCTCTTTTCATAATATTCTTTTAAGGTAATTGACACTATTATTTCAATAAATAAATTTACAATTTTTTGTTCTTTTTCTTCTTCCATTGATACAAAGTTTTTAGAAATTAATTCATCGACATTCTTACATTTCTCTTTTACATTTTTCATAATTTCATAATTTTAAAATAAAAAAAGCCCACTGAGGGGCTTTTACAAATTATTAGTATACTAACTTAACTTCCTTTATCTAGAAAATAAATGGTACTCCCCTGATTTCGCTTGCGAGTTGAAACGTACTTAATATAACCGTACTCGCTTAATTCCCGCATGCATTTGTAATATGTTTTAGGTGAAGAAATCTTGGCTATATCCATAATCTGATACCGATACACTTGTATAGGATTGATAAAACCTTTATCTAATCTAAACTGCAACAGTGCGACATAAATACCAATATGTGTAATGCTTATTCGATAATCAGTTGCTATTGCTCTGAAGAAATCAGATAAGGGTTTCATTAGTTCCATCAGAAGCTACATTGAATTAGACTGCTTTTTTTTTCTCTTTTTGGCCTCTTGGGGAGCGGCAGGTCCATCTTCCTCGGCACTTTGATTCTGTCTTTTATTCTCCTGCTTCATTGATGTATTTTGTCCTTCAGATTGCTTCTCATCTTTGGTCTGACGGTTGTCAATACGTTTCAGATTTCCATCATACGCATTGATGGTTTTGAACTGAGGATTTGCCTCAATATAATGCTTCACCTCTTGACCGTCTTTCATGAAAGTGACTGATTGTACGTTTCCTTTTTTTAGGGAATCCATTAAGTCATCTTTAAATTTAGCAGTATCGAGTTCCTTGATGGGATGTTTAGATAGTGCAGCCTCCAGATCATAGCCATAATTCTGGTGGTACTGGTTCAGCTTAAAATTACCATTGCTGTCAGCTTCTTTAAAATCCATTTGTACCCTGCCTATCTCAATGATGCTATGGAACAACTGGAAGGGCAAATTGCTTCCGCTAAGATTGCGATGGCACGGCTTTCTTCTCCCCAATTGTATTATGTATTATCGGGAAACGACTTTACTTTAGATATCAATAATCCCGTCGAACCCAAGATTGTCTGCATGGGGAATAATCCTCAGAAAATACAAATTTATGGAGCCGTATTATCACTATATGTCTCCCGCTTGGTAAAGCTGGTGAATCAAAAAGGAAAGCTGAAAAGCAGCTTAATCTTCGACGAATTCCCGACTATTTATCTCAACAATATGGATAGTCTGATTGCCACAGCGCGAAGCAATAAAGTAGCCACTTGTTTGGGAATTCAAGACTTCAGTCAGTTGCGCAAAGATTACGGTCGGGAACAAGCCGATGTGATAATGAACATCACCGGAAACATCGTCAGCGGTCAAGTAGCAGGTGACACAGCCAAACAACTTTCCGAACGTTTTGGCAAAATTATGCAGGACAGAGAAAGTCTCTCGATTAATAGTGGAGACACCTCCATCAGTCGTTCCAAACAATTAGAGTCGGCTGTTCCACCTTCCAAGATTTCTTCTTTAAGTTCCGGTGAATTTGTAGGTATGGTTGCCGATGATCCTAACTGCAAAATTGAATTAAAGACGTTTCATTGTGAAATAATCAATGACCATGAGGCACTAAAGAAAGAAGAAGATCATTATAAAGATATTGCGGTAATAAGAAAGATTGATTCAGCTATGGTGCAGCGAAATTATTTGCAGGTTAAACAGGATATTCAAGAAATCATGCAATCTGAAATCGAACGTTTGTTAGGTGATCCTGGACAGGCATATTTGGTATTGAAGAAGTGATGCTTCTTAAGTATCTACTATTTTCAATGGTCTTATAGTAAAATATATTTCTCTATTTTCTACCGACCATACATATCTAAAATAGCTTTTGCTTTCATTAATCAAGAATATAATTATTTACGCATGTTACTATAATTTGTTTCTTGCTTCAATTTGTTAAAAAGTAGTTTTTTAAATTACAGAAAATTATATATATTAATTTCTATTAATTATTTAATATAACGTATCTATATTCAAGCTTTACAATAGTTTCAATAAATGCAAATTTATTAGAATTCTCAACTGTAAAATAATCAGTTTTAATTCTAAATTACAAATCAGTTACTTTTTTTTATTGATTTATATAGCTTCTATTGGCACTTCTCCATCCTAGACATTACAACTATTACTGTCGCAATGTAGCGGTAAAACCTTCCTTTTTAAAGCTAATTGGACATATAAATGTTGACCAATCTTTGTTACTTTTAAAAAATAGAACAATGGAAATAAAATCCACAATAAAGGAATCCTCAAAAAAATAAAGTACAGAGATACATATCCATAATTCCATTCATTTGAATAAGAAGCCATTTGCTCTTTCGCTAAAACAATGTCTATATCTTTGAATTGAGATAATTGTTCAAGGTTTCTTAATTCTTTATATTCAATCAAGTTAAACCAATCAAATTTAGAAACGATTCTTACAAAACGACTACAATTAGGACACCAATTGTCATAAAAAACACTTACTATTTTCATTGATTAATATTTTTATTAAATGAGTAAAGAACTGTTAAATTCCATATAATCATTATTGTAGAGAAAAAATACAAATTTAATACAAATGCAATACCTATATGTAGTGAAATTGTCAACAAAATCCAATGTTTTCTTGTATGCTCAATCCAAATAAAAA
This sequence comes from Bacteroidota bacterium, assembly GCA_040387655.1. Classification (GTDB taxonomy): domain Bacteria; phylum Bacteroidota; class Bacteroidia; order Flavobacteriales; family Flavobacteriaceae; genus Flavobacterium. The sequence goes on along the minus strand of JAZKDI010000023.1, from coordinate 41,249 downwards.
CTGGGTATAAAATTTCTATTATGATTGTACACCAACCAATACAGATCAAACTTAATGGATAATTTGCTAAAATTGAGAAATCAAAATTATTATTTGCAAAAGGTAAATTAATGGCTTTCCAAATAGATTCGCCATTATGCCAATTATACCCTAAAATCTTATCAAAACCTGAAAAAAAATATGCAATAGAAACGTGTATTTGAAATAATCTTTTATAAACTGTTATATTTGAATCTTTAATTGGCCTAAAAGTGTATTCAAAATTTGAAGGTATTAATACTAAGTAAAATAAAGACATGCTGGTAAAATAGTCAACACCATACGAATAATATGAATTACTTTTAACTAATGATATTTGTAAAATTAAAAGAAAAAAAGCACTCAAACGGGGCTTTACTCCTGAAATTAGAACCGCACAAAGTGATACATATAAGGTTTGAAAGACCATTATTGTAACACTCATTTCTATACCTAGACTTTGAAAAAATGTAATAATCTTTGGAAAAGTTATTATTAATTCAGGTATAAAAACGTCCAATATATCAGTTGGAATTATACCATCTTTTGAATATAGTCCATTAAAATCCGGCAAAATAGAAACAAAGTGAAGCAGTATAAAAATACCAACTGATATTCGAAAAAAAGAAATCCAAAAAAGGTTTTCAATATCGTTAAAGAAAAAGATATTTAACTTGCTTTCTAATTTTTCCATAAAGTATCTTTTATCAAATATAATTTTGCTTGATTACTATTATTGAAATCATCAATAGTACCAAAATCATATAAATAGACATATAATTTGACTGTATATTTCTTCGGAAAGTCTTTTGCTATATGTTTCGCAATCTGCTTTAAAATAACTTCAACATAACGATTGTACTTTGGATTATCATCATTAGTAATCTTATCTAAAAACAACCTATTTATAGACATAAACCTTAAACTTCCTTCTTTTGAATACAACTTAAAATTATCGCTTGTAATTAATCTATGATTACTGTCATAAACATTATATAAAAGAACAAAATCACTAGAGACATTAGGCCCAAAGAAGCCATATCCTGTTTCAAGACCTGAATAACTACGTAACAAAATAATAGGAGGGAAATTATATATCCCATCACATATTTTTTCTAAGATTTGTTTTTCAGCTTTATTAGATTTATTATAAAACTGATTAAAGCTATCTAATGTCAATTTAATAGCTGAGGTCAATATTGTCAATAAAACAATGCTAATCAATAATAATGAAGATATTTTATTTTTATTCAAAATGACCTTAATAAATTATTTCGTTAATGATATGAAATTTTATTCTAAAAAAAACAGGGAGTTTTGACTCCCCGTTTTTTTTTAATATTTACTAATAATTTGATCAATTTTAGAATTAAATTCTTTTGTCCCTTCATTGATGATTGTAAAAGAATCACTTAAAGTGCCTGGAAATGCAGTGGCAGAAGTTCCTACAACGATAGCTCTTTCTGTTCCTTTCAGTTTTGTAGCCTCCTTAGTATTAAAATCTTTATTAAAATCTAATGCAGTCGAAACTTTCACATCACTAATTTTGTTTGAATTATTTTTTGTGAAAGACATACTAATCAATCCAATTAACCCTACTACTGATAAAATAACTTTTTTCATTATATTTTTTTTTAAACTACCTACCTTCAGATTTCTTATTGTCGCTGTTTCGGCTGTTCCGACATTAAGACATTTCAATTTTTTATAAAAATTTCAATATCTCTTATTACATCCTGATTTACGTTCCCTTTTACAGAATATTCTTTTGGCACTGAGAGACCCGTTCCTTCCATAAACAAATGATTAAGATTGAGATAACTTATGAATTTTGCGGTTTTATTTAACTTTAAACTTTCTTTCCACAATTGATAGTCTTCCATTTTTATCTGATAATCTCTTTCTCCTTGAAGAACAAGAATTGGAACTTTTATTTTCTTTACATCAATTAGAGGTTTGTAATCTAGTAACGACTTCCAGTAATAAGCTGACAAAGAAAACGGTAGTTTTTCCTTAGGTGAATTAAGACTAAAATTACTTGAATTCAAGTAACCAACTTGTTGTTTAAATTTTTTTAATTGCACTTTAAGGCCATCAGCAGGATCGATTTTGTTCAAATACTCTAACTGTTCTAAAACTAAAACATCAATAGGTCTAGAATTTCCAGCTAAAAAAATTAATTTTGAGATATTCTTTGTTTTATTAGCTACTCTCGGTAGCATATAACCTCCAAAACTATGTCCTAATAAAATTATTTCGTATTGACTAAATTTCAAATCATTTTTAAAATAATCTATAATACTTAAAACATCATTTGTAACTTCATCATCAATAGTTTTATTTGTAGTACCACCAAAACTTTCAGGATTTGATAAAGTTCTTTTATCAAATCTATACGAACCTATCCCTCTTCGATATAACTCTTCGGCTATATCTTTAAAAGGCTTATTCTCTATAATTGTTGCATCTCTATCTTGCGGACCAGAACCATGAACGAAAATCAACATTTTTTTTTTATTAGATTTTTCAGGAAGCAGTAATGTTCCTTTCAATTCTATTCCCAAGCTTTTTATATTCAAATCCTCACCCAAAATCTCCACCTTTTTAAACTCTCTATGGGGAACAAAAAAGAAACCGACAATTTTTTGTGATTTATTAATAGTGATTTTAATATCCAATTTTGCATTTTTAAAATCAGTGAAAAAAAAATATGTATTTAATTCACTATTGATTTCGATAATACTTTTAAAACCTCCAACTTGTTTCTCAATTTTTTCTTCAGTATCTTTTAAAGAATTTACTGATAATTGATTTTTAACCATTTCATCAAAGTAGGAGTGCGCTTTATCATAGTTTTTCTCAACAAAAAGGTCATTTATAAAAGCTTCTCCAATACCCGCGCTTTGACCATAGGTGAAAAGTGATAAATTAAAGGCTACCAGAGTTAAAATATATTTTTTCATATTAAAGAATTATCAATTAAAAAATTTTCAAGGCTAATTTTATCTTTTATCGAAACAGAAATTTTTTTTCCAGAGTTTTTAGTAATACATAAGATGAATTTAGAGTCTGATATCCAACACCATCCATAATCCTTAGAATACCTAACTCCTAGTCCAAAATCAGCTTTAGATTTGGAAATATCAATAAACTCTATTTTATCAATATCTTTCATTTCAATTTTATAAAATGGTAAGGGAGAAAAACTAAACATTATTTTACTTTCATTTACAATTAATTTCAACTTTGTTAAAATAAAAAACAAACCAATAAATGAAAATATAATTACGATATATAAAAGATAATTATTGATATTATCTTTTTTAAAATAGTAAAATCCAAACAAAATTACTTGAAAGAAAAATAACACAGATATAAAAATTGGAAATCTAGTTGATTCTCGAAATTCTTTCATAAAATAATTTTTTAAATGAAATTTTTTTTAATTCATTAATATTATCAATAATTGAGATATCTAATCTAAAAAGATATAATATCAAACATGCTGTCATAACCATTCCAAAAGCTGGAAGACCATGAATAAAAATTATTAAAAAATGTAATGAAAAACCTATGAAAAATAATAAGTATTTAAGCTCCTGCTTTAAAAATAGCGCCACAAAAATTGAAATTTCTATAAATATTATTGACCAATTAATTAAGCTTACACAAATTCCATTTCTAAAAAGTGGTCCGAAAACTGATTTTAACCAATTTGGTGCTCCAAATATATTATCATTAAACCAATAATAAACAGCTGTCCCATTAGACCACTCTGACCCATAAATTTTAGCGATTCCCGCATTGAAATATAACATTGATACCTGTAATTTTATAATATAAAGTATAATTATTGCATTAAATAACCAAGCCTTATTATTACTCGATAAAACAACCTCTCTTTTAACAACCCACCCATTTTTTCTATCATCAAGAATACATACAGGTATAAGTAAAAAAGTTAAGATAGTATTAATTTGATCACCCCCTTCAATAATCAACATACTATAAAATAACGAATATGTAACCCAACATTGTAAGACACAAAAAAACCTAGGATATACACCAAGTATCGAAAATATCAGAATAATAATAGAAAATATATATGGCAATTGAGGGCTATTAAACCATAAAAAAAAATTTAACTTCATTAGAAATAAATCTCTCGATGCAACTTCTAAAATATGTTCTTTTGGAAACAAGTCGTTGATTCCGGTAAATACTAATGTAACCAGTAAGCTTAAAGCTAACAGTGCTCTGCATAAAGTTATAGTATTTGAATTTAGTATTTTATTTAACATGATTATTTAATATTTACATAGATATACTTTATGGGATTATTCTCTTCCTGATTACTATTTGACCAAGCAAAAGGAATTGGTTCATAAATGATAAATAAAAATAATCCATTTTTAATATGATTTAGCTTCTTATCCATATAATCAAAAGTTTTCGTTTTGGGTAGTTTTCCTAGATTACTCATAATATCTTTAGTCCAAAACTTCTGGGGAATTTGAGCTACAATTCTAGAAGATTCATAACCAACAACTCTAATTTTCCTAGAAAGCCCTAAAAAATTTTCTACCGATTGATTTTTAAGGGTCACTAGGGACAGATTGTTTTTATTAGCTCTATAGACTTCAATTAAAGGTTCACGAGGGTTCTTTGTAAAGAACCCCCACCCTTCAGGAAAAATTGTAGCAAAATTAATTTGTAATGATTTTGGCATAAATACTTGCTCGTTAAAGGATGAAAAGAAAACCATTAAAATTATAAAAGACCAAAACGATATTATAACTTTGTTTATTAACCTCATTTAAAATTAATTTAATAGAAAATTACTTAAATCATCAATAATAATTTCTTGCTTTAGCGATTTTTCAGTATATAACTTTGAAGCCTCAAGCGAAGAATCTTGTGCTACCCAATATACTACTTCAGTAACAACACTGTATGCAGTTACTACAGCTGAAACAGCTCCTGCAATCGTGTAAGCTATAGCGAGTGCACCAACAACAAACACAACTACTGCCACCGCTATCGCTTCCTCTACATATTTATATGTAGAATTCTCAGATAGAATTTTTTGCATCTCTAATTGTCCTTTCTCATTCGTAACATCAACATTCATTACTTTTTCCATAAGAACCTTGTCACTTGCTACTTCCTTACCAATTTTTAGTATCGACGAATATTTTTTAGAAGTAAGCAAAGCTTGTTCTATCATCTTAACTGACAAGTTCATCTTTTTTTGTATCTCAAATCTATTTCCAGAATACAAAACATCCTCGAGCTCCTTAAAAAAACTTGGATATTTCATATTAATAAAATTCACGGAAATTGAAGACATATCTGTTAAAGATTTCTCAATCTCATTTTTGTACTTCAATTTTGTAATTGAGGACTTTATATCCTTAAGATGCACTATATTCTCCGCAATATCATTTTGAAAAAAGAATAAACCTTTAAATAATTCTTCTCCACTGTATTTAGCTTGATCTCTACTTTCTAAAACCGCATAATCATCATACTGACTACAACTAGCTGAAAATAAAGAAAATGCTAAAACCATCGCAACTTTATTTGCAAATTTCCTAATTTGTTTCATTTAATAAAATTTAATTTTTTCTTACTTTCAGTGCAATATGCTTAGTGGACGCTGTTTCCGTTTTCCGCCCTGGTAACATTATTTATTCTTCTTTATTTGAAATTTTCGAATGCTTTTTATTAAGCAATAAGCTAGCTAATATTAAATTTTTATAATTATTTACTTGTTAAATAAATTTTTAAACACAATATTCTCACAATATTTAACTCGATTTGCTATAATAAATAGCTTTTAGCAATTATACTTGTTATTAAAATCTTTTAAGTTGTACGACGTAATACAAAATAATTAGAATGCTAAAAATATATTTCATTTGTTGCAGCTCTCCATTTTTCGATAGTAAAATTAATCTTCTATCTTATTGTTAATCTATATCTTATAAATATTAATTTTTTTTTGCAATTAAATTGTTATTTACCACACTAGTTTGCGGTTTATTTTTAATTTTCAGTTGCATGACTCGAAAATATTTAAATTAAAAATAGTGTTAAAATCATATATAAAGTATTTTAGTTTTTATACTTGATTTGGCAAAATTAAAATTATACAGCATATTTTTTGGGCAGTAATTCTACCTATTTTGTTAACATTATGTTAAAATATATATTAATTTTCACAATATTTTAACATTAAAAATTGCCTTTTTTTGAAACAGTGCAGTTTGGCTTAAAATAAGCTCCCTCACAATTATAAGTTTTATTAAAAAGGAGTAATATATCTCGAAAGACTGCGACAAGAGCTTTACTATACCCGTCAACACTCATTGGATGATTATTTACGAAAAACACATTCATTAATCAAGCATGAAACTTTAACAAAATAAGTAGTAAAACTGCCTCTTTTGTTAAAGTTGGCAGCCCGTCTATTTTTTGTTCATCTCATATCACTATGTTTATGATCAACTTGGAGGCATGTTTAGAAATTCTAAACACGCTTTTACAAAGGAATATTTTTAGTTAACAAATTGTTCTGGGGAGCCAGGAAGCTGAGCAAACAATATCCGAACTGATTTCAAAAAGTTTAGAAAAAGTAGAAACTCAATCAGATAGTTTTAAAATGATCATTAATTCAATAATAAAATAATTAATAGGTATGGAAAAATTTAAAAAGCAAAGCCTTGAAAGAGAAAATTTCTTCAATGGAGATGATGGAATTCAGATTAATGAATTATTGGAGTTGATTAAAAAAAGTGATTATTACAATGATATTTTAGAGTATTTTAATATTGATCAAGATGATACCACAAAGATAGATATCAAAGGGTCAAAATCACTTTTTACAAAGATTAAAAAAATAAATGAAAAATATGTAAAAGAGGACTTGATAAGTGACCTCAAGGATTTAAATTTTGATTACAATGGAGGTTTTGGGATTAAATTCAATAATCTTACAACTAACCAATATCTTAATGATCTTAAAATTGACTCTTTCAAAGCATATCCAATTCATTCAGGTGAAAGAGATTTTTTTATAAAGGAGGAATCTTATTATTATAATATCCTGGTAAGAGCAACTGTATTATTGAATTAATCTTCCAGTGTCCCAATAAACTCCATCATATCGAGTTTAATAAATTCCCAATGTCTTCCCCTGAGACACAAGGGTTCAAAATCATCATCTGCTTGGGTGAAGTCCGTGAATTTTTCTTTCAGCAGCTCCCTGTCGTGGGTATAGGGATATCTTTTTTCATGCAGGACAAACATTTCGTTAATGGCAAAATCATCCTTTAGCCTATCGATATCCCAAAAATCTTTTTTCCTCCCTGTTCTCTGCACTACATCAAGTTTCATTGCCGCAATCTCTGCTTTACTGGCTAGTCGGATTCCATTGAACTCTTGTATTTCGTCTATAAAAACATCTGTGTAATAAAGATCCAGTTTCACACTCTCATCCCTGCTCCTTCCTACATAATACGATTTACCCATGCCCATTGGAGCAATATCCATGCTGTCCACATAAAAATAATGCGCCCTCAGATACGCATCGATGGCATTGAAATCCAAAGTTCCATATGCCGCATCACTGAACAGATCGATATCCACAGACATCCTGTGCCCGTAATACAGGCTCAGCGCCGTGCCTCCTATGAGGCGAAAGGATTCAAATTCCTTGGCCTGCATTAAATCCTCTAAAATAGTTTTCAGAAGTGGTGTAACGGTATTGAAATATAATTACATCGGTTTGATTTATGAATTTAGAATAGCAGTTACGGTATCTTGGCCATAAAAACGGCTAATCTCCTTTTTTTCTTCTTCATTGCCACGTTCAAAAATTCTTTTGATGACCGCTTTTTTTTGTTGCTGCCAGTCTATTTTTTTGATGTCCGTATCCCAAAATAAAACTTTTCGAAGCAGGTCCAAATTAGGCTTTTGGTCATTTTTTTGTTGCTTATTTTCTTTCTTCTTCTCCTGCTCAATATCATAATACACCTGCAAAACCATAAAATAACCTTCCTCTATGGCCAGAACCTTCTCAATCTTACGCGCCAGCGCTATATTCATCCTGCGCTTGCCCTTGGTAATAGCCGTCAAGGTCTGTGGGAACTCACCAACTGAAAGCGCAAACTGCCCCTTACGCAACAGGCGTTTTTCCAACTCTCGCTCCAGTACATAACCAGGATGGATCCCCTTAATAGTATCAAGTATCGTTTTCATAGTACAAAAATAAACAATTTTGTTTACACAGCACTGTTAAATATATACAAACAAGAAAAGTAAGGTTAGGCTCAGACGGTATTTCAAGTCGAAACGGACTAAAAGACAGCTAAGATAGTGTCTCAAGAACGTTGCAAGCGCATAATGGCCTCGTTCCACGGGTCACCCTTCGGGACTTATAGCTCTCCACATTCTTTAGCCCCTTATTTCTTGCTTTCTTTTTTTCCGTTTTTTCTTTTGAAAACATTTTTTGAGGGTGACGGTTACAGAGGAAGCAAGTAAAACAGTAGTAATCTCAAAATTTTACAACATGGAAATCACAGGACGCATTACAGCAGATGCCACGGTTCACAAAGTGAACAATGACAAACAGGTGGTCAATTTCAGCATCGCCATCAACGACAGCTACAAACCCAAAAACAGCACTGAGGTAAAGGAAATCGTAACCTATATTGATTGTTCGTACTGGCTCAATGCAAAGAGTGCCGAGTGGCTCAAAAAAGGCGCACTGGTACAGCTATTCGGGCGCATTGGACTGAGTGTGTACAGCAGTAGCGATGGAAAGGCGTTGGGTAGACTGACCTTTCACACCAACAGCGTTAAAGTACTGGTATTCGCCAAAAGGGCAGAACAAGGAGCGAATAACGCTATTGCCCCTGTAGCGCAGGCACAACAAGCAGAACCCGCAGAAGACCTGCCGTTTTAATCCCAAATCCTTTTTTAACACTTAAAATTCCAATAGCATGGCACACCAGATCAACTACAACGAGCAAGACCAAAAACACAGCTTTTTTAGCGTAAAAGAAAAAGCATGGCACAATTTAGGACAAGTCATACAAGACTATCCCACAAGCAGTGAGGCAATCCACTTCGCAGGCTTAGACTATGAAGTCGAAAAAAGAAAACTTTTCACGCCCGATTCCGGAGACCACAGTATCGAAGTCCCCAATTATTTCAGTACGGTCCGCACCGATAACAATGCCATTTTGGGCGTAGTGGGCAAAGACTACCAAATCGTACAAAACAGGGATGCTTTCTCTTTTTTTGATGCTATCGTAGGCGGTGATGGTATGCTTTACGAAACCGCAGGGGCATTAGGCAAAGGGGAACGCATTTTTATTACCGCCAAACTGCCCGACTACATCCGTGTGGGTAAAGATGACCTTATCGAAAAATACTTGTTCTTAACGACCTCCCACGATGGAAGCGGTAGCATAACTGCAGCCTTTACGCCCATCCGTATCGTATGCGCCAACACCCTTAATGCCGCCCTGCGCAACCAAAGCAATACCGTGCGCATTCGCCATACTTCCAACGCCAAACAACGTTTGGAACAGGCGCACAAGGTCATGGGTATAACCGATGTCTTATCAGTGCAAATGGAAGCCATTTTCAACAACTGGACTACAGTGCGCATCTCCGATAACGACCTTAAAAAACTCATTCAGTACGCACTTGCACCAAGCAAAGAAGTACGCAAAAACCTGCAAGATGGCAATGAGAATGAACTGTCTTCCTGTTTTACCAATATGGTCGATAGTGCTTTTTCTTATGCTATGAGCGACCCTGCCCAACTCATGGACACCACCAAAGGCACTGTCTTCGGAGCCTACAATGCCATAACAGGCTACTTTCAAAATGTCCGTTCCTATAAGGATGATGAAGCCAAAGTGACTTCTCTTTTAATGGGCGGTACAGCACAGCTAAGGGTACAATCGGCTTTCAACCTTTGTTCCGATTTTGCAGGCAAAGGCGTGGACGCCCTACTGCGCGACTAAACAATCGGGACAGGCTTTTCTCCTGCCTGTCCCTTTTTTCAACTGCTTTTAATCCTTAAATGATATCCCTATGACTTTTTTTCAATCCCTTACCGCCTTGCAGTTAGCAGGCGACTGGAACATAAACATAGCAAAAGAAACTGCCGACAGGCTCATCGTATCGGTGCTGTTCTACAACAACCGCATTGGCGATGATGCCCGCAAAAAAGTACCGCCCATCCTGCTCAAAGGAACACCGCAGGAACTTGACGAAGGCTTTTTTCATGCCATCGAACAACCCCTAAAAGAAACCGCACAACTCTTTGCCAATATGGAGCACTTCCTCTTGCAAAAGGAAAAGGCTACAATCAGTTCCCAAATGCATAAAGAAAACGGTACAAAAGCGGACAAAGAGAAAACCGATAAGCAAAAAAAATACGAGGAAGCCATGAAAAAAGCGGACGAACTCGAAGCCGAGGGCAAGTGCCGTGACGCATGGATAAAAGTCCCGCAGGCAGAACTCTACCCTGAACACGCTGAAACCATCCGCAACCGCAGGATAGAACTCTCCAAACAATTTGCGCCTGACCTGTTCAACGAATCCAAAACCCAAGAACTATGTTAACAGCCACAAATTTAGAAAGGATTTTTTCCTTTACAGACAAAGGGCAGGTCATCAAACTCGCCGACCCATCGCCAACATTCAGCCCCGAGGCAGTATTGAATTTCTATGCACAAACCTATCCCATCTTAACAACAGCAACGATACAAGGTCCTATGATAGATGAAGATGCCCTCCAGTACCTCTTTATGGCACAAATCGGTACGAAAGGATAAACCATGAAAACGAAAACCACAACAGGCTGTATCAGTCTGCCCAAAAACAAAAAACAATGGAAACTGTATCAGCAATTAGGCAAATTCGCAAGCGACCTCAACCGCCTGCCCGACGCACAGGAAGTGCAAAACAACCCACCAAAATCGGTTCCGCTCGAATGCTTACCGATGGTTTTTTAAGACACCAATTCCTGCCCTTGTTGGAAAAGGGCAAGGAACTGCCCGACCAAGAGAGTACCCAAAAGGATTTTTTTGAATCACTTGCCATCCTCTCAAGAGTGTACGGATTCAAAACCCTAAACGTAGCGGATAAAGCGTATCCCTACAACATCATCTTGGCGCACCAGTACGCAAAAATGGAACTGAATCAAGCAGTACAGGATATTGAACTGGCAATCGTCACTGACGGTACGACGGTTAAACTGGCAACGCACCATACTTACCATACAGGCATGACGTTATTTTATATTCCTGTACTGCCCCTGTACAGGTTGTTGCAGGACAGGAAACAGCAACAAAATGGGGAACTGTTGCTGTCTGTCTTTGCCTATCTGTACCATGTGGCAGGGATTCCCTATTACAGGGACAACTACAGTGCTCTCGCCTACTACTACGAATGCATGGAAGATTGGCTAGTGGAAGACTGTGAAGAGGAAGAAAAGAACAGCCTGTACTCCGCTTGCAATACAGCATCCTATTATGGGGATTGCATGTATCGTAAAATATACAATCCGTATCAGCTAAACCAGTTCAGACAGCGTATTGACTGCCACAAACAAAAGACTTCTTTTGACCGGGATTGCCTCCGTATCGCCAAAAATGCATACACGCTCTGGCAGGACTATCCCTCCTACACCGTTTTCCGTTCGACCTCCAATGCCAAACTGGAAGAAGATGAGGGCATCATCAGCGCACAGCAGTACATTTCATTTGTAGCCGAGAACGAGGGAACGCTTTACGAAAACATCGCCAGAATGGTCAATGACGAATGCAATGAATGTTCCGAAATGGAACAGCCTACCCTAATGCAAGTACACGACAACCAAAGCAATCCGTCCACGGAGGGGCTGGATTTTGAATACCTACTTTTTCCCCTGCTTAATGACTTATGTACCCTTTTAAATCAAATCCCATGAAAGACATCACCGCCACTTTTGGCACACTATACCATCCCATAAAAGCCTTTGTTATCTATCAACAAGAGGCTGCTGCTAAAAGTATTTATGTGGAAGCCTATGATATGGATAAAAACGGATTCCCGATCAATGCACACCCGCTCAGTTTACGGGAAAACACTAAGCTTGTCAACGCCCTTCATACTTCAGAAGAACGCAAACACAATTTTTTAAAACCCATGGGACTGCTACCCAAAAAGGTACTGTACATCAATCCCGACCATGACGGCTATGCTATTTGGTATACACCTCCGCAAAGGGTTGATTTGTTTTTCGTAGAGGGTTTGGGTATCCAAAATGGAAGCGCATCACTCCCACCCTTACTTTGGAAAGCCTCCAAAAATACGATGTGGATTTTTGCGATGGATTCCGATTCCGACATCAACGAACAAACACCGCTCTCCTTTGCTCCCTTTTTTAATCTCTATCAAGATGGCAGGGTCTGCATGGGTACTGTAGCAATCAATATTAAAGCAGATTGCCTCTTGGAAGAATTTACAACCCTGTGGCAACAGTATTTCTTCAACAGCTATTTCAGCCATCTCATCGGAGATAAAAGTCCTGTGAAAGGAAATATCATTCCGCTTTGGCAAAGTCTGATAGGAAGCCGAAAACAATTCCCGCTGAAATCGCTGATTAAAAATGGTCTGACAATTAAAAAACTACTCTCATGAACACGATTAAAGGCATCCACTACGCCGACAATTTCCTCCTAAATCCAACCAATCCCATAACCGTAACACTTATTGGTGCAGGCGGTACGGGAAGCCGAATGCTCACAGAACTCGCACGGATGAATCACAGCCTTATCACTTTAGGGCATGCAGGACTGCAGGTTACGCTATACGATGCTGATACAATAACAACAGCCAATCAAGGACGACAGCTTTTTGCCGATACTGAAATTGGTTGGTGTAAATCGGTGGCACTCATTAACCGAACCAATCGGTTTTTTGGAACGAACTGGAAAGCCGTAACGGTGGCGTTTTCTAAAGCCAATCTCAAATTCCTGCCCAATCAAGGCAGGGCAAACCTATACATCAGTTGCGTTGATTCCGTTTCGGCACGTTTTGACATTGCAACGGTCTTACAGGATTCTACAGAAAACAACAACTGGGAACGCAGTAAATCCTTGTATTGGCTAGACATCGGCAATGCCCGAAATACAGGACAGGCGATACTATCCACGATACAGGACATCAGACAACCTGCCACCAAACGTTACAGAACAGTATCCCATCTTCCTATGGTGACGGTGGAATTTAAGGAACTATTGGAAACGCAGACCGAAAACATGGAACCGAGTTGCTCCCTTGCCGAGGCATTGGAAAAACAAGATTTATACATCAATGCCACACTGGCCAGTATGGGAGCATCGCTCCTATGGAAGCTGTTTCGCGAAGGCATGACGCAATACAGGGGGTTCTTTCTCAATTTAGCCAATTTTAAATCCGAACCGATACCGGTGGGCTAATGCCCGCCGCCCCGCAATTGTTCTTCCTTGGGTCTGAACAATTGCGGGGCGTTAGAAACTGAATGATTACTTTTACTTGTGAGTTCGTAAAGTATAGGTTTATCATTCCGATTTCAAGAAAAAATCCTAACAGAGTTGTAGTACCCGTTTTTTTTTGCTTTTTTACTGATTTTGAGAAAATCAGTAGACCAAACCTGTAATAATACCATTTAGAAGTAAATAAAAAATGAACTACCCTTTTAGAGCATCCCTTACGAGAACTTCTTTCGTTACTAAAAATACAGTAATTCAGCAGGCAATCCTTCCTTTACGAAAATCTTTTTGAAACAGAGAAATGCTTCTACTTTGTAAATCATTTAAGGAAGTAACTTCCCTTAAAATAAGCAACGAGACTATAGCAACGAGCCAGATTTTTTTATTCATAAACAATTAGTTTTAAATTAATTGTTCGAAAATAGCTTCTCGAAAAAGAACAAAAAAATTTTAGTGGTAACCTTTAACAAAGCAGGCAGTTTATAAGCCAAATATGTTAAGATTAAAAAAGGTAGTTTTAAATAAACCCTTGTTTCATGGCTTCTTTAACCAGACCAGTATCGTCAGTAACGTCAAAAGCCTTTTTCATGCGAATGATACGCTTTTGAATGGTACTTGTCGTAAGTTGTATGATACTTTCTAATTCTTTTATTTTAAAACCCTTTGATAAATATAAAAGTATCTGACGGTTATAATCTTCAACCATTAATTCCTTTTTCCATATTTCTTTGATGCATTTTTTGACTGTATAACTATAATGCTGCTCACCAGCAATGATAGCCACCAACGCTTGTTGCAACTTCTCTGGCGTAATATCATTCTTAATGATAAGACCTTCGGGTCGAACTTTTTTTACTATATCATAAACAATGATAACTTCAATGTGCGCAGTAATCATAATAATTTTACAATTAGGCATCTTTTCCCGTATCAAGATGGCCAGATCGCTGCCTGATACTATAGATTTCACATCGTATCCCGGCAGGCCTTTATCAATAATGGCAATATCAAATAATTCATTAAGAGATAATTTTCTTATGAATGCATCATACGCCTGCTCACAGCTATAGGCTTTAGTGAAAAGTGGGTCGCAAAGCCCAAAAGGAGGCGCTAAAAGAGCGCTGCAATACCCTTCAACTGTCATCGGATGATCATCTACTAAAAAAATATTCATGGAATGGATAATTTAACTTTAACAAAATAGGCAGTTTTTCTGCAACAAAAAAAAAGAGTTCTTGTCTAGATTGCGATACTCTTATTCTAGATTTATAGTATGCGTTTTTCTTTTCTCATCATTGACGATAATACAACTACAACCACTGAAACATTGGAGCTTTTCGAAAATTTCCCCAATTATTTTTGTATTGGCATCGTCAAAGATAGTCAAACTGCGATAAACCAAATTATAAAATTAAAACCACAACTCGTCATCACGCAACTTCCTTTTCAATCTAATAATACATTACCATTTCTTAAAACAATAAATGAACTGTTTCAATATTCAGACATCATACCCTATTTTATTGCTTTAGCTTCGGCTCCTTACTATTCGCTTGAAGCACTTCAGTCCGGGTTTTCAGATTATATAATAATGCCATTGCATTTGCACGATTTAGGGAAAAGCCTTTTTAAATTTGAAAAAAGAAGTCCTCCTCCTTTATCTACAACTATATGCATCAAATCATACAGTGATTATCAATTTGTCGCTCTACAAGATATCGTTTTCTTGAAAGCAGACAATAATACTACAGATATTAAATTGTTCAATAATAAAACAGTGAACGCCTATAAAACTTTAAAACATTTTGAAGATACATTACCATTCTATTTTCTAAGAATTCATAAAAGTTATATCGTTAATATTAATCATGTTTCTCGTATTCATTTTAGTAAATCAAAATGTTATGTCAATTATAATGAAATCCTACCCTTCTCACTGACCTACAGAGAAAATATTGATGCGATAATTAGAAAAATCAATATTTAATACTTTAAAGTATTCTTTAACTGTCTTTTTCTTTCTAAGATACTAAATTCAGGTTGCTACTCAAAACAAAGCGTTATACCCTTTAGACTCCTACTAAAACTACTCTGGCAGATCGATTCACAATAATACGTTGTAATTTAAAAAACATACAAGTTTTTACTTGTTAATTTGCCACGGTTAACAGTAAAACGAAGCTTCAAAAGAAATATTGAGTATGGGGAAAATCTGCATTTCGCAGTGTCACGATCAATATTTAGAACAGCTACTTCCCAGCTTTTCTTAAAAAAGGTACTCCATTTTGGATCAGTACCAGTTCAACAATTTTTTTAATTTTTAAACACATTTTTTATGAAAAAGCTACTACTTGCTGTTAGTTTTATAGCAGCCATAATACAATTGTCTTCCTGTACATCAGATAGTATTCAAGATACCGAAATTAGGACCAATAAAATTAATCCTGAGATGATCTCTGCTGATGTACTAGATTCTATTGGAACAACAAATCCAACTATCATTGATATTGGGGATAAAGATAAGACCAAGACCTAAATCTTACAATTATAAACCAGACAACACATTTAAAAAATATTTTGTCTGGTTTTTAATCTTATTTTTGATGGCACTTATAAATCTCTTAAAAATTGAAAGTAAAATTAAAAATAATTCTATTCGCTTATTTTCTGCTCTTGATCAGTTCTTGTCAAGAAAATAAATTTGAGAATGAAAAAAAAAATGAGGCAGCATCAATTTTAAAAAAACTGGAAAATACACCAATTGCTCCATACAAGGAGGAAAAATATTTGGATGTGGCACTTCAAAAACTTCAGCTTCAAAAAAATGATTCTATTACAAGGGATTTATATTTCAAAATTGCCGTAAAATACTATAATATTAATCGGCTTGATAAATATTTAATTGTTGCAAAACAAATCAACAAACTATCCGTAAAAGATAACGATAGCTCCCATATAGCAAAATCTTTATACTATTTAGGTGACTATTACGATGGTAAAACGAAACTGGACAGTGCTTTCAGTTATTACCTTAAATCCGAAAAAATATACAAAAAAATTAAAGACAATCTAAATTCAGGAAAACTTGCTTTGTATAAAGCAGGCATATTATATGATGCTGGAATCTTCACTCAAAGTGAAATAGAAACGATAAATGCTTTAAGATTACTTTCAAAAACAAATAATACACGATTAATATATGAATGTTATAATTTATTAGGTCTGTCACTCCAAGAAATAAACGATCATAGAAAGTCTCTTCACTACTTTGACCTGGCTTTAAAAAAAATTGAAAATCTAGAAAATGAAGGTGATTCAAAAGAGAAAGTGATTAAATCCCGAACTTCAGTCTTTAATAATATGGGGGAAGTTTATGAGAAACTTGAAAACTACCAACAAGCGATACATTTATATAATAAAGGGTTACACGTAAAGGATCTAAAGCAGAAGTATCCTAAATTGTATACTATCCTTTTAGATAATCTTGCCTATTCCAAAATGAAATCAGGTAATAGTAACGGAGTTGATAAATTACTATTTGAATCTTTGAGAATTCAAGATAGTTTGCAAATATTACCCGGTATTGTTGCCAGTAAAATAAGGATTGGAGAATATTATCTCTACAAAAAAGACACTGTTAAAGCATTGCTACACTTAAAAGAAGGTTTTTCTCTATCCAAAAAAATTAAAAGCAATCACGATATCATTCAATCCCTAAAATTGTTGACAGAAAATGATTTTAGAAATAAAGTCTATTACTCCAGCTTGTATATCAAAGCAAATGAAAGTATTCAAAATATAGAGCGACTTACCCGAAATAAATTTGCCAGAATAGCATACGAAACGGAACAAATAGAAGAAAAAAACGAAATTCTATCTCAGAAAAATACAACTATTATTCTTGGTTCTGGGAGTACCATAATTTTTTTAGTGGTCTTTTTTGCAATATTTCGCCTAAAATCGAAAAATAAAGAGCTACTATTTATCAAAGAACAACAAGAAGCAAACGAAAAAATATATCAGCTGATGCTAGCCCATCAATCTGAAAAGGAATACACAAGAAATGAGGAAAGAAACCGAATAGCAATGGAATTGCACGACGGGATAGTGAACAGTGTTTTTACTACCCGTTTTAATTTAATCCAACTAGAATCAAGTTCTCCTAATAAAAAACAGGAATTAATAAATGAGCTTGAAAAAACGGAACAAGAAATAAGAAGAGTTTCTCATAATTTAACTCAAAATCTTCTTTTTGAAGATAAAAATTTCCCGGAGATGCTATCCCGTTTAGTAGATTCACAACAAAACCAATACGGTACTAAATTTGACTTATCGGTAGATAAATACATTGATTGGCTTGCCATAAGTAGTGTCAACAAGATACATATTTATCGCATCATTCAAGAAGCCCTGCAGAATAGTAATAAATATTCTAAAGCGAAGAGATGTTTCATCGTGTTGCTCAAAACGGCTGACAAAATAACGATTCGTATTTGGGATAACGGTATTGGCTTTAATCCCGAAAAAGTAAAGTACGGAATTGGGTTAAAAAACATTAAAGACAGAGCAAAAATAGTACAGGGTGAATTAAAAATTACTTCAAGTCAAGGCAATGGAACTACAGTAGAAATTGTCTTTTAATACATTATCATTAGGTCTTCGGTGCAACCCTCCTTTTTTTTAAAATTTTGAGAAGGTATTTTTTACGAATTTAAGAGATAGATCAATAAAACAATTTGTTACTGCTGCAAACCAACCCTATTTAGTAGCTAAAATTCTATTTACGGCTCTGATTTTGAAAGACTGTTATTAGAAATTAAGTGGAATATAGAAGTCAAACTATCAAAAAAATTGTAGACAAAAAGAAAAAGCTGACACAGCAAGCAATTAATGTACGCACCATTGATAGTAAGGCTCCATTCCAATTTCAAGGTACGCAATTGATTCCTCTGCATGATCGACCGCAAACTTCCGACATTAATTGCGATGAATAATTTTATGAATGAAGTAACACCACCTCTGAGTTCAAACAAGGAACGGTATTTAAATCATCTATTTTGATACTCTTTGTAAACCTAATGATTTGCACAAAAAATATATCCAACAGCTATAGCTATATCCGCACTCTAAGCCGCCTAAAGGCATTACTATATCGACCAGAATGACACTGAAGTTTCAGACTAGTGCCTTACTTACAATGTTTAAAAATCTGATCGTTTATACTCTATAATTTTTATGCTTTTCCTTTTGCTAAATTTTAACATTATGTACTGTAAAACTGCCTATTTTACTAAATCTCCATAGTAAGTATTTCTCTTACTAAATTTATCTATTACATTTCTCCGGGTTAACCAAAAAATAGTATAAATTTAAACCATCATTAAAAATGAAAAAATTATTGTTTACCGCTCTCGCAGTGGTGCGTTTAGGTGAGTCACAATGGCTAAGAATGTTGAAGTAAAAGAAAACATTAAAAAAAGGAGCAAGAAAAAAGCATTTGTTACTGGGCATTGTAATGCAGCAAAATTTGTTGCTTATGTTGATGCCAAAGCTGCTGGATTCACTCACGAAGAAGCGAGTGCCATGTCTTATTCTGTTTATTTTATGTGTAAGGGATTGGAGGATGCTCCACTACCACAATAGAGAAGTAAAAAAATTTAAAAGTATACACAAACACACCAATTTCGATGATTATGGTGTGTTTTCAATATAAATGTAAAATGAATAAAATTATTGTTATTTTAATTTTGTCCGCTACTATAGGCTACGGCCAAGGTAATAATGTTACGGTGGCATACGGATTAATAATAGACAAAGAAACAGGATTATTTGATCATAATGCCATGTTAAAAAGTATGCTTGAAAAATCCATACTTGAGTCTAAAAAACTAACGTTCCAATTAATCATAACAGAAAATGGTTCTAAGTTTTATAGTGAAGAAAATTTAGAAAGTGACAGTGCTCCAGGTTTAAAAGGCTTCATCTACGGCATGGCACATTATTTAGGAACCGTTTACAACTTAAAAGAAAAACTATTATTTCAAAAGGATTTGTTAGGAGAAAACATTTACGCAGCAGAGGATTTAACAAGTAATTGGATTTTAACTACTGAGACCAAATTAATAGATAATTATTTATGCTACAAAGCCACTAATGTTTACACGGTAATAAATGGCGCTAAAATTTTTAGCCATCCTGTAATTGCATGGTATTGTCCAAAATTACCGTTTCGGTACGGTCCCTGCGGTTATGGAAATTTACCAGGATTGATTTTAGAACTTCGGGTGCGAAATACAGTTTACGGAGCAAAAAATATAAAGCTCAATAGTGATTCAAATTTTGACCTTAAAACGTTAGAGAAAATAAAAGTCATAGATAAGAAACAATTAGAAGAAGCCTATAATAGGCTAAATGGTTTTAATGACTAATCCTATTTTAGGATAAAATTAATTTTATAATATGAGAAAAAAACATTTTATATACTCGTAATTAAAAATCAAAAAAATCCCAAACGTAAATAATTGACAAAGAGCAATACCACTTGGATTTATTTCTCAAAAAAAATAAATGAATAAGTTTACATATCTATTACTTTTTTTTCTTTATTTTCATTCTTCCAAACAAAAAGTCTAGTAGGAGTAGTTTCTGATGATAGCAATAACCCACTGGAATCTGCCAATGTCATTGCTAAACTTGCACAGGAAAAAGCGGATCTTAAATTTGCTATTGCCGATAATAAAGGCCGCTACCGTTTAGAACTCGATAAAGAAATGAAATACGAAATTACGGTTTCCTATATTGGTTTTGTCGACGAAGTGTTTTTCTTAGAGCCCAATTCAGCTCCATTATACACAAAAAGAATTAAGCGCATCAAGACAGGACTTCGAACTGGCAATCCTCGCTGATGATAAAACGATAAAACTGGCAACACACCAAACCTACAATACAGACATGAATCTTTTTTATATTAATAACTATGAACATAAAATAGATAAATGTGTTTTGATAGGATTATGGATTATTATTCTTGCCCCAGACATAACTTTTTAGTATGATTTACTTTGAAATTCTAAATTATCTTTAACTAAATTTTTGGAATCTTAAATGATTTAAAATAGTAAGAATATACTGTTTTTTACCTTCCAGAATTTTAACATAATTTACTCTAAAACTACCAATTTTCCTAAACTCTTACCTATATTTTTTTCATATTAACTTTATCTATTACATTTATAATGGTTAACCAAAAAACTATTTATAAATTTAAACCATTATTAAAAATGAAAAAATTATTATTTACCGCTCTTGCAGTGGTGGCGTTTAGTGGAGTTACGATGGCAAACACTGTTGAAGTAAAAGAAGAAGTTGTGATTGATTTTGTTGAAGATAATTGCACAGATGTTTATCACGAAACTTATAAAGAATTTGTAGATCTTGGACTAGAGGAAGAAGCGGCAAGTGAAGCCTTTGCTGCCTATAAAGATTGTAAAGGATTAAATTAGTTTAATAACCCGTTTTTAACGGGTTAATTTTTTTATTTATGAAGTATTTTTATTTTGTTTTACTTTTAAATTGTTTGTCAATATTTTCTCAAAATAAGGCTAGGATTAGTTATGCAGTGATACCTACGGGTGGGTCTTTAGAGAAAAATCAGGAGGTAGTCAAGAGTAAGGTAGCTAGCTCTTTTGTAGGAGTTGATGAAGCGTTATCAAGATTGAATTATGAGTTAGTTGTAAATGAAGGAAAATCTAATTTTTATTTGACCTCAATGTTGGATTTCAATGAAAAAGCAGCGAGATTAGCTAGAGCTTTTGCGGGAAACAACGAGTATTTTAAAGATAAAGAGAGCAATAAAATAATTAAAAAGGTTAATTTTTCTAATGAAATTTTTTATGTCCAACTTGAACCTCTATCAAAATGGAATTTAGTTAATGAACAAAAGATAATTAATGGATATACTTGTTTTAAAGCTACGCAAGAAAAACAATTAAAATTAAAGAAAACCGATCGAACTTATTTGGTTGTAGCTTGGTATTGCCCGACTATTCCGATTGATAACGGTCCCAAAGAATTTGGAGACTTGCCAGGATTAATTCTGGAATTACAAGATGGGAAAATCACTTTTTTGGCTTCAAAAATAGAGCTGGGTAGTAATTTGAAATTATCAATAAAAGATGTCAACCATAAATTGATCTTGGAAGATGAATTCTATAAAATTGTTGAGAAAACAGTTGAAAACACTTCAAGTTCTATGAAATGATTTAAATCCATTTGAATGAATTAAGAATTAGATTTTAAGTGTGAATAAAGTAAGTATCTTTCTTAATAAAATTATCAATTTATGAAATACGTCCTAATTCTATTATTATTTGTTACAAACTTTGTAATCGCTCAGTCTGGACAGGTTGTTTATTCGGTTCAAATAAGCCCAAATGCTAATGATAAAAAATTTGAGCATAAAGATTTTATAGCAAAATTAATTGAAAAGGCCACTTCTCAACAATTTCTATTAGTATTCAATGCAACGCGCTCCAATTTTAAGATGAATGAAGGAATGAATAATGTGAGTGCTTATGATGATAAAATTATTAACATCGCAAAGTTAGCGTTCACCTCTTCTTCTGATATTTATTACGATAAAGAAAATCAAATAGAATTCAGTAAAAAAACTGATGGTACAATTTTAAAGAATACAACTTTAAATACCAATTGGGAAATACAAACAGAATCTAAAATCATAAGTTCCTATTTATGCTACAAAGCGGTATTAAAAATCCCATTTGTAAATCGAAAAGGAGAAGCGAGAGTAAATGAAATTACAGCATGGTTTGCACCTAGTTTACCTTACTCGTTCGGACCAAAGCATTTTTACGGGTTACCAGGTTTAATTTTAGAAACAACAGAAAATAAAACTACATTTTTAGCGACAAAAATAACATTTGATAGCAATGAAGTAAAGATTGATTTTCCAAAAGGGAAAACCATTACAAAAGAAGATTACGATAAAAAGCTCAGAGCGCAAATGGGAATGTAACAGTATAATAAATTGAAACTTAGCCCTTAAAAAATACATAGAAAACATAGCAATCTCTTTGATGTTATTTGTTTCTTATATATCCTTTTCCAAACCCCAAACAATAACTGATATAGTTGGTTTCTGACGATAGCAATAAACCATTGGAATCTGCCAATGTCATTGCTAAACCTTTGCAGGAAAAAGCAAGTCTGAAATTTGCGATTGCGGATAATAAAGGACGTTACCGTTTAGAATTTGATAAAGAAGTGAATATGAAATCACGGTTTCCTATATAGGTTTTGTGGAAGAAATACTTTTCTTGGAGCCAAATTCAACCCTTGCAACCTATGATTTCAAACTCAAACCTACTAGCGAAGAGCTCAAAAAAATTGTCATCAAACACGAGTTCAAACCAA
This sequence comes from Bacteroidota bacterium, assembly GCA_040387655.1. Lineage (GTDB taxonomy): Bacteria > Bacteroidota > Bacteroidia > Flavobacteriales > Flavobacteriaceae > Flavobacterium. The sequence goes on along the minus strand of JAZKDI010000023.1, from coordinate 18,261 downwards.
TTGTTATCTAAAAAGATACCCTGATATTTGATGTAAAAAGTTTTGCCAACGGTAACGAACGCAAAATGAAAGAAATCCTCGAAAAACTCCCGATAATAGATGTGGTCAAGGATTACGAAACTATTTCAGAAAAAGAGTTGAATAGTAGAATTGACAGAAACAGAAATAAATTATCAAGTTCTAAGTAAATAATATACAAGATAGATAATTACTGACTGATTTTCCAAAAAAAAGATTAAGGCAGAAGAATCAGTTTTTTTGTTTTTTACTGAATTTTAACATACTGTACAGTAAAACTGCCTACTTTGTTAAAACTCCTGGTTAAGTTTTTTTCGTATTAACTTTATCTAATACATTTATAATGGTTAAACAAAAAACTATTTATAAATTTAAACCAGTATTAATTATGAAAAAATTATTATTTACCGCTCTAGCAGTGGTGGCGTTTAGCGGAGTTGCAATGGCGAATACAATAGCTGATGAGCAAGTTGTTAAAGATAAGAATGAGAAAACTGCCATTCTTTTATATGATGATTATTGGGATTGTGCTAAATTAGCAAATAGCGTTTATACAGAACTTATTGAAGTATTCTCTGAAGAGGAATCAATGCAAAATGCAGATGCTTATTTTGATGATTGTATGGGTAGTAGTTCACCTTGTCAACCACCTTTTTTATGTTAAATTAAATTGGGCTGTCTATTAAAAATTAGACAGCTCAATAATTCAATAAAATGCTGTTATGAATTTTAAAATTATTTTTTGTTTATTTTTTTTCCTTTTAAACGTTAATATCTTTTCTCAGTCACAAGATATAAAGGTACAATACAAAGTTTACCCTACTTATGGTACAATAGAGAATGATGAAAAAATTAAAAGTAAAAAAATACCTGATCTATTTAAAGGAGTTGATATCGCTATTCAAAGTCTCGAATATGAGTTGAATATAAGTAAAAATAAATCACATTTTTTTTTAAAAGATATTTTATACTCAGATAAAAAAGTAGCAGGACTTGCAATAAGTTTTGCAGGAAGGGAAAGCATTTTTGTTGATAAGAATAATAAAACATTTGTTAAAGTTAAGTATATATTAAGTGAAAAATATCTCGTTTTATTTTTACCTCAGCAAAACTGGACTTTAACTACCGAAAAAAAAATAATTCAAGGTTTTAAATGCTATAAAGCAACATTATCAAGAACTATTAGAATGAAAAAGGATAAAGTTAAAACATATATTGCTGAAGCATGGTATTGCCCTGAGTTACCTTTTTCTTTTGGTCCAAAAGATTTTGGTGAATTACCTGGATTGATTTTAGAACTTCAAGATGACAAAGTCACTTTTGTGGCTTCAAAAATTGAATTAAATACAAAACTTTTACAAAATATTGAACTAAAAAGCAATCAAAAAATAATTAATGAGGATGAATTTTACAATATTGTTGATATAAAAGCAAAACAATACTTTGAAGAAAAATATAATAAAAACTCATCAAATTAAGTAATTGTTACGGGTTCTTCTATTTCTTCTTTGTACGGTATTGTCTTTTTCCCAAACCCACACCATAACCGGTGTGGTTTCTGACGATAGCAATAAACCACTGGAATCAGCCAATGTCATTGCCAAACCTTTGCAGGAAAAAGCAAGTCTTAAATTTGCTATTGCTGATAATAAAGGACGTTACCGTTTAGAATTCGATAAAGAAGTGAATATGAAATCACGGTTTCCTATATAGGTTTTGTGGAAGAAATACTTTTCTTGGAGCTAAATTCACCCCTAACAACCTATTATTTCAAACTCAAACCTACTGGAGAAGAGCTCAAAGAAATTGTAATCAAACACGAGTTCAAATCAATTGTTATTCTAAAAAGATACCCTGATATTTGATGTAAAAGTTTTGCTAACGGTAACGAACGCAAAATGAAAGAAATCTCCGAAAAACTGCCGATAATAGATGCTGTGAAGGATTACAAAACTATTTCAGAAAAAGAGTTGAATAGTAGAATTGGCAGAAACAGAAATAAATTATTTAGTTCTATGTAAATAGTATACAAGATAGATAATTACTAACTGATTTTCCAAAAAACAAAGATTAAGGCCGAAGCATCAATTTTTTTGTTTTTACAGAATTTTAACATACTGTACAGTAAAACTGCCTACTTTGTTAAAACTCTTGGTTAAGTTTTTTCGTATTAACTTTATCTATTACATTTATTGGTTAACCAAAAAACTATTTATAAATTTTAACCATTATTAACTATGAAAAAATTATTATTTACCGCTCTGGCAGTGGTGGCGTTTAGTGGCGTTGCAATGGCAAACACTGTTGAAGTAAAAGAGGTTATAAAATAGAAAAATGAGGTTATGGAAGTTTTAGTAACAAATATTGTTGCTGAGGATATTAGGATGTCTGGATGTTCTGATGTTGCGGGTATAGAAGTGGAGGTAGCTGAAAGTGAGTATCATTTGGCTACAGGTAATTGGTTCGATTCTTGGACGTGGAATTACATTTATCTAAATGCTCTTTATCAATGTGAACAAGATCAATAATATTAATTAATTATTGTCTTTTTTTTTTTGCTAGATTAAGAAAAAAAATAAAGTAATGAGAACTTCCAATAAATTAACTTTTTTTGGAAATTTTTATTCTGTAAATTTAAAATCAATTAAAAAATATTATGAAAATTTTCAACTTCTACGTACTATTATCTTCATTAATACTGCTTAGTTCTATTACAAATAAACATAACATAGATAACCAAACAACTTACGTTATGTATAAGCTGGGGTCCTACTATGTCTCTCCAAATGATTTTGAAAAAAAAACAGGAAATGATAGTGTTCTAATTAAGCGAAAAAAAGTTTTAGAGAAAATTGAAGAGAATCAATCTATGTTAGAATTTGAACTATTATTTGATAAAAACAGTAGCATATTTAAATTAGTTGATAAAATAGTAGAAGAGAAGAATATGGACTATAAAATTGCTTCAATAGTGAATGGAGGAAATTTGACACATTATAAAAATATTATAGCTAGAGAAAAAATGTATCAAGTAGAATTTCAAGGACAAAAATTTAATGTTGAGCTTCCTTTTGAGCAATATAAATGGGAAATTACAAATACAGTTAAATATATTGCTGGATTTAAATGCTTTAAAGCAACTACAACACTGGAAAAAAATGATAATGGAAGAAATATTCGGAAGATTCTTCATCCTGTAGTATGGTTTACAAGTGAAATACCAACTTCTTTTGGTCCAAATGGATTAGATGGTCTTCCAGGATTAGTCCTTGAAGGATCATTAGATGGACGCACATTTTTTTACGCATCTAAAATAATTCAGAATTATAAAGAAAAATATAAAATTGAGAAGCCTTTAAATGGGATTGATATTTCAGAAGAAAAATACTTAGATATGGGTGTTAAGATATACAATGAAACTAGAGGGTTACTAAATAAAAACAAATAATTCAGACAAAATAGTTCGCAAAAACCATTTAGTCTTGTGTACTTTATCGTAACAATTTCAATTAACTAATTAATGCTTAGATTTTTACTACTATTATTTTTTTCAACACTTTCTTTCTCCCAAACCCACACATTAACTGGTGTGGTTTCTGACCATATCAATAAACCGTTGGAATCTGCCAATGTTATTGCCAAACCTTTGCAAGAAAAAGCAAATCTTAAATTTGCTATTGCTGATAATAAAGGACGTTATCGTTTAGAACTCGATAAAGAAGTGAAATATGAAATCACGGTTTCCTATATTGGTTTTGTGGAGGAAATACTTTTTTTTGAGCCCAATTCAGCTCTTGCAACCTATGATTTCAAACTCAAACCTACTGGCGAACAGCTCAAGGAAATTGTCATTAAACACGAGTTCAAACCTATTGTTGTCAAGAAAGACACCCTTATATTTGATGTAAAAAGTTTTGCTAACGGCAACGAACGCAAAATGAAAGAAATCCTCGAAAAACTCCCCGGAGTCGAGGTCGATAAAAACGGAGGAGTAACGGTGCAAGGAAAAAAAGTAACCAAAATGTTGGTGGAAGGAAAATCATTCTTTGGTGGTGGGTCTAAACTTGCCGTGGAAAACATTCCCGCCGATGCGTTGGACAAAATTGAAGTCATTGACAATTTCAACGAAGTGGGTTTTATGAAACAGGTTTCGGACAGTGAGGATTTGGCGATGAATGTAAAACTAAAAGCAGACAAGAAAAAGTTTGTTTTTGGTGATGTAGAAGCGGGTGCCGAAGTAGGGAACGAAGACAATGGTTTTTATCTGGCTCATGCGGCTTTGTTTTATTACAGTCCAAAATCTAACGTGAGTTTTATTGGTGACCTGAACAACATTGGAAAAAGAACCTTCACATTTGACGATTTAATGCGTTTTGGCGGCGGAATGAGTACTTTTCTTTCGGGCAGGAAATCGCTGACTAATTTGTATTCGTTTGCCAATGACAATACGGATTTAGTCCAGAACAAATCGCAATTTGGCGCTTTCAATTTTAGTCATGACGCTTCTTCAAAACTTTCTGTTTCCGGTTTTTCTATTTTTTCGAAAGTATTGACCGCTTCACAAACGGAAAGCACGAATGAATACCTACAAAACAGTTCCATTGCCTTCGAGAATAAAATACAAAATGGCGACAACAGCTCGGTGTTGGGAATAGGGAATGTAAAACTTGATTATTCGCCCAGCACTAAAGAAAAATGGTATTATAACGGACAATATCAGTCTAGTAGCAATGATATTTCAAGTACAATTAATTCGATTACCAATCTTAATTCCAGTATTTTCGAAACCATTAACAAAGCAGATAATACAGCGATAAAGCAATATATAGAGTGGCACAAAAATTATAATTTGAATCACACGACCACATTTGTGGTCAATCAGGCCTATGAAAAGAACACGCCACAAACACAGTGGTTTACGGATCAGCCTTTTTTGGCAGGATTGATTCCGTTGCAGGATGATCATTCCTACACCATTGGACAAATAAAGAAAGTAAAAAACAATAGCGTGGATGCGTTGTTCAAGCATTATTGGATATTGGATAATTTTAATCATTTGTATACAAATGTGGGGAATAATTATGGCGCTTCCCGTTTTGAAACTTCAGAGAAACAAATACTGACCAATGGAACAGTCAATGATTTTGCTTCTGCGGGTTTTGGAAATAATGTCAAATACCAATTGAACGATGCGTACATTGGCCTCGAATACAAATTCAGAATAGGAAAATGGACTAATAAACCCGGATTGTATCTGCATTGGTATCATTTAATTACGGAGCAAAAATTGGGTGAGCAGGCACTGTCTAAAACACTTTTCCAACCACAATGGAACAGTGATTATGAATTTAATAAATCAGAAACATTAAATTTTACCTATAAATTAGAAAATGGTTTTCCGCAAGTAAGCCAACTGGCGGGTCAATTTACCTTGCAAAATTATAATTTGGTTTACAGAGGAAATGCGTTGTTGCAAAACGAGCGGTACCATTCGGCAAACTTGCGTTATTCAAAAATGAATATGTACCGCGGAATTACTTGGAATGCTATGGCTAGTTTTACTAAAAAAGTAAAAACGATTCGGAACGAAATTCAATTAGATGGTATTAATCAGTTCAATACGCCTATTTTAAGTGATAATCCAGAGACGAATTATAATGTGAATGGTTCTGTAACCAAGAAAATATACCGTTTTAGTTTGCGAATTAATACAAGTTTGGGTTGGTTTAATTATTTCCAAACATTGAATAATAATACCACTTCAAATGACAGGAACAATCAAAAAATTGGGGTCTTATTAAAAACAGCCCATAAAAAATGGCCGGGTTTCAGTATTGGGTACACCAAAGGATTTAGTCAGTTTTCAGGTTTAACAAAATCCAATTTTCAAACCGATGCTTTAACTTCTGATTTCGATCTTACTTTTTTAAAGTTTTGGACGTATAAATTCGAATATGAGAATTTGAAAAATACGAACAATAACAATCAAAGTAATTTTTATGATATTGCCAATACTTCGTTGCGATATCAAAAGAAAAATAGTCCTTTTGGTTTCGAACTTTTGATAAATAATCTATTCGATAATAAAGTCAAAAACGATTATTCCTTCTCGGACTATTTGATTAGCGAACGTACCACATTTGTTTTGCCACGAGTATTCCTGTTTTCTGTGAGTTATAAGTTATAATTAATTTAAACACTTCAAAATTAATTTTTATAAAGTAATACATAAAATTATGAGATAAATCTTGATTCTATCGCAGCTATCAATTATAAATCTACTTATTATTGCTTTCGGTGTGTTATGCGAGCAATGAACAGAATGATTTAAACATAGTTATATCAGGTTTAATCATCTGTTTCTTTCTTGACATATGTCTACACTTCAATTCCACTTAAAGTTCTTTTAACTGATTCAAAATCTTTAAATCCTAATCCATTTAGAATTCTCCACTTATAAAACAATAATCTTTTTCGACAATGTTGTTCAAGTATTTACATTGCCGGATCACTATTTTAGAAAACGAACGCTGATTATAAACTCTTATAGGGCCTATGTTTGATCCACTTTTATCAATATTTATTATTTCTGGTTTACGATTATTACCAATTGCCTTAATTAAAAAAGATTGGACACTCATCCTTTGCCTTCTCTTGGTTAATAGGAATCAACTGTATTAACTGATTTATCAACTGAACTGTACAAATAACACCATTTACCACTAACCTCTATGAACTACGCTATGTCCTGCTCCAATTGATGATGATTTTGAATCCATAATAGCACCGTGTCCTGTTGCATCTGAGTAGTTTCGGGCTCTAGCAACAACATCACCTGTTCTTGGACTTGTTACAACTTTCCAATTATCAATATTATAACTTGAATCAGCCCCTTGTCCTGCTGTCGGAGGCATTAATCCAAGTCTCTCGCTTGGAGTTCCAGCACTTGCATCGGCTCCTGATGTTATATCTGAAACAAATTTATTGCATTTATTTGTTCCTTCTCCGAATAAGTCATTGCTATTTTCATAAGCATAATCGGTTGAGTTTAATTCAGCTTCAGCACCATCAACAATGTCTTCTGTTATTTTTAAATTTGTTCCATCATCTTTCATCGAATGCATCGCATGATTCAATCCAGAAACGATCAACCCTTACAACACCTTTCTAAAATTAGCCAATAATCACCATGCTATTTTTCTTTTTTCAGGCGGTACAACCTCTATTATAACTTTCTGACCATCTTTTAACTCGCCTTCAGCAAACTCTATAGAAGCAAAAGTATCAAACCCAACAGTTGTAAAACTATATCTTTCATTATAATTAAGATTGACTTTTACTATACCTAAAGAATCTGTAATATATTTTCCTACTTTAACATACTTTCTCATAGGAAAAGCAGGTTTTCCTATCCTAATTTCAACTGTATCTTTTGATTTAGGTTGTCTAGTATACTTATCAATCACTTTTACCGTTACTGTAATTTGATTTTTTAAATCAGATTTTTTATTATAGCAAGCCATAACAATGAAACTGAAAAAAAACAATAGACTTACTTTAAAACCCCTGTACATGTCTTATAATATTTAGGTGACTAACCGATGAGCCAGTTCTATAATTAGAGCCAGTATAATTTACTTGATTGATTGCTGGCCATGAAAATTGGCGCTTACTGGGCTACCCATAAATGGATTATTTGCGTTAAAACCACTACGAAGTAAATCAGTTGGATTGCGTTCGTAATAATAATTAACAGTAGTCACATTTGGATAATTGAAAACTAAATTACCGTCTAAACTTACTGGATCATAAAGATTAACTTCAGATATATGTACATTCATTGCTCCAAGTTTGTTAGCGATTCTGACAGCTGCGGCACCACCTCTGCTGTAACCATAAATTTTAAGTCGATTTCCTTTTTTAAATCCTTGTTTCAAATAGTCAATAATTTCATCATCACCTCCACTATAAGAACTTGTAAACATCTTACCTCCTTGTGCTTTTACAACTTTTTCCAAAGTTGGATTATCTCCTGCTTCATTGCCACCAGCTCCATAAATACCAGCAACTGTTGTTTTAGGTTTACTAATCATATGAACTGCGTGATTCAGTCCACTAACTATAAAGCCGAGCAATTGCTCGGCTTTGGTTATCTAATAGGATATTTAAAACACTATTTTCTACTTTTTCTGATTAGTTTAAAAATAAATAATATTAGAGTAATTACTAATGTTAATTTCAAAATAAAATTTAAAAAATTAAGTATTTTTAACCATTTAGAGGAATCAGAAACGTTATACCATTTTAAATTGCCTTTTATCTCTGGTTTATCAATTAACTTATACGATAGCGTGTTGTTTTTATCTGCGGTTATAATTACGTAACCAATTTTGTTTTTAGAATCATTAAATTCACAGACAATGCCATTTGAAGAGTTTGAATACTTTAGTATTTGTTTTACTTTAACATCTTTTTGGATTTCCGTATTGTAACCAATTACCTGAATAAAACCTTCCTCTTCTATTTTAAATCCTTCTAATGGATCAAAATCAGTATTTAAATCATAATTTAATTTCACATTCATAAAATTATTGCCTCTACCATAGAATGATAAGCTATAATCTACTAACAATAAAAGAAAAATCAGAAGTATTACTACATATAAATATTTTGTTGTTTTCATTATTTAAATCTTAAGTTTATTGAAGAGTAGGTAGGATAAGTAACAATGTAAGTACTAGGAACATATCTATACGGATGTCCTGCAGAAGTTTCAAGATTTGGTCCCATTCCATCAGGTTGATAAGAATCAATACCTAAACCGCCTCCAATAAATTCTGAAACAACATTTGGATCCCAAAAACCATCTCTAACAAATTCGGTAAATGTAGTTCTCGCAGTACCGTTACTATTAAAAGTAGTTGAGTAGTCAACATTGGTATCACCAACGTGAAAATATTCTCCTGTCATATCTACATCAAAACTACTTGAATATTTATTAGCGACTCCACTTTGTAATCGAGACATTACTCGTTTATATGCTGAAGTGCTACGAAGTGCTTGCCTTGTTCCTTTGTCCAAAACAACCGATTCTCCATTACCATTATCATAATGTGCTTTTGCTTCGGAAGTACTTTTAATTACTCTGTATTTAGGCTTCTGTTTACCTGGTGGGTCAATCTGATGCATTGCATGATTCAGCCCACTAACCACTAATCCTATTGCGGCTCCTTCCCAAAAGTTCCCCCCTTGTAATTTACTTGTCACTCCACTAGTAACCGTACCAAAAAGCACTAAACCTACACCACTTTGTGAGACACTGCCACCTGTCATAAGATATCCTCCAGATGCAATGCTACTCACGGCGGCGGTTAAAACGCTTTGCCCAATGTCTCCACCACTTATTCCTTGTATAATTCCCTGAGCAATACCATGCATTGCGGCTTGGGGTAGCATAAGCATTAGGCTAATTTGGGTTTGTGTCAAAGTTGCCGTTGCTGCACATATTGAACTACTGGCAGTTTCAATTATATTTCCAATACCACCACTTGCCGCACCACTAATTGCTCCTATAACAATACTCTTGGTTAATCCTCCCCACGAAAATGTGCCAGTATAAAGCGCCATACCAGTATAAACAGTCCCCCCAATTAATGCTCCAATTAATGCCGCTGTTGCAACCACAGCAAAAGTAATAGGTTCATTACCATCATAATCTACATACAATAGAGGATTATTCATTGCATACGCATATCGATTGTAATTTTGTGAGTCATTGGCATTTGAAATTAAAGAATCCGGCGATAAAAAGGTGCGTAAAACTGGATCATAGATCCTCCCGTTCATGTGTATAATCCCTACCGAAAAAAAATGCTCATGTGCTGTATAACCCCCTATCAGTTAAAAATTCAAAATCAACGTTAGTAAAGGCAGAAGTGGGTACTTCAACATTGTTTTTATAATGTTTTTTGATAACTCCCCATGGATCAAACTGTCTTCGTTCCTTAACTAATCCTCCATTTCCAGAAATCGCCAAAATGGTTCCCTGATAATCACGGTATAAATATAATAATTCTTGTATACTTGGCGTATAGCTAGCACCATTTATAGTATACGTTTTTTCTAAAGCTACTACAGCATCGTAAGGCGAACCAGCAATATAAGTGATAAACTGAAGGGTTTGGTTTGGCTTTTCTATCACCTCAACTGTAGAAATTCCAGAATAATATTTAGTCTTTGCTAAAGTTCCTGCCTCCTTCAAAATAATAGACTTACTGCGACTATTCCCTAAATTAAATTCAAAATTCACGCGTCCACGGGTAACTTCAATCACCGAAGTCGGATTTTTGAACATATTATAAGCAACCGTTTGTGGCGAACGAGTGGAATATAAAGCATCTCCTTTGCTATTTAACACCGCAGAAGCCTTTCGATAACGGTTGGAAGAATCATAATTATATGTTCCTACAAGATTGTTGGTTTTTATTCTTCCATCTGTTTCATAAGTGTTGGTACCTGTTCCTGTAGGGTCGGTCCAAGAGATTAATCGTTCAAACGAATCGTAAACAAAGGTTTCGTTCCAGCTTAAAACTCCTGCAATGGTGTTTTTACGGTAATCCAAAATTCCTCTATCTCCCTTAAACTGATATTCTAAATGTAAGGCCACATTAACTCCCGCGTTATGGGTGTGATTAATAGTTTTCACATAATCATTTGCATCGTAGCTGTTGGTAATTAGCATTCCATTTCCTAGAGAAGCAGTAAGAGCTTGCATTTTTTCATTGGCTGAATTTAGTTTCCATAGCACTGTATTTGTTGGTACCTCTTTGAATTGTTCTAAAATACCATTGTAACTATTATAACCATATTCTATAGTATTGTCTCCGTTGTGTACCGTATTACTATTTGTCAAATACGAATGCGTGCGCTCTTGTAATGTTCTGCCTTGGGAATCATAAGTAAATACTTTTACATGAGTTAAGTTATCCGGTGTCACTTCGGTTTTAGTAGTAAGTTGCCAGAGCAGGTTGAATACATACGAATAGTTGAATACTTTACCATTTGAAGTTCCTGTTTCACTCGTTACCATTCCTTTGGAATTATAAACATAGTTGCTTTCCAAATTAGTATTTTGTCCAATCGATGTTTTCTTAGTGATTCTGCCTGTTGGCGAGTACGTAATGGTAGTAACTCCTGTTGGCGTAACTTCGGTTAACATTTCACCGTAATTATTGTAAGTATAAGTATAAGCCGTAGGGCTTACAGATGGATCATGCATGTAATTTTGTCTGCCCCAACCATCATAATTTGTTGTAATTTTATGACTGCCATATATGGTCTCTTTAGTTGTACTGTTTGCATAATATGTGAAAGTTAATGTTTCAGAATTGTCTATAAGTTCGGTTTTATTTCCGTTGGCGTCTATAGTAACTTTCGTTGTTCTTGGACTATCAACAGTAGTTGTAGAAAGACCATCGTAGGAAATCGTTTGTGCCTTACCATTATAGTATAAATGCCCTATTGGGCGACTCAAATAGTCATAAGTCACTGTACTCCATTTTGTTCCAGCGCCGACAGCTAAAGTAGGATTGCTATCCGAATAAGGTTCGGATTCTCTTGTTTTCCGTCCAAGGAAATCATATTCAGTTGATTTAGAAATCCAAGAGTTTAAGGCAAATCCTTTTGTCGTGGACTTTATATTTCGTCCAAACACATCTTCAAAAGAACGAGATATTTCGTTTGTATTGGAATCCGTAGTGGTTACCGAAAATCCACCATCAGTAAATCGAGTATAAGTAATCGTGCTACTTTGCCCTGAACTTGATACTCCAGTAACCGCATTTTGAGTGATTTTCCCCCAATTATCATAATTGGTAGTTCTTACCACATCTAAAAGATCAGTAGTTTTGGTTACTTGCCCCAGTGGGTTGTATTCAAATGTAGTTACATATAATTCATGATCTGTTTTTTCTGTAACAAACCGTCCGTTTAAGTCGTATTTATCCATAATAGCTCGACTACTAACCCCTGGTGCAGAAATGGTCTTTTGGGTTACATTCCCAAATACATCATAGACACACGCCGTAGTTATGTAATCCGTAAGATGTCCTTTTTTTAGTGATTGCTGTACTAAGTTTGTTGCCGTTGGATGGTAACTGAATTTCTCTTCCGTTGTATAGGAATCTCCATAAGCATTTACTGTTTGATTTGTTTGTGTTATGCGCCCAAGAGCATATAATTTACCAACTCCTGCAAGATTATCAAAGAATGTATTTAAGGTTTCTTTGGTTCCTACCGCATTAGTGGCCAAGGTCCGATTTATGTTCCAATAAGTGTCATAAAAAAATTCCGTTTTGCTAGACAAACCAGTTAAAAAATCTTTCTTTTCTGACTTATTGGGAACGATTATTTTTACTCCATTGGCCAAAAAATTAGAAGTAAACGAATTGATTGTAATTCCCAAATCTGTTAATCCGGCAGTGGCTATTGGGGGATTCGTAAAGCTATTATGATCATCTCCTGAATAAGTCCATTCGTACAGCTTTTGTCCTAGAAGTTGTGGATTCATTTGTGAACAAGACCAAATTTTAGCGGTATTGGCATCATTATACCAACTGCTTCGAGCTATTTTTTTAAAGCCAAGTACTCCTAACCCACCAGAATGAGCAACGAGACCGAAATATTTAAAAAGTTGTGATTTGGTTTGTCCGGCCCCAGTCACTGTAACTTTATCGAACACTTTCAAAGTTGGTACTTGAATTAGTTCTGTATACGGATAGGTTTCGGTATTAGAAGAATAATACATGTCGTTAACATCTCCCAAACCGCTACCTGACTGGAGTGCTCTATAAAAAATACTTTGGGTAATTGCGCCACCAGCTTCTGTAACTTTGACCAAACTAGCTTCTTGTGAAAGATTCTCATTAAAACTACCTTTCCAAATCTGTGCTCCTTGTATAAACGCAAAATTAAAGTTCGCGTTGTGGTTCTTGAAATCACCAATGAGGAGACTTATTTGGTCATTATAACCATAGTCTGAACTAACATACGTTTCTACATTGGCAGCAAAAACGGGTTGTGTAGCTAAACTTCCTAAATTTTGTTTGTATCTAAACCAGCCTCTCGCATTTCTGTCGCAGCCATTTGAACTAACAGCAACACACCTAGACTCGTATTCATTGATAATAAAGTCACTTTTCCCATCCTTGTTTAAATCCGCTGCCCTATAGTTTCTTAATTTTAGACGATTTGCAGAAGGTGCTCCTTGCCAATAAGGTCCATAATTTTCAAAATTAGGGTAAGCAATGCGTTCAAAACCTGCTCCTGTAGATTGGTACAAAAACCAATTTGTCGATTGGTTAGCTTCGGGGATCATAATATCAGTTTTCCCATCACCATTGAAGTCACCAAAAACTAGCTGTTTATCTTTGTAGTCAACTTGTAAATTTTCAGTAAAGCTTCCTGCAAATAATAAATTGATTTGTGATGTCAAATTATTATATTCAAATACCTTATATGCCTTAGTATATTTATTAATGGAAATAATATCTGATTTTCCATCACCATTAAAATCATATACCAGATTGCTGTCGTATAATTGATTTAAATTGCTAACTTCCTTAAATGTATTATCTTTGAAGTTTAAAATTAACGATTTTGTCCCCCCTGTATTAGTCAAGACTGGCTCGCATTGCGGCACACATCCATCACCCATACAATAGTAATTAGTATCAACCCTTACTAAATTTCTAAAAAATAAAATATCAGAAATACCATCTCCATCAAAATCGCCGTCTAAATAAGTTCCCTTATTTTGAACAAGATAAGATGTTCCTCCGTTTGAACAAGTCATAGGGCCACTACCGTATCCATACACATCATTAAAAAAACCATTTCTATCCGTAAAATTAGCAGTATAACTAAATACTGATTTGGTAAGTACTGAATTTGTACTTTTATCAAAATCATTAACAGTGAAAGTAATACTGGCATCGTTTTCAGTTACTGCTATGACGGATTGAAATTGATTCAATTTATTATTTGATAATGTAGTTGCTGTAAATAAATAGTCAGCAGCAAAATTAAAATCTACAGCAGACCAGACATTATTATTAGTAATAGGATTTGAGTACAGCTTATTATTTGTCACAAAATCTACATTACCATCACCATCAAAATCACCACTTAATTTTACATCAGTAAGTTAGCTGTTCGTTGGTGATTTGTAATATGAAAATTCCCCGAAACCTTCGGCAGTTATGTTATAATCAAAAACTACTGGATTGGCTGTTTCTCCAGCCCCATTTGATTCGATTACTTTCCTCACTCGTTGATAGTTGCCAGATATGGTTTCGTGTTCTAAAGTATAGGTTTTGAAGGGGATTCCTCCAGTTTTAACACTTACAAAACTTAAAATTTTCGTAGCCGCTATTTTTATATTTTTGAGATAAGAATACTCTGCTCGAATACGTGATTTATAGGTAAACTCTATAAGATTTTCGTAAGTCGAAGTCGAATTTGTATTTTTACCCCAGCTGATTTTTTTGATTCGAATCGTACTACTCTCGACTTCGTAAGTGTAATCAATATAATTCCCTTGAGGGTCTATCCATCTATTAATCATCCACTCCATAAGTCCCCTTGAATCTACAGTTCCGCCATAAAATGCCTGAGATCCATCAGGAAAAGTCACCGTGAAAGATTGTGGTCCGGAAGCGCCAGTCAATCCGGGATAAACAAAACTTCCTACTGATTCAATTTTTAAATTGGAATAATTCTCGGTTTGATAAGTAGTACCTGCAACACCATAAGTGCCAATTTTATCTATAAGCCTTTGCCCATCTAATGCAAAACGATCTAAATCATCAAAATCTACTGCATCAATCGTATTATCGAGATCCAATCGTGATGAAATACGTGTAATGGACGAAACTCCAACCAGATTCCAACCGATTCCCGCCATACCTTGTACGCTTGTTCCATTATAAACTAGTGCTAGTTGTGGTGCAACATCTTTTATACCTGGTGGCAATGCAATAGGTATTTTATAAGAAGCTATTCCAGCACTAGTCACTGCTAATTCTCCTTTTGTGTCGTGAAAATTTTGAGAACTAATTAAATTGATTGCAAAAAGAACAATAAGTAAGTATTTTTTTTTCATAATTTTCAATCTTTATTGCTTAATAATTTTAATAGCATTTTGTTCACCATTGTTAAATAATAAGACAGCAGCATACACTCCAGAAGGGTAGCTATGAAAAGCAATGTTTTGAAAATTTACCTTTCTGTTTCCAAAATATGTTTTCAGTAATTGTCCATTCATTCCGTATACATTAATTGAAATAACAGTATTATCATCTATTGTCTCCCACTCTAGATAAAGTTCATCTTTTACAGGGTTAGGGAAATACGAGATTACTCCCGCAAGAGATTTTGTTTGCAGATTCTCTTCCTTCAGTGTGTCGCCTTTTTTTGCTAATGTGCCTATCGTTCGTGATGAGCATCCTAAACAGTACTTTCTTTCAATTTGGTTTCCTTGATTATCATATGAAAAAAAAATTTTCGCATCAACCCCAGGTGGCGGCGGTGGTGGGATTTTTAGGTTAGATTCAGAAGCTTTTTTTGTTGGGCATTTATTGCAACACCAGTAAACAGCAAAATAAAAAGTAAAATTTTAGTCATAATTGAGGTTTATTATTTTATCCAAATGCGCATGATATATGATATATGTCATTAATTTTATTTGTACTTCATTTTTATGGAAAAGCTTTGAGTTTAAGCCCCATTTAGGGTAGCTGATTCAATCAAAAGAATACCATTAATTTCAGCTATACGAAAGTGTGTTCTTCTTCTCTAACAAATACTGGATAAAAATAGCTGCTACTTTAATAATAAAAAGACTTCGACAACAACCTTTAACAAATGATGTCTTTTTTAGATAAAATATGTTAAATTAAGAGGGATAAGAAATAAGTTTGCTGTAAAATATATGAGGATGTATAAAACGGCATTTACTTACTCCATTGACATAGAACACAATAAAATACTTCATACCTAAAAGTGGACCAAGAACACGACACCTCGATATCCTAAAATAGGAAAATGCAAAAACAAAAAGCAGAGAATTCAGGTTCTAAGCTGATGAACTAGACATTTGACTAGATATTCTGGACAAAGTGAGCACCTAATTCTGGATGAAAGTGAGCCGTATAAATGAAATCAAAAAGGTGTATAAGAAGAAATACTATGTTTATATCATAGTAACTTTGTACCACAAATAATATACATATAATTTAATCCTTGAAAGGTTGATTCATGTAATACTATTGGTAATGAAATAGTTCGTTAAATATAAATGATCATTATCAAATTTCGGTTAACTATTTTAACACATGATACAGTAAAACTGCCTGTTTTGTTAAAAAAAATAATTAAGTTATTTCTTATCAAATTTACCTCTTACATTTACAATAGTTAACCAAAACTTTTTTATAAATTTAAACCATTTAGCAATGAAAAATTATTTAATAATTTTTACCATTATTTTTGCTTTTTTTGGATGTGATAAACCTGAAGAATTATCATCTGAAAAACCTAATTTTAATTTAGACAATGAAATCTTAGAATTAAAGAAAAAAACAACTATTTCAATTCTTAAAATGTCAAAGAATAAGGACTTCAGAACTTTTATTTTAAGGGAGTGCCTTAAACAGGAACATGGCGACTATAATGTTTATTTATCTAAAATTATTGAAAAATATGAAGATAAAACGTCCGATAAAGATTTTATAAATGAACTAAAGCACTATGTGGAGAAAGTTAAAATGGTAAATAGAGAGTTAGAGCCATTAATTTTTTATCCAAAAGCTGAAACAATTGAAGAGAGGTCTAATCAAAAAAAATTTAAAGTTTCTGAACAATTGACCCAAATCATAAGTGTAGATGGTGATGTTTATAATCCGGAAACCTACAGCGCTCCAGGTTATGTTCTCGATAATAATGGAGACCTTGCTTTCTTTGATAATATTACAGAAGAATATGCATGGGAAAATGATGTATGGGTGATTGGAATAGATGAAACGGGCGTAAATATGTCTTCTACAGGTGATGATTTATTAACAGCACAAACTTTTGTAGGTTCCCCTCCATCTAGGTTTGACGGACAGCCTGAATATGGAGGAATTATTCAAGTAACTGATTTGAATGAAATAGAGCCATGGATTGCGGGAAAATTAGAGTTTAGAATAATTATATTTGATTCGAAAGGAGTTAAAGTTAAAGATAAAGAATTTGATAAACGTAAGAGGAGTCATTTTAGGGATAATAAATGGTACGATTATAGATTTTTTGTTGCTGATTGGAATATTTCAACGTTTGGAAATTGGATGACTGAAAAATGGATGGAAATAGACGGTGGAAATTCTAATGCTATTACTTATTCAATTCCACCTGCGATTCCGGGAGGTGTTTCAGTTAATGTTACTGTACCTAGTAAAGATAGGGATGATGATTTAGGACTAACAATACTACAATTTACTGAACCTATTTCTCAAGTTTATAATCTTTCTCATATTAATATTAAAAGAAAACACTGATAGGTTATCTTTATCAACTAGATTAAAAAACTATTCCAAAAAATTTCAATCAACATTCCAATGAAAAATTTCAAACATATATTTATTATCATTTTGCTTTCTCTGGGCCTTGAAAGTTATTCGCAAACCGCGGTAACAGGATATTCCAATTACGCTATAGGTATAAACACAAGTAAAAGTAAGGCGCTAAGTTTTGAAATAAAGATTTTTACTAACCATTATCTGGAAGATATTCCTATGGAGGGTGTTTTGTTTTACAATTTTAAAACTAAAGAATACCATAGATTCTCAATTGGATTAGGAATTAATCTTAGTCCTTTTACTGGTCCTGATCAAGTGAATTCATTTGTGACTCCAGCTGTGTTAGAAATTTTTCCAATAAAAGATTTTAAAAAAATAGCAATTATCTTTGAGTTAGTACCTGAACTTAAAATAGAAGATAACATTATTATTAGAAGCCTTTTCGGTATTAGATATACTTTTGATAAAAAAAACAGTTCTAAATTTTAACTCAGAAATTCAGTATTTCTCTCTAAAATAAAATCTTTCTTATCATTAAAAAAAGTCAAAAAATTTAAATACGATTCAGATTTCAGGTTCTGTCGCATCTGTCAGAATCAAATATAAGAATTTAAGTAATTTAAAGGTT
>JAZKDI010000022.1:0-55743 GCA_040387655.1 Bacteroidota bacterium | reverse complement strand
AGGCCACGTGGAGAAACGGTAGACTTGCCATCTTGAGGGGGTGGTGCTCGTAAGGGCGTGTGGGTTCAAATCCCACCGTGGTCACAGATATGATTCCTAAACATTTACACCAATAAATGTTTAGGAATTTTTCATTAAAAAAATAAGTATTTTTACAATTACTGAAAAATAAAAAATTGAACAACTATTTCCCATATACAATCATTTCTAAATCTAAAATTATAGGATTTATAGTATTCCTTATAATTTTTCAAAACGTTTCTTGTACTTCAACTAAAAAACTGCATAATTACAAATCCTTTGTTGAAAATTTTAGCAAGCCTAAATGGAAAAGGAAATATATTACTCCAACTAAAAAAATAAATATAGAATCTAAAATACCTGAAGGCTCTGGGCTCATTGCATGGAATGGCAATCTATGGACTCATAATGACAGTGGCGATCCTTCCTTATTTTCTTTAGACACATTAACAGGTAGAATTGTCAATGAATACAAACTAATTGGTATAAAAAATAACGACTGGGAAGATTTGAGCCAGGATGAAAATTATTTTTATATTGGCGATTTTGGAAATAATTCCCATACAAAGAACACACTAAACATTCATAAAATCAATAAGCAGGAACTATTAAAAGGCAATCCAAAAATTGAATCCATAACATTTTCTTGGCCTGAAATAATAAACGACAAAAAAAATAAAAAAAGCAATTTTGATTGTGAAGCTATGGCAATAATTGGCGATAGTATTTATATATTCACAAAAGAATGGAAAAAAAATCACTGTACTCAGGTCTTTTCATTGCCTAAAAAGGCAGGGTTTTATTCTGCGAACTATCGTGCTACTTTAAAAACAAAGGTGCTTGTAACTGGTGCTAGTTATAATGAAACTAAAAAAAAGCTGGTGTTGTGTGGGTATAATATTATTGCAAAACCCCGATTATTAGTCTTTTTAGAGGTCGACAACTCCAATCTATTTGGGAAAAGAGCAATCCGATTTAAAACTAGAAAACTTGCTTTCACCCAAATGGAAGGCATCGGATCTTTTGACGGAACAACCTATTTTACCATCAATGAAAATTTTGATTTTTTATTCTTCCATACTTTACAAGGGTTGCATAAATTCATAATAAAAGACAAATAAGGTTTTTAAAAACTAGAATTTCAGATAAATATTATTTTTTTATCATTACTCACAGAGAATTAGTAATTTTGCATCCCCTTATTTGATATCAGGATAAATTTATGCATAACAAAAAAAAAGTCGCCTTTTATACATTAGGATGTAAACTGAATTTTTCGGAAACTTCTACGATTGCCCGAAGTTTTAATGACGAAGGCTTTGATCGCGTGGATTTTGAAGAAGTGGCCGACATATATGTAATCAATACTTGTTCTGTTACTGAAAATGCAGACAAACAATTTAAACAAGTAGTAAAAAAAGCAATGAAACTCAACAGCAAGGCTTTTGTTGCTGCAGTAGGTTGCTATGCACAATTAAAACCCGAAGAACTCGCAGCTGTGGATGGAGTTGACTTGGTTCTTGGCGCTACCGAAAAATTCAAAATCACAGACTATATTAATGATTTGTCCAAAAATGACATGGGCGAAGTGCATTCCTGCGAAATTGCTGAAGCCGATTTCTACGTAGGAAGTTATTCTATTGGCGATAGAACCCGTGCTTTTTTGAAAGTGCAAGACGGTTGTGATTATAAATGTACTTATTGCACCATTCCACTCGCAAGAGGAATTTCCAGAAGTGATGCCTTAAATAATGTTCTGCAAAATGCAGCCGATATTTCCCAACAAGGAATTAAGGAGATCGTTTTAACCGGTGTAAATATTGGTGATTACGGTAAAGGGGAATTTGGAAATAAAAAACACGAACATACTTTTTTGGATTTAGTCCAAGCTTTGGATAAAGTTAACGGAATCGAGCGTTTGCGAATTTCATCCATAGAACCCAATTTATTAAAAAACGAAACGATAGATTTTGTGTCCAAAAGCAGGACTTTTGTACCCCATTTTCATATACCGTTACAATCTGGCAGTAATGACATTCTGAAATTAATGAAACGCCGTTACCTTCGTGAAGTCTATACTGAAAGAGTAAATAAAATTCGTGAAGTAATGTCCCATGCCTGTATCGGTGTAGATGTGATTGTAGGTTTTCCTGGAGAAACCGATGAACATTTTTTGGAAACTTATAATTTCCTAAATGAAATGGACATTTCTTATTTGCATGTTTTTACCTATTCTGAAAGGGACAATACCGAAGCCGCTTCAATGCCTGGCGAAGTACCTGCATATGTTAGGGCAAAAAGAAGCAAGATGCTGCGCGGATTATCGGTAAAAAAGCGTCGTGCTTTTTATGAAAGCCAAATTGGAACCAATAGAACCGTATTATTCGAAAGCGAAAACAAGGAAGGTTACATTCACGGTTTTACCGAAAATTACGTAAAAGTAAAAACTCCATGGAATCCAGAATTAATAAATACTTTGCATGAAATTAACTTAACAAAAATTGATCAAGACGGAAGTGTAAGAATGGAATTTTCGAAAAACTGTATAGTGTAAAATTGTTATAATTACGGTTACATTATACATTCTGCATCTTTACAATGTTCAAAATCAGTATTTAGAATGGAACCTGATTTTTGTAACTCGCAAAATTGAATCACCATACAGTTCGGTAAATTCATAATTATGGCGACCAGGCTGCTCCACTGAAATTATTTTTTTTGCACTAATTTCATAATACATTTTTTCGCCTTCAAACATAAAACAATCACCATTGTTTCTATAAGCAGAACGTATCAAAGAAAATTCAGATAGATTCCAAGTAGTGGAATTAGTGTCAAAATTCTCTGATTGGGAAAACAAACCTTCAGTTATTTCTGTTTTACAGCCATAATATTTTTCGATACTTTCGAAAAACAGAATCACTTTTAATTTAGTTTCTTCAATACTCATTTGATAAAGATATAAATTTTATACAAATAAAAAAGCCATCTCAATTGAAACGGCTATTTTTAGATTTTCTTATCAAACTAAGAAATTATAATTTAATTCCCGGCGGCAACAAGTCTTTATATGTTGGGTTTTTTCTGAAAAAAGTTGCTATTTTTGGTAATATAGGTACCACTTTCAACTTTCGCTCATAAGCAATATTCATTATGTTTTTGAGTAATTCATTAATAAATTCTTCATTTTCGAAAGCATCCGGAGTAGCTATTTTTGTCAAAAATATTTTTTTTTCCTGAAAAGAATATTCTACTGAAATCATCTTTCCATCTACCAGCGTTTCAAATTGTCTTGAAAACGTATTGTCCTTGATTTCCATTGTTGCAATTGCTTCCATAAGTAAGAGATTTTGTGATAGTGGTAAAAAAAATATAATTTTAAGCAAATTTCGTGAAAAATTGCTTTACTTGTTATAGTATTGCGTTAAAAGAATTATTTGTAATTCATAATAATGAAAACAACAACAACAATCCTTATATTACTGTTCTATACTCAAATGTTTTTTGCTCAAAAGGCAAAAAATTTTAAATATGATATTCAATTAAAGGATTACCCATCTTCTTATGAATTAAATATTTTTAATGATGCGAAAGTTGAAAAGACAATTGTTGAGTTTGAATTTTTCGATTTATACAACGAAATAGCACCTGATATCTATTTTGAAATCACAGATGATAATTTAGAAAAAAAAATGTTTTATTCAGATTTTTACGGAAAAACTTCAGTGCTTTTAAAACCAGGTAATTATATAATTGAAATTAAATCTATTTTTACCAAACTTGAAATTCCTAAAATTACTCTTGAAGATCACACTATTAACAAAATAAAAGTTGTTTTAGGTTATAATTACTCTTTAGATGGTTTTGGAACAATATATTGCAAAGCAAAATTAACAAAACAAGAAATTGAGGAAATTATCTTAAAATGGAGCTCTGGTAATAAGTCGACAGAAATAAATGGAAAAAAATTTACAATTAGCTGGCAAATATAAAATTTAAAAACTTTATAAAATAGCTTTAATTAAGTATCAAATGTCTAAAACACCTATTTATTTCATGCCTGGTTTAGCGGCAAATGCAGCCATATTCGAAAGGATTGCTTTAGACTGCGATTCCTTTGAAATAATTTATCTAGAATGGATGATTCCTCATAAAAAAGAATCCCTAACTGATTACGCAAAGAGAATGTCGGAGAATATAATACATGAAAACCCAGTTTTAATTGGAGTGTCTTTTGGGGGGATTTTGGTTCAGGAAATGACAAGATATATTGAGGCAAGAAAAGTAATTATTATTTCAAGCGTAAAAAGCAACTTAGAATTTCCGCAACGGTTTAGAATGGCGAAGGCAACCAAAATTTACAAACTGATTCCAACCGGAATGCTCATCAATATCGAAAAATTTGCTAAATTCTCGTTTGGAAAAACTATTAATCAGCGCATCAAATTATACGACAAATTCCTTTCGGTAAGAAATACCGATTATTTGGATTGGGCAATAGAACAAGTGATTTTATGGGACAGGACTGAAGCGGATCAAAATGTAATTCATATTCATGGTGATTCCGATAAAATTTTCCCGGTTCAAAATATTCAGAATTCCATTTTGATTTCTGGAGGAACCCACATTATGATATTGAATAAATTTAAATGGCTAAATGCTAATTTACCAAGGATAATTTTAGAATAAACATAAAAGAAGATAAAATGAATAGGATAAAAAAAATAGGGATAATTGGATCAGTCGCATTGGTGTGTGTGTTTTCTATATTCGCCATATCAAATGACAATAAAAACAAAATTACCCACGAAGGAACCAAAAATTACTTTCCGACCACCATTGATTTTGCAGGTGAAAACACACCATTGAATATCGCTGATGTGTATGAGCGTTTCGATAGGGAATTATTAGTCAATACAAACCTTAATGCCTCTACCAGATTAATCATCAGAAGAGCAAACCGTGTTTTCCCAATCATTGAACCTATATTGAAAGCAAAAGGAATTCCAGATGATTTTAAATACCTTGCCGTAATTGAAAGCTCATTGACCAATGCTACTTCCCCAGCGGGCGCAAAAGGGGTTTGGCAATTTATGCCCCAAACGGCAAAGGAAATCGGGATAGAAGTTAATGAAAGTGTGGATGAGCGCTATCATTTAGAAAAATCCACTGAAGCTGCCTGTAGGTATTTATTGGATGCTAAAAGAAAATTTGGTTCATGGACTTTGGCAGCAGCTTCCTATAATGGGGGAACAACTGGTGTCAACAAACAAATTGAATTTCAAAAAGTATCCAGTTACTACGATTTATTTCTAAATGAAGAAACAGGAAGGTATGTTTTTAGGATTTTGGCATTAAAGGAAATAATGAAAAACCCAGAGAAATATGGTTTCCCAATAGACGCAAGGGAATTATACAAAACCATACCGGTAAAGAAAATAGAAGTAGATTCAACCATCACAAATCTAGCGGATTTTGCAAAAAATCAAGGGATCAATTATAAGATTTTAAAAATCCATAATCCGTGGTTAAGGGACAAGAAACTGGACAATTTAAATAGAAAAAAATATGTGATTGAAATTCCTTTGGAGGGGTATTGAGAAAAGATTTTTTTTAGAAGTCTATAACTTTATAACATTAAGTATGAGATTATTTATGTTTATTTTATGTTTCATATGTTTATCTTGTACTAATAAGGAAAGAACTTATTACAAAGATTTTGATTTTGTGAATATTAAAGGAATAGATCCTATTAATAAATATTTTCATGAACGTTTTATCGAAGTTTTTAATGAAAAAGAAAAATTTACAATTAGCGTAACCTCTACTTTTTTATTTCACAGTAATCACAGGGAATTTATAAAAAAAGATGGATATTATTATAATTATCAAGAATATAAAAAAGGAGAACAAGAAGATCCTTTTATTAGTTCTAAAGAAACTTTTTATTTAAAAGATGGAATAGGGATGAAATTTTTTTTACAATATGACAAGGGTAAACCTTACTATTGTAGTGTAAGTGAAATTAATTTTAAAAAAAATGAAATTAGAGAAATTGAGTTTTATAAACATATGGTAGATCCTTCTCCCGATTTAACATTTGACAATCTTAAAGACGATAAACGTATTGCTTTTATTACTATCACAAATATATATGAGGATAATGGGAAATTGAAACACACATGGGAAAACATTGATTACATTCATAATGAAAAAACCAAATCTGTTTCCTATTATTCGGGTTATCCTGATTCAAAAATAAATCAATATTGGAATTTATATATGTGTTTTTTTGGTGATGAAATAAGGTGATTTAGATAATAACAATTTATCCATACAAATAAAAAACCTCGCTATTGCGAGGTTTCCAAATTTATAAATGTAACTACATCTTCTTCATCTGATCTTTCATCAACTTAATTTGATCTTTTAGCATGCCTTGTTTATCGAGTCTTTTTGCTTCGTTCAATAAATTGGTTGCTTCTAGTTTACGTCTTCTTGACATAGCCACTCCTGCTAGGTTTAATTTGCAAACCGCTAAATCCATATCCATAGACAATCCCAATTCAATTGCTTTTCTGAAATATTTTTCCGCTTGAGTCAAATTCGTTTGGGAAAGCATGATTCCGTGCAGGTAATTATAGTATCCTTGTTGTTTTCTAATCAAAGCCGTTTCAGGATTTTTAATATAGGTAAGCCATTTTTGAGCACCAGGAAAATCCTGCTTTCTCAATTTAAGAAAAGCCAATAATATAAATTCATTTTTAAAATAAAGGAGAATAGGAATAAGCGATAACAAAATCAGGAAAATTCCGTTGCCTACATTACCTCCTTCAACAAACAAATAAATGGCAAAAGCAACCATCAAACCAGCCAGAATTAACTTGATATTTCTATGAAACATAATTAAAATATTTAAGCGGCAAAGATAATAAAGTTTTTGAAAATATTTTTTATAAAACCACTTGCCAGAAAAAAAAAGGTTTGTATATTTGCACTCGGTTTTGAGACAAGCATTTTCTAAACCAATTATAGATATTTTAATTCAAGATTTTAAAGATAAGAAACCATGAGCAAAAGAACGTTCCAACCATCAAAAAGAAAAAGAAGAAACAAGCACGGATTTATGGATAGAATGGCTTCTGCTAATGGAAGAAAAGTTCTTGCACGTAGAAGAGCTAAAGGAAGACATAAATTGACTGTTTCTTGCGAACCAAGACACAAAAAATAATGATTAGCAATTAATCAATATCAAGCCGTTACTTTTATTAGTAGCGGCTTTTTTTTAAATCTTTTCGATAAATTGTTAAGGTTTTAAATTATCTAAAAAACACAAAGTCTAAACATCGAATAATCCATTACAAAAAATGCCAAAAGATAATTCAATAAAATCGGTTTTAATAATAGGTTCAGGTCCAATCGTAATCGGTCAAGCATGTGAGTTTGATTATGCAGGGTCACAATCAGCGCGTTCCATCCGTGAAGAAGGAATTGAAGTGATTTTGATTAATTCCAACCCAGCAACTATTATGACTGATCCTTCTATGGCGGATCATGTTTATTTATTGCCATTAACTACAAAATCGATTATTCAGATTTTAAAAGAACACCCACAAATTGATGCTGTTTTACCAACAATGGGAGGACAAACTGCTTTGAACCTTTGTTTGGAAGCAGACGAAAAAGGAATTTGGGCTGATTTTGGAGTACGATTAATTGGTGTCGATATCAATGCCATCAATATCACCGAAGACAGAGAGCAGTTCAAACAATTGCTAGAAAAGATAAATGTACCAACGGCCCCTGCAAAAACAGCTACTTCTTTTTTAGAAGGCAAGGAAATTGCTCAGGAATTTGGCTTCCCATTAGTGATCCGTCCTTCGTTTACATTAGGTGGAACTGGAGCTGCTTTTGTGCACACGAAGGAAGAATTTGACGAAAAACTTTCTTACGGACTGGAAATGTCCCCGATTCATGAAGTGCTTATCGACAAAGCATTAATTGGCTGGAAAGAATACGAATTAGAACTTTTAAGGGATAAAAACGATAATGTAGTTATCATTTGTTCCATCGAAAACATGGACCCTATGGGAATCCACACTGGAGATTCCATAACAGTGGCACCTGCAATGACTTTGTCTGACAGAACATTCCAAAAATTACGTGATATGGCCATCTTAATGATGCGTTCTATCGGAAATTTTGCTGGAGGTTGTAACGTGCAATTTGCCGTTTCTCCAGACGAAAAAGAAGATATCGTAGCCATTGAAATCAATCCGCGTGTTTCCCGTTCTTCTGCATTGGCATCAAAAGCAACTGGTTATCCAATTGCAAAAATCGCATCAAAATTAGCTTTGGGTTACCACTTGGATGAATTGCAAAATCAAATTACAAAATCAACTTCGGCTTTATTTGAACCAACATTGGATTATGTAATCGTAAAAATACCTCGTTGGAACTTTGATAAATTTGAAGGAGCCGACAGAACTTTGGGATTACAAATGAAATCTGTAGGTGAAGTAATGGGGATTGGGCGTTCGTTCCAAGAAGCATTGCACAAGGCCACACAATCATTGGAAATCAAAAGAAACGGGTTGGGTGCAGACGGAAAAGGATACAACAATTACGAACAAATTATAGAGAAACTTACTTATGCAAGTTGGGATCGTGTTTTTGTGATTTATGATGCTATTGCAATGGGAATTCCGTTGAGCAGAATCCACGAAATCACAAAAATCGATATGTGGTTCTTGAAACAATATGAGGAATTGTTTATCTTGGAAAGGGAAATATCCAATTTCAAAGTAGATACTTTACCAAAAGAACTGTTGCTTGAAGCCAAACAAAAAGGATTTGCCGACAGACAGATTGCTCACATGATGGGTTGTCTTGAAAGCCAAGTTTATAAACTGCGAGAAGAAAAAAACATCAACCGTGTTTATAAATTAGTGGATACTTGTGCAGCCGAATTTAAAGCAAAAACGCCTTACTACTACTCTACTTTTGAAGCGGAAATCGAAAAAGCAGACGGAACTAAATATGTTGACAATGAAAGTATTGTAACCGATAAAAAGAAAGTAATCGTTTTAGGTTCTGGACCAAACAGAATCGGACAAGGAATTGAGTTTGATTATTCTTGTGTTCACGGGGTTTTGGCTGCCAAAGAATGTGGTTATGAAACCATTATGATCAACTGTAATCCAGAAACGGTTTCTACCGATTTTGACACCGCCGATAAATTGTATTTTGAACCGGTTTTCTGGGAACACATCTACGACATTATCCGTCACGAAAAACCAGAAGGTGTTATCGTACAATTAGGAGGACAAACGGCGCTGAAATTAGCTGAAAAATTATCTAAATACGGAATCAAAATCTTGGGAACTTCTTTTGATGCCTTGGATCTAGCCGAAGACAGAGGACGTTTTTCAGATTTATTAACTGATTTGAAAATCCCTTTCCCACAATTCGGAATTGCAGAAAGCGCAGAAGAAGCTTCAAAATTAGCCGATACGTTGGATTTCCCATTATTGGTTCGTCCTTCTTATGTTTTGGGTGGACAAGGAATGAAAATTGTCATCAACAAAAAAGAACTAGAAGAGCATGTAATTGATTTACTAAAATCGATTCCTGGCAATAAATTACTTCTAGATCATTATTTAGCAGGCGCAATCGAAGCTGAAGCAGATGCGATTTGCGATGCCGATGGAAATGTTTACATCATCGGGATTATGGAGCACATCGAACCTTGCGGAGTACACTCTGGAGACAGTAATGCGACTTTACCACCTTTCAACTTAGGGGAATTTGTAATGCAACAGATAAAAGACCATACCGTAAAAATCGCGAAAGCGCTTCAAACTGTTGGTTTAATAAATATACAGTTTGCAATAAAAGACGATACGGTTTACATCATTGAAGCAAATCCTAGAGCTTCACGAACAGTGCCTTTTATCGCAAAAGCTTATGGTGAGCCTTATGTAAATTATGCCACAAAAGTAATGCTTGGTCATAATAAAGTAACCGATTTCAAATTCAATCCACAACTGAAAGGATACGCAATCAAACAACCGGTTTTCTCTTTCAGTAAATTCCAAAATGTAAACAAGGCATTGGGACCAGAAATGAAATCAACAGGGGAAAGCATCTTGTTTATTGAAGACCTGAAAGACGATCAGTTCTATGAATTATACTCGAGAAGAAAAATGTATTTGAGTAAATAAACTCCAAATTTATATCATGAAAAGCCTCGAAAATTTCGAGGCTTTTTTGTCTTGCAAATTTTGTATGCTATGCTATATCGATTTGCCAAATCTCTTTATTCTACTTCTTTTTTAATACCAATTAATTTCTTACTTTTGGAATTCTAAAAAAATATAAAAATGGCAGCAATAACATTAGGCGGAAATCCAATAAATACAAATGGTGAATTACCAAAAGTAGGAACAAAGGCAGGGAATTTTAAGCTTTTAAAAACAGATTTATCAACTGCTACCCTAGAAGATTTTGCAGGAAGCAAATTGGTTTTAAATATTTTCCCAAGTGTTGATACAGGAACGTGTGCAGCTTCTGTTAGAAAATTCAATGAAAAAGCAAGTGCTTTGGTTAATACAAAAGTATTGTGCATCTCAAGGGATTTGCCTTTTGCCCAAAAACGTTTTTGTGGTGCTGAGAATTTAGAAAACGTAATCAATCTTTCGGATTTCAATACAGGGGATTTTGGGAAAAACTATGGTTTGGAAATGACAGATGGTAAACTTCAAGGCCTACATTCAAGAGTAATTATTGTTTTAGATGAAAACGGAACAATTACCCATACGGAACAAGTTAACGAAATTGCTGATGAACCAAATTATGACAGCGCATTAGCAGCGCTTTAAATACTATGGAATTTCAAAAAGACAATACCTTTTTTACAGGTCGATTAAAAAGTATGGCTTTTGCACTTAAAGGCGCTTACAAATTAATCACTACAGAACACAGCGTAATGGTACAATCATCAACTGCTGTATTATTGACTTTTGCTGGTTTTTATTTTCAGATAGACCGCTATGAGTGGATGTTTCAAACCCTCGCTATCGGTTTGGTTCTTGGCATTGAAGGATTGAATACTGCAGTAGAAAAAATAGCTGATTTCATTCATCCTGATTACCACGAAAGAATTGGTTTTATAAAGGACATCGCAGCTGGAGCTGTATTTTTTGCAGCAATGACAGCCATTGCAACCTTTTTAATGATTTATGTCCCTAAGTTTTAAAATTATTCATCATCTATAAATGGCAAAAAAAGCAGTAGATAAAAACGCAGTGGATTCAGCTGAAGAAAAAAAGCCCTGGCGATTAAAAAAACAATATAAAATCCTTATTGGGAGTTTGTTTGTTCTTTTTTCAATTGCTTTGCTGTTTGCTTTTATTTCCTTTTTTATTTACGGACAAGAAGACCAAAGCGCCGTTACCCAATTAAGTGATAGAAACGAAACTGTAAATAACTGGCTTGGGAAATTTGGTGCTTTTTTAGCCGATTTTTTCATTTATCGGGGTTTTGGAGCCGCTTCCTTTTTATTCGTAAAATTATTTTTCCTTACTGGTGCCTATTTGGTTTTGGATATATCCATCACAAAACTAAAAAGCGTATGGTTTTGGGACTTATTTGTCATCATTGTACTTTCTATTCTTTTTGGTTTTTTTGCCACTTCTATTCCAGAATTAGGCGGAATCATTGGTTATGAAATGAATTTGTTCCTACAGGATTATATAGGAAGTGCCGGTACATTATTAAGTTTGATTTTCGGCTTAATCGTTTACCTGATCTTTAAAATCAAAATTTCCCCAGATGCAATTAAAACTTTCTTCGAAAAATCCAAAAAAGAAATTGAAGATGATTTAGCAACTGTTCCTTCACCTATATTTGAAAGTACATACAACTTAGAGGAGTTTGCTGTAAACGAAGAAGAAGAATTTGAAAAATTTAAAATACAACAAGAAGAAGAGGTCATTGAAGAGCCGGTTTTAAAAACTACTTCCCTATTCGAAATCAACAAAAGTGACTTAAAGCCTACGATTGAACATCCGTCTGAGATTAACATGGATCCTGTTTTAAAAGTAGCTCCAATTGAACAAGAGAATGTTATTCCGATTCAAGACATTCCTGCAAAAGAAGAGTCCTTTGTTATTGAAAAAGCAACCGAAGAAGATGTAGTCGAAGAAAATTTAGCTTCCCGTTTAGTAGCTGATTTTGGTTTGTTTGACCCTACTTTGGATCTATCAAATTACAAATTCCCAACCCTTGATTTAATGAAAGAATATTCCACTGGTGGCATTACTATCAACCAGGAGGAATTAGAAGAAAATAAAAACAGGATTTTAGAAACACTTCGCAATTATAAAATCGAAATCGCACAAATCAAAGCAACTGTTGGTCCATCGGTGACTTTATATGAAATTGTTCCAGAAGCAGGAATCCGTATTTCCAAAATTAAAAGTTTAGAAGACGATATTGCGTTGTCATTGGCTGCTTTAGGTATCCGTATTATTGCTCCAATGCCAGGAAAAGGAACTATTGGTATTGAAGTGCCGAACAAAAACCCAACTATGGTTTCTATGCGAAGCGTTATTGGTTCTGCAAAGTTCCAAGAAGCGGAAATGGAATTACCAATTGCGCTCGGAAAAACGATTTCAAACGAAACTTTTGTAGTGGATTTGGCAAAAATGCCCCACCTTTTAATGGCGGGTGCTACTGGACAAGGAAAATCGGTGGGATTAAATGCCGTTTTGACTTCTTTGCTTTACAAAAAACATCCAGCTGAAGTAAAATTTGTTTTGGTTGATCCAAAGAAAGTAGAATTGACGCTTTTTAATAAAATCGAAAGACACTATTTAGCCAAATTACCCGATTCTGGTGATGCAATTATTACCGATAATGCCAAAGTAGTGAATACATTAAATTCACTTTGTGTAGAAATGGATAACCGCTATTCTTTATTAAAAGATGCGATGGTTAGAAACATAAAGGAATATAACGAAAAGTTCAAATCCCGAAAATTGAATCCTGAAAACGGACACCGATTTTTGCCTTACATTGTTTTAGTTGTCGATGAGTTTGCCGATTTGATAATGACTGCAGGAAAAGAAGTGGAAACACCTATTGCAAGGTTGGCGCAATTAGCAAGGGCAATTGGAATTCACTTGATTATAGCTACACAAAGACCATCGGTAAACGTAATAACAGGTTTAATAAAAGCAAATTTCCCAGCAAGAATTGCCTTTAGGGTTTCTTCAAAAATAGATTCAAGAACTATTTTGGACACACAGGGAGCTGACCAATTAATAGGTCGTGGGGATTTATTATACACCAACGGAAATGAAGTTGTACGTGTTCAATGTGCCTTTATTGACACTCCAGAAGTAGAAAAAATCGTTGACTATATAGGTGCCCAAAAAGCCTATCCAGATGCCTACCTATTACCTGAGTTTATTGGGGAAGACAGCGGTATTAGTCTTGACATGGATATTTCAGAAAGGGATTCGTTATTTAGGGAAGCTGCAGAAATAATTGTTACTGCCCAACAAGGTTCGGCATCACTTTTGCAAAGGAAACTGAAATTGGGATATAACCGTGCCGGAAGATTGATTGATCAATTGGAAGCTGCCGGAATTGTAGGCCCATTTGAAGGCAGTAAGGCAAGAAGTGTAAATATTTCCGACTTACCTTCATTAGATCATTTTTTTAGCAATGAACAAAATTAATTAAAATGAAAGCAACAATTATTTCATCCGTTCACCATTTAAGCTTGGTTAAACAAAAGAAAAATTTTAAAAGTAAGGCCAAACAATTTCTTCAAATTGCAATCGTCTTGTTTTTTAGCTTAAACCTTCAGGCACAAGACAAAAAAGCCAAAGCCCTTTTAGATGAAGTCACTGAAAAAATCAAAAGCTACGACAATATCATAATCGACTTTAAGTATTCCTTGAATAACTCAAAAGAAAATATCAATCAGGAAAGCAAAGGAAACGTAACCATGAAAGGCAATATGTATGTATTGAATTTAATGGGCGTTACTAAAATTTTTGACGGAAAAAAAACCTATACTATCAACCCAGAAGATGAAGAAGTTTCGATTTCTAAATTAAACGAAAAAGACGATAGTTCAATAACACCTTCAAAAATGTTAACTTTCTTCAATAGCGGTTATAAATATACTTGGGATATTCTTCAAAATGTAAAAGGAAGAAAAATACAGTACGTAAAACTGGTTCCAATCAGTTCAAAAGACCAAAGAAAGGAAATCCTTTTAGGAATTGATATTCAGACAAAAACAATCTACAATTTGATTGAAATAGGCAGAAACGGAACAAGAACTACACTAACTGTTAATTCATTCAAAACCAATCAGCCATTATCAAAAAATCAATTTACCTTTACCGAAAGTAAATATCCAAATTATTACATCAATAAATTAGATTAATTATCGGTGAAGATTCTTGACAAATACATTCTAAAAACATTCATGATTACATTTGCTACGGTATTTGTAATCTTGTTTTTTATATTCATACTCCAAACAATTTGGCTTTTCATAGCCGATTTAGCCGGTAGGGATTTGGATTTTATTTTAATTGTTAAGTTCCTATTATTTGCAATGCCAAGGCTAATTCCTTTGGTTTTACCACTCTCCATACTTTTAGCATCTATAATGACTTTTGGCAGCCTTGCCGAAAATTATGAATTTGCAGCAATGAAATCCTCAGGTATTTCATTGCAAAGGGCAATGCGGAGTTTGACTATTTTCATACTTTCATTGAGCTTATTGGCATTTGTTTTTGCCAATAATGTGATTCCATACGCAGAGTATAAATTCATCAATTTCAGGAAAAACATTGCACAGCGAAAACCAGCAATGGCAATTGCTGAAGGGCAGTTTAGTAAAATTGGGAGCTACAGCATTAAAGTTGACAAGAAATCCGGTGAAAATGGAAACCTCCTAAAAGGAATTACAATCCATAAAAAATCGGACCGAGGACAGAATGTAAATACTGTTATTAAAGCAAAAAACGGGGAATTGGTTAGCAGCGAAAAATCAAGTATTCTAAAACTGGTTTTGCACGATGGCTATTATTATGAAGACATTATCCCAAAAAAATACGAAGAGAGGAGTAAAATACCCTTTGCAAAAGCCTCTTTCAAAAAAGACGTAATCAATATCGATTTATCCATTTTGAATAAAGATCAGGATAATGGTGACATTACCAATACAAACAATATGCTTAATGCCAATGAATTAAGATACACATTGGATTCCCTGCATAAAAACTTTGACAAGGATTTGCTTTCCTTTGCCGATAACATTTACCTCAGAAAAGGGGTTACCAATTTAGAAATATCGGATACCTTGGTTAAAAACGGGAAAACCACTCCCGATTTATTGTCATTATACGACAGTGCAGAAAAAGTTAGGATTTTAAAATCGGCTACATCAAGTCTTTCAGGGACATTGTTTTCCATTGACAATGCCATTACCGAGATGACCTTTAAACAAAAGAACATTAACAACCACTGGCTAGCTTTATACGATAAATTCGTTATTGCTTTTGCCTGTATTCTTATGTTTTTCATAGGAGCGCCTTTAGGAGCAATTATACGAAAAGGCGGTTTGGGACTACCCATCGTATTTGCAGTTCTTATTTTTATTACTTTTCATTTTATCAATACGTTCGGAAAAAGAATTTCACAGGAAGACGGATTAGCTCCATTCTTAGGGGCTTGGATGTCTTCTTTTGTATTGACGCCATTGGCCGTTTTACTGACTTATAGAGCAACCAATGATATTGGGTTGATCAATTTTGATGTGATTACAATGCCAATCCAAAAATTATTTCAAAAAATATTCCCTCCAAAAAAAGAATAATATGTCATCAGATTCCATTAAACTCAACACAATAGAAGAAGCTATTGAAGACATCCGACAAGGCAAGGTTATTATTGTTGTTGACGATGAAGATAGGGAAAACGAAGGCGATTTTTTGGCAGCAGCCGAAAAGGTAACACCCGAAATGATCAACTTCATGGCTACTCACGGCCGCGGATTAATTTGTGCACCATTGACCGAAAGCCGTTGTAAGGAATTAGGGCTTCATGCCATGGTAAGCAACAACACTGACCATATGGAAACCGCATTTACCGTTTCGGTAGATTTAAAAGGGCACGGCGTTACTACAGGAATATCAGCTTCAGATAGGGCAAAAACAATATTGGCATTAGTTGACGAAGAAACAAAAGCAAATGACTTGGCGCGTCCTGGACATATATTCCCTTTAGTGGCAAAGCAAGGTGGAGTTTTAAGAAGAACCGGACATACCGAAGCGGCAATTGATTTTGCACGATTGGCAGGATTCAAATCCGCGGGTGTAATTGTCGAAATCATGAACGAAGACGGAACAATGGCGCGCTTGCCGGAGTTAGTGGAAGTGGCCAAAAAATTCGATTTGAAACTCGTTTCCATTGAAGATTTGGTAGCCTACAGAATGCAGCACGACAGTTTGATTGTAAAAAAAGAGGATTTTGATGTAGAAACCCGTTTTGGGACCTTTAGGTTAAGAGCATATTTACAGACAACAAACAAACAAGTTCATATTGCCTTGACAAAAGGAACCTGGAATATTGGGGAACCCATCCTAACCCGAATCAATTCGACAAAAATCAATGGGGATATTTTAGGGACATTGACTAACAATGCCGATAAAAAACTAGACGATATTTTTAATTTAATCAATTCTAAAAACAAAGGGGCAATATTGTTCATTAACCAAGAGTTGCAATCCATTGATTTACTGAACAGAATATCCGAATTGAAAACCTTGCAATCCCAAGGCGAAATGAAAGCTCCGCAAATAAAAATGGACACCAAGGATTTTGGTATTGGCGCCCAAATATTGCACGATATCGATATTTCGAGAATAAAACTAATATCGAATACGGAACAAACAAAACGTGTCGGAATGATAGGCTACGGATTGGAAATAGCCGAATATGTGAAATATTAATTATTGAAAAAATAATATTTATTTTTTCAATAAAAATACTTTAAAAATCAAAAAAGGTTTCTATATTTGCACTCGCAATACGGAAACGTAAAGCAATAGACTGGAGAAATGGCAGAGCGGTCGAATGCGGCAGTCTTGAAAACTGTTGACTGTAACAGGTCCGGGGGTTCGAATCCCTCTTTCTCCGCTGGAATAAGTTTCAAAAGAAACTTTAAAAATCAAAACCCTTTAAACATCAATGTTTAAAGGGTTTTTCATTTTTACAAATTTGTCAAAACACACATATTGTAGCATATGTTAGTTACCTTTTTCAATGCCCTATAATTTTTGTAAAAAATAGAAGGGTAACTAATAAATATTCGCTCCGAATTCGCTTGTATTCGTAGGGGTTGATGAAGTTTTTAAGTCTATTTAAACAATTATTAATTTAAAAACTTAAAACATGCTAAAAATCATTTTTTACATTAAATCAAACAAAGTAAAATTAAATGGAGAGAGCCCAATTTTTGCTAGACTTACCTTGCATAACAATTCTATTACTTTAAGTACTGGAAAGTCAATAGCTCATGAACGATGGATCTTTACCAATAGACTAAGGAACGTTTTAAAATTGGAAAAAGAAAAAATAGCGAAGCAAAGCCTAGAACTACTTTATCTTCAAATAGAGCGAAAATATAATGAACTTTCAAAGATTGATCCGGAAGTATCATTATCTATTCTAAAAGACGAAATTGTAGGTAAGAAGTCTCTTAAAGTTTCTATACAATTGCTTGATATTTTTGACAAACATAATTTCGATTTTAAAAGAAAGGTAAAAACGGGAGAAAGAACAGCAGCATCACTACAAAAATATGCACGTTCAAAAGACTTGCTTCAAATCTTTATAAAGATGAATTATGGACTAAACAATATTGATATTGATAAAGTCAATAGTGCTTTCATATACAATTTAGAATCATTTCTAAAATATGAAAGTACATATAAAGGGACTGTCGGAATTAAAAATAATTCAGTTTTGAAATATTTTAAGAACTTCAAAACCGTCTGCAATTATGGAATCAGAATGGAATTGATTGAAAGAAATCCATTTAACAGTTATAATGGAAAACTGAACGTTAAAGATGCTACTTTTTTAACGCAAGATGAATTAAATCAAATAGAAAAGAAAATATTTAAAATAGATCGATTAGATAAAGTTAAAGATATGTTCCTTTTTAGTTGCTATACCGGATATGCTCCGGTAGATGCCTGTAATCTTACAATCGCAAATTTAATTCAGGATAACAATGGCGGATATTGGATAAAAACGGATCGTCAAAAAACGGGTATAAGAGCCAATGTACCCGTTCTACCTCCAATCCAAAAGATAATCGATAAATATAAAGATTCCGAAGCTGGATTAATTCCAAAACTTTCAAACCAAAAAATGAATGCTTATTTAAAAGAAATTGCTGATGTATGTGGGATTGAAAAGAATCTAACATGGTATGTAGCCCGACATACCTTTGCAACTACTGTTACACTAGGTAATGGTATCAAAATTGAAAATGTTTCTGCGATGATGGGACATACTAATATTAAGCAGACGCAGCATTATGCGAAAGTAATGGATGTAAACGTCATGGAGGACATGCAAAAACTGAAAGAAAAGTATCAGTAATTTTTTTAAGACCTATTTCAAAAATGTGTACTTTAGTATTTAATACTAAACTATAAATCAATGATCTATACTGATGCCTTCACTTCAGAATTAAATAATTTTTTAAAATTGAATATAAAATTTAACGAAGAACAAAAACAATATTTATTAAATGAGAAATGGACTTCTGAAATTGATGAAACCTATTTTGAGGACAAAATATATAAACTAAAAATACAATTACAATCTCATCTAAAAATAGGTAACAACAATAAACAATTTTTAAATGAATTATTAGAAAATTTATGGAATGAATATGAAAGGTATAATTACAAGTCATATAAATTGACTTTTATAGGATTAATAAAAGCCAAAATTAAAATTGATTCTAACAATGAAAGAAAGCCAGCAGCAGAAAGATACAATCATGATTTTATTAAAAATTTCCAATATGATATTGATATTGAAGATTCAGATTATGTCTATCATTTTCAACGCTATTCAGCAGAAACAAAAAATTATGAAGATATATTAGATTTTGAAAAAGTGAAATTACTTTATAGTATTGACTTATTTGTCAAATCTCTTTCTGATTTTTATAGTTTTGTGTATTCACTCGAAATGAATTTAGATTTTATTGATTTTGATAAATTAATGGCAGAACCTTACACTTTCTCTGATAAAACTCAAAAAATAAAATGTCATATTAATTTAAAAAAAATTGAACTTGCCCAATTATTTACTATGCTTATGAGTATGGAGTATTTATTTATGGATAAAACCAATCCGAACAAAAATAAAATATTAATGGAAAAATTTATCGAGGATAATTTTACTTACAAAAACCATGAAGATAAACAACTCAATATTAATTATTTGAAACGAGAATTTACTGAACTAAACTGGCACCATTTGGATAATCAAGTTAACTTCATTGACGGTTTTATTCTAAACCTTGAAAAGGTTAAAGACGAAATCCGACGCAGGAAAATAAGAGATACTAAATTTAGTGAACCAACAAAATAAACATTCGCTCGCCATTCGCTCCAATAATTAGGCGATTTTTTCAATCTGGCTTTTCTTTGTTCTGAATATAAAACCTTTAATCATGTCAGAACAAGAAATAATAATCCCGACCGTTGGAAGCATCAAAAAACTATTGGAGCCAATCTACTTTAGATTGGATAATATAGATACCAATTTTAAAAACCAGGTAAGAAAGCCCGAGAACAAAAAGTATTATAGAAATCAGGATTTAAAAGCAGTCTTTGGTTTATCTAGTAATACCATTATCAAATACAGAGAGACTGGTTTATTGCCATATACAAAATTAGGCGATATATTTTTGTATGAAATGGATAAGATCGAAAAAATTTTAGCGTCTAACCAAGTTTAAATATGTTCAGTATGTATAAATTAGATTTGTTAACAGGCGAAAAGTTTATCCCCCAAAGAAAGACCCAAAAATTTGCTACTCATGCCAATAGAATAAAATATTACAATAAAAAAGCTAGTAAAGAAAATGAAGAGAGGGCTTATGCCGATGTACCGCTTAAAAAAAACCGTAAAATTCTTCAAGAGGTTATGGGAAATGAAACAATGCAAATAATAAATAAAAACTTTTTACTTGGAAAAGGATTTGTTTTTGGGCTTTTTAATCATTATGAAGAAAATTTACCTTGTGTTTATGAATTCAGCATCGATTATAAAATAGGGAATGACAATTTAACAATTAAGAAACTATGACAGACTTTACAACATTCAAAGTAGTAGAAAATTCATTTGAAATTGAACAAGTTCAATTCCAAAATAAAAATTTAAGACAAACTAATGGATCACTTTTAATAATATTAACTGTGACTTTACTATTTGTTGCAACTTATCATTATTATGATACAGAAAATAAAAAAAACTATATTTATATTAAATAATAGTGAAATTTATAGTCAAATAAATTTCGTTTCATAGTGTACCCAAAATCATCTAACTTTTTTTTAGGGTATGAACAAAAAATTTAGGTAAGAAGTAAAGTTACATATGATTTCCGAGTAAAGAAAAAGTCCTACCAAAGTAGGACTTTTTTAATAAACAATTTTATTATTTTAAAATTCATAAGTTAAAAACAATTGAAACTGTACATTGTCATTTCCGGAACCAATATTTTTTACAGCAGGAAATCCTTCTGAAGAATTGTAAATATAAAATAACCATCCTCCCATAAACTCATAGTTTGAACTTGTATCTTCATCGTAAAGATCTAATCCATATTGGGTATTCATTTGGGTTATTACTATTGGGGTTGCTGGATAGAAATCAAATGTATCATTACCTAAACTATAAACATCTTCCTTTGTAATCCCTGCAAAAATACCCGTAGTTCCTGAATCTGATGACAAATAAGGGAAAATATCAGGATTCTGATATAATGATGATGAAAATACGTCCCAATAATTTCCGCTTGGAGTAAAATTAGGAAAATTAGTGACCCTTATTTTAGTGATTTTAATTCTTGCAGGAGTAATTTGTGTTTGGCAATTTGTGCCTGTAAAACCTATTGCGCAGTCGCACCCACAATCAGATGTGGATACGCCTCCATTCACACAATTAATTGGTGTGCATGACTGTTCTGGGTCATCGGAATCTTTTGAACATCCTACAAAGGCAAAGAACATTACCAGCACGAATGCTGATTTAAAAACAAAATTTCTCATAATGTATTTTTGTACCCTCGACCCAAAGAGTTTTAGTGTTAGATACAAAAAGCGTGGGTTCATAGCCTTGAATCAGTCAGAGGCTTCCGACGGCCCACACACAAAACAAGAACTACAAAAGCCCACGCCCAAACGTGAGCATCAGTCTTGTTTTTTCGGTGTGCGTGAAATTGTCGGAATTCCTGACGCGAAAAAACAGCTAACGCTAATATTTTTTATTTACTATAGCAAATATAGATAATTGCTTATATGTTTTACATTAAAGCTTAAAAAAGGTATATATTTTTATTTTATATAATAAAAATAGTTGCGTTTTTATATATCATACAACAAATAAAAAAAAGCTGTATGTAAAAATTTGAAATAATGCTCTTCAGTGATTTATTTAAAAAAAAAGTTTTTGTGATTTTCTAGTAAGCATATTAATATGCATTAATACATATAAATGCATATTAATACTTCTTGAATACAAATTAAAATGTAACGAATTTGATTCATTTCATAATTCAAAACGTAATGAGCCAATATTATAAACTACTCCATTGTGCTAAAAATATAAAATCAAAACGTATTGATTTGATGGATAAACCTATATTTTTATTACAAATTATTTAATGAATTTTTGAAATATATTTATATTCAAACTTAATAAACAGAGCAAAGTAAATTTTAGCTGAAAACATATTCTATAAATTCATAAAATAACATAACTCCATAGAGAGGACAAATTAGTTACTTCGCTTAAAAAGCTATTTTAGGAAAACTATTTCCATTGTAGACATAATTATTGGAAATTAAATCCTACAATAATTTATACCTTGTCAGCTATAAATATATTATAATCTTACATATGAATTATACCCGAGTGTAATCTCTACTAACTTAATATAAATCGTAAAATTGCAGTTTGATATACACTTTTTAAGTATTTATAAGTAATAATATAAAAATCGTTATTAAAACTAAATTAAAATGTAATACATATTAATTTAAAGGAGGTATAAAACACTGGATACTGTCATTGTAAAGCTATGTTTGAAATTTAAAAGCTAAATCACTTGGAATAACTAACTCATCTTGCAAAATTGTAATTTCTGATTCTTCATTTGAATGTGACTTTATAATATAATTCAGTATCAATATGTTTTGTTAAAAAAAACATCTGTAAAGATAAATCCAATTAAAAAGCAGACTCTTCATTTAATTCATCAAAGATTCTTTTCATCAAAATATATTT
Source organism: Bacteroidota bacterium (assembly GCA_040387655.1). GTDB lineage: Bacteria > Bacteroidota > Bacteroidia > Flavobacteriales > Flavobacteriaceae > Flavobacterium. The sequence goes on along the minus strand of JAZKDI010000022.1, from coordinate 33,096 downwards.
CAGATTTTTTTCGATTGAAAAATTAATTTATAAAAAGTATTAATCTTATTCATTTTTCATTATGTTGTTTTTAGATAAAATTAATGGCAACCTTACTCCTATTTTATAAAACCCAGCATATTTCTTTATACTCTTATCAGTTGATGTAAGATTACTAAAATCATTTTCGATTTTGTCTAAATCAGGATATATTATTAAGCAATCTATGTTTTCATTATGATTTTTATCTAAAACCTTATAGACTTTTTTTAATCTCGCATATCCGCTAATTTGTCTAAAGTCGTCTCTATTTATTCCTGAATATTTATATTGAGGTTTGTATTTAGCATCGATTACCATTTTGTAATTTCCAGAATTTAGCAGGTAATCTAATTCATGTCCTTTACATATGAACTGAAATTTTACCTCATCATGTTTTGGAAATTTTTCTTTTAATAATCCTAACACATACAACTCAAAAAGTTTACTCATGTCTATCCAAAATGGAGGTGTTACAATGGTGCTTTTTTCTGTGTTTGAAATATTATACCCAAAACGGTTTAATAACAATTTTGCTAAACGTGTAGCTTCTGCATACTCTTTGTAAAAAGCATTTGTTTTTGAATGTTTTATATCATTCAACTCGACTTCTTCAGAAATGTTTTCGAATGCTGGTGTGATATAGTTAAATAAATCTATTGTGAAATCATTATGATTGAATTTGTCAAAATTTGGTAAATATCGTTTTATGAAAACTAATGCTTTTTTTAACAAACGGTTTTCTAATCCATTAACACCAAATTCATCATAATTACAATAGGTATATAATTGCTTATTCTTTAGAATGTTTTGCTTGATTGTTTTACCAACTAAAACTTTCCCTTTTACTCTGCTGTTTAAATTATGTTCTACCTTGTAATAAGATTTCTTTAACCCTTTACGAACTATTGTTTTTACTAAACTTAAATATTGAATTACTAATAATGGTGTTAGAAGATCTTGGGTCTGTTTAATTTCGATTTCTGGTTTATTCCATTTTATTTCAAATAAATCATTAATCTCTTTTGTAGAATCAAGGTATTTTAAAGAAGAAAACAGCATTTTTATATAGTCAACTTCTACTAAATTTATTCCTTCTTTAGCGTTCTTTGAATTTAACTTAGGTGCAATGTAAATGGCTGATTTTTCATCTAACCAATCTACTCCAATACAATATGACGTATTTAAATGGTATTGTTCATTTTTAACGACAATTGAATAACAAGGTATTGCACCTCTAGGCTTTGAAAAGTCATAGCTATACTCTAAACCATTCAAAAGCTCTTGATGGTTTATTTCTAACGCATTATCATAATGCTCCCAATATTCTAATAAGTTAGTTGTCAAATCTTTGTTTTAATTCCAAAATTATTTTTTCTGCTTTTTCTAATAAAATTCCGTCTTTGAGGTATTCTTCTAAAATTGGAACGATTTCGTATTTGGCTTTCAGTTGTAATTCAACATCATCATTTACAATAAAATAACTGTGTCCTAATTGGACTTGAGCAGGCTTAAAATCAGAAGCTAATGTATCATTACTATGAAATAAATTACTAATTTCCTCAAATAAAGCTTTAGCACTTGCATTTTTAATTACTGATGCATTAGGCAAAATATCGACAAAAGCAAAACGTCTTCTGATTGCATAATCTATATGTCCTACACTTCTGTCTGCTGTATTCATAGTTCCAATAATGTATAAATTTGGAGGAATAATTAATGAATTGTCTCCATCAATTTCATACATGCTTTCTACTTTTTCTCCACGATATTCCAATGCGTAAATTAATTCTCCCAGCACAGATGGCAGATTAGCTCTGTTGATTTCATCAATGATTAAAACAAAATTTTTCAGTTCTTCTTTTTCAGAAATATTTGCTACAAAAACTAAATTATTATCCTTTAAAAACTTTTTAAACTGATCGAGAACTCTAATATAATAACTGGCATGATGATTTGCTAAACCTGATAAATTTTGATTGTGTTTTACATCTTGTCTGTCTATGTTTCCGTCCAAATAAGCTTGTTTTATATCTTCAAAAAGCATTCTGTTACCATTTTCAGACCAACCAATTAATCCTTTATATCTAAAAGCATTCTCATCTAGTTTGATAATATTTACCGCCTTTGTTATTTCTATTTTTCCATTTTTCTCTAAATCATCAGAAATTAAATCAAGAAATTTTTCAAATTGTTCAATTATCCATTTTTCTTTAGAAACTTCTAGTTGCTCTTTTTTGCTATCATTAAAGTTTTTTAAAGCTTTTTTAGCAAACTTGGCTAATATTTTATCTTCAGTAATATATTCTATAACTCCATCATTACTTTTTGCTGTAATTCCTCTGACAAAATCTTCATAGGTATAAGATGGATGAAATTGTATTAACTGATATCTATTATTCTTTTTTAGACTTTGTTCTAACTTTTCAAAAAGATATTTAGCAACTGCAAGTTCATAAGGATGTAAACCATTTTTATTTTCAGGTTCTTCTCCATTAGCCAGTTGATTGTATTTAATTTGAATTTGATTAAAAGCTGGAATCCAATCTTGTGTAGCTCTCTCAGAAGTTAAAGTAACATTAGTTTCGGAAATATCTTTTATAGTATAATAGTTTTGAACACCACTTGCATTAGGGATTTGAATACCTACTTTTAAAATTTTCTTAATTTCATTAGATGTTAATTCTACATTATTTGACCCTGTTAACTGTTCCGCCAATTGTTTTGCCGTAAAAGTTTTCCCTGTTCCTGGAGGACCTTGTAGGATAATTTGTTTTTTATTTAAAAGTATTTTTGATAATTCCATTTTTGAAAGTTGTGTTTGAATTGTTTTAATGTTTTTTATAAAATCCCATATCATTTTCCTACCCCCTAAATCAGGACTTAAGCTATCTCTACCGTCTTTATGCCACTTAAAAACTAATCTGCTAAAATATTCTTTGGGAGGCAATTCCCCTTTGTTTTTAATAACGTATTGAATTAATCTAACTAAGTCGTGCCAATGGTTATTGTTTTCAAAATTATGCCCATACATTTGTGTTCTACCTTCCCAAGTAATTTCTTGAATAAATCCAGTGGATTTATTATTAGCAATTAATTTTAATAATTTTTCAAAATCAGGATTGTCACCATCAAACATATCCTTTATTACTGTTTTTTCAATTTCTGCTCCTTTACCATGAGGCCAATTGTGTTTTACAATATCTAACCAGTATACTGGAGTCTTAAAATAACTTTGTAATCGAGATAGGCCATGTACATCTCCTTGTAATGAAATATCTTTATAGAATAACTTTTTAGTTTGATAGGATTTACCCTCAAATTCATAAGTCACAATGACCACCAAATAGCCTTGCGTTCTCTCAATATCAGTAGTAACATCTTCTTCTATGATTTTTAATTTATTGAAGAATTCAACACATTCTAGTAATTTATTTTGATCCATTTATTTGTATAAAATTCAACACTTTATCAAGATTATATTTATCTGCTTTTTTAAACATACCAGTTTATTTTATTAAAATCCTCAAGCATTTTTTTACTGGCTTTCTCATTTATAGATTTGATGAAACACATGTGACCATATAACCAGTTATGAAATTTGATATTATTGTATTTAGGGAAATCTTTTATGCGCTTCTCTAAATGACTATTAACTCCAAATTTTCTACAATAATAAATATGCTCCGTGATTTTTTTTCTGTACTCTTTTGACACATTGGTTCCATTAGTTGTTGTCAATCCTGTTACATATTGTTTACAACCTTTTTTCATGTATTTCGTTTTTTTACTATTTATAAAAAACCCTTCGTCTGAGATGATTTTACTTATCAGTTTTAATGATGGTAACTTACCTTCCTTACTGATTGAAAAAGTTAAGTCGTCAGCATATCTGGAATAATTAAAATTTAATTTCCTTGCTAAAGCTTCAAATCTATAATCCATTTTAGTAGCTAAAATGTTTGAAAGCATTGGACTTGTTGGTGCGCCCTGAGGTAATATTGGAGGCTTGACTTCTACTAATTCTTTTAAAATTTCTTTAGAATTTTCATCAAAATCATTCCAGTAACTTTCCCTGTGCTTTGCAGTTGTAATTTTCGCAAATGAGTATGCTAAATTATTGACATAACCCAATGATTTAAAAACTCCATATATTCTTTTTTCTGTGATTGTATCATAAAACTTTAATAAATCAACTTTTAGAATAACCTCTGAATTTTCGTGAATTTTTGCATTGTCATAAATAGAAATTCCTTTTCTGAATCCTTTACAGCTATCTGCTAACGCATATTTACTCAAAATGTTTATTAAAATCCATTTTTGGATGTATTTCAAATCTTTTGCGGGAGACATTATCTCTCTGAATTTACCGTCCCTTTTTTTTAATTTGAAGTAATTATACCTTTGATATTTATGTTCATACTCATAAATAATATCTCGTTTACCATCACCAATTAAGTTTCGAAGATAATCGGATTGGATGCCTATTTGCATTGCCAAATGTTCTAATGAGAAAGTAATAGGTAATTCTTTCTCTTCTAGTTTTTTACCATAAGCTAAACAAGCATCAATAAACTCTTGTGATTTATTGTGTTCTTTAGCATCTATAATAAATTGTTCAAATGGAAATGACATAATTAATGTTACTCTTTCTTGAATGTTAAATAATATTCTTGAAAATCTAATTTAGGTTGACTCCAGTCACAATGCCAATAAACCTACCGGATTTGTTGGTACCTAAATTAGATTATTAACAGTATTGTAAGCGTGCTATCAAGTAGCTTTAATAGTTCTCGATGAACTACACCGAGAAAACCTTATAAGGGTTATTTGCTAACAAAAAACTATGTCAATCCATTGAACTTTTGAGGTAAATATAATACATTCTTAATTTCTAAATTTTTATCTGTTTCTTTTCTAAAATTTTCTTTTTTGGTTTTTCTTTTTAATTCTTTTAAAAATTGAATCCCTTTTGCATTTATTTCATAAGTTTTATTTATGAAATCTAATTTTTTAGCTTCAATATAAATTAACCTTAATTCTTCTCTCGTCAAACCTAATAAATGACAAATTATCAAAATATCATAACCATAGTTTATTAAGGTTAACAAAGCTATAACTGAGTGGTCTTGTTTTGAATTGTGTTTTATTATTCTAACCTTTTTGTCATCTTTCTTTTCAATTATTGATTTTCCAGAGTATAAATCTATCCCTAAACGATTACAAATACCTATATAAAAAGCTATATCTTTTTTGAACTCTCGAGCCTCATCCATTCTAATATTAGCCATTCTCGGAAATAATGGAAACCATTTTGTGTTTTTAGCCCATATTATTGATAACGTATTGTTTGGTGTACAATGAAAGTAAGAAATTAAAGATTGACTACCATCATAACCAAATGGAGCAACATAAGGAGGATAACCAAAAACCGATATTTTTTTACCATGCTTTAAAGTTAATTTTTCAATATCTTTTAGATTTCCAAAAGCATTAAGTGGAGATAATGATTTTTCAAAAATTTTGTTTCTTTCTTCTGAAACAATTTTTATTTGAGGAAAACGATCTAAAATGTATTTTTTACCTTCAACCATAATGATAGATGATAAAATATAAACATTTTCGATATTATTATCAGATATCCATTGTTGGATATAATTTGGTTTTAAAAATTCTTTACAAAATGTTTTACCACTTCCTATAAAATCATCAAGAAAAATAAAGTGATTGTATAATTCCGGATTTTTAACATTTTCATAATCGTGTGTTAATAGAATATCATCTTCTCTTTTTTTAAAAGCAATTGTGTTTTTTAATGGATAGGTAACCAAAGTGCCGCTTTTACCCACTTTACCATACGGAAATATAATTACTTTTTCTCCAACTGGAATACCCTTCAAAATTTCAAATAATAAATCATTTAAGCGGAACATAAACTCATTAAATGGGATGTATTCATAAACACTCAATAAATCAATAGCCAAATCAACTTCGTCTTCATCAAAATTTTCTAGCCAACGAATTATTTTTGTTGGGAAAACTGAATGTTTTAAACGAGGTAACAATAAGTCTATTTTACTTAAGGTTTGAATACTTAATTTGAATGTATGCGCCATTAATTAATTTTTAAATGTTTAAACAATCAAAATTTCATCTTTTTCAAACCACCCAAATTCTAATGCATTTTTCAAAACAATTTCTGGATTGTCCGTATAAGCAACAATAGCTAAACTCTTTTTTGCTCTACTACAAGCCACATAGAAAAGTCTTCTTGTTCTATCATTCCCTGTTTCTTTTCCTTCTTGAATATTTTTTAAATCGGTAGGGCTTAAATCTTTCGAACCAAATAATTTATCATAACTAAATAAAAAACCTCTTGATTCTTCATCATCTAAAATAACCATGACTCTATCGTACTCTAGTCCCTTTACACCTTGATGAGTTCCAAATTTTGATTCTTCAGACAAGTAATTATTATAATGTTTAATTTGTGAAAATGGATTAGATAAAGCTAAATCCCATGCATCAATAATACTATCTGTAATTTCTTCATCTTCAATTTCTTCATCTTCAATTTCTGATTTAGCAGCTATAATCTGTTCCGATTTAGTTCTTCTAGCGATTGGAATTAAACTATCAGGTATGGAAAACAATCCTGATTTAGATATATTTTGCAATATTTCGATTAATAAAGGATCTGCACTTTTATCCCATAACAAGAATAAATCTAATAATGCCTCATTTGCTTTTTTAATATTTTCAATTTGTTCAGAATTTTTAAATATTTCATCTTTCTTTAAATAATTAGAATGCTTTTTAACAATTCTAGCTATCGCAAATTTGTCGCCAATCTCTTTTGCTTCAACTAATGGTAAAATTATTTTGGTAAAAAAATTAGCTCCAGACAATGTGCCATCTAATAAACCTGTTGATAATTTATCCTCCTTATACAATGGCTCAAAAAATTCTAAAAAACCCATTCTTCTTGCAGCCATGTGATGTTCAAGGATTAAAGTCTTCACCTCTGTTTTATCTATATCATTATACCAGGATTTATCATTTGTTATAATAGACATTTTCTGACCAATTCCAAACTCAGTTTTTTGTTTATCTTGTCCTCTTTTACAAATAAAAAGTCTTACAAAACCATCTTCTTTTTCAGTACGAGGACTTTGTTTTTGTCCATCAACATTCTGCCTAATATTATTTATTAAAGTTATTATTCGTTTATTGGAACGGTGGTTCATTTGCTTGACTGGTTTAATCCAATCATCAGGGAGTCCTTGTTCTAAATTCTCTTTACCATCAGAATATATCCTTTGCATTGTATCTCCAAATAAGCCTAAAGAAAATGAAGTTTTCTTATTTTTTTGAAGTTCGAAAAAAGCATCTATCAATTCTTTTTTAGTGTCCTGACTCTCATCAATTAGTACTATTGGAAATTTACAAACTAATAAATCTTGCATTAAAGATTTTGATTTTATAAAATCAGCTGCAATACTTATAACTTCAGAATGATTTAAAGAATCTTTAGAAATGTTATCCCCATTTGGATTATATGTAAATTGGATTATATTATCTAGATTTTGAAGTCTTTTAGATTTTGATTCAATTTTTTTAGCCCTGTCTATTGATGTTTTATTACTTAAACTTCTGCTTTTACTTTGCTCATCTTGTAATTTAGAAATTTCAGAAAGTAAATTAACTTCCAACCATTTTTTTATGTCCTGATTGAAATTTTTAATTAATTCCCAAGCATAACTATGTATTGTAGTTACCGAAAATATGGGATCAAACTCTAGTCTATGTATTATTTCTTCGCAAGCCGCATTGGTATATGTTATAATTGCTACTTTTTTTCTGTTTAATCTAAATTGTTTTCCATATTTAGTTTTAAATTCAGTTAGGACATTAACTAAAGACCTTGTTTTACCTGATCCCGCTCCAGCAAAGAGGAAAAAACTTTTTGGATTACCTATGTGTAAACAATTATATATTTCATCATCAATATGATTGTCAATATCATTATTAAGTGTTTCTAAATTCATAATTAATTATTTTACACTAATATTTAAACCATCTTTTTTACTTACTAATTTTTCTTCAAGCCAATCTAACCCTTCTTTAATATATTGCGGGGTTACTAAATCATTTGGCTCTTGAAAATATAAAAGTTCTAATGCAAATTCTGCTTTTTTAGCACCATTGGCTGTTATAACATCATACATTTCTTTTGCTGATTTTTCAACATCTGTTATCTTCGATGCATTAATCATCTTTCCTAAAAGACCAGTTCCGGTAGTTATTTTTTCAAAAACAATTTTGTTTTCCATTACTAGTGAATCTTCAAAAGTATAAGGAAATACTTCAATTTCTTTATCTCCTTCTTTGATTTTTAATGGTGTTTGATATGCAACTTTAATTGGAAAATCAGCATGCTCTTTTTGAACAGAACTTAATTTCAAAAGTTCATCAAGTTCATCTTTTACTGGAATCCATTTTTTTAAAGTAGTATTCCCTGTTTTAAATCCTTTTGCTTTTTCTGGTTGGGTTTTTGAGTTGTTTTGAGTTGGATCAACAGAATCAAAATCTGTGATAATTAAAGTGACTATTCCTAATCTCTCGATAAGAGGTTGTAAAGTGTGGGCATGACTCCCTCCGATTTCTAATATTGATATGTAACAAGAGGTTAAGTTTTTATGATGTTTTTTTATAAAATGCGGTACCAACATTCTTTCTACTGGACCTTCAACCATAATTACTGCATCTGCAAAGAATAAATCGCTATGTGTAGTTTTTAAATATCTAATTGCAAATTTTGTTGAATCATCTTCTGTTCCAAATGTGTTTGATAAATTTTCAACTGTAGAAGTATTTACTAAACCTTTTACAGCCTGATTCCTTTTAAAATAACGCAATGAGGTAAAATCTATTTCATGCGCAATATGATTAGAATGTGTACTAATTATAAGCTGTGTCGTAAAATTTCCATTCTCTTTTAAGTCTGAATTATTTCTAAGTACTTTATATGCTTCTTTAATAAAAACTTGCTGTACTTGTGCATGTAAATGGGCTTCCGGTTCTTCTATTAAAACCAAATGCAAGGGTTCAAATTCTTTGTCAACTGATTCAGTATTATCCTTATAACTCTTACCTACCTGCATCCATTCATCTCTAAATCTTATAAGTTTAAAAATCATTGATATTAAGTTTTGATAACCTAAACCATTATATTTTTCAGGTAAACTCAATTTTGAATTTTCCTCAGATAAATTGTACTGAACAGAAGACCCATGATTTAAGCTATCAACAGTATTAAACTTACTTGACAAGGTAATATTAGGATTACCAAACCCTGGATAATTAAGTTCTGCAAGTTCACCTAAAGATGAATTAAAACTTCTTTTTAAATCATCGTCAAAGAGTTTTGTAGCTTGTTGAATAGCATTTAAAGCATTTAAGTCCTTTTCCGTTGGATTTTCGGATGGGTTAAGATGCTTGTCATAATAGCTCCTTAATTGACTTGACAGATTTTTTATATTAGATGTCGTTTCATTAGTTTCAGAATTGACATCAGAAAAACCCCTTTGTGCATTAATTATATCAACTTTTATAAGACCACTAATTATATCTAAATCTAAAGCGATACTATCTGTAGGCAATATTTGAGGTGAACTCTTTAATAATGGTAATGGGTTTAACAAATAAGTCTTTACTGAAAAGAACTTATTTAAATTACTTTTTTTATCAAGAAAGTCCCATAGGTCTTCTGGCCATAACTTAAAGTCATCTTTACTTTTACCAACAATTGATTTTGAATTATTGTATGTCGAAATAAAATCTTTATACAGCTCTTCAATATTATTCGGCTCAAATCGCAATCTAACACCCAGAGAGCCGCCATCCCAATCAAGAGTTGGTATTAAATGGCTTACATAATGAATCTCATTTGGCTTTACAGTTAGCCATATATCTAATGTTGGTAGATTGTCCGTCCAACTTGCCATATCAAAATCTAACTTACTAAATTCTGTTTCTTTAATCCAGGATTCAGCAATCTTATTCAACTCTAACCAATTTGTAAGAGTAAAATCTCTAGTTGAAAATTTTGCTCTTTTTAAAAAAATTATCAAAGCATCCATAGCGGTTGTTTTACCACTATTATTTGCACCAACTAAAACGGTTTCTTTTTCAGAAAAATCAATTCTACAGTTCTTTAACTTTCTGAAATTTTGGATGTCTACACAATCTATTTTCATTTTTCAAATATTATTCCTAGAGCAGGTGTTTATTTTTAAAATCTTTAAAAAATCTCTTTATTTATTATAAACCAAAGCTTCATAAACTATGTATCGCAAATACTCTTTAGCATCAATATCTTCAGCTAGTAAATTTATTTTATGCATCATTTCGAGTAATTGAGTTATATTATCAACTTTCGTAGTTAATTCACTCAAGATGTTTCTTTTATATTTTTTTAGCTCACCTGATTTTGCATATTCAATTTTCCTTTTTACCAAAAACTTTATTTGATCCGGTTTTTGAATTTTACTTACAGCTTCAATGTCTTTTAAGAGTTCTTGTTGAATGCTCTTATAATTAGATAGTGAAGCAAGTTCCACAATGGCAGTTTGAGGTAAAACATTATGCTTTATTGAAAGAACGTGTGATTTTGCTCTTTGAGGCTTTATAAAAATTGCTTGTTGCTCTTTGTTTTCACTTTCGTAATTAATAGTGAATGAACACGTAAATCTTAAAGCTTCTCTCTTTACTTCATCGTTTGATACTTCAATGATATTTTTTAATGTCCCAATTTTTGGCAATTGTTTAGAATCATTACTTCCAAAAAACACTCTAACATAAGATTCGTTAAACTCACATCGTTCAACATAAAACTTATTATTAGAAGATTTCATTTCTTTATGCAATGTTATCAATCCAACAAAAACTGCTATATTATTATTGTAATCTGAATACTGTTTAGATGTGATTGCTCTTAAATAATAATTGTTTTGTTTGTCTCTTATTATTCTGTATCTCTTGTCTTTTGGAGGATGCTCTTTATATATTTCTTTGACATATTCTAAATTTTTCAATACCAGTTCGCTAAACCCTTGATTCAAAAGTTTTCTAGCATATCTATCCATACTATATATTCCAGAAAAGAAATCTGCTTGTGAAGAATAAATGGGTTTTGCTGTTAACTCATCACTGTCAATAATTAAATTAATCTCTTCGTTATCAATATTCTTAAATGTTATAGAGAAAGGCTTCGTGTCACTAAATTCTAAATTTTTAAAAGATGAGTCTAAATCAAATTTTTCGAATGAATTTTCAAGATTTATCATCGTTTGAACTAGTTTATCTGCTCCTGGTATTGCAATAAATTCATTTTCAATTTCTTTAATATTTAATAAGTCGTAAAACCGTTCAGAAAACTCGCTAAACTTTATAAGTTCTTTCACTTTTTCGACAGAAACTCCTTTATCACTTTCTAAAACATCTCCAAATGCGAAAGCTTTTTTCTTGAATAAATCCTCCATACTATTTTATTTAACTGTTCTCTACTACGCTTACAAGTGCTTTCCAATTGCGATAAAAACCTACTATTTCAATGTCGAAATATATACATTTTTTTATCTATTAAATTAATTTCCACTTGCTGTTATAACTTCCCATCCTACTGAATTTACATTTTCGTAAGTTTCAATTTTAAGTTCAAATTGTTTTTCGGAATGTGGAGGGAAAACATCATAAATTGTATATTCCTTATTTCCTAATTCAGTTTTTGTTTTACTATAATAAGTAATCCTAACTACAGCATCTTTATATGTTGCAACTGTTGCATTGTTTTTAATTAATCCGTGAACTTTTATTTTATTACCCCAAAAATTCTCATTGTAATTTCCAGAAGCTATTAAAAAACTTTCTGGCTGTGAATTTTCGATTTCTTCAACTGTCATAACTTTTTCTTCATAACTGTCTTGCCCTCTTCCGTAATCACTACTACTCTCATTTATACTTGCATAAATTGAAAGTCCTACAATGACTAAAATTATTATTCCAACAAATTTTAAAATATTACTTTTCTTTTTTACTGGCTCATCAATTTTCTCATTATTTATTTTTTGTTGTGGAATTGGCGCAGGTGTCACAGTTTTTGGAATAAAAACTGGCGGTGAAGATTTTAATAAATCTTTTAATTCTTCTATATTTCCTGCATTTTTCCACTCCTCCATGCCTTCAAACCAAACTGATGTTGACTTTGTTATTCCTTTGGCTTTTAATTCATTTATATCAAATGGGCCAATGTTTTCAGTGCCACTATGTAGATAATATTTTTTCATATTTGTTTTTTTAATTTCTATTATTTTATAGTCAGTTTCAAATTCAATATATTTTGAATCCAAAATCAATTTTCACTAATTTCCATCATCATATTGTAAATGACTAATGTTTTTGGTGTGTTTAAAAATCTCTTCAAAAACCTTTAAATATTTAGTAATTGTTCCATCAGGTGATTGTGTAAATAAATCGTCAGGTATAGTTTGTGAACCCTCATTTGTTCAACTCATTAATGATCTACATATTTCTTTTTCTTCTTTTGAAGTAAATTGACCTATTAAAAAATCATTTCTACGGTTTCGCAGAATACGGAAATAATTTTCAATTATTCTTCTCGTTGTATTTTTAGAATATTGTCAAAACTAGACTAATTAAAAATAAGTGCTTTACGGTTTTCCTCATTTTGAGTATTTTTTATATTTAAGATGAAGATTGTTTATGAATTTTTACTTCTTAATATATTTATTAATCATATAAACTGTAATGGGTTGTAAAGGTTTTCCATTTACAGGATGGAAGCCACCATTATTGAAATACTCTATTTTATCCTTGTTTTTAGAATACCATATCACAGCTTTGTCGTTATGAAAGAAAGTAGTGTGCATGTTCACCTCTATTTTTTTTAATTTCAGTTCTTCTTCAATAATTGGTTTTGCTTCGATCATTGGTGCAACAGATTGAATTTTATTGACGCAATCCACTACTTCGTAATGATCATTTTGCCATTGCATGCAGTCCTTTTTCTGAAAAAAAAATTCCTTAACTCCATATCCTAGGATCGAAACAATAATTAGCACTTTCAGCATATTAAAGATTTGATTTGCCAAGTTTGTTATGCGCAGTATTTGTGCCTGTGTTACTTTTGGTTTGGTTGTATTCTCTTGGAGTAGAAGGGCTTCATTGATATATGATTGTTCTTTTTTTTGTGTAAAATCGACTATACTATCCCCAATTGAATAAGCCGAGGATTGTTCTTTACCTGCAGTGGTTATATTAGTTTGCTTTAAAAAACGCCGCAAAGGTCTTGGATTATAATTCACCAATATTGCCGCTAAATCGAGTCCAGTTAAATCGGTTAAATCGGTTTCGTTTTTGAAGAAAGTTTCAAGAGGTCTAAACTTATCTGTATTGTTTTTTAGCTCCTTTCTATTTTCCTCTTTAAATTCAAATCCGAAAAAGTACTGGAAACTTTTTAAATCGTCCGAATTTGTATCTCCACTTAAAATGGTAATACATAAATTCCTCAATTTTGCCCGCGATGGATTTAGTAAAAAACTACTATAATCGCCTAATTTCTCTTCTTCATATTTTGCTTTAATCCCTGCTTTGTAATCCTCTAATGTATTTTTTTGCATATGCCAGTATTTGAATTTCACGGAATTTCTAGGAATCTTTTGGAATTATAGGAATCTTAGGAATCCCCCGTAAACACTCGAATAAAAACCACATTCCTTTGCCTCAGAATTAGTTTCTGCCTTTAATGCATAAAAGGCAAATGTACAAAACTAGTTCTGAACTAGTGTGACTAAACAGGATGGAGAGGTCAACGGGAAGTAGACTTCATACTGTTCTGTTTTAGCACACTATACTTCCCAAAAATCAAAAAATAGTATTGCCAACCACAATCGAGTTCCACACTCGAAAGGCATTGCTTATGTCTAATTTTTAATTCAAAGATGATGAAAAATTTAAATAAAAAAATGGTTTTTATGACTGCAATAGCAGTAACAGGTTTAGGATTTGTGTCTTGCTCTACCGACTCGGCGGAATTAGAAACTACCAGTTTCAAGAAAAATGAAGCAGTATTTTCAAAAGAGAATAATGGTTTTCAAGCGAGATTGGGCGATAGTATTTTACCTAGAATTGGTGTTGGGGTTTCGGTTCAAATTAATGGCCCTGGAGATAATCCTATTATAATCATGCCTCCAAAAAGGCCTTAATAAATTTAAATTTAATTAGTATTCTAAAAAATACTATTTTCGGGGAAAGTTACAGTTATGTTTCGTTCCCCGATTTTTATTCTACTTCTTTTATTTTTATTCTATTCTTGTAATGAAGTAAATAAACCGATTTCTAAAACCGAAAAAAAATCACCTGCTACAACAGAGGCAAAAAAACTTCTGAATTTAGGGGAAACCTATAATTCGAAACAAAAATTTGACAGTGCTTTTTATTATTATAATCGTTCTAAAATAGTTTTTGAAATCCAGAAAGATAGCGCCTCAGTTACTTATAACTTAATAGTAATGGCAACCATTCAACAGATTTCAGGAGATTATTTTGGTAGTGAAAAAAATTTACTGGAAGCCTTGAAATTTGTGGAGCGTAATTCCCTTTATGAAACGGCAATTTATAATTCGCTGGGAATTTCTTCAAAAGAATTGATGAACTACGATGATGCTTTGTATTATTACAACAAGGCAAAACTGACTAACAATCAGGGTTTATCTCAAGTAATGATTGATAATAATATTGCAGGGGTTTATATCCAGAAAAAAAGGTATGCTACCGCTGTGAATATTTTAAAATCCGTTTTAGAATCCAATATTTTAGATACTTTGGATATACCAAAAGCAAGGGCTTTGGATAATCTAGGTTACGCTTATTCTAAAATCAACACTACTCCACAGGCTTTGGAATTAATGAATAAAGCCTTGTCTATTCGAAAAAAAAATACCGATTCTTTTGGACTTATTGGAAGTTATCTGCACCTTTCCGATTATTACCTGAAAATTGAGCCGCAAAAAGCAAAGGCTTGTGCTACTGAAGCCTATCAATTATCAATAATTACAAAAAGCATTACCGAACGTATAGAAGCATTAGCATTTTTGGTTTCTAATAATTTTGACACACCACAAAATAACTATACTTTAGAATACATCAAACTTAATGATAGTGTGACAAAAGCCCGAAATCAATCGAAGAACCAATTTGCCAAAATTAAGTATGACAGCGATTATAATAGAACGGAAAATCTAAAATTGAACAACCAAAAAATAAAAACCGCATTAGAACTCGAAGAGAAAAAAAACAACATTCAATTATTAATTTTTATTGTATTCACAAGTATCGGCTTGGGGATTTTTGTTTTCATTTATTTGAACTTAAAAAATAAAAGAGATAAGATTAAAACAATCTATGTTACCGAAACCCGAATTTCAAAACAGCTTCATGATGAGTTGGCGAACGATGTCTATCACGCCATGACTTTTGCCGAAACACAGGATTTGGCTACCGAGAATAACAAAGAAATCCTGCTCAGTAATCTAGATAACATCTATTCCAGAACAAGAAATATTTCAAAAGAAAACAGCTTTATTGATACCGGATCCAATTATGTTCTGCATCTAAAAGAAATGATGGCCAATTTTGGTAATGATAATGTAAATGTATTAATCAATGGTTTGGAAATCTTGCCAACCACCACTTTGGAAAATCATAAAAAAATTATGGTTTATCGCATCATTCAGGAATTGCTGGTCAATATGAAAAAACACAGTCAATGCAGTTTAGTAGTGATTACTTTCAAAAAAATAGATAAAAAGATACAGATAGAATATAGTGATAATGGTATTGGAACAACTTTAGATAAAATAAATTTAAAAAATGGCTTGCAAAATGTGGAAAACCGTATTGATGCGATAAAAGGAACTATTACTTTTGACAACACAACCAATAAAGGCTTTAAAGTAAGCTTTTCATTTCCAATATAGCTTAATCAGTATGTTCAAAAAAGTAATCGTATCAGAAGATTTAGACCCTATCAATATTGCAGTAGTTCAGGCATTAGAGACGCTTTCTATTCCTGAAATTCAATTTTCTAAGTATTGTGATGACACTTATCTGAAAATAAAAAAAGCGCTTACAGAAAACCAGGCTTTCGATTTATTGATTACTGATTTATCCTATAAAGAAGATCATCGTAAAAACAATCTCAATTCGGGTGAAGAACTGATAGCAGCAGTAAAAAAAGTACAACCCAATATAAAAATAATTGTTTATTCTATTGAAGACAAATCGTATAGAATAAAATTTCTTTTTGAAACTTTAGGCATCGATGGCTATATCCTAAAAGGCCGTAATAGCATTCCAGAACTCCTGAAAGCGATTCAAAGTATTCACAACAGTGATGAAAAATTCCTCTCTACAGAACTTGCCAATGTTTTAAAAAACAAATCACTTATCGAAATTGAAACCTATGATATTGAATTATTAAAGTTAATGTCCAAAGGACTAACCCAAGATGAAATAGGACTGCAATTCAAAAATTCTGAGATTCTACCCTATAGTACCAGCAGTATAGAAAAACGCATTAACAGACTCAAAATTTACTTCAAAGCTAATAACAATGTACACCTTATATCGTTGGCGAAAGATTTAGGATTGGTGTAACATTTTTAGTTTTACTTTCTCATTTTCTACTGAAAAATTCATTTATTTCTCATTGCATTCGTGCAATTTTTCGCTTGTTTAGGTATTAAAAAAACTTTTTTATTTTTTTTGACGCTTTATGGTTTCCCGTAAGGAATTGATTTTTATTGGCTTTAATTTTGGGTAATAATTTTGACCAAAATAAATAAATGGGATACAAAGTTTTAGTAACATTAGACTTGCCAGGTGTAACAAAAGAACAAAGAGAAGCTTTTTATCAAGTAGTAAGAGTTGAAAAATTGATAAAAACAGACAATCTAGATACTGCTTGGAAACTATCTTTTTCTGATGGAAGAAAGAAATGGTGCAATTAATACATTGATAAATCATTTAACGAAAGTTAAAGAAACTAGTACAGTAACTAGAGTTGATTATGGAATGCAATTAGATGTTAATGATGTAATTATTGATATTATAAAATAACCGAAAATCTTAAATATATTAAATACTATGGCGCTATTCGCGATTCCAAATCCTAAAAAATCAACTCAAGTAGATTTTCCAATTGAAAGAGTTAAATTAAGTGTTTTTAATATTAGTCTAATGAGTAATAAATACAAATTCAGTGCTGCTAATGTAATATTTAATCAATATACTTTTGAAGCTTTAGAGTTTTTAAGTCTAGGGGTATTTATTGATATTGACTTAAATAAATTAACCGAGGGCAAAACCGAAATTACTGTAGAATTAAGACGCAAATTAGGTGCTTTTACCCAATCTCATGAAGTTACAAAAGCAAATGAGCATTTAGTAAAAATATTTGATTGTATAGCAAAATTAACTGCGATGAGCCCGGAAGAAATTGAGCAAATTAAAAATAGTCAATTAGCAAACAATTCAAATCATAAACAAGTAAATACTTTTTCTGGTGTTAATAATACAAATTCAACTGCGTGGTATGAAAAAACTTGGATAGGAGCGCTGTTTTGTATTATCTCTTTTCCTATTGGCCTTTATACACTTTGGAAACATTCTTCTATAGCTAAAGGCTAGAAAATTGGAGTAGCAATAATAATGGTTCTTAATCGATTTTCTATTGGGATAAGCAAAATGAAAAAATAATTAAAATGATAACAGTAAGTATCTCACGAAGTAGAAAATCAATTTTAAAGTAGAATAATATGAAAATCGACAAACACTGGCTAGTTCAAGATAGTCGAACCAAAAAATATATAAAAGCCAACCTCAAATATCAATACCAAATTTCACCAAGATATTAATAATACACTACACTGCTGAAATAAAGCAGTGACTGTAGTCAGACCTATCTACCTAAGTTGGGCAGCTTTGTCTGATGTTGTCAGACATATAAATGAGTTAGCAGCAACCATATTGCAAAACTACAAATTATCATTTAAAAAATATAAATATGTATTTATTAGGAAAAAGAGCAGATACTATTGAAAGCAAAGATATTATTCGATTAATTGAAAATGGAATACCTGAAAACAAATCATTAGATTATAAAAAAGAGATTTATTTAGGAAAAGATGCTGATAAAAAAGAATTTTTATTTGATATTTCAGCAATGTATAATACTGATGGAGGTTGTATAATTTATGGAATTGAAGAAATTAAGGATGAAAAAAAACAAAATACAGGAAAACCAAAAGAAATTTGTAATATAGAAATTGACAATGTTGATAAACTAACTCAATTAATTGAAGATTTAGTTAAAGGAAATACTGAACCAAGTATAAATCATCTTGTTATTAAAGTAATTAATGTTGAAGAAAAAAATATTTTATTAATTGGTATCCCAAAAGGTTTAGGATTACCGGCAATGTCGACTTTTAATCAAACAAATAAATTTTACAGAAGACGTAATAGTGGAAAATATTCTGTCGATGTATATGAATTAAATCAAATGTTTATGCAGAATCAACTATTAAATGAAAAAGCAAACGAATTTAGAACTAAAAGAATCCAAAATGTTTTAAATCAAATACCTTTTCCAAATTTAGATGTCAACATACCTTTCTTTATTCACATTATTCCTTATAGTTTCTTGGATAATCAAATATTAGACTTTTCAACATCTGATAGTGATTTAACAATTAAAATGCGTCCAATGTTAAATGGAGGCTGGGATAAAATGTATAATCTAGATGGTTTTGCAACATTTAGTCTATCAAACGATAGACTAAAAATTAGTGCATATAATCAAATTTTCAGAAATGGCATCTATGAAATCTATACTTCTGATTTATTTTACACCACTAGGAATGGAAAAGAAGGTTTTGATAGTTCTACATTTATAGAAACTATTATCGAAAATATTAATACTGGAATTTCAAATTTAAACCATATGCAAATAGAACCTCCCTTTTTGGTTTCATATAGTTTTCACAATATAAAAGGAAAAGTAATAGATACCGATAGAAGTTTTTATAATTATGAATTTAAACAAAATGAAATTATATTTCCTTTAATTCAAATTCCAGATTATAGTTCAAATGTTTATGAATTTCTAAAGCCAAATTTTGATATTCTATGGCAATCATTAGGATTTGCAAAAAGTCCAAAATATCCAATATAATAATTGCAGCTGCAAACACTTGCTACAATTGATTTGAGCAATTCGCTTAATGGAAAAATGGTTTTGTATTTGGGATGTTTATGCAAATCCGAAAATAAGGCACAATTTAACCCCAAACCACTTGTAGCAAGGGAAGCTTATGCGTTATTTTCCCGAGCGAAACATTGAAAAACATCATTTTCAAATTATAAATTAGCCAATGCCAAAACTATGAAAATAATTAAACGAAGAGTTCAAAATGTTGAAAATTATTTATCAACTGTTAGAGAAAATGAAGAATTTCATATTGCATTTTTAGATTTTGAAAATCAAATTGAAAGATTAAATCAAATTGGATTCACAATAGATTTTAATATTGGTGAGCAAGTTTTACCAATGATATTGGGGCCAATTTCGAGATTTAATTCTGATGGGAAACAGAATATTCGAAAAGATTTACCAAAAGAAGAAATTTTTATTGAGAGATTTTGGAATAGAAGAGATTATCAAGGCAATGAACATCCTGAATATTATTATATCAGAAGAGAAAGATATCCACGAGAACTAGTTCCTCCACCTTGCGAGGAATTATTAATACATTCATACAATAACAACAGAATAATTGTCTCAAAGTCATTTATTAAGAATGAAGCAAATTTGCCAATAATAAAACATATCATAAATTTATTTCTTGAAATATTTGGAGAATGTGATTTATTGAGAGAAAATTACGCTCCCTTTTTATACGAAAATGTAACAAGACTTAATTGGAAAATTTTTCCAAGAGGAGAATATCCTTGGGAAACAGTAAGAGAAATAGCAACTGAAAGAATTGAAAGACAACCAAGAGGAAATCGTCCCGTAATAAGTAATCGTTTAGAAAAAATAACTTCTCACGTACCAAATTTTGTAGCTGTCGGACAAGGTGGTTTTTATGATTATGTCGTATTTGGATTTCCATTAAGAAACATATTTATTTTAGAGAGTATTAAAAATGGAAACGCAACTTATGTTTTTGATAATAACTGGGAACAATTATCTCAAATGACAAAAGCTGACATTTTAAATAATCAATTGCAAATTGAAAGAATATTTTATAGACCTGGTTGGGAAACAAGAGTAAATGCAATTCTAACATAAATAAACATCACATAACAGCTATCAGCTCGAGTGGCAAACCGAATAATGGACTTAATTAATTACAAACCCGTTTACAAGCAAGCCTAGCACATAGTCAATAATCTAACGCAATTTTATAACCAAAAGAGCGATTTTCCTCACCCGCCAGCAATAACGTTGAGCAGTCAGCGTAACTGAAAAACTTTTTATTAAAGAGGACAGTAATGTTGGAGTAAAAAAGCATCGAAATCTTTAACCAAATCTAAATACTTTAGAAATATAAATGTCTTTAACCATATCAAATAAAACTAAAAGTAAATGCTCTAAATATGAATTTAGTGTCTATGCGCATAACTTGACATTACCTGATTTAGATATTTATATTCTTAATATTCTATACGATGAGGCAAAATTGAATTATTTATTTCAAGTTAATGAACCTTTAAAAATAGAGGATAGAATTAAACAACTACAAAGATTTATTGGAAATCCTTTCAGAAATAGAGAAGAAAAAGTTCTCGATGCTGAAATTCAAAAAAACATTGATGACAATAAAACTAAACAATCTTATTATACTTTTTTCGCAGAAGCTTTGTTAGCAAGACTTAATATTGATTTTATTGATAATAGATTAATTACTGGTGTCTTAAATATTGGCGACAATATTAGTGTTACTGGTCACGGTGCTGATACATGTATGTATTCTGATGATATTTTGGTTTTAGGAGAAGCTAAGTTTTATACTGATTTATATGGGGGTGCGTATAAAATAGTTAATGATCAGTCGTTTATTAGCAAACTTGAAGATTATATATCTAGGATAAATAGTTCAAATAATGTAATAATTAAAGGTATAAACGGTGATATTACAACCAAAACAGAAGATGAAATTAAAAAAACGCCTTTAATTTTAACTGGATTCGTTTTACATACATTAGAAACACCTGTTACTATTTATGATAAATCTTACAAATTGGTCGATAAAATTAATATTAAGGACTTTCCATCTCACAATAAAATACATATATATCATTTGCCAATTGAATCAAAAAATGATTTAATTTTTAAAGCACAACGTAAAGCTTTAGATTTAATAGTTGAATTGAAAATGTTATGATAAATCAAAAAAACAGAGAGGATATTATTAAGCTCTTGGACGAATCAAAAGATAATGTTTCGATTGAAGATTTATTCTTATTCGATTTATCTCCATATTATGTAGAAAAAATTGATGATTCATTTTTTTCAAAACAACTTGAATTTATTCAAGAAAGAAATTTGTTAAGTCACAATTCAAAAATTTCTTTCACATCTGAACAAATCAATATTTATAAAAAAATTGTTGAAAATAAAAGGAGCATAGTGTCTGCACCGACAAGTTTTGGAAAGACTATGCTTATTAAGGAATATATAAATAACTATCAGCCAAATAAAGTTGTATTTATTGTTCCTACTAATTCTTTAGCAGATGAATTGTTAGATGATTTTAAAAACTTGTTTGAAAATATGGATTATACCATTTTTGACTCTATTAAAAATCTAGAAACAATTAATGAAAAAAGTATTTTTATCGGTACGCAAGAGAAATATTACAATCTAATTCAATTCTATAATAATATTGACTTATTTGTTATAGACGAAGCATATAAACTTACTGATCCAATAAAAGGTAGTAGAGAAGTTATCTTGAATCGCTCTTTCATAGATACTTTAGAAAATTCAAATAAAATTATCTTATTAATGCCATTAGTTAATTCAATTAAAGGTTTAGAGCATTTAAATTTTGAAATTTTGCAATCTGATTATGCACCAGTAGCAAAAAGTTTTCAGTCAATTAAGGATTTAAATAAAAAAATTAATGAAGCAATAAATGAAAATAAAAAACCAAATCTTGTTTATTTCAGTTCACCCAAAAAGCTTGAAGAATTTTATTTTAAAAATCTAAAAAACATTAATATTCCTATCGCAGTAAATGATAATTGGGTTAAAAGAGTTGAAGAAGATTTCCATTCAGATTGGTTACCAATCAAAGCTTTAAAATCAGGTATTGGAATACATTATGGTCCAATGCCCAAATTCGTTCAGAAAAAAGTAATTGAACTTTTTAAAACAAGAGCAATAAATAATATTCTTGCTACAAACTCTATCATTGAAGGTGTAAATACTCCAACAAAAAACATTTATATAGCAAACTCTAATGACATATTAGGAAAAAATGATTTAGTTAAGTTTAAAAATTTGATTGGTAGAGCTGGAAGATTAGGAGAGCATAAAGTAGGTGATATTTTTTATCGAGAAGAACATCAATCGCAATTTGAAAATGCTAATTTATCCTATGAAGAAATTGATATTCAATTTGTCATCGAGAATAGAGCAGAGATTATAGAAATCAATAGAGAGGATGATAGTGAGGTAAAATTAAATCCTAAAGATGAGAATTTCGATGAAAATAAATCTACTTTAAAAAATTTATTAGAAAACTCTAATTATTCTAATGTACCTCATTTGGAAGTAAGTAAACTACTAAACACTCATGGGTTTACTTTTAAGCAATTAATAACTTTAATTAATTACATAAAAGAGAAAGAGAATTTATTTTTACTTGGAATTATTGGAAAAATAAATAAAGGAGGAATAGATACAAAAGCATACAATGTTGCTTTAAATCATAAATTCAAATCATTCAATGAAATGGTTGAGGAATTAAATACTTTAAAGCCTAATGAAGAAAAATCAAAAATCATATCCACTCTTATAGATATGATATACAGTGTATTACCATTTAGAATTATACCATTACTAAATTTTACAATTGATATTAATGATCTA
The DNA here is from genome assembly GCA_040387655.1 of Bacteroidota bacterium. Taxonomy (GTDB): domain Bacteria; phylum Bacteroidota; class Bacteroidia; order Flavobacteriales; family Flavobacteriaceae; genus Flavobacterium. Next base: position 9,836 of record JAZKDI010000022.1, on the reverse strand, counting down.
TATAAAGAACATAATCTAAAAGGTTTGCTAAAAGATGAAATAATAAAAGAAGCGAAGAGCAAAAAAGCTCAATTTTACAGTAAATTTATTGGTATTGAAAATCCAACTCATGAATCTTTGGTTATTGTAAATAAGTTATTTGAATACGGAATTCCTTATCAAAGAGTGAAGCCTTATTTAAAGGAAATAACAGAAAATCTCCCAAATAAATTTTCCATTCATGACATTAAGTACATAATTAATAATTCTAGTAAAATGAGTGATTTGCGAGTTTATTTTGAATGATGTATTATAAATACACTACTAAATACTTGCTTGTGGTTTTCATAAATTTTTAATTAATTTACTCGATGGACAGAAATCTAGCTTGCAAAAGCTTGGCTAGATTGGTGGCAAGCTTAAAGAAAAAATAAAACTATCAAAAAACATACACGAAAAAAATATTATGGAAGTTAATAACGAATTACAAGTAGTTGAAAATAACCAAAACAATTCACTTCAACTTAATCAATTTGAAGATGGGTTAAAACAAGTTTTGGCATTACACTCATTGCCAACTGATGGTGTTTTTGTTGATGTAAATCAAAGTTAAATGTATTTAAAAATCTAGATTCTGTATTAATTAAAATTAGTGAAATTGAAAAAAACCAGTCTGTATATCTTTCTAAATTCATCGCTAGTGTAGCGTCAGGATTATTTGATGCGTCACTAAATTATTTATGGGATGAAACTATTTTGCAAATAAGAAAACGTGTTTCCCAATATGATATTGAATTCTTTTATGATAATGCAGTTACGGGAGATAGAAGGAAAAAACTCAAAGATGAAAATGATTTAGATAAGGTCGATGATTATGACTTAATTCGTGGAGCAAAAGAAATTGGACTTATTTCTGATTTAGGTTTTAAACATTTAGAGTACATAAATTATATGAGAAATTGGGCTAGTGCAGCTCATCCAAACAATAGTGAAATTACAGGATTGCAATTAGTTTCTTGGTTGGAAACTTGTGTTAAAGAAGTTATTACTTTACCACTTTTAAATATTACTATCCGAATTAAACAATTATTACAAGGAGTAAAAAACACAGCAATTTCGGACAGTGATACTCAAGAAATATCTGTTTTTACTACAGGTTTAACACAAGAACAAATAAATAATTTAACTTCAGGTTTTTTCGGCATTTATTTAAAACCTGAAACTGATAGTCAGACACACCAAAATATTAATAAATTATTACCCCTTATTTGGGGTAGAGTTGATGAAGATGTTAAACTATCTTTTGGTCTAAAATATGGGCATTTTGTAGCAAATAATAGTCAAGATGAAAAGAAAATTGCTAGAGAATTTTTACAAATTGTAAACGCAGAAAGTTATATTCCTGATGAATTAAGAGCAATTGAAATTGATAATTCAATTGATAATTTATTGTCAGCACATAGAGGTTTTAACAACTTTTATAATGAACCTGCATTTGCAAGACAACTACAACGAATAATTGGAGAGCCGATAAAATTACCAAAATCTGTTTCAAAGAAATTTATAATAGCTATCGTCGAAACTTTTTTAACTAATGGTAACGGCGTCGCAGATTCAGCAAATGAAATTTACACAAATATTTTATCAAATTTAGATTCACACCAAGTTAATATTGCAGTTTTGTCCTTTACTGATTCTAGAATAAGTAGTAGATTACAATTTCCTCTTTGCCAAAGAAAGTTTATTGAATTAATAAACATTGTAAAAGCAAGTATTACTTCTCCTCCTGTGAAAGATTTAATGAAATATATTCAAGAAGATTACAAAGGAAAACCATCTCAATTGATGAATGATAAAATTATCAAAACATCAGTTGAAAACTTAAAAACGCTGTTGAAGTAAAAAGGCATCCACCAACAGCAAAGGTTTAGTTTGCTTGCAACCAACAATGAAAATCTGTGTTGAAATGAACCCACTGCAAGTCCGTTAATACTATAGGGTTATCGTAAAGTTGTAAGAGGGGTTTTCAAGAGGATGTATCCTCTTTTTTTTGTTGGAGATTAAGTTTGGTTTTCCGTGTTTTCCTTCACTTAAATTAATAGTTTGGCAGTGTATTTAAAAAAATCAGTAGTTAAAAAAAATCAATTCAACCTTACCATCTTTTTCTCTTTATTAAAAACAACCTCTATAGAATCGTTGTAGATTTTTTTTAAGGTAACTTCTTCAACCGCATCGTCCTTTCTTAATTTGTAGATTTTTTGGTTGATTTTAACCAGAACCAATTCCTTGTCTTTTCCTTTGGATTTGATATAACCATAATAGCCAACAAATGGCCAGTTCCTAATTATAACTGGTTGGGGAACGGCAACTGGTTTTACTACGGAGGTATATTTTTTTTGATGGGTTTGTGCGGGATTGTTATGGATATTCAGAAAAGGATCCCGATTTATTTTTTCAAGGTTAAAGGTATCTTTGGTAATTTGTTTGGAATTAAATTCAATGTTGGATTGAGTCGAATTCAGTATAATTTCTTTCGGAAAAAAATATTGCGTTATTGTTTTATAGGCTACGGTTCCCCATAGTCCCAAAACAACAAAAATCAATACAATATTTATTTTCTTCTTCATTTGGAATTTAGTTAATGGTAAATTTAAAAGCAGAACTATAAACTCCTATATTTCCAGCTACGTCTATGGCTTTTACTCTCCAATAGTATATTCCGGGAGTAGTAAATGTCTGGCTGGATGAATTGGTTGAACTGCTTGAAGATTGAATTATGGTTGTGAAATTAACATCGTTAGAAAATTCAATTACATAATTTAATGAGGACTGAATAGTTCCTGTATCTGTTGGCAATGTCCAACTCAAGCTAATGGATTGGTTGATCGTCTGAATACTGTTATTTGGTGGTAACGTATTTTGAGGCTGATTAGGATTTGTTCGATCAATGTAAAAGTTTCTTGTAGAAAATAGTGTTTGGCTTGGGCTATCGTTTACTGCTTTTATTTTCCATTGGTATTGTCCTTCCTGAGCTAAATTAGCACTTGTTAAATTGACAGAATTAGTAGTTATATTCGATTGCTGATCAACCACTGTGGATGAACCATTAGTAATGTTAAGTAATTCCAATTCATAATAATCGGCAGTGGTTATAGGTGACCATGTACATATAAGGCTTGTACTATTGGTATAATAATTATTTGACGGAGAGGAAAGAACTACTTGCTGCGTTGCTAAATCTTCGGAAGCCATTAAGGTAAAATTAACCGGAAAAGTATATTCGGTTTGATAAGCAAAATTTTCCCCTCGTACTCTCCATTGATACGACCCAGGAAGCATCGGATAAGTAAAGTTATAATGATTTACCAAGGAATCCAAAACAATTGCCTGGTCGTCATTATATACCTGCACACGGTATTTATCGGCACCTTCTAATTCATTCCATTGAAAATTAACCACATTACTGGTGATTACAACCCCATTCATTGGCGAAATAATCTGTACAGAATCATTCGTAATATCTTCTTCAACAATATCCTCACAGGATACGGTTAGTATTGCCAAAGCAAAGAGCAGTATTTTAGTAATTGTTTTCATATTTTTAATCTTAATTGTTTTATTAATAAATATATCAATTGCATTATTCATTTTTATCTTCATTCATGGGCATTGTAGCAATTTCGTAATTCTGGAATATCATCTTTAAATGCAAAACCGCTGGGTTGTCATTTTTCCTTGTTGTGTAAAAATTCATACTCACCAATCTTGAAAAATTGAACTCTTTCTCAAAATCATAGCCCAATTGAATCAATTGGTTGCTGTTGCCAGTAACGTCGAGCTGGTTCGTAATCACACTGTAATTTTCATCTGAAAAAACATGGATAGGCTGTAGGTCATTAATGGAAACCCCTGGCTCTTTCTCTGAAGCAAACCCGACAATTCCCTGTTGTACCATTTCCTTAGTTACCCCTTCTTTTCCGATTATTTTGTCCAGATAAGCTATGTCCTGCATTAACCCATCAGTATTATTTGCCTTTTTGTTGATTTCATCTGCTTTTGCCGACAAGGTTTTATTTTCGCCTATTACCTGAAACAAATTATTGAACGACCTCTTATAAGCCGCAACGGAAAGCATTATAAATATCACTAATAACGCCTGGAACTTTTTCTTATAAGAATAATTGTCAAACATCTTTAATGGTAATTTTTATTTCGAATTGGGATTTGTTTTTTTTATCTTTTTTAAGTCCAATAATTTCAAAATGATCCATCCACTTCATTTTTTTCAAACTTTCCATCCATCTGTTGAATGAAGCTTCATTGAATGTTTCGCCTTTGACCAAAATAGTTTTGGTTTCAAAACCCATTTTTTTCTCCGCCTTGGTTTCCTTGATTAACGGAATGATGTTTAATCCTGTCAATGTAATGTCCTGTGGAATATTTCTAATTATTTCATAACCATAATAGGAAAGGAATTTAGAAGACAGAAAACCTGATTCCCTTAAAATATTCTGTTTGTTTTCTTTTTGTTTTTCCAAATCAAGGATCAACTGATAGGATTGATTGGAATATACATTCTGTAAATTTAGTTCGGCATTTTTGGAACCATAATATTGTATCAAAAGGTAACTACTTAGCAATGCTATTAAAAACCCAGCCAGCATTGTGATTCCAAAAACTGTAAAGGCTTTTTTATATATGATTTCCTCTACATTCAGGGTTTCGTCTTTTGTTTTTGAGACTTCCTTTGGTTGGACAAAGAAATGTATTACCGCTCCATACAAAGGCAAGAACACATTTGAAACGTTATCTTTTCCTATAACGTATTCTTCCCTTTTAATTGCATCGCCTTTAGTGAAATTAGACAGCAATCCATTTTCAAATTCTAAAACCAAGTCATTGGAACAAATAGCTTCTTTATTGATGGAACTATATAATAATGCCGACAAAAAAGAACCTATATAAATATCAACTACTTGGAAACCGTTTTTCCTGAATTTTAAAATCGAATCTTCAACAACGTTTTTTCTGCAAAAACTAATAAAACTGCTTTTAAAACCCTTTAAGCTGGTATGGTAAATCGTTGAGAAATCAATGTTTTTCTGCCACAATACATCGGCCTCATTATTAAAATCAATTTCCTTGTTCAACACTCCTTTTCCGTCAATGACTAAAAGCATTGGCAATTTTCTTGCTTCTTCATTGTTGCTTAACGCCTCAAAAGTATCAAAGGATGCCATCGAAACAATATCGATTTTATTGCCTTTTTTCTTAACTGTAAGCACATTGTAGCTTTCCCCATTATCATTTTTAATGAGGCCAACAACATTGATATTGTTTAACTGTATTATTTTAGACAGGAGATTAATCATTAATACACCACTGTTGGTTTTATGAAGATGTGCAGTTTAGAATTGCTTTTGCCTTTTTTGCGGCTGCTGAAAAACCATTTGATGACCGGTATTCTTGATAAAAGCGGAGTTCCTGAACCTGAGTTTTCTTTTTTCAGTTCATCCAACCCCCCCAGAAGAATCATTTCCCCATTTCTTACCCTTACCAATGATTCGAATTTTTGAGTGGCTTTTCCTGGAGGTGCCGTCTCTCCTGCCCTTCCTAAAAACGAACTTTTTTCGACCGAAATAGTCAAGGTTACATTTTCATCTGTTGAAACAAAAGGTTTAATTGATACCGTTAAATTAGCATCGGTCGCCTTCCATACTCCTGAGTTGAGTATATCATTCCCATTGTTGCCACTATTGGTAATCAGCCTATTAGTTTGTTCAAAATAATAATTGGTTTCCCCTATTGACAGCTTGGCTTCATGGCCGCTTATCGTTGCGATTTTTGGCGTTGATTCTACTTTAACAATTGAGTTGTTTTCCAGTAATTTTAAATTAAGATAAAATGCTTCAGTCACTTTTCCTAATTTGAAAAGTCCAAAACCATTAAATGCATTGATCAGACTGTTTACGGAAGATGAATTTATGGTGACATCTGTTGTAGGAAACAATATTCCTCCCGTTTGCGGTTGTTGGTTGATTTTATCCAGTCCCGCCTTCATACCCGTTTGCACATCATAGGATTTATTATACTGTACTATGATTACCTCAATCTGAACCATTGGAACGATTTTATCAATCTGGTGCAGGTATACTTTCAATTCTTCCACCATTGATTTTGATCCTGAAACAATCAAACCGTTCAGTTCAATAAATTCCTTAATTTCCAATTTTTCAGAAAAGACTTTTGGCAGTGAAACAAGTACGGATTCTATAGACCTGTTTTCGAGTTGAATCATTTCCGTTGCACGTAATCCTTCGGTGACCTGTTCCCCTATCAGATAAAGATTATCCTGTTTTTTATAAGTGTATTTTTTTCCTTTAAAGATTTGATCTAAAAGTTCGTCAAAAGTAATGTTATCAGCTAAAAGCGTGGTCTTTTCATTTTCTGGCTTATTGTACAAAAAATAATTGATATGCAGTTTTTCAGCAGCTTCCATTAATAAATCAGAAGCATCTGCCACATTTGCCTTTACTGTCAAAAGTCCCGTTTTATTTAAATCTACTTCATAGGAACCTGGCAAACCATTGCTTACTTTCGGTTGTTTTGCTTTGGGATTGGAATTATTAGTACCGTTTGCATTTATTTCCTTGTTTTTCTCCAGAAAATAAAAGCCATTTTCGTCTTTGGTAGCAATCAGGTCATTTGACTTTGACATCATTTCGATTACCTGATCAAAAGGACGGTTCAATATATAAGAGGAAACTTTTAGGTTCTTAATATCAGGAGCCAAAACAAGGTTTTTTCCTGATCGGTCAATAATTGCTTTTGCTACTGATGATAAGGTGTCGTTTTCGACTTTAACAGATAAAAAATCGTTTTGACTGTTGTAGTTTACATCAATGACTTTCGGCTGCTTTTTTTCAATAATAATTACTGGTTTTCTTTTTTTGAAACTAATAATATTGTTCATGAAGTTAACTTCCAAATCATATTTCTGAACCAAATGAATAAACACGTCCTTTACAACGGCATCAAAAAAATTATTGACAATAGGCTGGTTCAACTCTACATCTACATCTATATTTAATTGGTGTTCCTCTGCAATAGAAGAAATAAAGTCATGTAACGTCAATCCAGATACGTCAATCTTTATAGGCTCGTTTAGCCCAGGTTTTTGCATGGACAATTCGCTAAATTTCCTGTTCAGCTCATTTATATCCTGTTGTGCAGCGACAAAATTTGTGAATAGCAATCCAATTAATAGGTAAACAACTTTTTTGAACATTTATTTATACGTTTATTAAAATAGAATATATTTCCTCCAATGCCGTCTCCCCTTCTGCTAATATATCAAAAGCTTTGTCTGACAATGATTTGTAATTTTCGTCATTACTGAACATTTTCGAAATCGTATTGTTTTTAATGGCTTCACAAATAGCAACATCAATAGTCAGTACTTCATAAATAGCCCTTCTGCCTTTATAACCGGTATGAAAACATTTATTACAGCCAACAGGTTTATTGTATTTTGTTATTCCATACGGAAACTGGAAATTCGAAGGAAAATCTTCTTTATGGCAATCCACTTCTTTTTTACAATCATTACAGAGTTTGCGAACCAATCGTTGAGCGACAGATAAATTTAAAGTCTCTGCTATTAAATAAGAAGGAACACCCATATCTATTAATCGCGAAATGGTTCCGATTGCCGAATTGGTGTGTATCGTAGATAAAACCAAATGCCCTGTCAACGAAGCCCTTATCGCCATTAATGCCGTTTCTGAATCTCTAATCTCCCCTAGCATAATTACATCTGGATCCTGTCTTAAGAAAGACTTCAATGCCGATGAAAATGTCAGTCCAATATCTTCCTTTAATTGTACCTGATTGATTCCCTTTAAAGTATATTCAATAGGGTCTTCAACGGTTACTATGTTTCTTCTGCTATCATTCAGTAATCTTAATGTAGCATACAATGTGGTGGTTTTTCCTGATCCTGTGGGACCGCTTATGAGGATGATTCCATTCGGCTTTTTAACGGCTTCAAGATAATGATCCAATTCTTCCTTTTGGAAACCCAATGTATTCAAATCAATATTGGAGGCATCCTGACCCAACAAACGCATTACTATTTTTTCACCAAACAACGTTGGCAATATAGAAACCCTAATGTCAAAGGATTCATTGGTAATCCTGCCATCCTGAGGCAGACGCTTTTCGGTAATATTTAGTTTGGCTTTTATCTTTATCTTGTTGACCAGTTCCAGATAATTATCCATTTCTACTTTGTAGCGTTCTATCAATTGTCCGTCAATCCTAAAACGGATGCGAGCGGAATCTTCATAAACTTCAAAATGAATGTCACTGCATTTGAGGGACTTTGCTTCCGCCAATAAATTTTCAAGAAAGTCCCCTTTGTCGACATTCAACGATTTATTAGCTGTAGCCTGTCTTTCTTTACGGTAATAAATGGATAGTGCTTTTTCTATTTTTGCAGAATCGATTGAATCGAAGATTACATGTTTTCCTAAAAAAAGTTCCAACTCTTCTTGGGCATCCACATTATTGATTGAATCATCAATGTATAATTCTAATGTACTATCGGAAACTGATTTCGGCAAAATCCTATATTGGTTTGCCAAATCACTTGAAATACTATGCTGGTTTTCAGAAAGAACTATTATTTCCTGCATAATTATAACAATGTGATTTTTTGAAAACCGAACATCATATCTTTTATGATGACTAAAATTAAGAACAAGGAAGAAAATCCCGCTAAAGGAACCGAGTTCTCCTTAATTATTTTCTTTAAACCCAATTGAAGCCCAATGGCAAAAACCATAGACAAGATAAAAAAGAAAACATAATCTTTTAATAAAAACAATGGGGCAATAGCTATATAAAACAACAAGTCACCCAGTCCAAAATAATTTTGAAACGGATTTAAAAATTGTTTGTTTTTTAAACTCATATATATTGTCAAGACGCTTAATGTAATTAAGAAAAAAATCAGGTTGAAAATAATAATCTCAAAGACAGGTGAATGCTTCTGCTGAATTATATAAAAAGACAAACTAAAAATAAGAAAAGGCAAAACAACATGGATTCTCCTGTATTTCCAATCCTGAAAAAACACAGCGAGTAAACAAAGTATCAAACCTATAATAAGAACTATACTCAATTTATTCTTTTGTTACTTCAACCAGCATTTTTTTACTGTCAATTTCCCATGTATTGAAACTACCGTCACTATCCAAATCCGAAGTTGCGGTCGCTCTTGCTGTAAATGAATCGTTTGATGCATTCAAAACTTCGATTTTATATACTGCCTGCCCACCTTCATCAACAGTTTTTTCCTGTTCGAATCCTAATTCTTCCAAATTGTTTGAATATTTAGAATGGCGGTAAAAATAACTTTTTTCTAATCCATAAACCTGATTCAGCATTGCTTGTGCTTCAATGGCTTTTGCCTGTGCAATTACTGATGTCTGGTTGGGCAATACCATTAATAGTAATATTCCAATAATGCACAATACAATTAAAATCTCTGTCAGGGAATACGCTTTAACGGATGCCTTTTTTATATTTTGTAACTGCTTAACAATTAGCTTTTTCATATCCAAAAAATTTGAATACAAATAACCAATATTTTTTTTAAAGTTCAATAGGTTTTTTTTCTAAAAATTGTACATTTACGATGTGGGAATTTTAACAAGTAAAAATTGTTTGATTTTCATTCAAAAAAGAGTCGAAAATTACCATTTTCTGCTTTTTTTTGAAAGTAAAAAAAGTTGTGAGTTCTTATAAATACTGAGTTTAAAGAATAATAATTACTATCCTTTTGGGATGCTGGT
>JAZKDI010000021.1:0-235573 GCA_040387655.1 Bacteroidota bacterium | reverse complement strand
TTTTACAATGAAATCGATTACAATTAAAGGATCAGAAAGAGAAAGCGTGGGCAAAGTAGCAACTAAAGCCTTACGTAATGCTGGAGCGGTTCCTTGCGTGTTATACGGAGGAGATCAACCAGTGCATTTTTCAGCAGAAGACAAAGCATTCAAAACGTTGGTTTACACCCCAAACGCACACACAGTTGTGATTGATCTTGGAAAAAAATCTTACAATGCAGTTCTTCAGGACATTCAGGTGCACCCAGTATCTGACAAAATTTTACATATTGACTTCTTTCAATTAGATGAAAAGAAAGAAATCACTATGGAAGTTCCAGTTAAAATTACAGGAACATCTCCAGGTGTATTATTGGGAGGTGATTTACGTTTGAACCAAAGAAGATTAAAAGTGAGAGCATTACCTAAAAATCTTCCTGATTTTGTTGAAGCTAACATCTCTGAACTTCAAATGGGTAATAAATTATATGTTACTAAAGTAGTAGCGGATAATTTCAAATTAATGCACCCAGACAATACTGTAATTGCTCAAGTGAAGATTTCACGTGCTGCTATGAAAGCTGCTCAAGAAGCTGCAAAAGCTGCAAAAGCACCTGCAGGGAAAAAGAAAAAATAATATTTTTTCAATCATATTTAAAAGCATCAGTTTTACTGGTGCTTTTTTTATGTAGATAATTTAGTTATAAAACATTTTTTGGGAATCTAACAATCCAACAATCTAATAATCTTATTTTTGTAAAATGAAGAACTGGTTTTCAAATTTATTTTCAACAACAACAGAAAACGAAACCGACTGTAGGAAACCGGAGGTTCGCGAACACCAAAAAAGCAATATAAAAAGCATGAGTAATAAATTCTTAATCATTGGATTAGGCAACATTGGTGCTGAATATGTAAACACAAGGCACAACATTGGATTTAAGGTATTGGATTTTTTGGCCAAAAAAGAATCACTTTCATATGAAACGGTTCGACTAGGAGCCATTGCAAAATACCAATTCAAAGGAAAAAGCATTTTTTTGCTAAAGCCAAATACCTATATGAACCTTAGCGGTAAAGCAGTAAAATTTTGGATGGAGAAAGAAAACATTCCGTTAGAAAATATATTCGTCATTACCGATGATTTGAATCTTTCGTTTGGAGCAATTCGGATTAAACCAAAAGGTAGCGATGGAGGTCATAATGGATTGAAAAGTATTAATTTTGAATTGAATACCCAAAACTACAATCGGTTCCGATTTGGAATTAGCGACGAATTTAAAAAAGGAAGACAGGTAGATTATGTTTTAGGTGAATGGAATGATGAAGAAAAAGCAAAACTTCCTGAAAGATTGGAGATTGCCTCAGAAATTATAAAATCTTTTGCGGCTGCAGGTTTAGAAAATACTATGACGCAGTTTAACGGAAAGTAATTTTGTTTGAAAATGAAAAAACTATTTGTATTGCCATTGTTAGTCCTAGCTTCGTGCGGGATTTGTAAGTCAGAAAAATCATTTTCGGAGATACAATCACCTTGTCCGGAAGACGGTAAATGCACGATAGAAATAATGACCAACAAAAAGTTGGATATAAAGACGGATGAATTTGGCTCAAATTATTACCAACTACTGGATAGTCCAAAAACAGGAGTAGTTCATTATAAATACAAGCGAAATACAAAAAAAGGGTTACAAGATGGCAGTTATATTGAAGAAGTTTTTTTTGAAATAAATCAAGAAGAAAAATCCCTTTTGCTAACCAATGCTGATTTACAAAAAACCAAGATGATTTATGGAAGAATTTGTTACTGTAAAGGGCAAACAGGATATTATAAAATATCGGAAGGTAATTTAAAATTAAACCGGAAAAACCATAAAATTGAAATCGATTTGGATTTCAAAAATAATAAAGTCCCACAGATTATTCAAAAAATCACTGCTGTTATAAAATAAAAAAGCCTCGATTAATCGAGGCTTTTTCGTATTAGATATTTATGATAAATTATTCTACAATAATTCTCTTTACCACTTTAGTATCTCCATCTTGAACAGTTACCATGTAAACACCAGACTGAACGCGGTCAAGGTTGATGTTTTGAGAGAACAATCCAGTATTAGTGTATTTGTTGCTCATTATGGTTCTTCCTCTTAAATCATATACCGAAATTGCAATATCAGAATTTGTTTTTGAGTCAAACTGAATAGTAAAGTTGCCTCTATTTGGATTAGGATATAAAGCAAAATTGCTTAGGGTATTTTGAGCTACACCTAAAGTAGCACTACATATATTTAAACTCCAAGATTGAATTTGACCAATATCTGCAGTTCCTGCATCAACAATTTTTAAAGTCCATGTTCCAGTAGGATCTTGACCATTGAAAGCGGATAAAGCTTGTGTAGGCAATATTGTACCGGTAAGACCACCAGGTGATGCTGCACAAACACCTGTAACACCTGCATCATCAAATGTTGCGTTAATTGGATCGTGATAATCATCAATACATGGTTGAGCAAATATAGTGATTGTAGTTCCTGCAGGGCTTTTTAAGGTTCCTGTAATATCCCCTATAAAAGAATGAGTTATATATATAGGAACATTTATATCAGAAATATTAGTCATACCACTTGGAACAACCAATGTTGACGTTAAGCCTGTTGGACTATTGTCTGGAATATTAACCCCTAAATTATCAGAAGATGCAAAAGTATTACATACCGTTGTTCCTGTAGTAAATTTATAAGGTGTGCTAAAGCTTCCTGTACATGAAGCGTTTTTAGGTAAAACTCTCCAATAATAATCAGTAGCATCAATTAATCCAGAAACAGTATAAGCGTTACTAGTCACATTTCCTGAGCTTATTATTGTTGTAAAAGCAGCATCTGTAGCAACCTGTACATCATATGAAGTTGCCCCAGTACTTGGATTCCAATTTAATGTAACTGAATTACTCGTTCCAGTTGTTAAATCTGCTGGTGTAGTTAATGTAACATCAGATAAACCTATAAATAAATAATAAGGGATTATTTGAGTTATTGATCCAGAAGTCGCAGTCATGGTAATATTGTAATTTCCTGCAGTAACACCTGTAAGACCATTTACAGTCATAGTAACCGGTCCGTCAGCACTTATAGAGCTAGGGCTAAAACTTACCGTTGAACCAGCTGGTTCTCCAGTAGTAGCAAATGTTGTTGTTCCAGCGAAACCACCCAAAGCACTATAATTGAAATTATAAGTTGCAGATGATGGTGTACAGCCTTCAAAACTTTGCTCGCTTGCTTCTGTAACAGCAAATGTTGCTGCTGGAGCATTAATTGTGAAATTAACATTAGATATGTCAAAAAAGATATGTTGGTATCCTCTTACCATTATTCTATTTGTTGCTCCTACATTATTAGGAACAGTAACCGTTGTACTTCCATTATTAGGAACTTTACTAGCTAATTGAATTGGTGCATCAAAATTTCCATTAACAATCAAAAATATGTCAACAAATGCAGCATTAATACCATTTCCATCAGTACCAGCCACATTCCAAGTAACATTTTCGTTTGTTCCGGCCGTCCAAGTAACTGCTGTGTTAGGAACGCTTACTAAAAATGGACCCGCAGTACCAGAAACGGTAACGGTCATATCTGTAAAAGATGTTTGTCCTACAGTAACAGGTGCGGTAGAGCTATATGGGACGTTATCTCTAACAGTCAATCTAAAGTTCAATGTTCTTGCAACTGAACTCAGTGCCTCTGATTTCATTCCAGCATCACAAGGAGTAGCAATACAACCTGTTGTTTGTAAATTGGCTAAAATTGAAGTTACCCTTGGAAAATATCTTGAAGGTGAAGCAGTAGGAGAAAAAGAAATAAAATTTGGTCCTACTGTTTTTGCAACATCAGCATCACTATTCACACCTGTAGAACTTGCCCCATCATCATTTTGTTCCCAAGAATAAGTAAGTGCATCGGCAACATCTGCATCAGTAGCAGAGCCAGTAAGTACAAATGAAGTGCTTTTAGGTATTGTATAATTAGAAATTGGAGCTATCACTGGTGTTGCATTTACTCCGGTTAATGAAGTAGTTACTGGACATGATTTAGTTGCTAAATTCGCCTGAATCTGTGCAATTGATGCCTCATGATAAAAAGCGATTGAGTGAGGCGCAATATCCTGAGAAGTAATACCTGCATAACCCATAATGGTAATACCTGAACCTACTTCTTTATTTACTCCTGAACCTTCGTTAGAATTAGAAAACGTATGGTTTCCTCCTAATTGGTGTCCAATTTCGTGAACTACATAATCAATATCAAAATTATCTCCTTGTGGAATTCCGTCTGCTGGGGAAGTAATTCCTCTTCCTTTTGTACTACCTGTACCAGCTGCAGTTCCATTTACACATGGACAACCGATACATCCTGCATTTCCTCCACCTCCAGAAGCTCCAAACATATGTCCTATGTCATAAGCAGCATTGTTAGCTGCCAAAGTAGTTCCTACACCTGTTAAGGTTGTGTTTAATGCCTTTTGTAATTCAGTATTCCAGTTTGATAAAGTTGTTGAATATGGATCAGTTGCTGGATCATAATAAATAACATTGGTTGTTTCATTCACTAAATTTAGGTGCAAAGCCAAATCTTTTTCATAAACACCATTACAACGTGTTAGTGTATTGTTATATGCAGCTAAAACCAAAGCTACTTGCGCTGAAGTTGTAGCTCCAAAATAATTAGCATATTCTCCGTTGCAGGATTGTGCCAAACGCATTGTTTTTAATTGACCTGCACTTGATTTGTTAGCATTTGCTGTTTGATTAGCTTTAAAGGATAAATCCGTAACCAATTGTTTGTCATCAGTAGAACAACTCCAAGCCAATTGACCTTTTACCCTTTGGGATTTAAAAACTGCATAAACAGTATGGTCTTGTGAGTAAGGTTCTATAAATTCATTTTCTCTATCTGTTCTGAAAATCATAGTTTGAATTCCTTGAGGAGAAATACTCAACTTTAATGTTGCATATTTGTCAGTAATTCCTTTTCCAGAATAGGCTCTGATTTGAGGGAATCGAGCTTGTAATGCATCGTCAAAATTAGAAGCTTCAAACATTTGAAACTGCTCTAGCTTACCATCTGCATTTGGCAAAGTGATGACAACTCCATTTCTGGAAGTAGCCCCTTGCATAGAAAATAAAGTTTGTCTTAAAGATTCTGTATTTAAATCATACAAGTCAAACTTTTGTGGAAAAGAGAGTCTGGCAACTCCTTTATCCGTCGTGATTTTATCACTTGCTCCTGTGTGTGTAGACCAAAACTTGTCTGTTTGGGCTTGTATAGAACAAACACTAAAAACAAAAGTAATCGCTACGAGTAGTTGTTTTTTCATTTTATTACATAGTTTATTTGATAATAGTTAACGAAGTTAAACAAAAAAATGTTATAAAAACACGCGTTTGCCTATAAAATTGTTATATTTCTGTTTTTTGGTTTTTTTATAGGTATTAAATATTAGGATATTAGCTAATATTTCGGAATGTGAAATAGAAAACCTAATTTTGTTTTTTTATAATTATCTCATTGAAAATATTTCACTCGCTTTACGATTTTAAACCTACAAAAAAAACAATAGTTACTATTGGAACTTTTGACGGAGTACATATTGGGCATAAAAAAATAATCGAAAAATTAACTACAAGTCAATCGGTAGATGATTTTGAAAGTTTGATACTTACTTTTTATCCCCATCCGAGAATGGTTTTAAAATCATCTCCCGAAATAAAATTGCTAAATACTATAGAAGAGAAAGCGCATTTACTTGAAAATGCAGGCTTAAATAATTTAATTATTCATCCTTTTGACAAAGCCTTTTCTGAACTTTCAGGCGAAGATTTTGTAAAAAAAATATTAGTTGATCAATTTAATGTAAAAAAAATAATCATTGGGCATGACCATCGATTTGGCAAAAATAGAAGCGCCGATATTAAAGATTTGATTTTTTATAGTAAAAAATATGATTTTGATGTAGAACAAATTTCTGCTGAAGAAATAAATGAAGTTTCGGTAAGTTCCACAAAAATTAGAAATGCTATTCTTGAAGGAAATATAAATTTGGCAAAGGACTATTTAGGGTATAGTTATTTTTTTAAAGGAATAGTAATTTATGGAAAGCAATTAGGCAGAACTCTTGGTTTTCCTACAGCTAATATAAAAATGACGGAAGATTACAAATTGATTCCTCAAAATGGGGTTTACGTGGTTCAAAGTTTTTACCAAGGCAAAAGACTTGGAGGAATGATGAATATCGGAACGAATCCAACACTAAATGGAACGAATCAAGCAATCGAAATTCATTTTTTTGATTTTAATTCAGACTTGTATGGTCAAGAAATTGAAATTTCTATCTTACATCGGCTTCGATCTGAGCAAAAATTTGAATCTTTAGATCAACTTAAGCAGCAATTGGAAAATGATAAGATAAGTTCTCTTGCATTTCTCCAGAAAATCCCATAACTCTTATTTTTTAATTTTATTTGCCTTTTTTAGATTATGGATGCTAAACTATTCCTATTGTTTTGTGTTTAGCTTTTCCCACTTATTACGTTTCGAATAATTAATATTTTTAATGTTAAAAAAATAAACAATATCAAATAATTTAGTAAATTTGATAAGATTGAATTGTATACACCGAAAAATATTATAAATTATTAAAATTACTAATATGAAACTACCTAAAGAAATCACAAACGGAATTTTAATTTGTATCAGTATCGGAGGATATTTTATACTAATGGATTTATTGAAACTATCCGACATATATGGATTAAGGCTTCTCAATATTTTTATCGTTCTTTTTTTTATTAATAAAACTATAAAATCAAATATAAAAGAAGGTAAAGTTGATTACTTTAAAAATGTAATCTCCGGAGCTTTAACTTCTTTTATAGGAATAGGGTTGAGTGTTGTTGGTTTGCGCCAATATATTCTTTTTCGAGGTGGGGCGAGTTATATCGAGAAGCTGAGCGATTCGTTTTTATTTGGAAACGACCCTTCTGTAACCCAATATTGCATCGGTCTTTTCTTTGAAGGGATTGCGTCTTCACTTATAGCTGTTTTTATCTTGATGCAATACTGGAAAAATTATACAGCAATTGATTAATCAACAGCAATAAATTTTTTATTAGGCTTCAGTATTATTTTTACTGGAGCCTTTTTTTTTATGTCTAATTTCAACATTGTTATTTTAGAACAATTTAACTACTTTTGCAATCTAAAATTATAGCTATGCCTATCATGAAACACGACTGGACGAAAGAGGAAATTATTGCTATTTACAACAAACCAGTGATGGATTTGCTTTTTGAAGCAGCTTCTATCCATAGGGAAAACCATGACCCAAATGTGGTACAGGTTTCAACTTTGTTATCCATTAAAACCGGAGGTTGCCCTGAAGATTGTGGATATTGCCCACAAGCGGCACGTTATCATACTGATATAGAAGGAAACGATTTGATGTCGGTTTCTCAGGTTAAAGCACAAGCATTGCGTGCCAAATCTTCTGGTTCATCCAGGGTTTGTATGGGTGCAGCTTGGAGAAACGTTAAAGACGGAGCGGAGTTTGACCAAGTTTTAGAAATGGTGAGAACAATTAATAAATTGGATATGGAAGTATGTTGTACTTTAGGTATGATTACTGAAAATCAGGCTCATCGTTTAGCAGAAGCAGGTTTATATGCTTACAACCATAATTTAGACACATCCGAAGAATATTATAAGGAAGTAATTTCTACACGTGGTTTTGAAGACCGTTTGCAAACGATTGAAAACGTTCGTAAAACAAATGTTACCGTTTGTAGTGGAGGAATTATAGGAATGGGGGAAAGTATAGAAGACAGGGCAGGAATGCTAGTTGCACTTTCAACATTAAACCCACAACCTGAATCGGTGCCTATCAATGCATTAGTAGCTGTGGAAGGAACTCCAATGGAAGAAGAAAAGCCAGTAGAGATTTGGGAAATGATCCGTATGGTTGCAACAACAAGAATCGTTATGCCGGAAACGCAAGTACGTCTTTCTGCAGGAAGGATGAACATGAACCGTGAAGGACAAGCTATGTGCTTCTTTGCTGGAGCTAATTCAATTTTTGCAGGTGACAAACTCTTGACTACACCAAACCCTGATGTAAATGAAGACATGAAAATGTTTGAAATGTTAGGTTTGAAACCTCAAAAACCATTTACTAAAGTATCTCAACCAGTTACTGTTGAAGCGGCAGATTCTCAATTTCAAACACTAGGTGAAAAACCAAAATGGTCACGTCCGGGACATAGTATAGAAAGAAATCTTGAGGCTTCTGTAAAAGGGAAGAATTAAACAAGTATAACTACATTAATAGAACGAAGCGCCTTGTCTTAAGATTGCTTCGTTTTTTTTTGACCTATTATTAAAGACCTAAATCTAAAACAAAACTCAATTTAATCGAGATATTGTCCTCTAATCGTGGTAATTGATTTGGCCCATATCTATAAAATCCGGATATTCCCAAACCACGATAAATTCTATTGAGTTCAATCCCCGATTCAAAAAAACCACGGTTCAGGCTTTTATATTCGATGCCAATATCACGAACAGGGTTTTTATTGTCCCCCCACGCCATTCGGGTTACAAGTACTAATGAAGGTTTTACTTTTTTAAATAAAGTAACTCTTTTTGAACCGTGTTTAAACTGAAGGAAAATGTACTCGCTGGAAAAGAATTCATTAAAAAACATTGTTTCAAAACTATTTTTTCCGGCAAAAGTAATGCGTTGTATAATCCCATCTTTGTTGAGGTTGTTTGGCGAGGTATTGTATAAATGAGTTACTGGAATGTCACCAAAACCATAACCTCCTTCCATCAATATTGCTGTTTTTTGTCCGTTAAGGTATTTTTTCTCATACTCTGCCCTAAAATCAATTTTGCCAAAACTAAAGTCATTGTCCAATATTTTAGGCAAAGTCTGTGTGTATTGAAAAGTAAATTTAGGAAAATGCTTTTCTATTTCAACTCTACCTGTTGGAGTTTGCATGTATTTACTAAAAGGATTCCATTGCATCGAAACCATGGCTGAGGTAACATAAAAAGTATCATATAATTTGCCGTCAAGATTATAAGCATAATTAAATTTTGGTATAATTTGAGTACGCTCTATTTGCCAAATACTTTCTGTTTTTGGAATAATCTTGGTTTCGATAAAACCTCTCCAACCAATATAATTATAAAAGGAACTAACATTAAATGGTCTTGGATCGTATATTTTAAAGGGCTTTTTTTCTATGGCAAAATTCGTGCTTCCAATTTCCCTTAAATCATCAGAATAAGAAGTGCCTATCCATGTATTTGTAAATCTTCCTACGCGTGTTGCGCCACCTATCTTATATTTGAATTTAGTGTCTTTAGTTCCATAAGCGGTATAACCCTCCAGCCTGTATTTTCTCGAAAACTTTTCATTAGTTACTCCACCGGCTCCCAATCGGAATCCTTCATAATTATTAAAGCTCAAAAAATAACGCAAATCCAAATCAACTGCGCCTAAAGGAACATAGCCTTTAATTACTTTTCTTCCTAAACGCAATCTGTTTTCGATTCTGTTTTTAACCGAAACACTGTCTAATGCTTCATAGGTTCTTTGGCTTCGGCTATCCAAGCTGTCTTTTCTATAAACATTCCAATAACTTTCTTCTTTGGTTATTGCATCATCCTTAACATCAATAGCGATAAATGATTTTTTTATTTTCAGGGGCATATTGTATTCAATGTCAGAATAATTGGTTTCTGATAATAAATAAGTAAAGTCTGAAGCTTGTTTTTTCCTGGTTTTAAAATCTTCGGTATCTGCTTGAAACTCTATGGTACCGCCAAGTATTTTAATATCATCGTCATTTTTACCTTTTACGATTTTAAAATTTTTTGCGATGGGAAACCAGATGTCGTCTTTGGCAAAATAAGTAAATTCATGGGTTCCAGTTATGTCTAACGTACTTCGAATGCGCATTACGGCTTTTGCAATAGCATAATTCATCAAATCAATATAAATGATGCCTTCAAGTCCCGCTTCGTTTCTTTTCTTTTTGTTTTTGAAATAAATCATCGCTGCCTTCCTGTTTTCTATAACGACAGTATCCAATAATTTAAAGTTATAATTCTTCAGTCCATCATTTCCTATCGGACTGTTATAGCGGGTTTCAAAAAGTTCATATTGCTTGTCATATACTGAAAATGACTGAAGGTTTACTCCTAAAATCTCATAAATAGGCTGTTTGAACCCTGCCATTTTTGTAGCTAAAACAGTTTCTTTTAAGCCGGTTTCATTATATTGGAATTCAGATATTTTTTCAGTTTCAAATAAATGCTGTTTTGAAATTATATCATAAAACTTATAATTCAGGGAATCTACTTTAGAAAATACCTTAAGCTTGTTTTTTTGTATAAAAATGGAATCGATATTTCTTTTTATAGAATCAGGGTTTGCAGTAACGATTAGTTTATTATACGTTTTAAATTGAAACGTTTTTAGTTTTTTTTGCGGGTTGTTATTGTCTTTATTCTCAATAGCCTTTCTGATAATTTTTAATGCAGGGTTTTTATTGGCAATTACGATTTCCTCTAAATAATCAAATTGTGGTTTAAGGATAATGAGGTAGTTTTTTTTAGAGTTGTCAATGGTAATAATAACGGGGTCGTAACCCACATAGGATACCTTGAATTCAGAAAAGGGAATGCTGTATTTTAAAGTAAATTTTCCATCTACGTCAGAAATAGTGGTAAGGCCTGACGGGGTAGAAATTGTAGCAAATGGTAAAGGTTTGTTAGTCAAAGCATCATTCACGATTCCATTAACCTGAAATTGCGCTTGGGCAATTAAAGTAAAAAAGAAAAACAGCAGGGAAAGTCGCTTCATTGATATTTTTTTGACCTACAAATTCGTAGTCTATAAAGATAGTGAAAATAAAAAATCCGTCTCATGGTAAAACGAGACGGATTTTTATATAATTAAAGATTATACTTTCATAATTTCGGCGTCTTTTATCACTAAAAGTTCATCTACTTTTTTGATAAAGCTATTGGTTAGGTTTTGGACTTCATCTTCTGCACTTTTACAGATGTCTTCTGATGTTCCTTCTTTCTCCAGTTTCTTTATTTCGTTATTTGCATCTTTACGAACATTTCTAATTCCGATTTTTGCATCTTCAGCTTCGGCTTTCGCTTGTTTTGCCAAGTCACGACGACGGTCTTCTGTTAGAGGCGGAACGCTAATGATAATGATGTCTCCATTGTTCATTGGATTAAATCCAATATTGGCAACCATAATTGCTTTTTCAATGGTCTGTAGCATTTTTTTCTCAAATGGCTGAATCGTAATTGTTCTTGCATCAGGAACATTCATGTTGGCAACTTGAGAAAGCGGTGTTTGTGAACCATAATAATCTACAAATACGCTTCCTAACATAGCAGGTGAAGCTTTTCCAGCACGGATATTCAAAAATTCTTTTTCTAAATGCGCAATAGAACCATTCATTGATTCTTTTGTGCTGTCTAATATAAATTCTATTTCTTCAGTCATAATTTAGATTGTTAGATTATTAGATTGCTAGACTTTTTAGATTTTAATAATCTGAAATAGCTAACAGCTCTAATTAGTCTATTATATATCAACTACGGTTCCTATATTTTTTCCTTCGCAAATTTTTAATAAATTCCCTTCTTTGTTCATGTCAAAAACCACAATCGGTAATTTATTTTCCTGGCTTAACGTAAAAGCGGTAGTGTCCATTACATTTAAACCTTTTTTCAACACGTCTTCAAACGAAATATAATCGAATTTTGTTGCATTCGAATCTTTCTCTGGATCAGAAGTATAAATTCCGTCCACACGTGTTCCTTTCAAAATTACATCAGCATGAATCTCAACTCCACGTAAAACAGCAGCGGTATCAGTTGTAAAATAAGGATTTCCTGTTCCTGCACCAAAAATAACAATCCTGCCTTTTTCAAGATGACGAACTGCCCTTCTTTTTATATAAGGTTCAGCAATGGCTTCAATTTTCAATGCGGTTTGCAAACGAGTCAACATTCCTTTGTCTTCCAATGCACCTTGCAGTGCCATTCCGTTGATTACTGTGGCTAACATTCCCATATAATCGCCTTGAACACGGTCCATTCCGTTACTAGCGCCAGCCACACCACGAAAAATATTTCCGCCACCAATAACTATGGCGATTTCTACACCTTTCTCGTGAATTTGTTTGATTTCTTCGGCATATTCGGCCAATCTAACAGGATCAATTCCATATTGTCTGTCACCCATTAGCGCTTCGCCACTTAATTTTAGAAGAATCCTTTTATATTTCATTATTAGCTGTATTGTTTTATGTGTAATGCCATCACCAGTAAATTATCCTTAATTTAGGAATGGGTTTAGCGATGCAAATATAACCAAATTCTGTTTTTGTGAAATAGCGTTTATAAAAATATATTTATGTTTTAAATTGGACTAATTTTGTAGTTATAAAGCCAAATCATGAAAACCATTATTCAAGAAAGCCTCCCTAACAGTTATTCTTATTCAGATTATAGAAAAGCTGTTGCTGATTTATTTTTAAAAGGAAAATCATCTGGAAACGACCAATCAGAATCACTCACTTTTTATAGTGAATTGAATATAACAAGAATGAATCGTTTGGATAAAACGATGCGAATTGATGATGAAGTAGCCCAAAAACTAGTGGCGTTAAATAAAGAATATATTTGGCTAGTACTTGCTGAAGGCTGGTGTGGAGATGTGGCTCAATTACTTCCTATTTTTAATAAAATGGCTGAGTTGTATCCAAAAATTGAACTTAAGATAGTTTTTCGGGATGAAAATGAAAACCTTATGAATCAGTTTTTAACCAATGGAGCGAAAGCAATTCCGAAATTAATTGTGCTTAATAAAGAAACATTAGAAGTAAAAGGAATTTGGGGAGCAAGACCAAAAGGAGCAACGGATTTAATCAAAAATTATAAAGCAAAATTTGGAATAGTCGATGAAAAAGCAAAAGCAGAATTGCAATTATGGTATTTGCACGACAAAGGAATTTCTACCCAAAAAGAATTGATTACGCTGATGGTGAATCTCGATTAGCATTCACAGACTCTTCAAACAAAGTTACATCCAGCGCATTTTTCACATCATAATCCCCAATTTTAGTACGGCGTAAAACGGTTAAATGCGAGCCGGAATTCATTGCTTTTCCAAAATCATAGGCAAGGGAACGAATGTAAGTTCCTTTGCTACAAACTACTCTAAAATCTATTTCAGGCAACGCAATTCTCGTGATTTCAAATTCGTGAATTGTTGTTTTTCTAAAAGCAATTTCTACCGTTTCTCCTGCGCGGGCGTGTTCATACAAGCGAATACCATCTTTTTTAATTGCTGAAAATATGGGCGGTTTTTGATCAATTTCCCCTAAAAACTGTTTTGTTGTTTCGTGAATTAAAGTTTCAGTAATATGTTCAGTTGGGAAAGTTTCGTCTATTTCGGTTTCTAAATCATAGGAAGGCGTTGTCGCTCCAATATAAAAAGTCCCTGTATATTCTTTGGCTTGACCTTGAAGTTCAGAAATGATTTTGGTAAACTTGCCCGTGCAAACTAACAATAATCCTGTTGCCAAAGGGTCTAAAGTTCCCGCATGACCTATTTTGATTTTCTTTAAACCCAGTTTGCTTTTCAAAACCCATTTCATTTTATTGACTGCCTGAAAGGAAGTCCAATGCATAGGCTTGTCAATTTGTAAGATTTGGCCGTTTTGAAAATCTTCGGCAGTAAGTGTAGATATGATATTTTTCTGCATTTATTTTTGAATGGATTTTGCTCTGATAAAAAAGTAAAAAAACAAGGGGCCAAAGGAAGCGGCAAAATGTTTTAAAGTGTGTCCGCTAATTACTTCAAAAGTAGTTGAAAATACAAATAAATCAAACTCTTCAAATAATTTAGCAATAAAATAACTCAGTATAATCAGCCAGAAATATTTTTTATATTCTGTATTGTTTTTTGAAAGCGATAAAATAATCGGAATTAAAACGATTGGTAAAAACTGAACCAGAACATAGATTCTTAAATCCTGAAAGATAACCCAGTATGCAATAGAAAAAAGGCCAATGGCAAGCATAGGAAATAAAGATTTTCTACCCGCCTGGATGTTTATGAATTCTCCAATAATTATAGACAGAAACGACATAAAAGAAATGGTCATAGGCAACCTGTCCCATATTAAAGTATCATTATTCGGATTCAAATGATAATATCCCGAACCAAAACCAGTAAGGACAATCCCGATGAAAAACAATAAGTAGTTCGATTTTAATTGATTTCCGTTTAATTGTTTCGAAACAAGGCTAATTCCCAAAAAACCAATTAGGATGAAAGGAACATTTGAGATTACATTCCAGAAATTCGGAATAGAGAATAAGTCATGTGTATCAGCAAAATTATGATACTTTGGATTCTGAATAATTGGTTTTATAAAAATAACGATACCAACAGCAATAACCGAAAGAATGTAAATAATTTTGAGCTGGACTGCTTTCATAAAGTAGTTTTATAAAAGAACAGTTATTAAATAGTAGTTAATTTTAAAACAAAAAAATGAATAATAAGAATTGCTAATCCAGCGATAATTCTATAATAACCAAACATTTTAAAACCGTGTTTTGATAAATAACCAATAAAAGATTTGATGGCTAGCATTGCTACAATAAACCCAACAACATTCCCAATAATAAGTAAATTGATTTGATCATCAGACAATATAAAACCATCTTTAGAATAGTCATAACATTTTTTTGCAGTAGCTCCAAACATGGTTGGGACGGCAAGGAAAAATGAAAATTCAGCAGCAGTGGTTCTGGATAGTTTTTGTGACATTCCGCCAATGATGCTTGCTCCGCTTCTGGAAACTCCAGGAATCATTGCCAAGCATTGGAATAAACCAATTTTTAGTGCTGTTAAATAACTGATGTTTTCAGTTGTTTGAATCTCTTCTTTATTAGTAAACCAATCATCTACTTTGAGTAAAATAATTCCGCCTAATAATAACGAGATTGCAACTGTAACTGGATTTTCTAATAGTGCATCAATTTTTTTGCTGAAAAGCAAACCAAAAAAAACAGCAGGGATAAAAGCAACAAATAATTTGAAATAAAAGTCAAGTGACTGAAAGAATCGTTTGAAATATAAAACCACAACCGAAAGTATCGCTCCAAGTTGAATAACAACAGTAAATAACTTAGTGAAATCATCATGGGCAATTCCAAAAAAAGAACTGGCAATAATCATATGACCAGTTGAAGAAACAGGAAGAAATTCGGTTATTCCTTCAATAATAGCTAAAATGATTGCCTGTAAATAGTCCATTTTTTAGAGTGGTTTGTGATTCGGGAAATAGTGATTTTGTAATCGCTTTTGGCTAATTACTAGTGACTACACACTAATTACTTTTTTTAAATATCGAATAAATAGTGATTCCGAAGCCTAATAAAACGGTAGTTGGAGCTAATCTAATTCGACGAAAATCAAAAACGGATTCGTTAAAAACAGCTGGATCTTCGCTTCCGCCTCCTGACATAAGGATAAACCCTAAAATGATTACGCCCAATCCTATTAAAAGTATTTTATAATTTGCTTTCTCAAAAAGAAAGTCAGGTTGTTTATTTTCCATGTTTATGCTGAATTTATTTCAGCATCTTTCAGCTGAATTATATTTTATGCTGAATTTATTTCAACATTTTTTTAGATTGGAATTTTATTGCTAATATAAATCGTCAGTTCTTAAATTCAAAAAGCGCTGTGTGGCAAAAAACGTACTCAACCAGGTAATTAATATACCAATTGTTACTACTGCCAACAAAACCAAACCAACAATTAGTGGATCTTCTAAAATCCCTAAAGTAGGGAAATTGGAATCCAAATACAAGAGAGTTGCCACCAATGCAAACACGGCTAATATAGCTCCAATCACACCTAATTTTATGCTTCGCCAAATAAAAGGTTTGCGAATAAATGATTTTGTTGCGCCTACCATTTGCATGGTTTTGATTATAAACCGGTTTGAATAAATCGATAACCTCATGGAACTGTTGATTAACAATACAGCAACAATTGCCAGAAAACCACTGATTATCAACATCCACATACTTACTTTTTGAATGTTTTCATTTACTAAATTAACCAATTGTTTGTCGTAAACTACATCAGAAACCATTTCGTTAGTCCTCATACGGCTTTCTATTTTTCTAATGTTTTCAGTATCGATATAATCAGCATTTAAATAAATATCGTAGGAGTTTTGTAGTGGATTGGTTCCAAGAAAAGTCATGAAATCTTCGCCAATAATATCGGTATGTTGTTTAGCCGCTTGGTCTTTGTTTACAAAAACACTTGATTTTACAAATTTCGAAGAACTCAATTCGTTTCCAAAAGCTTTCATGATACTGTCATTCGCTTCGCTTTT
The DNA here is from genome assembly GCA_040387655.1 of Bacteroidota bacterium. Lineage (GTDB taxonomy): Bacteria > Bacteroidota > Bacteroidia > Flavobacteriales > Flavobacteriaceae > Flavobacterium. The sequence goes on along the minus strand of JAZKDI010000021.1, from coordinate 219,081 downwards.
AAAGAAAACGGTCATTGCGATTTCTTCCTTGAAGTTATCCGCAAGTTTTTTGGAATTGATAATAAACAAACCTAAAACTCCCAGTAAAAATAAAACTAAAAACACACTCAGGATTACTGAAAAATAGGACGAAATCAATCGTCTTTTTTGGAAATTATCGTAAGAAGAACTCATATATTATTTAAATTATTGGTAAAAATAATAAAGTATTTCTTTATATAAAGTAAATAACGTTCAAAGTTTCAACTTTCGTACAATAAATGTAAATTTGCCCTAAATTTTCTTTAACCCTTCTAGGGTTCGAAACCCTAGAAGGGTTAAAAAACACAAACATAAAATGAAATACACCCCAAGCGAAATAGAAAAAAACTGGCAAAAATATTGGTTAGAAAATCAAACTTTTGCTGCGCAAAATAATTTTCACACTAAGCCTGACGAAGTGCAAAAACCTAAATATTATGTTTTAGATATGTTTCCGTATCCATCTGGAGCAGGTTTGCACGTGGGACACCCGTTAGGTTATATCGCTTCGGATATTGTGGCGAGATACAAACGTCACAAAGGATTCAATGTTTTGCATCCACAAGGTTATGATTCTTTTGGATTACCAGCTGAACAATATGCGATTCAAACAGGGCAACATCCAGACAAAACCACTAGGGAAAATATTGCGCGTTACCGTGAACAATTGGACAGAATAGGTTTTTCATTCGATTGGAGTAGGGAAGTGCGCACATCTAATGCAGATTATTACAAACATACACAGTGGATTTTCATCCAATTATTTAATTCGTGGTACAATAAAAATACTGACAAAGCAGAAGATATTGAAAGTTTAATCTCTATTTTTTCAACCGAAGGGAATGTAAATATTAATGCGGTTTGTGATGATAGCATTGCTGCTTTTTCGGCTGAAGAATGGAACTCATTTTCATCAGAAGAACAACAAAAAATAGTGTTACAATACCGTTTAACTTATTTAGCTGAAACCGAAGTAAACTGGTGTCCTGGATTAGGAACTGTTTTAGCAAATGACGAAATCGTAAACGGAGTTTCAGAACGTGGCGGCTATACTGTTATTCGTAAAAAAATGACACAATGGAGTATGCGAATCTCGGCTTATGCTGAACGTTTATTGCAAGGATTGGACACTATAGATTGGAGTGAAAGCATTAAAGAAAGCCAAAGAAACTGGATAGGAAAATCGGTTGGGGCTATGGTAGAATTTAAAATCCTCACCCCAGCCCTCTCCAAAGGAGAGGGAGCCGATGCTGGATATATGACAGGGGATTCTTTGTCTGCATCAGTATTATTATGTCATGCTAAAGAAATGCGTAAAGAGCTAACTTTAGAAGAAGCATTGCTTTGGGAGGAAATAAGAAACAGAAAGTTGGAGGATAAATTCAGAAGACAGCATTTAATTGGGAAATACATTGTTGATTTTGTTTGTCTTGAAAAAAAATTAATCATTGAAGTTGATGGCGGATATCATAATGTAAACGAACAAAAAGAACTAGATGATGAAAGGGCTTTTGAATTAGAACAAAAACACCTTTTTAAAGTTATACGTTTTACGAATTATGAAGTAAAATTTGAAATTAGTAAAGTTTTATCAAAGATAAACGAAGAACTCAATAACCGTAAAGTTTTCGCAGAATCTAAAACCATCTCAGCTCCCTCTCCTTTGGAGAGGGTTGGGGTGAGGATTTTTACAACCCGTCCTGACACGATTTTCGGCGCCACTTTTATGACTTTAGCTCCGGAGCACGAATTGGTTTCTCAAATCACCACTCCAGAACAAAAAGCGGCTGTTGATGCTTATATCGAAAAAACAGCAAAACGTTCCGAAAGAGAACGTATGGCAGATGTAAAAACCATTTCGGGAGTTTTCACCGGCGCGTATGCCGAGCATCCTTTTACTAAAGAACCAATTCCGGTATGGATTGGCGATTATGTTCTCGCAGGTTATGGGACTGGAGCTGTTATGGCGGTTACTTGTGGAGACGAAAGGGATTATGCTTTCGCCAATTTCTTTAAAGGTCAGGACGGAATGCCGGAAATCAAAAACATTTTCGAGAATGTAGATATTTCAGAAGTAGCTTACGGTTCAAAAGACAATGTAGTGATTGCCAATTCTGATTTCTTAAACGGATTGAATTATAAAGAAGCGACCAAAAAAGTAATCGAAGAACTAGAAAAAATAAACCAAGGTAAAGGGAAAACCAATTACCGTTTGCGTGATGCTGTTTTTTCGCGTCAGAGATACTGGGGAGAACCGTTCCCAGTGTATTATGTAAATGGATTGCCTCAAATGATTGATGCTAAATACTTGCCGATTGCGTTGCCAGAAGTAGACAATTATTTACCAACTGAAGACGGTCAACCACCTTTAGGAAATGCAACTGTTTGGGCTTGGGATAGCATTAATAATAAAGTAGTTTCGACCAGTCTTGTCAACCCAAGCGCAGTCGAGGGTCAAACGATTTTCCCTCTTGAACTAAACACGATGCCAGGTTGGGCAGGAAGTTCCTGGTATTGGATGCGTTATATGGATGCACACAATGAAAACGAATTTGCAAGCAAAGAAGCTTTAGATTATTGGCAGAATGTAGATTTATACATTGGCGGAAGCGAACACGCCACAGGACATTTATTGTATTCCCGTTTTTGGAACAAATTTTTAAAGGATAAAGGTTACGCTCCGACTGAAGAACCATTCAAAAAATTGATTAATCAGGGAATGATTTTAGGAATGAGTGCTTTTGTTTATCGTAGTGAAGACTCTAAAAAATTATATTCTAAAGGTTTAATTCGGGATTTGAATGTTCAACCAATTCACGTTGATTTATCTTGTATAAACGATGTTACGAATGAATTAGATATAGAAAAATTCAAAATCCATCCGTTGTATTCAGATTATAAAGATGCCGAATTCATTTTAGAAAACGGAAAATACATCGTAGGCCGTGAAGTCGAAAAAATGTCCAAATCAAAATACAACGTTGTCAATCCAGATGATATTTGTAATGAATACGGCGCTGATACGTTGCGTTTGTACGAAATGTTTCTTGGTCCATTGGAACAAGCCAAACCTTGGAACACAACTGGAATTACAGGGGTTTTTGGTTTCTTGAAAAAATTATGGCGCTTGTATTTTGATGAAACTGGTTTGATTGTTACTAATAACGAACCATCAAAAGACAGTTTGAAATCACTGCATAAAACCATCAAAAAAGCAACGGAAGACATTGAGAATTTTTCTTTCAATACTTCGGTTTCGCAATTTATGATTTGCGTAAATGAATTGAGCGCGCAAAATTGTCACGAAAGAGCGATTCTGGAACCATTGGCAATTTTGATTTCTCCTTATGCGCCACATATTGCTGAAGAATTGTGGTTTAGATTGAAAGATGTAAAGATTAAAGAATTAAAAGATTATAAAGGAATTTCTGAAGAGATTTTTCCAATTTGTGAGGACAAATATTTGGTAGAAAGTGATAAAGAGTATCCAGTTTCTTTTAACGGAAAAATGCGTTTCACCATCAATTTACCTTTGGATTTAACTCCGGCACAAATCGAGGAAATTATAATGAAAGACGAAAGAACCATTAAGCAATTAGATGGGAATACTCCTAAAAAAGTAATTATCGTTCCAGGGAAAGTGATTAACCTAGTTGGATAAAAATTAAATACAATTGGTAATAAAATCCCAGTTTCAGTACATTTGGAATTGGGATTTTTTTTGTAATTAATTTAACTAATGCCAATTTGGCATTTTCTAAATTTGGTTTGTAATTTGATACGGATTTTATAACTTAAAAAAACAAATTATGTATTTGATATTAGCAGGATTAATTATGCTCGCAAGTTGGCTGGTTAGTAATCAGCTGAAGAACAAATTCGAAAAGTATTCTAAAGTCCAATTGCAAAATGGAATGTCGGGTGCTGAAATTGCCGAAAAAATGCTTGCCGATCATGGAATTTATGATGTTAGGGTAATTTCTACCGAAGGTCGTCTTACCGATCATTACAACCCATCAGACAAAACAGTAAATTTAAGCGAAGCAGTTTTCAATCAAAGAAATGCTGCCGCTGCAGCCGTTGCCGCTCACGAATGTGGTCACGCAGTTCAGCATGCTACAGCTTATAGTTGGTTAGAATTACGTTCAAAACTGGTTCCGGTAGTAAGCGTAGCTTCGAATTTTGTACAATGGATTTTAATAGCGGGAATCGTTATGATTAAAACTTTTCCATCACTGTTATTAATAGGTATTGTTGTTTTTGCAGCTACTACCTTATTTACAGTAATTACTTTACCAGTAGAATACGATGCCAGCAATCGTGCATTGGCATGGTTGGAAAATAAACGAATGCTAACACAACAAGAACACGCTGGAGCTAAAGACGCATTGAAATGGGCTGCCAGAACATATGTTGTTGCTGCGATTGGTTCTATCGCTACATTATTATATTATATTTCAGTTTATAATAACCGAAGATAATCTTAGATTGTCAATTAAAAAAAATCCGTCTAGTTATTCAATAACGCGACGGATTTTTATTTAGAAGGAAGCTTTAACTTCTTATTTTATCGGGGTCATAACCAAAATACTGCATTTCTTTTTCATTGAATATAACACCGTATTCTTCGAGCTCTTTTAATATAGGTAAATAAACTTCTTTATTGATGGGTAATTGTACTCCTGGTGTAGTGATATTCCCGTTTAGGATTTGTAGTGTGGCCATCGCTACTGGTAAGCCTACGGTTTTTGCCATAGCAGTATAGGTTTGGTCATCACCTATGCAAACCATTTTTGAGTCAATCTGTTTTTTTTCACCATTGATTTCATAACCAAACTTATGATACATAACGATCATATCCTTGTCATCAGGCTGTAATGTCCAGCTATCAGTAAGGATTTTTTCCAAAATTTGAGCTGGAGTAGCATTTTTAAGGCCTACTATTTTATTTGGGTTGAATAAATCCAATTCCAATAATTTATCCCACATGATATCATCCTGTTCAATGCCTAAGTACAAACGCAGTTTCAATTCTACTGAATCCGTTGCATGATAAGGTAGGAATAAATTAATAAACTCCCTATAACTGATTGTTTCCGAATTATCAATAATAAAAGTGTCGTCAGTAATACCAAGCTGAACAAACATATTCCAAGCTTTAGAATAGCCTACTCTACGGATTGTTCCTCTGTATAAAGTAAGTATATCATCTAGTCCGTAAATATTAATGTATTTAAGTGAATCACGATTGGCATAGGCTTCAAATCGTCCATAACCTTCAATTTCCAAGAATTCGGTTCTACGAAAAAGTTTATGATATGGCATGTATTTATAGGTACCTTCCTGAATGAATTTTGCAGTGCCGCCTTGTCCTGCTAAAACAACATTTCGGGGAGCCCATGTAAATTTGTAGTTCCATAGATTATTATCAGATTCTGGAGCAACTAATCCGCCACAAAAAGATTCAAACAATAAAAGCTTTCCGCCTTTTTCCCTTACTTCATCAATTACTTTCATCGCGCTCATGTGATCGATACCCGGGTCTAAACCGATTTCGTTCATAAAGATGAGGTTGTTTTCTTTAGCGGCAGCGTCTAATTCCTGCATGGCATCACTAATATAGGATGCGGTAACCATGTGTTTTTTATAAACGATACAGTCTTTTGCTACTTCAATATGAAGGTGTGCCGGTAACATCGAAATTACAATATCTGCTTTTTGAATTTCGGTTTGTCTTTGCTTGTCATTAAAAATATCTAAAACTATTGCTGTGGCATTTGTATGGTTTTTAGTCTTTTTTTGTGCTAGTTCCAATGACAAATCACCAATCGTAAGATGCAGGTTTTCCTGAATTGATTTTTCAAGAAGGTATTTTATTAAAGATGAAGCTGAACGTCCGGCTCCAATAATCAGTATATTTCTCATAACGTAATAATATCACACAAAAGTAGTTATTTGTTATATTTATAACAAAAGTAAAAACAAAAAATAAAATTTCTTCTATAATTTTAATCAAAGAAACAAAAAAGGAAGTTATAATACCCACTTTCACAATCTTATGGCTTAAATTTGTAGTTAATTCAGAATTAATTATAAAAATAGCTGAGAATATTTGAACTTTTTCAGTATACAATATGGATAAAAAAATTATTTCATCGGCGGCAATATTAGGTATGATTGCAATAATTCTAGGCGCATTTGGTGCTCACGCATTGAAGGCAAAATTAAATATTGAAGCGTTGAATTCTTTTGAGACTGGAGTTAAATATCAAATGTATCATGCATTTTTTTTGTTGTTCATAGGGACAACTGGCTTGCTTACAGAAAAACAAAAAAGAACACTGTTTTATTTAACAGTTAGTGGTGTTTTGCTTTTTTCGGGTTCTATTTATTTATTATCAACTCGGGAACTGACACATATAGATATTGGTAAAATTGGAATTATTACGCCCATTGGAGGATTTTTAATGATAATGGCTTGGCTGTTTCTAATGTTAAATATTTTAAAGAAAAGAGCATAATATTGTTATAAATAAAACATATATAAAAAAATAATTTTACTTTTGCGGTCTTTCAATAAAGGACGATATTTACAATAAATTAATACTAAGGAAACATAATAATAATACAACAAGAAAAATTATGAATGTTACGAAAGCGATTTCATTAGAAAAATATGGTATCAATGATACAGTTGAGATTATTTACAATCCGTCTTATGAGGATTTGTACAATGCAGAATTAAGTCCAGAACTACAAGGATTTGAAAAAGGGCAACTATCTGAGCTTGGTGCTGTAAATGTAATGACGGGAGTTTTTACAGGAAGATCGCCAAAGGACAAATATATCGTTAGTGATGCTGTTACAAAAGACACTATCTGGTGGACATCGGATAAAGCAGTAAACGATAACAAAGGAATTAGTCAAGATACCTGGAACGCTTTAAAAGAAACTACTGTAAAGCAACTTTCAGGGAAAAAATTATATGTTGTTGATGCTTTTTGCGGAGCCAATGAAAACACGCGTTTAAAAGTACGTTTCATTATGGAAGTAGCATGGCAAGCACATTTTGTAAAAAATATGTTCATCCGTCCAACGGAAGCGGAACTGGATAATTTTGGGGAACCTGATTTTATTGTAATGAACGGCTCTAAAACCAGCTTCAAGGATTATGCAGCACACGGATTGAACTCTGAAGTATATGTTGCATTTAACTTAACCGAAAAAATCCAATTGATTGGAGGGACTTGGTACGGTGGTGAAATGAAAAAAGGCTTGTTTTCTTTAATGAACTACTATTTGCCATTAAAGGGAATTGCTTCAATGCACTGCTCTGCCAATAAAGGAAAAGATGGCGATGTTGCCGTTTTCTTCGGATTGTCTGGAACAGGAAAAACCACATTGTCGACAGATCCAAAACGGGAATTGATTGGAGACGATGAACACGGCTGGGACAATGACGGTGTCTTTAATTTTGAAGGAGGGTGCTACGCCAAAACAATTGACTTAAGCAAAGAAAATGAACCTGATATTTATGGAGCAATTCGTAAAGATGCATTATTAGAGAATGTTACTCTTGATGCCAACGGAAAAATAGATTTCAAAGATGGTTCGGTTACTCAAAATACGCGCGTTTCTTATCCAATTGAATTTATTGACAATATTGTAAAACCAGTATCTAAGGCTGGTCATGCAACTAAAGTAATATTCCTTACTGCAGATGCTTTTGGAGTTATGCCTCCAGTTTCTAAATTAACCCCTGAACAAACTAAATATTTCTTCCTTTCTGGATTTACCGCTAAATTAGCTGGAACTGAGCGTGGTATAACTAAACCAGAGCCAACATTTTCTGCTTGTTTCGGAAAAGCATTTTTATGCTTGCATCCAACAAAGTACGGTCAGGAATTGGTTAAGAAAATGGAAGAACACAACGCAACTGCCTATATGGTAAATACAGGTTGGAACGGAACAGGGAAACGTATTTCAATTAAAGATACCCGTGCCATTATCGATAGAATCCTTGATGGTTCAATGGAGAAAGTTGAAACTAAAATTATTCCTATTTTCAATCTTGAAGTACCTACAAGTTTAGAAGGTGTGAATACCGAGATTTTAGATCCTAGGAATACCTATACAGATGCATCTGAATGGAATACAAAAGCAACAGATTTAGCCGCATTGTTCATCAAGAACTTTGCACAATATACCGATAATGAAGAAGGCAAGAACTTGGTAAAAGCAGGACCTCAATTGTAAAAATAAATTTTTATATGATAAAAAGCCTTTCGAAAGAGAGGCTTTTTTTTGTCGTTAAATTAATTCATGCAGTTATTTAAAAATTTGTTAAAAATAAAATCTATCTTTAACAGCTAAATAACTTAAAACTAAGATTATGAAAAAACTTTTACTCTGCTTTTTTATCGTGATGAGTGGCGCAATGACTGCTACAACTATCAAAAATCTTGCTGGACCAACTAATGTTTCCACAACCGTAACAAATTCTACGTGTGGTCAGGCAAATGGGTTTGTGACAATCGGTAGTGTGACCGGAGGTGTTGCGCCATATCAGTATAATTTTAATGGTGATGGTTATGTTTCAACCACAGCTTATCCTGGACTTGCTGCTGGAAATTATACATTAGATGTAAAAGATAGCAATGGTGATATTTATACTACATCAGTAACTATTATTGATTCTCCTGGTCCAACAGCAGTTGCGACAACAGTTACTAATACGTCATGTGGGAATGCAGATGGTTGTGTTACATTTGGAGCTGTAACTGGAGGAACTGCGCCTTATACTCATAATTTTAATAACACAGGTTTTAATACAACATTAAATTACTGTACTCTTTCAGCAGGAAGTTATCCTTTAGAAGTTAAAGATGCTAATGGTTGTATTTTTACAACTACAATAACTATTGTAGATAATTCTGGCGTAACGAATATCAATTCTACCAAAACAGATGTTTCGAGCTGTGGAGGAAGTGATGGATCAATAATTATTAATTCAGTTACTGGAGGAGTTTCTCCTTATGAATATAATTTTGAAAACACAGGTTATACATCAGTAACGTCATATACAGGACTTTCTCAAGGAGTTTATTCAATAATAGTAAGAGATGCCAATGGGTGTATTTATAGCAGCTCATTTTTTATAGGCAACACAAGTATTGCCGCGCCAACTACATCTAGCGTTACCCAACCTACTTGTGCGGTTCCGACTGGGACTATTGTTTTTACTACACAATCCGGAGTAGAATATACTATAGATAATGGAGTGTCTTATCAAACGGGTACTACTTTCTCTGGTTTAATTCCAGGAACTTATACTTTGATGGTAAGAAATACAACAGATAATACCTGTACTGCAATGGGAGCGAATCCAGTAACTTTAAATCTGGCGACACCAACAACACCAACAACAGCAAGCATAACACAACCTTCTTGTGCTGTGCCAACAGGAACAATAGTTGTCAATGCACAAGCTGGAGTAGAGTATAGCGTTAATGGAACAACTTGGCAAGCGAGTGCTACTTTCTCTGGTTTAGCACCAGGAACTTATACAATTACGGTGCGTAATGTAGCCGATAACACTTGTTCTGCAACCGCATCAAGTACAGTTACTATAAACGCAGTCCCAAGCGCACCAACTGTACCAACTTTTACAGTAACTCAGCCGAGTTGTGCACAACCAACAGGAACCATTATTGTTGATCCACAAGCAGGATTACAATATAGTATTAATAATGGCACAGTTTACCAAGCAAGTAATACTTTTTCGGGAGTATCTCCTGGAACTTATACTATTCGTGTTCGTAATTCTGCAGACACTACTTGTTCTACAAATGCTGCAACTCTAGCAACGATAAATTCAGCTCCATCAGCTCCAACACAAGTTACTACAAATGTAGTGGCTGCCTCTTGTGGAGTTTCGGATGGATCAATAAACATTACAGGCGCAGTAGGCGGAACTTCTCCTTATACTTATGATTTTAATAATGGAGGCTTTAGCGCTACTACTTCTTATACTGGTTTAGTATCAGGAATTTATCCTATTGTTGTGAAAGATGTTAACGGCTGTACTTATTCAAGAACAGAAACTATTACTAATTCTGGTGGTCCAACTAATATTGCTACAACTACGGTTAATTCATCTTGCGGCGCGTCTGATGGTATGATTACATTAGGAGCCGTAACTGGAGGAACTGGACCATATCAATATCAATTTAATAGTGGAGGTTATGGGACAGTGACAAGTTTTACTAGTCTTGCAGCTGGAAGTTACGGTATCAATGTAAAAGATGCTAATGGTTGTATTTTTTCAACTACAGTTACAGTTAGTAATAATCCAGGTCCAACAGCAATCGCAACAATAGTAAATAATGCATCTTGCGGAAATCCAAATGGTTCTATAACTATAGGTACCGTAACAGGTGGAACTGCTCCCTATATTTATGCCTTTAACGGCGGTGCTTTTTCACCAACGACAAATTTTACGAGTCTTGCAGCTGGAAGTTATGTTTTAGATGTTAGAGACGCTAATGGTTGTATTTTTTCAACTATAGTTACAATTATTGATAATCCAGGTCCAACAGCAATTGCAAGTACTGTTGTTAATGAATCTTGCGGAAATGCAAATGGTTCTTTGACTTTAGGCGCTGTAACTGGCGGAACTGCTCCTTATTCATATCAATTCTATCCAGGAGGTTATAATACAGCGACTAGTTATACAGGACTTCCAGCAGGAAGTTATGGACTTGATGTTAAAGATGCTAATGGTTGTGTTTATTCTACCTCAGTTACTATTACGAATACTATTTGCCCATTAGATCTTAGTATGAATGGGACTTATGTAGATTATAATGCAGATGGTTTCACTAATATTGGTGATGTTATTAATTATCAATTCACAATAACCAATACTTATGCTTCTCCGGTAACAGATATTATAATTTCTAATTATAATATGACAACCACAGGTTATCTTGCAAGTTTAGCTTCAGGAGCTTCAGACAGCATTACCTTTACAGCGGTCCACGTTATTAATCAAACTGATATTAATAACGGTTCAGTTAATGTTGATGCCGTTGCTACAGGAACATATAATAGCAGTTCAATTACTGCTGTAGCTACTATAACAACTCCATTAAATATTAGTGATAGTATTAAACTAATTGCTTTTATAGACTCTAATGGAAATAGCATAAAAGATGCTTCTGAAATGAATTATACAAGTGGGGAATTTCATTATGAATTGAATAATAATGGTATAATTCATAATATTGACTCCTCTTATGGGCAACATTCCATTTATGATACTAATGCGGCTAATTCGTATGATGTGAGTTATACCATTAATAGTCCTTATTATACCGTAAATCCATCATCATATAGTAATATTACAATTGCTAATGGATCTGGAACTACTACTTATAATTTTCCTGTAACCACAGCATCATACACTGATTTGATTGTTAATCTTTATCAAAGTGGAGTTGGTCCAAGACCAGGATTTACTTATCAGAATCAAATTCTTGTTCGAAATAATGGAAATCAAACAATTCCTGCTGGAACTCTTACTTTCACAAAAGATAATAGAGTGTCAATCACAAATGTTTCGCCAAGCGCTACAATGAATGGAACAGGATTTACTTATAATTATCCTAGTTTAGCACCAAATCAATCCTTTTACATTTTTGTAACGATGCAGGTTCCAACAATTCCTACAATACAATTGGGGGATTTATTGACCAATACTGTTTCAGTAGCTATTCCTGCAGGAGATGTTTTCCCTTCAAATAATAGTGCAAGTTTAACTCAGGACATTAGAGGTTCTTACGATCCAAACGATAAAAACGAATCTCACGGTCCGCAAATTGTTCATTCCACTTTTACTTCCGCAGATTATTTAAGCTACACTATTCAGTTTGAAAACACAGGAACAGCAAATGCGGTTACCGTAAAAGTAGATGATGTATTGGATGCTAAACTGGACGAAACTTCTATCAAAATGATTGATGCAAGTCATAATTATACACTCGACCGTGTTGGAAATGATTTGACCTGGAATTTTGAAGGAATCAATTTGCCGCCATCAATAGCTGGAACATCAACTGGGAAAGGCTATATCAATTTCCAGATAAAACCAAAAGCAGGTTATGCTGTTGGCGATATAATCAACAACACCGCATTTATCTATTTTGATTTCAATCCAGCTATTGTAACCAATACTTTTGCAACGGAATTTGTAACTGCATTAGGCGTTCAAGGATTTGTAAACAGTCAGTTCTCGGCTTACCCTAACCCAACCACTGGAATTATTACCATTGCATTAAAAAACAGTGCAGGAAGTATAGATAACATAACGGTTACGGATGTTTTAGGGAAAACGGTATTGTCAAATACGGTAAATACTTCAAATACGATTGTAGATTTATCAAACCTAACTAAAGGTCTTTATTTTGTAAGAATACAGGCGGAAGGATTGGTGAAAACGTTGAAAGTGGTAAAAGAGTAGATTGTTCGATGATGCGGTTTTTGGAAATAAAAATCCCCAAATTTAATTTGGGGATTAAATTAAAACTCATTTAAAATTAACCTTAAAAACAAGATTATGAAAAAACTTTTACTCTACTTTTTTATTGTGATGAGTGGCGCAATGACTGCCACAACTATCAAAAATCGAGACGTTGGACCTACTGCGGTAGCTTTAACAACTATAGATGCAGTTTGTGGTACTGCTAATGGTTCTATCACTTTTGGAACTGTAACAGGAGGTGTTGCTCCTTTTACTTATTCTATTGATGGTGGTGCGACCTATTCTACAACAACTCAATATTATGGGCTTGCTGCTGGAACTTATACTATCGCTGTGAAAGATAGTAATGGCGATGTTTATAACACTTCAGCAACTATTGTTGACATTCCTGGACCAACGACTATTACAACTACGATTGTGAATGAAGTTTGCGGAGCTTCAAATGGCTCTATAACGATAACTGGTGTGACTGGAGGAACTGCTCCCTATCAATATAGTTTTGGAGGGTTTAGTGGTTATAGCGTAGTAACAACTTATACGAATCTTCCAGCAGGAACTTACGGACTTGATGTTAAAGATGCCAATGGTTGTATATATGCTACAAGTGTTACGATTATTGATACTCCTGGTCCAACTGATATTGTAGTTATCAGTTCAGATTCTCATTGTGGCGCTTCAGATGGTTCCATAACACTTGGCGCTGTAACTGGAGGAACTGTTCCTTATTCTTATGATTTCAATAATTCGGGATTTAACGTAACTACAGTTTATACTGGACTTGCTGCTGGCAGCTATACTTTAGAAGTAAAAGATATGAATGGTTGTATTTATCATACAACGGTTAATATTAGTAATATTCCTGGTCCTACAGCCATTGCAACTACTTCTGTGGATGAAACTTGTGGTGCGGCAAATGGTTCGGTAACTTTTGGTGCTGTAACTGGCGGAACTGCTCCATATCAGTATAATTTTAATAATCTAGGTTTTTCTGGAGCAACAAGTTATACTAATCTTATTGCAGGGAGTTATACATTGGATGTTAAAGACGCTAATGGTTGTACCTATTCGACAGCTGTAACAATTATCAATAATAGCTCCTTAACTTCTGTTGCGACTACGGTGACAAACGCAGCTTCTTGTGGCATAGCTGATGGTTCCATTACAATAGACAGCGTTACTGGTGGTGTTGCTCCTTATACTCATTCATTTGATGGAACTGCTTTTACTACACAGACTACTTATACTGGTTTGTCTATTGGCACTTATGCATTGATAACAAAAGATGCTAATGGCTGTATTTATACTACTTCAATTACTATTACTTCCAGCAATAACATTACTGCTCTAGCCACTACTGTGTCTAATGAAAACTGTAGCGCAAGCAATGGTTCAATCACTATAAGTGGTGTTACTGGTGGAGTTGCTCCCTATACTTATAATTTCAATAATATAGGATTTTCTCCAAATACAACCTATAGTGGTCTTAGTGCGGGAACTTATAATATAATTGTAAAAGATGTAAATGGATGTGATTATTATACGACAATTATTGTATCTAGTGTAAATAGTATTACTGCTGTTGCTATAACGACAACAAACTCAAATTGTGGAGCAGGTGATGGAAGTATTTCAATAGGAGCGGTCACTGGTGGTTCTCCAAATTATACCTATTCATTAAATGGAAGTCCTTTCACTACAACAAATACTTACAACTCGCTCCTTGCAGGAAGTTATACTGTAAAAGTAAAAGATGCAAATGGATGTGTTTTTACAACTAATGCTACTATAACAACCTCTAAACCTACAGCTATAGTTACCACAATAAGTGGGACATCAATTACTTTAGGCGCTGTGACTGGTGGAGTTGCGCCTTATACTTATTCGGTAAATAATAGTGCCTATAGTAGTGTTACTGTTTATAACGGTCTTGTTCCTGATGCTTATGTCACAATAAAAGTGAAAGATGCCAATGGTTGTGTATATACCAAAACAATTACTATCCCAAATCCTTTAAAAATAACTTTAATAGGTGTTTATGTTGATTCTAATACAGATGGTTTAATAAATGCTGGAGATGCTGTCGATTATCAAATCACAGTAAAAAATAATGGAAATGTTCCTATTACCAATGTGGGAGTTGTCGATTATAGTGGTGCAACAGTATTAACCGGTTCTCCTATACCTTCATTAGCTGCTGGAGCTTCTAATAGCACCAATTTTACTGGACATTATATCATTACCCAAACTAATATTAACAACGGTTATACATCAAGAGTTCTTTATGCAACTGGTAACTATGATGGTGTGAACATTACAAAAAGTGGAGGTACAAATACGCCCCTTGCTACACCTGATAGAATTAAAATGATAGCGTTTATTGACACTAATAATAATGGAATAAAAGATAGTGGAGAACAAAAGTATACACAAGGTTATTTTCATTACGAATTAAACAATAATGGTATTGTACGTGAAATGAGTTCATCAAATGGTGAGTACACTATTTATGAAACAAATCCAGCTAATTCATACGATTTAAGTTATACAAGCTATAATTCAAATTATACTTTAACGGTTTCTTCTTATAGTAATATAACTGTTCCTGCTGGCTCTGGCATTACAACTTATAATTTTGCTTTAACGGTAGTAGTTCCTTTTACTAATTTAGGAGTTATTTTAAATACAGGCACCAATCCGCCAAGACCCGGATTTACTTATGACAACAGTATTTACTACTATAATTCAGGAACTCAGGTAATAGCTTCTGGCACTGTCACTTTTGTAAATGACAATCGTGTGACTATTACAAACATCTCTGTTGGCGGAACAACACCAACAGCCAATGGATTTACTTATGATTTCATTAATCTATTACCAGGAGAAGGAAGAACAATAGGTATTACAATGCAAGTTCCCACAATTCCTACCATACAATTAGGAAATCAATTGACTAATAGTGTTTCGGTAATACCTCCAGCTGGGGATACAAGTTATAGTGATAATAATTTTACCCGAATAGAAACTATTGTAGGTTCGTATGATCCCAACGATAAAACAGAATCTCACGGACCACAAATTGTACATTCTACTTTTGCATCTACGGATTATTTGTATTATACGATTCAATTTGAAAACACAGGAACTGCAGATGCCGTTACCATTAAAGTTAACGATTTATTAGATGCTAAATTAGATGAAACATCTGTCAAAATGATTGACGGCAGTCATAATTATACTTTAGAAAGAATAGGAAACGATTTGACTTGGTATTTTGATAATATCAATTTACCGCCGTCAGTAGCGGATACTTCTATCGGAAAAGGCTATATCAACTTTCAGGTAAAACCAAGACCAGGTTATGCTATTGGCGATATAATTAATAATACAGCATATATTTATTTTGATTTCAATCCCGCAATTGTAACCAATACTTTTGCAACGGAATTTGTGACTACCTTAGGTGTTCAAGGATTTGTAAACAGTCAGTTTTCTGCTTATCCAAATCCAACAACAGGAATCATTACCATTGAATTGAAAAACAGTACAGGAAGTATTGATACGATAACAGTTACGGATGTTTTAGGGAAAACGGTATTGTCAAATACTGTAAATACTGCAAATACGATTGTAGATTTATCAAACCTAACTAAAGGTCTTTATTTTGTAAGAATACAGGCGGAAGGATTGGTGAAAACGTTGAAAGTGGTTAAGGAATAATCCTCACCCCAGTCCTCTCCCAAGGAGAGGGTGAAGCTCAAAAACTTAAAACCCATCTTGTTTAAAAAACGGGATGGGTTTTTCATTGATATAAAGTCTCGGATGCCTTTGAAAGAACCTTGAAGGCCATTGAAGACACATCGGACCCCATTGAAGACACATCGGACCCCATTGAAAGAACATCGGACTCCATTGAAGAAGCATCGGACGTCATTGAAGACACCTCGGATGACATTGAAAGAATATCGAACGCCATTGAAGAAGCATCGGACATCATTGAAGTAACATCGGACATCATTGAGGATAAATATGTGGTTGTTCATGTTCTTGAAACTCCCTATTCTTCGAAATCATAAGTTTTACTAAGACTGCGAAGCAATGATATAGTTGCAAAAAAAATCCCCAAGCTCAATTCTGAACTTGGGGATTTATATCTAACGAAAATCCAAAAATCGAATTATCGAACAATCTATTCTTCTAACAGTCTTCTTCTTTCCCTTCTGTCCCTCAACCAATATTTGGTTCTCTTAACAAGATAGAACATTACCGGTACCATAACCAAAGTAAGAACTGTAGCATAAGTCAATCCGAAGATAATGGTCCATGCCAAAGGTCCCCAGAACATTACATTGTCACCACCAATGAAAATGTGTGGGTTCAAGTTGGTAATCAATGAAAAGAAGTCAAAATTCAATCCAATTGCAAGTGGAATCAATCCTAAAACTGCCGTTAAAGCGGTTAATAAAACTGGTCTTAAACGGGATTTTCCAGATTCGATGATTACCTCTTTAATTTCCTCCAATGTCAAATCATCATGGCTTTGCAGTTGTTTGTCCTCTACTTTTTTGTCTAACAATAAAACAAAGAAGTCCATCAATACGATTCCGTTTTTCACTACAATTCCTGCCAATGATATAATTCCCATCATAGTCATTAGGATAACGAAATCCATATTGGCAATTACGTAACCATAAAACACACCACTAAAACTCAACAATACGGTGAATAAAATTACCATTGTTTTTGAAACCGAATTAAACTGTAAAACAATGATAACAGCAATCCCAGATAAGGCTAAGAATAAGGCATACATCAAGAAACTTTGATTTTTTCCTTGTTCTTCCTGAACTCCAGAGAACGAATAGCTTACGGTTTTTGGTAATTGATAGCCTTTTAATTCGGTTTCAATTTGCTTCGTGATTTCATCACCGTTAAAACCAGTCAATACGTTTGAATAAACGGTCATGATTCGTTTTTGGTTCTTTCTTTTGATTTGGTTATACGTTGTTGTTTTCTCGGTTTTTGATACTGCCGAAATTGGCACTTGTACCATTTGACCATTGTTTTGGTTTCTGAAAGTCAGTGACTGATTGAACAATACGTTTTCATTTTTACGCTGGTCTTCTTGCATACGCATCGTGATGTTGTAATCATCATCACCTTCTTTATAAGTAGAAATTTCCTGTCCATAAACCGAACGGCGTAAATTGAAACCCAATTGCCCAGTAGAAACTCCAATGCTTCCCGCATTTACACGGTCCACTTTTACTTCAAGCTCCGGACTTTCTTTGTTTACATCAATTCCTAAACGTTCTATTCCAGGAATATTTTTAGAATTGATAAAAGCAATCATTTTGTCAGCTTCCACTAACATTTCCTCATAGTCGGTTCCAGTTAATTGAACACTAACAGGGTAACCAGCAGGAGGTCCATTTGCATCTTTTTCAACGGTAACAGTTGCTCCGGCAATGGCTTTTACTTTACTGCGAATTTCTTCAAGAACGGTGTTCGTGTCAATACCTCTTCTGAATTTAAACTCCGAGAAATTCACGGTTACTTTTCCTTTGTATGGTGTTTCTGAAGCTGAGCCTGCATCAACATTTGGATTACCGGCACCCACACCCACTTGTGAAACAATAGATTCTGCCAGGTAATTTTTACCAGTGCTTTTATCTACATATTTTTCTAAAATCGAGATGACTTGTTTTTCAACAAAAAGCGTAGCCTTATTCGTTTTTTCAATGTCGGTTCCTTGTGGATATTCGATATAAGTAATTACTTGGTTCGGAATATTTTCTGGGAAGAACAATACTTTCCTAGGGAAAATTTTAGTAACTAAAACAACAGAAAAAATTAACATTCCGATAATTGAAATCAATGAAATCCATGCCTTGTTTCCGATTAGGATTTTATCCAAAAATCTTTTGTAATTATCTTCCATCCTCGGAAAAAAACCATGTTGAAAATCTTGAGTCCATTGGTATAATTTGATTTTATACAACCACATTAAACCCAATGAAATGATAGCTAAATGTCCAATGGCTTTTGCAAAAGTAACATCATAAACATTTCCTATAGTAACAAAAATAACCGCTACAATTGTAAATAGAATAGTGTAAAATTTAGCGGATTTCTTGGTTACGTTTTTATCCTCAATATCCATTGATCCCCCCGTCATAGCCGCATTTACAATCATCGCAACAAATAAAGAAGCAGATAACGTAATGGTTAGCGTGATTGGGAAATATTTCATGAATTTACCCATCGTTCCTGGCCATAAAGCAAATGGTAAAAATGCCATTAAGGTTGTTGCTGTCGATGAAATTACGGGCCAAGCGATTTCGCCAATACCAATTTTTGAAGCATCAATCCTCGACATTCCTTTTTTCATATTGGCAAAAACGTTGTCAACAACCACAATTCCGTCGTCAACAAGCATCCCTAATCCCATTACCAATCCAAAAAGCACCATGGTGTTCAATGTTAATCCAAATGCAGAAAGTATCGTAAACGCCATCATCATTGACAATGGAATAGCGGCTCCAACAAATAACGAATTACGCAATCCCATGGTAAACATCAACACAATCATTACTAATACAATCCCGAAGATAATGTGGTTTGACAGTTCGTCAACTTGGTGTTCTACACGTGAAGATTGGTCATTGGTCAATTCCATTTTTAGATTCGCAGGAAGGTAGGTGGTTTTTGCCTTTTCCAGTTTTTCCTTCACTTGCTCAATAGCAGAAATCATATTTTGGTTGGAACGCTTTTTTACGTTCAACATCACTACTTCGGTTCCTTTTTCACGGGCGTAGGTAGTTTTTTCTTTCTCTTTAAAGTTTACCACCGCAATGTCCTTTAGATAAACTGTTCCGCCATTGTGTTTAACGATGATGTTTTCTAACTCTTTCGGGTCTTTGATTTCACCCACAATCCTGATGTTGTTTCTTGAACCTTGTGACACTAGGTTTCCACCAGAAAGTGTCATGTTTTCATATTTAACGGCATTCTGAATGTCATCAAACGAAACCTGCGCTGCTGTCATTTTAAAGATATCCACAGCAATTTCAACTTCTTTATCGTCAACACCAAGGATGTCCACTTTTTTGACTTCGGCAATTTCTTCAATATCGTCTTGCAGTAATTCGCCGTATTTTTTCAATTGTTGCGTAGTGTAATTCCCTTGTAGGTTGATGTTCAAAATCGGCACTTCTTCGGATATGTTCAATTCAAAGACATTCGGTTCAACCTTGCTTCCGTTGTCAAGGTTTGGCCAGTCTGTATCGGCTTTTACAATATCAACTTGGTCTTTGATCTTGCTTTTCGCTTGTTCAATAGTAACCTTATCGGCAAATTCTACGATAATCATTCCGTAATCCTGAAAAGAACTAGAGGTGATTTTTTCTACCCCTGATATGTTTTTGATTTCTTTTTCTAGTGGTTTGACAATTAATTTCTCTACATCCTCAGCAGAGTTTCCTGGAAAAACAGAAGAAATGTAAACTTTGTTCTCGATGATTTCAGGAAAATCCTCACGAGGCATTGTTATATAAGCGATTACACCCGTGATAACAATTAAAACAGTCAAGATATAAACGGTAACACGATTGTCTACCGCCCAACTTGATATTCCGAATTCTTTATTTTTGTGTGACATATTAGGCCCCCTAACCCCCAAAGGGGGAACTCCTATTAGGGGGAAATAGGAATTTAAGTTATTAATCTGTTTTAAGCTTCACATTCCCCCTTTTGGGGGTTAGGGGGCTAAAAATTCAATTTCATCCCCTCAGAAATAGTGTTTACGCCTTCAGTAACAATTACATCGTCTGATGATAAGCCGTTAAGGATTTCGGTTACATTATCAGATGATTGTCCTAATTTTACAATTACTTTTTTAGCAGTTCCTGTTTTTCTTTTGATATCGGTTACGATAAAAACGAATTTGTTTTTCTCAGCATCTTCTTGAATGGTACTCGTTGGGACAACAATAGTGCTTTTGTTTACATAATCCGTAATTTGAAGTTTGGCAACTTGGTTCGGACGCAATAAATTTTCAGGGTTGGGAACACTTACCTCAATACCGAAGCTTCTGTTGTTCGGATTGATGAAATTCCCTACTTGACGTACTTTTCCTTTATAGGTTTTTCCTAGTGAAGTTAAGAAAACATCCACTTCGGTACCTACTTTCAGTTTTCCGATATAGCTTTCAGGAACATTGGTGGAAACATACATGTTAGATAAATTTACGATTCTCATTAATCCTTGTGGACTTGGAGCCACTACTTGGCCTCTTTCTACAAAAAGCTCGTCAATTGTTCCAGAGAAAGGTGCTCTAATCAATGTTTTCGATAATTGTGCCCTTGCCTGTGCTACAGATTTCTGCAAACTAATCATTTGTGTTTCTGCCTGTAGGTATTGAATTTCTGAACCTATTTTTTGGTTCCAAAGATTCTTTTGTCTTTCAAAAGTAGTTTTAGCCAAATTGTATTGGTTCTCTAAATTAGCAACTTGCTGACCAGAACCACCATCATCAATACGACCTAGAACTTGGCCTTTGCTCACTTTTTGACCCGTTTTTACATTTAAGCTTACTAAAGTTCCTGGAATTTCCGGTTGTACCAAAATGTTTTCTTTTGTATCTACGCTACCTTGAATGTCTAAATAGTGGTTAAAAACAGTGTCTTTAACTGTCAAAACCGATACTAAAGCTTCGTCTTTTTTGATATTCAGTTTCGATAAGGCTTCTTCTATCTTTGCAATATCTGCTTGCAATAAAGATTTTTTTGCCTGAAGTTCTTTTACGTTATTGGATGCAATTAAAGTATCCACAGATGGAGTGTCTTCCTTTTTTCCGCATGAGAACAGAACCGCCGAAACGATAAGTAATGTGATTATTTTTTTATTCATAACTAATAGTTTTTTTATTTGGAATGCATGAATCTTCGATTTCATTTTATATAGGTGTTTGTTTTTATTATTTACTTCCGATAACTTTTTCTAAGGTTGCTTTTTTTGTGATAACATCTACCATAGACTGCAAATAGTTTTGTTGCGCAGCATATAATTGTCTTTGTGCCTCGCTGAATTCAAAACTTGTAGAAAGTCCTTCGGTAAATTTTATTTGTTGTTTTTTCTCGATTCTTTCGGCTAAAGCCAAATTTGTTTTTGAAGTTTCATATTGCTCAATGCTGAACTCATATTGACTTTTTGCATTTTGATATTGCAATATTATTTTTTGTTCTGCTTCGGTTAATTTCGTTTTTGCTTGATCGTAAGCAATTTTTGCCTGTTGTACTTTTGCTCTTTGTCCGAAACTATTAAAAACAGGGACATTTAAACCTACGCCAAGATTGGAATAATTATTCCATTTTTGATCTGCATTAAAAAATCGAAATTCATTTTCAAAAGCATTGTAACCAAAGTTTACATTCGCTCCCAGTGAAGGCAGGCTTCTGCTTTTTAGTAATTTCAATTCTAATCTTCTCTGGTCTTGAAAGTTTTTCCCTTGTTTGTAATCAACATTATTGACAATATTGAATTCTCCCTGCGCTAAGGCCAAGTTGAGGTTGTTTTTTGCAAGATTGTCTAGCTTGTCAGTTAGTTTTAACTCATCATCGATTTCGATTCCAAGATTGATTTTCAGCATTTTTAAAGCAATGTCCTTTAGTCTTTTGGTATTGTTCAAACTGCTGTTAATAGTTGATAAAGTAATTTGGAGCTGTTCAACGTTTTCCTCTTCAATCAATCCGTTTTTGAATATTTCATTGGTTTCAAACAATGTTTTTTCTAAAACGCTTTTGTTTTTTTCGAGAATCAAAATGCTTTCTTCTGCCAATAAAACATTTCCGTATGAATTGATGACCATTTCTTTTACTTCAACTGTTGTTTTCTGTTGGGCATTTTTGAAGTATTCCATATAGGTTTTTGAAGCTTGTATGGCTACAATATATGAACCATCAAAAATCATTTGGCTCAAAGTAGCGTGTGCGTTCATCGTGTGTTTCGTCCCAAAAACAAAGGTGGAAACTTCACCCGGACTTCCCCCAAAAGGACCTCCACCGGTAACCCCTTGTTGTGTAAACACGAAGTTATTACCGTAATCCAAACCTGCATTTATTTGTGGCAAACCAGCAGCTGTGGTTTCCCATTTTTTCTGTTGAGCTGCCTTCACGTCACGGCTGGCGTTTATAGCCGAATAATTATTGACAACCGCATGATTAATGGCTTCGTCCAAACTAAAGGAATAGCTTTTTTGTGTGGTTGTCTGTGCATTTGCCGATACTGCAAATGTCAAGAGCATTAGTATAATTGTTTTCTTCATTGTTTATATAATTGGGTTTTGTAAATTTTTCTCGAGTTCTATAATCCCTGCTAATGTTGCCATAGCACGGGTATGGTATTCTAAAGCTTCCATTTCTAGTTTAAAGGCTTCTCTTTCTGAACTGATGTTTTCGTTGATACTAAAAATCAAATAATAATAGAATTTGATATACGATTCTATATCTAGATTTTCCCGGTATAAACCTTGTGCAATGCCTTTTTCAATGTTTTGCCTAAAACAAAATTCACATTCATCGACTTGAAACTTCAAAGCATTGTTGTAAACTTCTGGGTAATGTTTTTTTAATTGATAAACTGGTGAAGTTTCCGATGACTTGAACATTTCATCAAACATGCGTCTTATTTGGAAATTTTCTTCAATTGCATTGTAGTTTTTCGAAATTACTTCATTTATAAGCTGATGGATTTCTTTGTGAAGCAAACGAACACTTTCCTCTATCAAAATTTCTTTATTGCAGAAATATTTATAAATGGTTTTTTTTGAAATGCACATATCGCCAGCAATATCATCCATAGTGATACTTTTGAAACCTAGTTTCAGGAACATGTCTTTTGCTCTTTCTATAATTTTCTCTTTCATTGTAGGCAGACTTTGTTTCGGTTTCTTTTAATTATTCAGGATTCTTTTTCAGGGAATCAAATTCCGGTGCAAATATAGAACGGAAACTTTGAATACAAAAATAGTTTCCATAGTTTTTTAATTATTTAATTTATATTTAATGAAAAGTTAATCGCCTCATGATTTAAAAACCGATAATTAATATTTGAATTGTATCTTTGAGCCATCTGAAACCACAATATAATTTATGCACTCGATTAACCAATACCAAGATTTTTTCATTTCCTATTTAACCAATGAATCGCTTATTAAAGAACCTGAAAATCTTTACAAGCCTATTGATTACATTTTACGCTTAGGTGGAAAAAGAATGCGTCCGGTATTGACTTTAATGGCTGCAGAGGTTTTTGAAACTGATTACAAAAAAGGATTGGCAGCTGCAATGGCTGTAGAAGTTTTTCATAATTTTTCATTGGTTCATGATGACATAATGGATGATGCGCCGCTAAGAAGAGGCCAGCAAACCGTTCATGAAAAGTGGAACATCAATACAGGGATTTTGTCGGGTGATGCCATGTTGATTTTAGCTTATCAATATTTTGAACAATATGAAGCTGAGATCTTTAGGGATTTAGCAAAGTTATTCAGTAAAACGGCATTAGAGGTTTGCGAAGGACAACAATGGGACGTTGATTTTGAAACACGTGAGGATGTTACCATTCCAGAATACTTAAAAATGATTGAGTATAAAACTGCAGTGCTTGTAGCTGCGGCAATGAAAATGGGTGCTATTATTGCAAAAACATCAGAAGAAAATGCAAATTTGATTTATGAATTTGGACTGAATTTAGGTTTGGCATTTCAGTTGCAGGACGATTATTTAGATGCTTTTGGTGATCCTGAGACTTTTGGAAAGCAAGTAGGCGGAGACATAATCGAAAATAAAAAAACCTATCTGTATTTAAAGGCAGTAGAATTTTCTGAGACTGGGGAAAAGGAGCAATTGTTCCATTTGTTTTCGGTACAGCCTAATGATAATTCGGAAAAAATCAATGCTGTAAAAAATATCTTCAATGTTTCTGGAGCTTCAGAAGCAACCCAAAAAGCCATACAGGAATATACTTTCAAAGCATTTGATACTTTAGGGAAAATGGATGTTTCGGAAGATAAAAAGGCAATCTTAAAAAGCTTTGGAGAGAATTTAATGGGAAGAAACGTTTGATGTTTATAGCGCCACAAAATACCGATTTATTACTTTCTGAAGCAGAAAACGAAAACCTGTACATTAAATTAATTGAACAGATCAACAAGGATTTCAATCTTGCGAATGAAGCAATTGATTTTCCGTTAAGTACGAGTCCAGTTGAATTGAAGGTTCAGTTGCATGAAAAAATCTACCGGTTGATTCAGTATAAATTCGCAGAATATCTGAATTTACTTTATATTATTGATGTTGCCGAAGACCAAATTAAAAAATTAGATGGTTCTGATTTAGTGGATTTGTCTGAACAGGTTTCTTTTTTGATTTTAAAAAGGGAATGGCAGAAAGTGTGGTTTAGGAATCGGTTTTAGGATTACATGAAACCAGAAACTGATGTTTTTATTTCTTCAATTAATTCTTTGTCCATGTATTTGTAATCATCTGAAATTTCTAAAATTACAATTCTTTTATTAATTATCTCATTTGGAAATCGCTCAGCTAATTTCTCTTTGTGTATTTTTTCCATGACAAATATAATTTCTGCCCAAATAATTAATTTTGAATTAATTTTAATCCTTGCGGAATTTTCTGTTCCAGCGGATTTTACATTTAAATCAAGACTATTTTTATAAATTGTCTCAGCGGTCAAACTCCTCCATTTATTTCGACTACAAACAAATAAGATATTTTTCAATTTAAGGTAAATTAAAAATAAACTCTAATAAAAGGCATAAAGGCACCACTATAAACATAATCCCTTTTGTTGTACAAAACATTGTACCTTGCTCCAATTGTTACATTATTAGCACGAAAACCACCACCTATAAACAAGGCTGTATTCCAAAAATTGTTTTTTATATCAGGATTCCCAAGGTCTTTAACAATGCTGTTCACACGCAATTGCTCTAATTCAACTGACAATTGGACATCTTCAATAGGGTTAAAAAGGGTTATTAAACTCGCTCCATAAATTGCAGACGAAAAATAATCTTTTGAAGAAACATAACTTCCCTGAAGCCCAACTCCTGCAGCAACATATTCGTTGAAATTATAAATGGCACTTGGCGCTAAAGTCAAATCTGTATAACCTGATCCAACTGCTGCCCCAAAACCCCCTCCAAATTGTACATTGTTCCAAAAATCGCTTTTGGAATGGGATGATACAGGTTTTTGTTGAGCAAACAAATCCGCCGTAGAAAACAGTATAATAAATGACAAAAGGCTTCTGGAAACATAAAAAGTAAGGCTATTTTGCATCGTTTTTTAGGTATAAAATTTTTAACTATAAAAGTATCCAAAATAATTAAAAAATTATTGCATTTATTGTACTTTTGCGTAACTTTTTTATAAATCAGGATATTCAATAATAAATATGGATAGGTTTTCCTTTTTAAATGCAGCGCATACCGAATTTTTCGCTCAATTATACGAACAATATACAGACAATCCAGATAGTGTTGAACCAAGTTGGAGAGGCTTTTTTCAAGGCTTTGATTTTGGGATGTCAACATACAATGACGAGAACCCAGCAACCCAGATGGCTAATTTTGCCGCTGGAAACCACGATTCAAGTCAGGTTTCGGAAAAACTTCAAAAAGAATTCAACGTTCTTAAGTTAATTGACGGCTATAGAACTCGCGGACACTTATTTACGAAAACAAACCCAGTTCGAGAACGTAGAGTATATTCGCCTACTTTAGACATAGAAAATTTCGGACTTTCAACTTCCGATTTAGAAACAGTTTTTGATGCCGCTAAGGTGTTGGGTTGCAAGCCTTCTTCCCTAAAGCAAATCATAAAACATTTAGATACTATTTATTGTCAGCATATTGGTGTTGAATATATGTATATCCGTAAGCCAGAGGTGGTACAATGGATTCAAGATAAATTGAACATCAACGAAAATTTACCTAATTTCAATGTTGATACCAAGAAAATAATCCTAGAGAAATTAAACGAAGCTGTTTCTTTCGAAAACTTTTTGCATACTAAATATGTAGGTCAAAAACGTTTTTCATTAGAAGGCGGGGAGTCCATTATTCCAGCGCTTGATGCTTTAATCGAAGCCGCTGCCGATAGGGGCGTTGAGCATTTCGTAATGGGAATGGCACACAGGGGGCGTTTGAATATTTTGGCTAATATTTTCCATAAATCAACTCAGGATATTTTCTCGGAATTTGACGGAAAAGATTACGACCAAGAATATTTTGATGGTGATGTAAAATACCATTTAGGTTTAACATCCGAAAAAACAACCCGTTCAGGTAAAAAAATAAATATCAATTTAGCGCCAAACCCTTCACATCTTGAAACGGTAGGTGCGGTGATTGAAGGAATTGCTAGAGCTAAACAAGACAAATATTATCCAGACGATTTCTCAAAAGTACTGCCAATAGCCGTTCACGGTGACGCTGCAGTTTCTGGACAGGGAATTGTTTATGAAATTATCCAAATGGCACAGTTGGATGGATACAAAACGGGCGGAACCATTCACTTGGTAATTAATAACCAGGTTGGATTTACTACCAATTACCAGGATTCGCGATCCTCAACCTATTGTACAGACATTGCCAAAGTTACTTTGTCTCCAGTACTACACGTAAATTCTGATGATGCTGAAGCCGTTGTTCATGCCATTTTATTTGCATTAGAATACCGAATGAAATTTGCAAGTGATGTTTTCATCGATTTGTTAGGCTATAGAAAATATGGTCACAACGAAGGGGACGAACCTCGATTCACTCAACCAGTTTTATATAAAATTATTGCAAAACATCAAAATGCAAGGGATATTTATGCTGAAAAGCTATTGTCTTCAGGAATCATCGATGCTACTTATATTTCTAAATTAGAAGCAGATTACAAAGCTAATCTAGATATGAACCTGGAGGAATCCCGCAAGAAAAGCCTCACCATCATCAAACCTTTTTTACAGGATGAATGGACTAAATTTGTTCAGGTTTCTGATGATGTAATGATGCAAAAAGTCAATACAAAAGTAGAGAAGAAAATATTGGACGATGCTATAAAGGTAGTTTCTACTTTGCCATCGGATAAAAAGTTCATCAACAAAATATCCAAGATTGTTACCGATAGAAAAACAATGTATGACAACAATGTTATCGATTGGGGAACAGCAGAAACTTTGGCGTATGCCTCACTTTTAATTGAAGGATACGATGTTAGGATTTCTGGACAGGATGTAGAGAGAGGAACATTTTCGCACCGTCATGCAGTAGTAAAAGTAGAAGATTCAGAAGAAGAGGTAGTTCTTTTAGATGCCTTACCAAATAAAAAAGGAAAATTTAACGTGTTTAATTCCTTGCTTTCAGAATACGGGGTTTTAGGTTTTGATTATGGTTATGCTTTGGCAAATCCAAATGCATTGACAATTTGGGAAGCACAGTTTGGGGATTTTTCAAACGGTTGCCAGATTATGTTGGATCAATACATTTCATGTGGAGAAGACAAATGGAACAACCAAAACGGAATCGTAATGCTTTTGCCTCACGGCTATGAAGGTCAGGGAGCAGAGCATTCATCGGCTAGAATGGAACGTTACCTTCAATTGTGTGCGAGACATAATATGTATGTAGCGGATTGTTCAACACCGGCTAACTTCTTCCACTTGTTGAGAAGACAAATGAAAACGAATTTCCGTAAGCCTTTAGTTGTGTTTTCACCAAAGAGTTTGTTGCGTCACCCATTGTGTGTTTCTACACAGGAAGATTTGGCAAATGGTGAATTCCAAGAAACTATTGATGACAACCAAGTGGACAAATCAAAAGTGAAATCGCTGGTTTTCTGTACCGGTAAATTCTATTACGAATTGGTTACAGAGCGTGAAAATTTAAAAAGGGAAGATGTGGCAATAGTTCGAATCGAACAGTTGTTTCCTTTGCCAATAGAGCAATTAAAAGCAATTATTGCTAAATATCCAAATGCCGATGATTATGTTTGGGCTCAGGAAGAACCTAAAAACATGGGGGCTTATAGTTTTATGCTAATGAATTTTGACTTAGTCAAATGGAGATTAGCATCTTTAAAAGCATATGCGGCACCGGCAGCAGGAAGTAGTACACGTGACAGAAGACGTCATGCCGATGCTATAAAAATGGTTTTTGATAAAAATTTATTCAGATAAAAGAAATGTTTCAGGTTTAAGGTTCTTTCAATAGCTTTAAACAAATTAAAATTTAAAGAAAAAAGATTATGATTTTAGAAATGAAAGTTCCTTCACCGGGAGAATCGATAAAAGAAGTTGAAATTGCAACTTGGTTAGTAAAAGACGGTGATTATGTAGAAAAAGATCAGGCTATTGCCGAAGTGGATTCAGATAAAGCTACTTTGGAGTTACCAGCAGAAGCAAGCGGAATCATTACTTTAAAAGCAGAGGAAGGCGATGCAGTGGCAGTAGGTGCAGTAGTTTGCCATATTGATACTGATGGAGCAAAACCAGCAGGTGGTACTTCGGCTCCGGCTGCCGAAATTAAAGCGGCTCCAGCTGAAGTTAAAAAAGAAGAAGCTAAGGCTGCTCCAGTAGCAACTGCAACTTATGCTTCGGGAACGCCATCTCCAGCGGCAAAGAAAATATTGGATGAAAAAACCATTCAACCATCAGATGTTATTGGAACTGGAAAAGACGGAAGAATAACTAAAGAAGATGCAGTAAACGCAGTGCCTTCAATGGGAACGCCAACAGGTGGGAACCGTGGTTCTGAGCGTACAAAATTATCAATGTTGCGTCGTAAAGTAGCAGAAAGATTAGTAGCTGCCAAAAACGAGACAGCCATGTTAACGACATTCAATGAAGTTAATATGACACCAATTAATATTATCCGTAACGAATATAAAGATGCTTTCAAAGCAAAACACGGTGGATTAGGTTTAGGCTACATGTCATTCTTTACCAAAGCAGTAACAAGAGCATTGAAATTGTTCCCAGATGTTAACTCCATGATTGATGGGGATTTTAAAACAAGCTACGATTTCTGTGATATTTCAATTGCAGTTTCTGGACCAAAAGGTTTGATGGTTCCTGTAGTTCGCAACGCAGAAAATTTATCTTTCCGTGGAGTGGAAGCAGAAATAAAAAGACTCGCTATAAAATCACGTGATGGTCAAATCACTGTTGACGATATGACTGGTGGAACATTTACCATTACAAATGGTGGTGTTTTCGGGAGTATGTTGTCAACACCAATTATCAATCCGCCACAATCTGGAATCCTTGGAATGCACAACATTATTGAGCGTCCAATTGCGGTAAACGGAAAAGTGGAAATTCACCCAATGATGTATGTAGCATTGTCTTATGACCACAGAATTATTGATGGTCGTGAGTCAGTGGGATTCCTTGTTGCTGTAAAAGAAGCATTAGAAAACCCAATGGAATTATTGATGGACAACAATCCTAAGAAAGCATTGGAACTATAGATTAAATTTTTAAATCGTTAGATTTTAGAAAGTTAGACTATTAGATGTATATATTTGAAATCCCTAAGTTCAATTTGAATTTAGGGATTTTTTATGGTTCGTATATCTTCATTTAAATAGTAAGCCTATGATTTCAATGGAAAAGGAATTCGCATAAACATTAATTTACATATTTTTATCTTCAATACCCTCCGAAGTCTCTTCAATGGCATCCGGTTCTGCTTCAATGGCATCCGGTTCTGCTTTAATGGAGTCCGATGCTTCTTCAACGGCATCCGATGTGTCTTCAATGGCATCCGATGCTTCTTCAATGACGTCCGATGTTCTTTCAATGGCGTCCGATGTGTCTTCAATAGCCTTCAATGTTCTTTCAAAGGCATCCGAGACTTTTTTCAATTAAAAACCCATCCCGTTTTTAAACAAGATGGGTTTTAAGTTTTTGAGTTTCACCCTCTCCTTGGGAGAGGGCTGGGGTGAGGACTATTCCTTTACCACTTTTAACGTTTTCATCAATCCCTCAGCCTGTATTTTTACAAAATAAAAACCTTTAGTAAGATTTGATAAATCTACAGTGGTGTTAGCAGCATTTACAGTATTTGACAATACCGTTTTCCCTAAAACATCGGTTACAGTAATATTATCAATACTTCCTGCACTGTTTTTTAATGCAATGGTAATAATTCCAGTTGTTGGATTCGGATAAGCTGAAAACTGACTGTTTACAAATCCTTGAACACCTAATGCAGTTACAAATTCGGTTGCAAAAGTATTGGTTACAATTGCTGGATTGAAATCAAAATAAATGTAAGCCGTGTTGTTGATAATGTCACCTACTGCATAACCTGCTTTTGGTTTAACTTGAAAATTGATATAGCCTTTACCTATAGTAGTTCCTGCAACTGATGGTGGCAAATCAATGCCGTCAAAATGCCAAGTCAAGTCATTCCCAACTCGGTCAAGCGTATAATTATGGCTTGCATCAATCATTTTGATAGAAGTTTCGTCAAGTTTAGTATCCAATACATCATCTACTTTTACAGTAACCGCATTTGCAGTTCCTGTGTTTTCAAACTGAATGGTATAGGTTAGATAATCATTGGATGTAAATGTAGAATGAACAATTTCTGGGCCGTGTGATTCGTTTTTATCATTAGGATCATAAGAACCTCTCACTTCTTGAGTCAAACCCGAAGTATTGTTTGAAGTATCAATATCACCCGCAGGAATAGCTACTGAAACTGTATTGGTTAACAAATCACCTAATGCAATACTAGGTATTGTTGGCACTTGCATCGTTACATATAGATCAATATACTCATTAGGGGGTAAATTACCATAATTATAAGTAAAACCAGTCGCAGTTATAGTTGTTGTTGGTGTAACATTCGTAATTGTAACTCGATTGTCATTTGTAAAAATAAGTGTCCCAGCAGGTATAGTTTGATTACTTATATTGTGAATTTTTATTTGATTTTGATAGGTAAATCCTGGTCTTGGACCTACTCCATTTGCATAAATTGAAACTCTTAAATCGGTATAACTAATTGCTGTAATTGGGAAATTATAACTGGTCATGCCAGAACCGTTCGCCACCGTAATGTTAGTATATGAAGATGGACTTACAGTATAATAAGTATTGTTTGTTGTAAAACTAACATCATAAGAATTGGTTGCATTGGATTCATAAATTGTATGCATTCCAGAAGAAGAAGAAACATTGTGAATCGTTCCATCATTGTTTAATTCATAATGAAACTCACCTCCGTTATGATTTATTTCACCACTATCTTTAATTCCGTTTCCATTGGTATCTCTAAAAGCAATTAATTTTATTCCATCACTAATACTCAAAGTATTTGTTGTAGTGGCAGCAGAATTTACAGTTGAAGCATTTAGAGTTCCTGTTGCAACAACGTCTACGATGACAGAACCATTATTAATATCATTTTGGGTAATAACGTGTACTGCCGTAAAAGTGGTACTATCTGAAGCGCCTCCAGATAAACTAGCAATTGGCCCTCCTGTAAAAGTCAAGCTCGGGTGTGCCAATGTAATGTTAGTTAATGGATTGCTATCAAAATTAGTAACTGTAAATTGATAATTAATCACATCGCCTACATTCGTAAAACCATCAGTATTGAAATCGGAATAAATTCCAGTCATTGTCAATCCAAAAGTATTGGTATAAATATTTACGGTCGTGGTAGCTGTAATTGGTGGGCAACCAGTACCTCTATTTGGAATCGTATAAGTTACCGTATAGATTCCGGGAACGCTATTAGACGGAATAATACTTCCAGTTGTTGTATTTACAAATAATCCAGATGAAGAACTATAGGTTCCACCTGTATATGTACCTGTTCCTGTTATCATAATAGGTTGAGATGAAGTTAATGCAGTCGAATAATATGCTTGAGGATAAGAAATACTTACCGCTCGAGTATCTGGCAAATTATTCACGGATACATAAGTGCTAAATTCACATCCATTACTATCTTTTACGATTAAAGGATAATACGGTAACCATTCAAGTCCGCTATATGTTGTATTTGATGAAAAACCCAAATAGTTAAAATTATAAGTATAAGGAGCAACACCACCTATAACTCCATTTATAGTTACGGAACCATCACTAGCACCGCAATTTGAATTCACTACGGTTTTTGTGATACCAGTAATTTTATTTATAGAGTCTATAATTACAGTTGTAGTGAATAAACAATTATTAGCATCTTTAACTATCAATGAATGTCCTCCTGCAGAAAGATTACTATAATTAGTTGTTGTTGAAAAAGACAGGCCATCAAGCGAATATAAATAAGGTGTAAGACCTCCTGTAACTCCAGTTATAGTTATTGAGCCATCAGTAGCACCACAAAAAGTACTGTTTGTTATTGTTGTCGCCACCGCAGTAATGGCAACAGGAGGCAAAAGTGTTACAGTGGTATAGAAAATACAACCATTAGAATCTTTTACTTCCACATTATAATCTCCTGCTTGGAGTCCAGTGCTTGTAGTTGTTGCTGTATATGGACCAACTCCAACTGCATTAAATGAATATAAATAAGGCGGAGTACCGCCAGTTATGCCATTAATTGTAATTGAGCCATCGTTGCCCGTGCAACTTGAAGGATTAGATACTGTTGTAGCGATAGCGGTTGGACCTGGAGTATCGATAATTGTAACTGATGTAGAATAATAACATCCATTAGCACCTCTAATCTCTAATGAATAAGTTCCAGCCATTAGGCCAGTGTATGAAGGAAGTGGGGTCGTGCCTCCATATCCATCAAAAGGAATCCATCCTGATCCTGCTGAATTATTAAAGTTCACAGTATAAGGAGTGACTCCTCCAGTTACGGTGTCAATTGTTAAGGAACCGTTAGCGCTTCCACAATTAGCATTCACTATAGTAGTAGTTATAGCTGTAGGTCCAGATAGATTGGCAATTGTTACCGAGGTGTTATAAACATCGCCATTTGCATCTTTCACAGTCAGGTTATAAGGCCCTGCTGTTAAATTAGGGTAGTTTGTTGTTGGAGAAAAAGTTACGCCATTGTCAATAGAAAATTGAAAAGGAGCAACACCACCCGTAACAGTTCCAAAAGTAATGGAGCCATTGGCTTGATCACATCCTTCATCATTAACTGTAATAGCAACGGCAGTTGGTCCCGCGTCTCGGTTTTTGATAGTTGTGGCGTTCATTGCCCCAGTCATCACGATAAAAAAGTAGAGTAAAAGTTTTTTCATAATTTATTTTTATGGTTATCAGTGTTAAAGATAGCATTTTTTATTTATCGGATATAAGATTCTTATAAGAAAAATATTCTATTTCTTTGTCATTTCGAGGAACGAGGAATCTCTACACGTTTATCTATAGGTCTGTCTTTTCAAAAAAGGTCGAGAAAATGTAGGGAGAAGAGTTGCATATGGAGCTTCCTCATTCCTTGGAATGATAAACAAGGAAGCTATTTCATCAAATACAAATCCTCATTTGGATAATCTATTATGGCTTTGCCCATGAGTAGAATGTCAGCGCCAATAATTCCGTGTACACTTTTTTCTTTGTGCGCCACTAAGGCTTCATTAACATGTGATAAATCAAAAAGGACGATGTCACAATCCGCATTTTTCCAAGAACCCATTTTTATGGAACTGTGCTTGGCAATGTGTGTCAACATTCCTGTTGCTCCGGCTCCGGCGGCTTTGGTTTTTGACTTTGTGGGTACGAGATTAAAATAATCGGCATTACTTAAACCAATGCATGTATTGGAAGCGCCGGTGTCCAAAATAAAATTTCCCTTTACTCCATTTATTTCTACTTTTAGAAGCAAGTGTTGGGTTTTTGTGACCTTGAATTTTATTTTTCTGTACTTTTCCTTTTTGAGAATTTGGCTGAGGTTTTTCATTTATTGGTATTAGGTGTTGAGATCCTGAGTACAAAGTTACAAAGGTTCCGAGTTACAAAGGTTTTTGCAGAATCAATATTTAGACTAATTTTGTATCGGAACGAATACCTAAAATCCAACTCCCAACAATGACCATCACCGATACACACACCCATTTATATTCTTCTGAATTTGACGAAGATCGAACAGAAATGATGCAGCGCGCTATCAATAATGGAGTAAGTCGTTTTTTTGTCCCAGCAATCGATTCTACATATACCCAGAAAATGTATGATTTAGAGCAGCAATATCCTGAGAATGTTTTCCTGATGATAGGTTTGCATCCTTGTTATGTAAAGGAAAATTATGAAGCAGAACTGCAACATGTCGAAAACGAATTGTCTAAGAGAAAATTTCTTGCCATTGGTGAAATAGGTATTGATTTGTATTGGGACAAAACAACGTTAGACATTCAAAAAATAGCTTTCCGACGCCAAATCCAATTAGCTAAAAAACACAAGCTCCCCATCAACATTCACTGTCGTGAAGCTTTTGATGAAATTTTTGAAGTGCTTGAAAGCGAAAAAAGTGAAGAGTTATTCGGGATTTTTCATTGTTTTTCAGGAACTTACGAACAAGCATTGCAGGCAATATCATATAATATGAAACTCGGGATAGGAGGGGTAGTAACATTCAAGAACGGAAAAGTTGACCAGTTTTTACATAAAATTGATTTACAGCATATAGTCCTTGAAACGGATTCCCCTTATTTAGCCCCTGTTCCTTTTCGCGGTAAGCGCAACGAAAGCAGCTATCTTGTTAATGTTATCGAAAAATTAGCAATTATTTATGATAAAACGCCTGAAAAAATTGCAATTTGTACCACCGAAAATTCGAAAGCTATTTTTGGGATTTAATACAAACAAAACAGTAAGTTCAATAAAATTTCGTTATTTTGTGAACACAAACAGAATAAAGCTATAATGTCAAAATTCGATACCATACGTCCTTTTTATGACGCCGAAATAAACGAAGCAATTCTATCTACAATCAATCATCCGATGATGAAATCATTGATGAATTTTACTTTTCCGGATGTAGAAGATGCAGTGTGGAAAGAACAATTAATAAAAACACATTCCATTCGGGATTTTCAGTGTAATTTCATTTATAATTCGGTTCAGAAAATATTAGAAAAAAGCTCTGAAGGCTTGACTACTTCGGGTTTTGAAAAGTTGGAAAAGAATGCTTCTTATCTTTTTATATCCAATCACCGCGATATTATCCTAGATACTTCATTGCTTAATGCTTCCTTGTTTGATCATGGTTTGATCATGACAGCATCGGCAATTGGCGATAATCTGGTTCAAAAAGCCTTCTTACATACATTGGCAAAATTGAACAGGAATTTTTTAGTACAAAGAGGACTTTCTCCAAGGGAAATGCTACAAAGCTCTAAATTATTATCAGAGTACATGGCGCAACTGTTACTAAAAGAAAACCGTTCGGTATGGATTGCTCAACGCGAAGGAAGAACAAAGGATGGCAACGACGCAACAAATTCAGGGGTTTTGAAAATGCTTGCAATGGGTTCTGACGAAAAAAATCCTATAGATTATTTCAAAAAAATAAGAATTGTCCCTGTTTCCATTTCATACGAATACGATCCAACAGATGCGTTAAAGATGCCACAATTAATGGCCGAAGCCAATAACGAAACCTACATAAAAGACAAGAATGAGGATTTTATGACGTTGTTAAGCGGAATCATTGGTCAAAAAAAGCACATTCATATCCACGTTGGCGATGTTCTGGACAAAGAACTAGATATAATTGCTACAGAAATAGACAATACCAATAAACAAATACAAGCTTTGGCGCAGACCATAGACGACTCGATTTTGAGTAATTATAAACTATGGCCAACAAACTATATTGCTTTTGATATCTTGAATAAAAGCAACACCTATTGCCATTTATATTCGGAAAATGAAAAATCACTTTTTGAAAGAAGGCTTGAAATGAGAATCGATGTAAACAACCCAGTGGCGCTTCAAGGCTTTCTTGCCATGTATGCGAATCCGGTATTGAATAAATTAAAATATCAAGATGTTGTCTAAGCCTAAGATCCTTTTGGTTTATACCGGTGGAACTATCGGGATGATGAAAGATTTTGAAACAGGTGCGTTAAAAGCGTTTAATTTCAGTAAATTATTGCAGCGCATCCCCGAATTAAAACAACTGGATTGCGAAATTGAAACGATTTCGTTTCAAAAGCCAATGGATTCGTCTAATATGAATCCTGAAAATTGGGTTAAAATTGCCGAAATTATTGAAGAAAATTATGAATCATTTGATGGGTTTGTGGTTTTACACGGTTCAGATACGATGTCTTATTCCGCTTCAGCATTGAGTTTTATGCTCGAAAATCTGGAAAAACCCGTTATTTTTACTGGTTCACAGTTACCAATTGGGGATTTAAGAACGGATGCCAAAGAGAATTTGATTACTGCAATCCAAATCGCTTCCCTTCAAGAATCAAATAAACCCGTTATAAAGGAAGTTGGGCTTTATTTTGAATACAAACTGTACCGTGGAAATAGAACCACAAAAATAAATGCAGAGCACTTCAATGCTTTTGCAGCTCCTAATTACCCTGAATTAGCCGAGTCTGGTGTTCATTTAAAAATCAACCATAATTCATTACTCCATAGAACAGGATCAAAAAAACTTCAGGTCAATAAGGAATTAGACAATAATGTAGTTATAATCAAATTGTTTCCGGGAATTAATGAAACGGTTTTATCTGCTATTTTTACTATTCCAAATTTAAAAGGGATCGTCCTAGAAACGTATGGTTCTGGAAATGCACCAACAGAAGACTGGTTTATCTCCCTTTTGAAAAAAGCCATCGACAAAGGATTGCATATCATCAATGTTACTCAATGTTCTGGCGGAAGCGTAAGTATGGGACAGTATGAAACCAGTACCTTGCTCAAAAATATTGGGATAATTTCTGGAAAAGACATAACTACCGAAGCCGCGATTACTAAATTGATGTATTTATTAGGGCAAAAGGTAGCTCCTAATGTTTTTAAAACGATTTTCGAAACACCTATTCGCGGGGAATTATCATAAATAATGCTTTTAAATTTCGATAAGTGATATTTTTTTGAGTTCTTTGCAACCTTGAAATAGAGAGGTGGCCGAGTGGCTGAAGGCGCACGCTTGGAAAGCGTGTATATGGCAACATATCGAGGGTTCGAATCCCTTTCTCTCTGCTGAAAAGCCCTTAAATTTTTTGATTTAAGGGCTTTTTTTTTGATGGTATGTATATATTTATACTAACGTTTCCCGGCTTTGCGTAGGTGGCCTTTTGAAACCGAAAACTGTCTGCCAGCACCAAAGTTTATTAATTGCTCAAAAGTTTCTATTCGCACTGTCCGCCCACTAACGCAAAACCCGTGTTAGGTACATTTATTTATTACTCATTCTTAGAGCGATTATTTTCTCTGCATTTATCCTCCACTCTCCATTTGTAAAATTCATCTCAATCGGAAAAGGACAGCCTGCTGCTATTATTTTTACCTTTTTACCATCCGCTGAAAGAGGTATGCTTTTTACCCGTTGTCCACTTGAAATTTCATTTAATCGAATTGTTACATCGTCTGGATATGTACCTTTCCATAATATTTCCGCGTCACGATGGTCAGCAATTAACTGTCGAATCGTTAGTTCATTTCCAGTTAAGAGAGCTGCATCAAATTGTCGGAATATTTTTTCAGCATCACTTTCCTCG
This sequence comes from Bacteroidota bacterium, assembly GCA_040387655.1. Taxonomy (GTDB): domain Bacteria; phylum Bacteroidota; class Bacteroidia; order Flavobacteriales; family Flavobacteriaceae; genus Flavobacterium. Next base: position 180,795 of record JAZKDI010000021.1, on the reverse strand, counting down.
ACTAATTGTTCATTTGCGTATTGAATTAATTCATCCTCAGACATTCGTTCTTTTAATTGAATGAATTCAGTAATGGTGTTTTCTATCATACGCATCGCGTCACTTTCGTCTTGTGAACATGTATTTATAACATAGGCCCAAACATAGTTGCTCGGGAATGAATTGCGAACACAAACGTATCGATCAAATACGCGTCCGCTGATTGGTGTATCGTTTCCAAACCTATAACCGTCTATAAATGCGAGAGTCTCTTTTACAGATCCTCCTGTATACATGAACGGTCTTTTACAAATGTGTCCGATAAATTCTATGAAGGAGGTATTTGTCATTATTAATTGTGCTAACGTTCCGGCGCTTGGCGAGGTTGGTACTAAATTAAGATTTATTTTCGGTTAAGCACAAAATTTCCAAATACAAGACCAACTTTAATCCCGATAGCATGGGAGCCTAAAACCCCAATCTAGCCAAACGGCGGTTACCAGCAGTATTTCTATTTCTCTTTAAGTTGTTTTATTACCTTCAAAACTAATTCTCGATTCTTTTTAGACGTTATCCATTTCGGCAATCTACTTCCTAAACTTTTATTTTCAATGCTTTCAATATTTCGTTCTCTTAATTTAGCTTCAACGTGTCTTTCCAAAAAATCAAGATGTTCATAATTGTATGCCCATAAAATATTTTTGCCACATTTATTAGTCAACCAAAGCGGTTGATGAAAATATGGATCAATTGTTCCCCCAATTACAAAATATCTTGAAATTATATTTTCACTATTTGGGCTGAATTGAATACCTGTCGGCATTTCTTTAAGCCGCTTATTGTAGGCACACTTTGAACATGTTAATTTGATTTTGTTTTCGTCAATATTACTAAAAAGTAGCTCGTCAGTTTTTACGACTGCTTTTTCTCCACAATTCGGACAAACAGCATAAATATCTTTTATGAAATCATATATATGTTTTTGATAGGTGTCTTTTGTGCGATGTGTTGTCATTATATTGCTTGTAGCGTGTGTTGGCGGTTGTTTTTTATTTATCTATTCCGAGTTGTTTTCTAAAATCCATATTTAGACTATATTGTTCTTCGATAGGAACTTCTTTTCTTGAATTTTTATTTATTTCTTTACCTTCTTTTGTCCAAAGAAAAGGCACGAAATTATAGACTTTATCTCCATTTAACTTTTCAACATCTTCTTTCCAATTTGTCCATCTAAAACCTTTGTAGAATTTTTCTAAATCATTGTTGAAGCAAAAATCTAAAAATTCCGAATAAGACAAATCTAAAGGTTCAAATTCTAAAGTGTCAGGTGCAAAGTAATAAATCTTACCAACGTCTTTTCCTAATCCACCTCCATTTAATAAAAAAAATCCACCAATTGCATCGTCGGCAATCAATAAAAAAGGAGTTGGCTTTCCAAATTCGGTTATAGCTTTTCCAAAATTCCAATCTGGAAGTGTTCGATTCAGTTTTTCGTTTCCAGAACCTAAAATTCTAATCCAACCATTATCGACTAATATTCCGCCCGTTTGATAAACAATCGCTCCCATCGGCGAACGAGTTGTAATTTGAGTTTTGAATAATGCTTCTTTTGCTTTTTCGTTATCGACTTTCAGTATTTCGATTTTATTTTTTGCTGAACTTATCCATTCACTTACCAATTCCCAACCTGGTTCCGTTACATTTATTAATTCTTCAACTTTTTTCATTTTGTCTTGTGAATAAACATTCAAATTGACGATGATTAATAATATAAATAGAATTTGTTGTTTCATTTTAGTTCTGTTTTTCGGCAAAATAAACGCCAACGTTCCGGCGCTTGGCGAGGTTGGTACTAAATTAAGATTTATTTTCGGTTAAGCACAAAATTTCCAAATACAAGACCAACTTTAATCCCGATAGCTATGGGAGCCTAAAACCCCAATCTAGCCAAACGGCGGTTAGATAGTAGGTTTTATTTTTTATAATAGTCGTATTTACCAACAAAGCAACGTAGAGTGTCTATTACTCTTTTGTTCCAGTTTACATATTTTGATCGTTCAGCTAAAAAGTCAATATTGTCAAGTTTATCAGACTTGGTATTGATATCTTCATAACTATAGTTTTCGCTTAGAGTTAAAACGGGAAAGAGAACATAATCGTGTTCTTTTATAAAAATTTGTTTAATTTTATCAAATTTCAATCGTCTCTTTGAATTAAAATCTAATATCATTTGTTTCAATTCAATTGAGGATTTTGGATGATTTTTAACTAAGATTATTTCGTCAATTCTATTTTCAACAGTATCAATTCTCGTCATGCGATTAAGTATTATGAATTCTGTTTTGTTAAAAAAACTATATTTTATAGAAATTAAAAAAAAGACAAATAGTATTAGTCCAATTAATTTCTTTTTATGTTTTATAGATATATTCAATTTTACGTCTTTTAAACTTACTGCTAACTTGTTTATATACCTACTCAACAACTCAAATACACCCAAATAAGGTTGGCTTTGCACTACTGTAGTGTTTCATTTCCCAAATATATACATTAAAACCTACAAATTTTCAATTAAACAAAAAACCATCAAAATTGCTCCTGATGGTTTTTTTATTTTTTTTAAATTGATTTTTATCCTATCAAATCCATAACCAACGAAGGGAAGATTCCGATAATAATATTCAATGCAATAGCTAAAACTGCCACAGCATAAAATATAAAAGGAGTTTTTTGGATTTCTTCATTCGGTTCTTTCGTGTACATTGCCAAAATCAATTTGAAATAATAACCCACACTAATGATAGAGTTGATTACAGCGGCAATAACAACCACTAAATAACCCGCTTCAATGGTTTGGGTAAACAAGATGAATTTTGCAAAGAAACCAGCAAATATTGGAATTCCAGCCATAGACAGTAATGAAGCTGTCAATATTGCTGCTAAAACTGGTTTTGATTTTCCAAGACCATTAAAGTTAATAATATCTTCGTTGTCTTTGTTTTTACAAACGTATAAAATCACAGCAAATGCAGCAATTCCAGCTAATGAATAAGCCGAAGCATAATACAATAGACTACTTGCAGAAGTTGCCAAACTCAACAAAGCCATTAACATAAATCCAGCATGGGAAATTCCCGAGAAGGCCAGCATACGTTTTACGTTGTTTTGTTTCAGTGCCATTATGTTTCCAACAGTCATAGAAGCAATTGAGATTATCACAATAATGATTTGGAATGCGTAAGATATATCTGCGTTCATTGCAAAAAGCAATTTGTATAAAGCGGCCATAGAAACTACTTTAGCCAGAGTACTCATGATGGCAGTTGTCAATGCAGGCGAACCTTCATATACATCTGGTGCCCAAAAATGAAACGGTACAGCTGCTACTTTAAACAACATTCCCAAAGACAACAATACAATCCCGATAAAGAACCAGGAAGGTAGTTCGGCAGAACGTGACAATTCGCTAATTTCAATCATATCAAAAGATCCCATTGCGCCATAAATCAAGCAAATCCCGAATAGTATTATTCCAGATGCAAACGAGCCCATAAGAAAATATTTCAATCCGGCTTCGTTGCTTTTTAGGCTCATTCGGTTACTTGCAGCTAACACATATAAAGAAACTGAAAGGACTTCTATCCCTAAAAAGAACATGGATAGGTTACCAAAAGATACCATTGCCACTGCGCCTGCTAATAAAAATATTTTGATGGCAATAAAATCAGAAAGTTTAGACTGATGATTTTCGTAGAAATCATGTCCAAGAGTAACTAGAAAAATTGTTAGAATTATAAATAATGCTGAAAAAGAAGTAGAAAATTTATCTACTACAATCATATTATTATAATAACTCCCGGTATTTCCGTATTCACAAAAATTCAGACCAAGAATTGCCAATAAACCAATGACAGTCATTGGAATAATTATTTTTCTTAAATTAAAGATTTCAAATAAAAGGCATAAAACACCTAATCCTATTATAGCTATTAATGTATTCATTTTTTATTTGACTTAGTTAAATCTATTAATTTGAGTTAGAATATTTTCAAGACTTGGAGTAATCAAATCTATGATTGGCTTTGGATACATCCCAAAGAAGAATAAAACAGCAATAATAATTACCATTGTCAACCCTTCGTTGAATGTCACATCACTGAATATTTTTGTATTGGTTTCGCCCAACATCACGTGTTGGAACATTTTTAACATATAATAAGCTCCAAGGATAATAGTTGTTCCGCCTAAAATGGCAAACCAAATATTGATTTGGGAAAGACTATATAAAACTGTAAATTCCCCAACAAAGTTAAATGTTGATGGTAAAGCCACAGAAGCCAAAACCAAAATCATAAACATGGATGTGAATTTTGGAGATTGAGAACGAATTCCGCCCATTTCAGAAATGGCTCTTGTTTCATATCTCCTGAAGATAATTTCAGCAGCAAAAAACAATCCTACGATTACAAATCCGTGTGCAATCATTTGTAAAACTGCACCACGCAAACCGTCCATGGTTAAAGTATAAGTTCCAGCAGCGATTAAACCAACGTGAGCCAAAGAAGAATAAGCCAATAATTTTTTCAAATCTTTTTGTCTTAATGCCACGATAGAACCGTAGATAACTCCTGCAATTCCCATTCCGATGAAAATGTGCATATATTCTTTTGCTGCAAGCGGTGCAATTGGCAACTGCCAACGAATAACGCTGTACAATCCCATTTTCAGCATAATTCCCGATAAAAGCATTGTTCCAACTGTTGGTGCTTTTTGGTACACTTTTGCCTGCCAAGTATGAAAAGGGATCAAAGGAATTTTAATAGCATAAGCTAAAAAGAAAGCCATGAATATCCAGAATTGTTCTTCGGAAGATAACATCAATTTACTCAAATCAGTGATAAGGAAACTTCCTGCTTTTTGGTATAAATAAGCAAAAGCGACTAACATAAATAAAGAACCAGCAAGAGTATAGATAAAGAATTTCACCACTGCTTTTTTGCGTTCTTCTGCATCACCATTACCCCATAGCAATGCGATGAAGTAAATTGGAATCAAAGCTAATTCCCAAAAAATATAATATAAAAACCCATCGGCTGCAAGGAAAGTTCCTGTCATTGCAAATGCCATAAATAGAATTAAAGCATAAAATGCTTTTGCATTTTTATACGTATTCCCAAAAGAGGAATAAATTATAAGAGGAGTTAATGCAGTAGTTAATAAAACCATTGCTAATGCAAGTCCGTCTCCATTTAAAGCGAAATAGACTTTTGGTTTTGTAATCCAAAGCGTCGAATAGTTAATGTCGATTCCTGTACAGCAGTGGTTCAATAAGCAAAAAGTACCGCCAAGAGCTACTAAACTGAATAGTAAGGCAACTTTTGAAGCTAATTTATCACCGGCAAAATAAGTGGCAAATGCGCCAACTAAAAGTATGATTAATATCGTAGTTACATCCATTGTGTAAAATTATTGTGCTAAAAATAAATATGTTAATACCGCGCAAACTCCTATAACAAAAGCAAATAAGTAAAGTCCCACGCTACCATTTTGTAATTTCTTACCTTGCGTACCTATTGCATTGGTTACTTTTCCTAGTCCAAAAACAAATGAAGACAGTGCAGTTTCTATATAATCCCTAAAGAAACGCGAAGCAGCATTCATTGGTTTTACAATTAATACTTCATAGGTTTCATCAACATAGTATTTGTTGTATAATACTTTAGAAAAACCAGTAATTTCAGAATCGTTAGCTGGTAATTGATTTTGTTTGATGTATTTAGAATAAGCTATACCAATACCTAATAATGCACCTGCAGTTGCAATTGCCATTAGCATATATTCTGTAGTTCCAAGATGATGTGCTTCATGTGATGCTTTTGCAAAAATTGGGGCTAAGTACTCATTTAGCCAACTATTTCCAGGCAAACTTATCAAACCTCCAATTGCAGCTAAAAATGCCAAAACAATTAATGGAAAAGTAATTAAACTCGGACTTTCATGTAAATGATGTTTTTGTTCTTCGGTTCCCCTAAAGTTATTGAAGAATGTCAGAAACATTAATCTAAACATATAGAAAGCCGTTAAAATAGAAGCTATAGATCCAATAACCCAAAGAGCTATATTTCCATGAAAAGCAGTCATTAAAATTTCGTCTTTCGACCAAAATCCTGCAAATGGGAATATTCCAGAAATAGCCAATGATGAAATCATCATGGTCCAGAAAGTGATTGGCATAATTTTTTTCAATCCACCCATATTTCTCATGTCTTGTTCTCCGTGCAATGCATGAATAACAGAACCTGAACCTAAGAACAAACAAGCTTTAAAGAAAGCATGAGTGATTACGTGGAAAACCGCTACTTCATAAGCGCCTAAACCTAATGCCAAAAACATTAATCCCAATTGGGAAACAGTAGAGTAGGCCAGTACTTTTTTAATATCGTTTTGAACCAAACCTATTGTTGCAGCCACTAAAGCAGTGATTGCTCCAACAATGGCTATAATATTTTGAACGTCAATTGCTAAATCAAACAAGAAATTCATTCTTGTTACCATAAAAATACCAGCAGTTACCATCGTAGCAGCGTGGATTAACGCAGAAACAGGAGTTGGTCCTGCCATCGCATCTGGTAACCAAGTATATAATGGAATTTGTGCTGATTTTCCACAAGCTCCAATGAATAGACAAAAAGCAGCCAATCCAATTAAATATACTTGTTCAGGAGTATTACTGTAAAAAGATAATAGATACGTTTTCATCTCCATGAAGTCTAAAGAATGGCAAATATATCCTAAAATAAAAATCCCAATCAAGAAACCTAAATCCCCAATTCTGTTCATGATGAAAGCCTTTTTTGCAGCATCATTATAATCTTGGTTTTTATACCAAAAACCAATCAATAAATAAGAACAAAGACCAACGCCCTCCCAACCAATGAACATTACCAATAGATTACTTCCCATAACAAGGGTAATCATAAAGAAAATAAACAGGTTCAAATAAGCGAAAAACTTATTCATATTCTCATCATCATGCATATAACTGATAGAGTACAAATGAATCAATGATCCAATTCCAGTTACAAAAAGCAACCAAAGAATCGATAATTGATCTAAAAGAAACCCAAAACTAATTTTGAAACCACTAATCTGAATCCAATCAAATAAGTTGATAACAATGGCTTGTTTGGTTTCATTGATTTGCATAAAAAAGCAAAGTGTCATTGCAAATGAAATTGCAACAGACGCAGTTCCTACAATACCAACAAGGTTTTTCCCTGCTTTTTTTCCAAAGAAAACATTAAATAAAAACCCTAAAAAAGGAGCTAATAATAATACTAAAGCTAAATTCGTATCCATTGACTATTATCCTTTTAAATTTTTTAATTTTTCGATATCAATTGAACCTAAATTCCTGAATATCGAAACTAATATTGCTAATCCTACAGCAACTTCTGCGGCAGCAACAGCCATAGAGAAAAACACAAAAACCTGCCCTTGTGCATCTTGATGATAAGTTGAAAATGCTACAAACAAAAGGTTAACTGCATTTAGCATAATTTCAATTGACATAAATACGATAATGGCATTTCGTCTGTACAATACTCCAAACACCCCAATACAAAAAAGTATTACGGAAAGGAAAATATAGTTTTCTATACCTATTTGATTTAAGATATTGTTCATTATTTTTCTAGTTTTTCTTTTTTAGATAATAAAACAGTTCCAATCATAGCTGCTAAAAGTAAGATAGAAGCAAATTCAAAAGGCACCATATATTCATTGAGCAAAACTTTACCCAATACTTTAATTGATTGATAATCCTCACCGGTTTCAATATAGGTTCCGTCAGCAATTGGTTTAGAGTCTTTAAAAATCAGCATCAGTACCAAACACATCAAAACAAATAAAATAATTGCCCAAAAACGCGTTACCCTTGGTTTATGAACTTCGTTTGCCTTGTTGAGGTTCATCAACATGATGGTAAACAAAAACAGAATCATAATTGCTCCCGAATACACAATAATATGCACTATTGCTAAAAATTGCGAGTTCAACAATAAATAATGACCTGCAACTGAGAAAAAGCAAATCACTAGATAAATTGCACTATGAATTGGGTTTCTACTAAAAATAGTAAGAAATGCTGTGGCAATGGTTATAGCCGACAAAACACAAAATAGAATTAATAAGGTAGACATTAGTTAGCGTTTTTAAGTTGTGCATTTTGCATTGCGATATCCAATGGCATAACGAGTCGGTCTTTTCCAAAAATAAAATCTTCCCTTTCGTAACTTGAAGGAACCAATACTTTTGAAGTAGTTAAATAAATTGCGTCTTTCGGACAGGCTTCTTCACACAAACCACAGAAAATACAACGCAGCATATTGATTTCATATATCGAAGCATATTTTTCTTCCCTATACAAATGTTTTTCATTTACTTTACGTTCTTCAGCTTTCATTGTGATGGCTTCGGCGGGACAAGAAAGCGCACACAAACCACAGGCTGTACAGTTTTCACGGCCTTGTTCGTCTCTCTTTAACATATGTTGCCCACGATAAACAGGACTCATTTCCCTTACTTGTTCTGGATAATGTATAGTTGTTTTTTTTCTGAAAAAGTGCTTAATGGTAATTAGCAAGCCTTTGACAATTGCTACCAAATACATTTTTTCGAGGAAGGTCATCTCCTTGTTGGAAACTTGCTTTTTTCTTCCCGATAATGAAATGTCTTTTATGCTCATTTTTTTCTCATTGTGAGGACGAATTAATCGTACACTCTAATTTTTATAACCTATTTTGTTTCGTTCTGCTTTATTTTCTTGTTTTTCCATCAGTTCATCTAAATAAGTAAAAACCAATTCGATGTTTTTATTTTGATTAACTAACTTCTTTTTTATTTCTTCTATTTCTAACTTAATGTGCAATGTGTCTGCAAGGTCTTGTCTAATTTTAGTAAACACTCTTATAATTTGAATATTTACTTTTATTGCTGTTGGACTACTCAAAACACTTGATAACATTGATACTCCTTGCTCTGTAAATTCCATTGGGAGATATTTTGAATGTTCTCCTTGTCTTAAGGTGCCAAATTGGCTCCTTAAAATTTCGTATTCCTGTTTTGTCAATTCAAACATAAAATCTTCAGGAAACCGTTCTGTATTTCTACGGACTTGTCTTTTTAATTGTTTGGTTTCCAACGAATAAAGTTCTGCTAATCACTATCCAACATTACTTTTTGACTTCTAATAAAATAAATTTTACTAGTTATTATTTCACTCGGAATGATAATTTCATTCATTTTTATTTAGGCTTATATAAAAATCGTCTTCTTGTATTAATCTGAAATGCGTAATTATAATCCTAAATAAGCAGCTATATCATGTCTTAAAAGTACAGCTCCGGTTATCATAATATTCAAAATAGAAAGCGGAATTAATATTCTCCATCCTAAATGCATCAATTGATCATACCTAAATCTTGGAATTGTCCATCTTACCCACATATAAAAGAAAATAAAACTACATATCTTAATAAAAAGAACTATGATGCCTAGGATATTAGCCATATTTACTCCAGCATTTTCAACCATCCAATTCATTCCTGGATAATTGTATCCGCCAAAGAATAGTATCGCTAAAACAGTAGACGAGATAAACATATTTGCATATTCAGCAAATAAATAAAATCCCATTTTCATTGATGAATATTCAGTATGGTAACCACCAATTAATTCACTTTCGCATTCCGCTAAATCAAAAGGAGTACGGTTTGTTTCTGCAAATGAACAGATAAGGAAAATTAAAAATGAAAGAGGTTGGTACAATACGTTCCAATGCCATTCTGATTGTTGTGCAGATATTTCCCTTAAACTCAAAGTTTGAGTCATCATTAAAAGTGCAATAATGGATAATCCCATCGCTACTTCATAGGATACCATTTGGGATGCCGCACGAACAGCTCCCATCAATGAGAACTTATTGTTTGATGCCCATCCGCCAATCATGATCCCATAAACACCTATAGATAGTATTGCAAAAATGTATAACAATGCATTATCAATATCAGATGCTTGTAATATGATATCCCTGCCAAATAAATGTAGTTTGTCTCCCCACGGAATTACTGCACTGGTCATTAAAGCCGTACTCATTGCAATCGCGGGACCTACAAAAAACAAAAAACGGTTAGGAGTATTTGGTTCAAATTCTTCTTTCGAAAATAATTTTAATCCATCAGCTAATGGTTGTAGTAAACCACCCCAACCAGCACGGTTGGGACCAACTCTATCCTGAAGAAAAGCGGCAACTTTTCTTTCAGCCCAAGTGGAATACATAGCCATAATCATCGTAACTGCAAACACTACAAGGATGATGACACTTTTCTCTAATATAATTGTACTATCTATCATCTAAAGATTACCGTTTTTAAATTCTTGATTTTCTTCTTTATTCAAAGGAATAGCAGGCATGCTTATTTTTTTTCGATCTTGGTCCCTACCTTTTAAGATTCCTTTTTCAGTAGCGATTTCAACCGTTTCTAACTTACGGGTGTAGTTGTTTTGGTTAATTACCGAATCTTTTTCGAATTTCCTTGGTCCTTCAATTGTCCAATCTATAACTTCTTTTTTGTCAAAACGACAGGTATTGCATATGAATTCTTCTACTTCATGAAACTCATCTTTACGACCAGTTACACGTTGAATTTCGTTTCCAAACATCCAAACTGTAGTTTTTCCACAACATTTATCACAATCTCTGTGCGCATTATAAGGTTTGTTGAACCAAACTCTCGATTTAAATCGGAAAGTTTTATCAGTTAGAGCACCAACAGGGCATACGTCGATCATATTTCCAGAAAACTCATTGTCAATTGCTTTTGAAATACAAGTAGAAATGTTGGCATGATCTCCACGATCCATTACACCATGAACTCTATTGTCTGTCAATTGGTCTGCAACCTGAACACAACGCTGACATAAAATGCAACGGTTCATATGCAATTGTATATTTGGACCAATATCTTCTGGTTCAAATGTTCTTTTTTCTTCAATGAAGCGGGTTTTTGGATTTCCGTGTTCAAAACTTAAATTCTGTAAATCACATTCTCCGGCTTGATCACAAACTGGGCAATCTAGCGGGTGGTTAATCAACAAAAACTCGGTTACTGATTTTCTTGCTTCTTGAACTCTTGGAGATGCTTTACTAGCGATTTCCATCCCGTCCTGACAACCTGTTACACAAGAAGCCATTAATTTTGGTATTGGTCTAGGATCAGCCTCGCTTCCTTTAGTTACATCAACTAAACAACAACGGCATTTTCCGCCACTTCCTTGTAATTTAGAATAATAGCACATCGCTGGCGGAACTACTTCCCCACCAATCATACGCGCAGCTTGCAGGATGGTTGTTCCTGGTTCTACTTCTATACTTTGACCGTCTATGGTTACTTTCATTATTTCATTATTGTTTCAATTCGGCTAATTTTGAGATGCAAATCCTTATTATGAGGATTATAAAAAATTAAATTTTCTTTTGCAAGTCTTTAAAATCCGAGGGTCTAATATTATACGATATTGGGGTATAAAAAGAATAAACTATCTCACCTGTTGATGAGTTAATCACACTAACAAATTTATCGGTACTACTTTTTATATATTGAAGGTAATAAAAAGGTGTAGTTTCATTTAATATTTTAGCGTTTAGCTCTGCTGTTGTAATTATTTTATATTTCGATTTATATTCTTCCATTAATTCTTTTTCTTCGTGACTTTTAGATTCGTCACCAGTAAATTTGTTGAATTTTGTGAGGATATAATTTGGAATATATAATGTTTCTGTTGACAGTTTTTTAACTTCGGCTTGATTATATATTGTAGAATATAATTTTTGTTCTGTATTTTTATTTAAATAAACTGTTAGGTTTTGGATATGATTTTTTAAAATGCCTAAACCCCAATTGCGTATATGTCCATCACTATCATAATTGTTTTGATAAAGATTTTCTGGAGCCATTAAGGTTTGAAAGTCTGTAAATAACTCCACTCTAGCAATTTGCAATTTGTCTTTTTCTTTGAATTTTTTATTGCTTTTTGTGCTTTTTAAATATTTTTCGCCACAAGTCCACAATTCTAAATAGATATGAGTATGGGCGTAATCAATTCCTCCACTACTGCTTCCATTAGCATAAAGTGTTTGAGAATGAACTTCAGTTACATAACCTCCAATAGATAAAAAAGAACTTTCTGGTGTTAAATGATTTTCAATCTCCGAATATTTAATAAATTCAAATTTTGAAAAAGTCCAGTATTTCTTAAAAAGGTCAACATATTCTTTAGACTTTTTTGAATTGGGGTCTTTCATCGCAATATATGTAATTCCATTTTTGACTTTTGGAATCTCATTAATATTGGAAATCGCAATTTGAGCAGATGCATTAAAACTTATAAAAATGCTTAATAAAATTGTTCCTAGAAAAAATCTAATATTTGTTTTCATTTTAATATTTTTTATACTTGAATTCCCATTAAATGCTTCACTTTTTCAAAAGGTTCAGCAACAAAATGTTCTCTATTTTTTACTTTTTCCGGGAAACGTACGTGATATTCAAATTCATCTTTAAAATGACGAATCGCTGCTGCAACAGGCCAAGATGCTGCATCACCTAAAGGACAAATCGTGTTTCCTTCTATTTTACTTTGGATACTCCACAATAATTCAATATCTTCTTCACGACCGTGACCGTTTTCAATTCTATGTAATATTTTTTCTAGCCAACCTGTTCCTTCACGACAAGGTGTACATTGTCCGCACGATTCGTGGTGGTAAAAACGAGCAAAATTCCACGTGTTTCTAACGATACATGAAGTGTCATTATAAACGATGAAACCTCCAGAACCTAACATTGATCCCGTTGCAAAACCTCCATCAGACAAAGATTCATAAGACATTAATCTGTCTTCTCCGTTTGCAGTTTTGTAGATTAAATTTGCAGGTAAAACAGGAACAGAACTTCCTCCTGGCACAAACGCTTTCAAAGGTCTGTCAGAACTCATTCCGCCTAAATATTCATCAGAATTCATGAATTCATAAACCGATAATCCTAGTTCAATTTCATAAACGCCAGGATTTTTTATATGTCCCGAAGCCGAAATTAATTTAGTTCCAGTAGAGCGACCGATTCCAATAGCAGCATAATCAGCACCTGAATTGTTTACAATCCACGGCACAGCTGCAATTGTCTCTACGTTATTTACTACAGTTGGATTTGCCCAAAGTCCTGAAACGGCTGGAAATGGTGGTTTAATACGAGGATTTCCTCTTTTCCCTTCCAATGATTCTATTAAAGCGGTTTCTTCACCACAGATGTAAGCGCCGCCACCAATTTGAACGTATAATTCCAAATCATAACCAGAACCTAATATATTCTTTCCTAAAAAACCTGCAGCTTTCGCTTCGGCAATGGCTCTTTCCAAAATTTTATAAACCCACATATATTCTCCACGAATATAAATGTAGGAAAGGTTTGCACCCAAAGCATAACTCGAAGTAATCATTCCTTCAATTAATAAATGAGGAATATATTCCATCAAAAAACGGTCTTTGAAAGTTCCTGGTTCGGATTCATCTGCATTGCAAACTAAATGGCGTGGTTTTCCAGATTTTTTATCAATGAAACTCCATTTCATTCCGGCAGGAAATCCAGCACCACCACGTCCACGAAGCCCTGAAGTTTTTACTTCTTCTACCACTTCGTCAGGTGTCATTTTTTTCAATGCTTTTTCAACAGAAGCATAACCGCCTTCTTTGCGATATACCTCATAGGTTTTGATGCCCGGAACGTTGATTTTGTCTAATAATATTTTTTTTGACATCTTATTTATCGTGTAATATTATTTTATTGTCTTTACAATCAGCGATTAACTGATCGATTTTTTCTTCTGTCAGATGCTCTTTGTAGAAATCACCCAATTGCATCATTGGAGCATATCCACAAGCGCCTAAGCATTCTACGCCACGAATTTCAAACATTCCGTCAGCAGTAGGTTCTCCTACTTTTACACCCAGTTTTTCACAAGTGTAATCCATTAAATTCTCAACCCCGTTTAAACAACATGGGGAAGTTTGGCAAAATTCAAACATATATTTACCAATGGGTCTTCTATTGAACATCGTATAAAATGTAACAACTTCATAAACTTCAACTGGTTTGATGTCTAAGATTTCGGCAACTTTATCCTGTAATTCAACACTCAACCAATTGTCGTGAGCATCTTGAACTTCATGTAAAACAGGTAATAAAGCTGATTTTCTTTTATCAGAAGGATAATGACTGATTAACTCATTGATGCGAACCATCAACTGGTCAGTTATATTTATCGTTTGTGTATGTTGTGTTCTTTCCATTTTTTTTAAATCTGAAATATAAATTGCTTCGCCAGTTCGCTTACGCTCGTGTTTGCAATCAAAAATATTTATGCGTCTAATTCCCCAGCAATTACATTTAAACTTGACAAGATAACAATAGCATCAGAAAGCATTGCTCCCTGAATCATTTCTGGATACGCTTGGTAATAAATAAAACAAGGTCTGCGGAAATGCAATCTGGAAGGTGTTCTGCTTCCGTCTGTCACTAAATAGAAACCTAATTCACCGTTTCCACCTTCTACAGCATGATATATTTCGGCAACAGGAACAGGAACTTCTCCCATTACGATTTTGAAATGATATATTAAGGATTCCATTGTGGTATAAACATCTTCTTTTGGCGGAAGATAATAATCAGGAACATTAGCGTGGTATGGGCCTTCTGGCATTTTTGCCAAAGCCTGTTTGATGATACTGATACTTTCCCAAACTTCTGCATTTCTAACGCAAAAACGGTCGTAAGTATCTCCTGATTTTCCAACAGGTACAACAAATTCAAAATCTTCATATGAAGAATACGGATGAGCTACACGAACATCATAATCAACTCCTGCAGCACGTAAATTTGGACCAGTAAATCCGTATGCCATGGCACTTTCTGCTGAAATTGCTCCTACGTTTACGGTACGGTCTATAAATATTCTATTTCTTTCGAACAAATTTTCGAACTCTTTCCAGGCAACTGGGAATTCTTCTAAAAATGTGTTCAGTAATTCAAATGCTTTTGGCGACCAGTCTCTTTCAAAACCTCCAATTCTCCCCATATTTGTTGTTAGACGGGCACCACAAATTTCTTCGTAGATTTCGTAAACTTTCTCCCTAAATTGGAATACATATAAAAATCCTGTATAAGCTCCAGTATCAACGCCAAGAATAGAGTTGCAAATCAGGTGGTCCGTAATTCTAGCCAATTCCATTACGATTACTCTTAAATATTGGGCTCTTTTAGGAACTTCAATATCCAGTAATTTTTCTAAAGTCATCCACCATCCCATATTGTTAATAGGAGAGGAGCAATAGTTCATACGGTCTGTAAGTGGTGTAATTTGATAAAAAGGACGATTTTCAGCAATTTTTTCAAATGCACGATGTATGTATCCGATAGTTGGTTCCGCTTCTAAAATACGTTCACCATCCATCAACAGAATATTTTGAAAAATACCGTGTGTCGCAGGGTGAGTAGGCCCTAAATTCAGAATAGAAAGCTCGCTTCCGTCATCATTTAGCTGTTCTTTTATCCTTTTAGCATAGCGATGCTCTGGTGGTAATAATAGTTCTGACATTTATTTAATGTGAAAAATTATATATTGTGTTTTTTAGCAATTATCTACAGTTCTTCCAAAGAAACGGTCGTCTTTATCAGTTCTTCCTCCATCTTCCATCGGAAATTCCTTTCTCATTGGAAATGAAATCATTTCATCCATATTCAAGATACGCTTCAATTGAGGATGACCTATAAAATTGATTCCGAAAAAATCATAAGTTTCCCTTTCCATCCAGTTTGCACATGGGAAGATTGTAGAAACTGTTTTTATTTCAGGGGTTTCGCCGTTAATGAATGTTTTGAATTTGATGCGGATGTTCTCATACCAATTATGCATGTGGTACACTACTGCAAACTGACGGTCAAGATCGTTGTCTGGGTAATGCATGCCACATAAATCGGTTAGGAAGTTGAAACGCAAACCTTCGTCGTTTTTAAGGAAAAGCATTACGGCAGTGATTTTATCAGAAGCTACTTCAAATGAAAAAACATCTTTTTCCTGATTGAAATGCAATACATCTTGGCCGAAAGTACTTACTAGTTTGTCTTGGATCTGAATTGTATCTAAAGCCATTATTTAATATTATAAGAAGCTAATAATTCCTGATATTCTGGCGAACTTCTTCTTCTTACAGACTCTGTTCTTACCAACTCTTGAAGTTTCATAACCCCATCAACTATTTGTTCTGGTCTTGGTGGGCAACCTGGAACGTAAACATCTACAGGAATCACTTTGTCTATTCCCTGCAAAACGGAATAGGTATCAAAAATTCCACCTGAACAAGCACAAGCCCCGACTGAGATAACCCAACGAGGTTCAGCCATTTGTTCGTATACTTGGCGTAAAATAGGTGCCATTTTTTTAGAAATAGTTCCCATTACCATTAACATATCAGCTTGACGAGGAGAGAAACTCACACGTTCAGAACCGAATCTAGCTAAATCATAATGAGATGCCATTGTAGCCATAAACTCAATTCCACAGCATGATGTAGCAAAAGGTAATGGCCATAGTGAATTGGCACGAGCCATACCCACAACATCATTTAGTTTTGTTGCGAAGTATCCTTCACCAACAATACCTTCGGGCGCGTCAACCATTTTTATTTTTGAATCACTCATTTTATTTGAATTCGTAATTTTTAATTCCTAATTGATTTATTCCCACTCTAATGCTTTCTTTTTGATAATGTAGAAAAACCCTACCAAAAGCAAAAGCATAAATACAATCATTTTCATCATTCCTTCCATTCCTAATTCCTTGAAATTGATTGCCCAAGGATAAAGAAAAATAACTTCAACATCAAAAAGCACAAATAATATAGCAACCAAAAAGTATTTTACAGAAAATGGAATACGTGCATTTCCAATGGATTCAATACCACATTCGAAATTATCATCCTTAATTTTTGAATTTCTTTTAGGTCCTAATTTTCCTGAAACGATTATAGTTCCCACAACAAATCCAACAGCAAGAACTAATTGCATTAAGATTGGCAGATAACTAAGTTGTGTTGTTTGCATATTTTTAATATTAACCTTGAATTTATCGACAAATGTAAGTTTTCAATAATTAAATTACAATCTTATGATTAAATTCAAAGTGATTTGAGATGTTAAAATCGCTAATTTTTATTAATTATAAATAAGGGGTTGGTTTTAATGACAATAGCACAAAAAAAAACGTCTCGAAATAAATCGAGACGTTAGTCATTGAGGTAACAAAAATAATCTATATATTTTTAGTCTTCAAGTACTGCAACTTGTGCAGCAACTTTACCTTTTCTTCCTTCTTCTTCTTCGTAACTTACTCTGTCACCTTCTCTTAACTCTTCAGCTCTAATACCTGAAGCGTGAACGAAAATGTCTTTTCCTGTTTCTTCATCTGTAATGAATCCGTAACCTTTTGATTCATTGAAAAATTTAACTGTACCTGTACGCATTGTAATTGTAATAATAATTTATAATGAGGCAAATGTAATCTTTAATATAATACAAAAGTCAATCCTATGTTAATTTTTTGTAAAATAATTGATTTTCAGTGTTTTCTAATTCCATCCGCCACCTAAAGCCTTATAAACATTTGTTACTGCTTTGTACTGTCTTTCCTTTGTTTCCACTAATTCCAATTTGGAAGAAAGTGCATCTCTTTGTGTCATCAAAACTTCAAAATAATCAACCCTTGTAGATTTAAACAAATCATTAGAAATGGAAATAGCGGTTGTTAAAGCTTCTACTTCCTTGTTTTTTAAATCGTATAATTTCTCTAAATTACTAATATTGGATATTTCATTCGATACTTCAACATACCCATTTAAAATGGATTTCTGGTATTCATACATCGCTTGGATTTGGTACGCTTTTGCTTTGTTAAATTCGGCTTTAATTGCACTTCGATTGATTAATGGCGCCGCGAGCTCCCCTAAAAAATTAAAAAACAATGATTCGGGAGACGTAAAATATTTAGGCTTAAAAGCATTAAAACCAATTCCCCCTGAAATAATAAAATCTGGATAAAACTCAGATTGGGCTACTTTTACATCAAAATTCGTTTCACGTAATTCAAATTCTGCCTGTTTAATGTCAGGACGATTTGCCAATAACTGCGAAGGAATCCCAGCTTTAACCAATTGTGGAATTTGAGTCATAAATGAATTTTTGTCGCGCGCAATTGGTTGTGGATACCTTCCTAACAAAAAGTTGATTTTATTCTCGTTTTCTTTGATTTGTTGTAAAATATCATATTCTAAACTTTGAGAATTCAAGACTTCGGCTTCAAATTTTTTCACTGCTAATTCGGTAACCTTTGCAGCCTCTTTTTGAATCCTTACGATTTCAAGGGCGTTTTGCTGCAATCCAATTGTTTCTTTTATGATGTCCAATTGATTGTCCAATGATACTAATTCATAATAAGAATTGGCTACTTCTGAAACTAAACTAGTAACGACAAAATTCTTACCTTCAATACTCGCCAAATACTTTGAATAGGCTGCTTTTTTTGAGTTTCTAAGTTTTTTCCAAATATCTACTTCCCAGCTTGCATGTAAGCCTAAAGCCAAGTCGCCTAAAACCCTAGGCACTTTTTCTCCAGGAGTAATTTCAGTAGATTCATCCCCAGCACCTTGACTAGTATAAAGCCCTACTTTTTCTATACCGGCTCCAGCAAATGCTGTAACTGATGGAAATAACATTCCTTTTCTTGCTCTTACATCGTTTCGGGCAATTTCAATATTTTGCAGTGTAATTTGTAATTCGATATTGTTCTTAAGTGCAACATCAATTAAGTTGGTGAGGTTTTTATCTGCAAAAAAATCCTTCCATTTAATCTTTGCTGAATTAACAGTATCTGTAGAAGTTACAAATGTTTCCGGTAGAACTGGTTTTGTAACTTCTGGAACTGGTGCAAGTATTTTGCAACTTGCAAAAAGCACAACTATTAAAAATGCGCTAATTATTTTATTTATTTTCATTGTATCTATAGCTACAGTTAAAATTTCTTTCTTCTTTTAATCTTTAAAACATTTTTCATTTTGGCAAAAAATTCGGTCAGCGTTTCTTCTTCTTCATCTTCAACCAAAACATTTTTTTCAGATATTTTCGCAAAAATGTAATAGAGACCAGGAATAATAACTACTCCAAAAATGGTCCCGAACAACATTCCTCCAGCAGCTGCAGACCCAATGGTTCTATTGCCAATAGCGCCTGGACCTGAGGCAAATACCAATGGGATTAATCCCGCAATAAATGCGAATGAAGTCATTAAGATTGGTCTTAAACGTGCTCTCGCAGCTTCAATGGCAGATTTTTTAACCGAAAGTCCTGCTGCATGTCTCTGGACAGCAAATTCTACAATCAATACTGCGTTTTTACCTAAAATACCGATAAGCATTACCATCGCAATCTGGGCGTAAATGTTGTTTTCCAACCCTAAAAAACTTAAGAAGAAAAAAGCACCAAATATTCCGATTGGCAGCGATAGTAAAATCGGTAATGGTAATACAAAACTTTCATATTGAGCTGATAAAACCAGATAAACGAAAATCAAGGAAATTAAAAACGCATAAAGCGCTTGGTTTCCTTGTCTGGACTCATCAATAGAAATTCCAGCCCATTCGATTCCGAATCCTTTTGGTAGTTTTTCTTTGGCTACTTCGGCAACTACTTTTAATGCCGTTCCACTACTGTAACCATTGGCAGGACTACCACTTATTTCTGACGCATTATATAAATTGTGTCGTGTAATTTCGGATAAACCATATACTTTATCGATTTTCATAAAGGCAGCAAAAGGCACCATTTCATCTTTGTCATTCTTTACATATAATTTCAAAAGATCTTCTGGTAACGCACGGTATTGAGGCAATGCCTGAACCATAACTTTATATTGGCGGTCAAATTTGATGAAACTCGTTTCATAATTACTCCCTATTAAAGTAGATAAAGTGTTCATTGCATTTTCAATCGTTACCCCTTTTTGCTGTGCCTTGTCATTGTCAATGTTCAACATATATTGGGGAAAGCTCGCGTTATAAAAAGAAAAAACAGAAGTAAGCTCTTTTCGTTTACTTAGTTCTTTTACAAAAGCATTGTTTACCGTTTCCATTAGTTTAAAATCCCCACTTCCTGCTTTGTCTAGTAATCTTAACTCAAAACCTCCTGCTGCTCCATATCCTGGAACTGCGGGTGGCGGGAAAAATTCTATAGTAGCGCCTTTTATATTTTTGGCTTTTTCTTCTAATTCTTCCATCACCTGGGTTAATGATTTATCGCGTTGATCCCAGTCTTTCAAGTTGATAAGTAAACTTCCTGCGTTTGCACCAGTTCCTTCGGATAAAATTTCATAACCTGACATGGAAGAAACCGATTTGATTTCAGGCATTCCGGTTGCAATTTTTTGAAGCTGCAATGCAATTTCGTCAGTACGCTCTAATGTTGAACCTGCAGGTGTTTGGATAATGGCATAAAACAATCCCTGATCTTCATTAGGAATAAATCCAGAAGGTACAGTTGAACTTAACATCCAGGTTCCGAAACTAAATACCACAAGTACTAATACTGTAAAAACCCTTCTGTTGATAATAGCCCCAATCAATTTTGTATATCTTCCTTCCAAACGATTGAACTTGGCGTTGAATCCATCAAGAAAACGATTCATAGGAGTTCTTTTTTTAGCATGACCATGAGTGTTTTTTAGCATTATTGCACAAATTGCTGGCGTGAATGTTAATGCAACAACTCCTGAAAGGATAATTGCTGTAGCCATTGTCACAGAAAATTGTCTATAGAAAATACCTACAGGGCCGGTCATAAACGAAATAGGAATAAATACCGCTGCCATTACCAGAGTAATAGCGATGATAGCACCGCCAATTTCTTTCATAGCCAATTTTGTGGCTCTTAAAGCGTCTAAATTTTCTTCTTCCATCTTAGCATGTACAGCTTCCACGACGACTATAGCATCATCGACTACAATACCAATTGCCAATACCAATGCGAAAAGAGTAATCAAGTTAAGTGAAATCCCAAAAAGTGACATGAAAAAGAATGTTCCAACCAATGAAACCGGAACTGCCAATGCAGGAATCAATGTTGATCTCCAATCCCCTAAAAATAAAAACACCACAAGGGAAACTAAAATAAAAGCTTCAACTAAAGTGTGGATTACTTTTTCTATGGAAGCATCCAAAAATTTGGAAACATCATAACCAAGTGAATAATCCATTCCTTTTGGAAATGATTCGGCCTTGATTTCTTCCAATCGTTTTTTTACGTTTTTAATTACTTCGCTGGCATTACTTCCGTACGATTGTTTGATTACAATTGCAGCCGAGTGTTTTCCGTTTAATTTAGAATACAAATCATAATAAGTATTTCCGAATTCTACATCGGCTACGTCTTTTAAACGCAATAATTCTCCGTTCGCATTGGCTTTTACCACAATGTTTTCATAACCTTCCTTGGTGGTAAAACGTCCAGAATATTTCAAAACATATTCAAAAGCCTGTGATTGTTTTCCAGAACTTTCACCTGTTCGTCCTGGCGAGGCCTCTAAACTCTGCTCGTTTAAGGCTGTCATAATTTCTTCTGCCGAAATTTTATATGCCAGCATTCTATCGGGTTTCAACCATATTCTCATTGCAAATTCCCTGTCCCCAAGAACGTCGGCAACACCTACACCATCAATTCTTTTTATTTCTGATAGTAAATTAATATCTGCAAAATTGTATAAAAAGTTATCATCCAGATTTTTGTCGTTACTGTATAAATTGATATACATCAACATATTGGATTCTTCCCTTGTAATTTTAACCCCTTCACGGACAACAAGAGGTGGCAATTTGTTTACTACTGCAGCAACACGGTTTTGTACATTGATTGCCGCGATGTTTGGATCAGTCCCTAATTCGAAAACTACTTGAATCGCAGCCGCGCCATCATTTCCCGCATCCGAAGCAATGTATTTCATTCCAGGAACTCCATTGATGGCTCTTTCTAATGGAATTACTACCGATTTTATCATCAATTCACCATTTGCTCCAGGATATTCTGCAGCAATATTTACTTTTGGTGGAGAGATAGATGGAAATTGCGTTATTGGCAATTTCATTAAAGACAATGCGCCTAGGAAAACAATTATAAGTGAGATTACAATTGATAGTACAGGACGCTGTATAAATTTATTAAACATGATACTTTCTGTATTGGTTAAATCCCTATTTGATTAATTGCAAGCTTTTGATTACCTGCTCTGGAGCAAGGTATTTGCTCTTTATTTTGTCATCTTCTTTTACTGTTTGAAGCCCGTCCAAAAGAATTTTATCATTGGCATCAATCCCTGATTCTACAATATATAAATTAGACAGCTTTTGTTTGATTTTTATATTTCGGGATTTTACGACATTGTTTTTATCAACTACATAAACATAGATTTTATCAAGCAATTCATAAGTTGCCTTTTGAGGAATAATCAAAGCGTCGTGAATGGGAACTGTCATTCTTACTTTTCCTGTTTCTCCGTGTTTTAGTAAAAAATCTGGGTTTGGGAATTTTGCCCTAACGGCGATGTTTCCTGTTTCGTTGTCAAATTCGCTTTCAATTGTTTCAATGGTTCCTTTGAATTTATGAATATCTCCGTTTGAAAGCAGTAAGGAAACAGTATTTTTCACATCGTCTTTTGCCTTGCTTTTGTAATCTAAATATTCAACTTCGGTCATATTGAAATAGGCAAAGACCTCTTTGTTGTTAGAAATCTTAGTCAATACTGTTCCTTCTTCAATCAAACTTCCTTTTTTGAATAAAATCCTGTCAATTGTGCCGTCAAAAGGTGCTTTTATTTTAGTAAATGAAAGATGTGTTTCTGCCATTGACAATTCTGCATTGGCTTCGTCTAATTTGGCCTGAGCCATAGTCAATTCGGTTTTGGAAACGATGTTTTTATCGGCTAGGGTTTTCACATTTTGCAATTCCAAACCAACTAATCGAGCATCGGCTTTTGCCTTTAAGTATTCTGCTTCATATAATTTAGGCATGATACTGAAAAGCAACTGGCCTGAATGAACTTGCTGGCCTTCATCACAACGTAAGGCTTCTAGGTATCCTTTTTCTTGCGAGCGGATTTCGACATTTTGAATGGATTGAATTTGAGCGATATACTCTTTAGTAAAAATGGTGTCTTTTACGATTGGACTTGTAATGTTGAATTCGGAAACTTCAACTTTTTCTTCTTTTTTTGAATTGCAACTTGTAAAAATAGCTAAAGAAACTACGCTAAGTAATACTACTAGTTTTTTCATAGGAATTTAAAATAATGGGATGATAAAATAAGTGAGCGTGATTGATCTCAACAAGGAAAACAATCATAGTGGAATACTAAAAAGAAGGTATCAGAGTCTAAGAACCCTTAAGGAAAGATAATTGAATCTCGTGATTTGAGAACAATTTTCTATAAAGTAGGTTTTTGTATTCGAAATTTTAAAAACAAAATTTATTCTATCCGAATAATTGCTACAAGAGGATGTAGTTGCTATTAAAACTTTTTTGTTTATTGATTCAGAATGGGAATTGCATTCATCATTGTCGTTTTCATTGTCAAAATCGTTAATGAAATCGGTTTTTATAATTGTTGGAATATTTTGACAAGGTTCAAAATGAGTTAAACTCCAATTTTGAAACTTGTCAATAGAATTATTTTGAGATGATGCCAATGGAAAAGCATAGCTAGACTTTAAGAATAGCATACCAAATAAAAACAGGTATAAAAGTGCTTTTTTCATATTGGTCGCAAATTTAACTTCTTAAAAAGTAACGATGATAAGATTAACGCTTATTTAACACCAACATATTTAATAGTAAATTGTTTTAAAAGAGTTTAAATATCCAACTTGATATATAGTTCTTTTAACTGTGTATTATCAATAACCGAAGGCGCATCAATCATTACATCACGTCCCGAGTTGTTTTTTGGAAAGGCAATAAAGTCACGGATGGTTTCTTGACCTCCTAAAATAGCAACCAATCTATCCAAGCCAAAAGCTAAGCCTCCGTGTGGTGGTGCCCCAAATTGAAAAGCATCCATAAGGAATCCGAATTGAGCTTTCGCCTCTTCTTCAGTAAATCCTAAATATTTGAACATCAATTGTTGTGTGGCTTTATCATGAATACGAATAGAACCACCACCAATTTCGTTACCATTCAATACCATGTCATAAGCATTGGCACGAACTTTTCCAGGATCAGTTTCTAACAAAGCCATATCTTCCGGTTTTGGAGAGGTGAATGGATGGTGCATTGCATGCCATCTTCCATTTTCTTCATCTTGTTCCAATAAAGGAAAATCAACGACCCAAAGAGGTGCAAAAACTTCAGGGTTTCTCAAGCCTAAACGTGTTGCCAACTCCATGCGAAGTGCGGATAACTGCGTTCTGGTTTTATTTGCAGGACCGGATAAAACAAAAATCATATCCCCAGATTTTGCTCCAGTAACTTTTGCCCATTGCGCTAAATCCTCCTGATCATAAAATTTATCTACAGAAGATTTATAGGTTCCGTCTTCATTACATTTTACATATACCATTCCGCTTGCGCCAATTTGAGGGCGTTTAATCCAATCAATTAATCCATCGATTTCTTTTCGGGTATATTCTCCAGCACCTGGTACAGCAATTCCCACAACCAATTCAGCTGAATTGAAAACTGGAAAATCCTTATGTTGCGCAACTTCATTTAACTCACCAAATTCCATCCCAAAACGAATGTCGGGTTTGTCATTCCCGTAGGTTTTCATAGCGTAATCATAAGTTATCCTAGGGAATTTTTCTACTTCTATTCCTTTGATTTCTTTTAATAAGTGACGGGTCAACCCTTCAAAAACATTCAAAATGTCTTCTTGTTCAACAAATGCCATTTCGCAATCTATTTGTGTAAATTCCGGTTGTCTATCGGCACGTAAATCTTCATCGCGAAAACATTTCACGATTTGGAAATACTTATCCATTCCGCCTACCATCAATAATTGCTTGAAGGTTTGCGGTGATTGTGGTAAAGCGTAAAATTGCCCTGCATTCATTCGGCTAGGAACAACAAAATCCCTAGCTCCTTCTGGAGTTGACTTAATTAGGTAAGGTGTTTCTACTTCACAAAAATCCAAATCCGATAAATATTTACGAACTTCCATTGCTACTTTATGTCTAAACAACAAACTGTTTTTAACTGGATTTCTTCTAATATCCAAGTAGCGGTATTTCATACGGATATCTTCTCCGCCATCAGTTTCATCTTCTATTGTAAATGGGGGCGTTAAGGCAGCATTCAATATTGTCATCTCAGTAACTAGGATTTCAATATCACCAGTAGGAATGTTTTTGTTTTTGGCTTCACGCTCAATTACGGTTCCTTTTACTTGGATTACAAACTCACGTCCAAGGGTTTTTGCAAGTTCAAATACCGTTTTATCAGTACGGCTTTCGTCAAAAATCAATTGAGTGATTCCATAACGATCACGCAAATCAACCCAATTCATAAATCCTTTATCACGTGATTTCTGGACCCATCCAGCAAGTGTAACTTCTTTATTAATATGAATGGCGTTTAATTCCCCGCAGTTATGACTTCTATACATTATCAATTTTTTTAGATTGTTTCGTCTGTTCGTCTTTTTTTAAGACTCGGGTGCAAAAGTAAAAACTTAATGTCAAACTAAACATCAAATTTTTTGTTAATATAGAATTGGCATTAAATAAAAAAAGTATATTTGATTTCAATTTTTAATTTAAAACCTTTTTTTATGAAAAAATCGCTCTACTTTTTTTCTTTGATACTTGCTACTTCATTTGCATTTGCACAAGGAAAAGTAAATTTTCAAGCAGAAATTGCTAATAGAAACGGTGATGTTATTTATATTAATGACAATACTAACAAGACAATAAAAGAAATCAAAGTTAACCCAGCGGGTGTTTTTGAAGGATCTTTTGAAGCCAAAGACGGATTCTATATGATGTTTGACGGAGTTGAATATGCTCAGTTGTATTTAAAGGACGGATTTGATTTAAAACTGAAAATGGATGCCAAGGCATTTGATGAATCAATCGTATTTAAAGGGAAAGGAGAAGCTGAAAACAATATTTTAGCTCAAAATACTATTACGCTTGAAAAATTCCAAGAGGAAAATTTTTCTAAAAGCAAAGAAGATTTTGCTGTAGCGTATGAAGCAAAAAAGAAAGCTGATTTTGATAGATTAAACAACGGAAAATTTGATGAAACCTTCAAAACAACTATTAGCAAATCTATGACGCAGGAATTTGCGGGTATGGAAAGAGCTTATAAAAATGCACAGATTGCTAAGGAAATAACTGGAAAACTTTCTAAATCTTTTGAATATGAAAACCACGCTGGTGGAAAAACAAAACTAGAAGATTTGAGAGGAAAGTATGTTTACATAGATGTTTGGGCTACTTGGTGCGGACCATGCAGAGGCGAAATTCCGTATTTGAAAAAAGTAGAAGAAAAATACCACGGTAAGAAAATTGAATTCGTAAGTATTTCTGTTGATGAGGATAAAGACCATGAAAAATGGAAAAAATTCGTAACTGATAAAACTTTAGGCGGAATCCAACTTTTTGCAGATAAAAACTGGATGTCTGATTTTATTACCTCTTACGGAATCAACTCTATTCCTCGTTTTATATTACTTGATCCTCAAGGAAACGTTGTGAGCGCAGATGCCAGCAGACCTTCTGATCAAAATTTAGTAGCTCAATTAGATAAGTTGCTGAACTAGAATAAGTTTTGAATTATAAAAAAACCCAGTCATGATCTATTGAAATGACTGGGTTTTTTATTTTCCAATGTTAAGTTTTCATTCAATGTTACCAAATTGTTAAGTAAAAGTTTTTTTAATGTAAATTAATTGATACATTTGTTATAGAATTATTAATTAAAAAAATTACAGCTATGAAAAAGTATCTATTTATTGCAGCAATATTAATCTCAGCAACTACATTCGGACAAAATATAAAGCCTCAATTAGATGCAGCTGGTGAAAAAGTAAGAGTAACGTATTACTATGAAAACGGTCAAATCCAACAAGAAGGTTTTTATAAGGATGGTAAATTAGAAGGAACATGGATTTCTTATACTGAAGATGGAAATAAAAAAGCCATTGGCGAATATACTCAGGGAGTAAAAACAGGAAGATGGTTTTTCTGGAATGACGCTAACTTAAGTGAAGTGAATTATTCTAAAAGCAAAATAGAATCAATTAAAAATTGGAAACAAGACGCTATTGTTAATAGAAATTAGTGAAACGGTTTAGAATGAATAACTGATTTCGAGTATAGAAATTTAGCGTTTAATGAAATCGGCTGTAGCATTTGTTACAGCCGATTTTAGTTTATATATGTATGAAGTAAGTAAAAAGCCACTTATGTTTTTGGATTGGGGTTTTGAATTATGTAATGTTCAAACCAGTATTTCATATCGTACACAAAAGTTGAACACGAAATTCCCATTAAGTAAAACAAAAAAAGCTATATCGTTATGATATAGCTTTTATAATTAAATATAAAAATAGTTTTAGTTGACAACTATTTTCTTTACCACTTTAGTGTCTCCATCTTGAACGGTAACCATATAAATTCCAGATTGTACTGAATTTAAATTTACGTTTTGAGAAAACAATCCAGTGTTGCTGTATTTGTTGCTAATAATAACCCTTCCTCTAAGATCATAAACAGATATTGCAATATCAGTATTTGTTTTTGAATCAAATTGTACTGTAAAGTTTCCCTTATTTGGATTTGGATACAATACAAAGTTTGTCAAAGAGTTTTGAGCTATAGCTAAAGTGGTGCTGCAAATATCTAAACTCCATGCATCAATTTTACCTATATCGGCAGGTCCAGCATCTACTATAAAGAGTGTCCAAGTTCCAGTTGGGTTTTCTCCATTAAATGCTGATAATGTCTGAGTAGATAAAATTGTTCCTGAAAGACCACCTGGTGAGGCAGCACATACGCCAGGGATGCCCGAATCATCAAATGTCACATCTATAGGATCGTGGTAGTCGTCTATACACGGTTGCGCAAATAAAGTCCTAGTTGTTCCTGCTGGACTTCTTAAAGTTCCTGTTAAATCTCCTATAAAAGTATGTGGAATTCTCAATGCAACATTTAAATCGGTTATATTGGTTATTCCACTTGGGACATTCAATGTAGAGGTCAAACCAGTAGGGTTGTTGTCTGGAATGTTTACGCCAATATTATTTGTAGCCGAAAATATTGTGCAAACTGTACTCCCTGTAGTAAATTTAAATGGTGAGCTATAGGTACCAATACAAGAAGGGTTTTTAGGTAAAACTTTCCAATAATAATCTGTCGCATCCATTAATCCTGAAATTGAATGACTATTTGTTGTTACTGTAGCTGTATTAATAATTGTTGTAAATGTATTATCAGTAGCTACTTGAACATCATAAGACGTTGCAGATGGATTCGCTGTCCAAGTTAAAGTTAACGTAGTACTCGTAGTAGATAAATCGGCTGGAGTATTCAAAGTTTGAGTGCCAAAATTAGAATCGAATAAATTCAAATATAAATTTGCATTGCTTGTTGTTCCTGAAGTTGCCATTACCATAATAGACGCCAAACCGGCAGGAGAAGCATTGGTATTGCTAATAGTTAAATTTACATTCCCATCTGATGAAATGGATGTTGGCGAAAAAGTAGCAGTAGCCCCAGACGGGATTCCCATTGCTGTAAATGTCGTCGTTCCTGTAAATCCACCATACGTTGCATAAGGAATGGTATAAACTACATCTGTTCCTTGACAAGCATCTTTATTTTGTTCTCCAGCTACACCACTAAATGCAATTGAAAAACCTGTTCCTGGTGCAGCAATTGTGAAGTTGGTATTAGAAAGGTCATAAAATATATGATTGTTCCCTTTTACCATTATTCTGTTTGTTGTCCCAACAGTATTAGGAACTGTAATTGTTTCGTCTCCGTCATTAGGAACTTTACTTGCTAATAAAGTAGGGAAAGTCAATCCTCCATCGGTAGAAAGATAAATATCAACAAATGCTGTATTCACTCCGTTTGCAGTAGTTCCTGCAACATCCCAGTTTACGTTTTGATTAGTACCTGCTGTCCATGTAATGGCAGTGTTAGGAACATTCAGTTTGAAAGGCCCAGCTACACCACTTACAATTACATCCATATCATCTCTACCTGTCTGACCACCATTAGGGGATCTGTTATCTCTCACCGTTAATGAAAAAGACATTGTTCTAGCAACAGATGGACATACTTCCCATGTGTTTGCTGTATTGCCTAATAATACAGTCGCTAATTTAGGCATATAACGCTCTGTTGAAGCAATAGGAGGGTTTGATCTGAAGTTTGGTCCACCCACTGCGGTTGATGTTGGAGCTTGTGTAGAAATTTCAGTGTTTATTTGTTCCCAGCAATAAGTAAGAGCATCACCGTTTGCATCGGTTGCGCTACCTTTCAATATAAATGGAGTTGATTTAGGAATTATATAATCCAATCCAGCATTTACTACTGGTGCATTGTTACCATTGTTTGATGTTGCCGCACAATTGGCCGAACTTGCTATTAAATCTTCAATTTCTGCAATGCTTACTGATACAAAATGTGCGTCTGAATTGTTTTGAACGTTTGGAGCACAAATTCCAGCATAGGCCATAATAGTAGAGCCACTTCCTGGTTCTACAGCGGTTGAGTTATTTCTATTTCCTCCACAGGAATTATTAAAAGTATGGTTAGCACCAAATTGATGCCCCATTTCGTGAGCTACATAATCAATATCATAAGGATCCCCAACAGGAGCAGGTGAACCTGTAATTCCGCTTGCTTTTTGTCCGTTTACACAAGGTGAAGGACCAGCAAGACCACCTCCGCCAGTACTTACGGTATGACCTATATCAAAATTGGCATTTCCAATAATGCTGGTTATTTGTGTTTGGCTTTCACCAATTAATGCACCCGAATCATCATTGGTGAAATTGTCTGAAGTAATAAAAATAATTAAATCATTAGTTCCGATTAAAGTGAGGCGCATTGACAGATCCCTTTCGTAAACACTGTTTACGCGGGTCATAGTTACTGCCATTGCGGCTAATACAGCTGCTTTTTTCTGAGCCAAAGTACCACCATTTTGTCCAGCTGCATTTACATGAAAAGCTGCATACTCAATTGTACATGCCATTGCTAAACGAAAAATCCTAAATTTTCCATCACTGTTTTTTGATGGATTCATAGTAATATTAGTTGGAGTTTTTCCAGCAAAAGGAGTAGTTTCTTTTACTAAACATTCAAAACTTCTTGATGTCGTAACATTTGATTTGCTATAAACAATATAATTATTCAAATCCTTAGTATAGGTATCAATAAATGCAGTTCCAGCATTTCCAGAAGAAGTCATTGTGTGCAATCCAAATAAGGTTACGCTGAAACGAATTGTTGCAGTAGGGTCATCAATTCCTTTTCCGATATACGATTTATTGTCTGAAAATTTATTTGATAATTCAGTTTCCATTATTGGTGCCTCATAAATGGTATAAGCTTCCAGTTTTCCTTCAGCATTTGGGAAGTTAAGAATTACGGAAGATTGTATGCCAGAAATGTCTAAAGGTGCTAACTGTAATTGTGTTTTTAAACCTGCAAAGTCTAATGAAAACAACACAAACTTGTTAGGGTAACTAGCGCGTTCCATTTTCGGTAAATCCTTTATTTTATCTTCTGTAATAACTTTCCACAATGAATTTTGGGAATAGCTTTTAGAAAACAATAAAACAAAAACACTGGTAATGAATATTATTTTTCTCATTGTTAGGGTGTTAATCAATTAATATTGGTCAAATGTATTTAAATTAAGATAGAATACAAACTTTATCAATGCCATAATCCTAATGTAAGGTGATGGATTTGATAATGAATATAATTTTAAGGGAAAAGAAAGTGCTTTATTTCTCTTTAGGTTCCTTAACTTCCTTGTTCGCTTTGGCAATATATTTTTCTAAAGCCATTGTCATAGAAGGAGCTTCAGGTGAAGGAGCCATAATATCCACTCTTAAACCATGGTCAAGAGCTTCTTTTTGTGTAGTGCTTCCAAAAACTGCAATTCTGGTATTGTTTTGTTCGAAATCAGGAAAATTCATAAACAATGATTTTATTCCTGTTGGGCTAAAAAACGCCAAAACATCATAATACACATCAGCTAAATCAGATAAATCACTCATCACTGTTTTGTAAAAAACAGCTGGGATCCAGTCTAATTTTAGATTGTTCATTGTGTTTGGAACTTCAGCGTTCAATTGGTCTGAAGCAGGTAATAAGAATTTTTCGTCTTTGTATTTTTTCAATAAAGGGGATAAATCTACAAAGTCCTTTTGGCCAATGTATATTTTACGCTTGCGGTAAACGACATATTTTTGAAGATAAAAAGCAATGGCTTCCGACTGACAAAAGTACTTTAAAGATTCAGGTACTTTGTAGCGCATCTCATCTGCTACCCTAAAAAAGTGATCAACTGCATTCTTACTGGTTAAGACGATTGCCGTATAGTTGTTGATATCTATTTTTTGAACTCTGATATCTTTAGCACTAACGCCTTCAACGTGTATAAAAGGTCTGAAATCAATTTTTACTTTATGCTTATTTTGTAGCTCAAAGTAAGGAGAGTTCTCTACTTTAGGCTCAGGCTGCGATACCAAAATTGTTTTCACTTTCATTTTATAATATGCTAACTTTTTACAAACCAATAATACATAAAATAGTATGGTGCTATTTCTAGGGCGCAAAGATATAAAATAAAATAAAATAACTTACCAAATAATGCGTTTTGATAATTCTTCAAAGAAAGCATATAACTCAATGCGATTGTTGTCAATATGATAGCTATTAAGATGAAAATTACCATTATCGGTAAATTATCATTATAATAAAGAATGATATTTATAGGTAATAAACACAATCCGATATAGGTTCGATAGCTTACTTTGTGTAAATTAAACTGTTCTGTAAATTCTTCTATATCAAATGAAGTGGCAATGATTTTTTCAATAAGGTATTTGGAAAGAATGAAAACCCCTAAAAAAGTAAAGATTTGGACAAAAACGATGATATCAGTTTTTTCGACAGATTTTGGATATTGATAATGCAATGTCAATTGTATGAAAAAAGCAAAGGAAACCAATTGAACAATGAACAGAATTATATTGAACCAGCTCAACAAATTACTACTGTCGCGATAAATCTTGATGTATTTATCCGAAACTATTAATCTTAGAAACTCAGTAAACCTATTCTCAAAACTGGATTTTATGACCGTAATCAAAACGAATACTAAAATAAAAATCAGGGTTGCCCAATCTTTATTTTCAATTATCCGGGGATGAAACACTTTTTCAATCATAATGGCGCAAAATTACTAAATTTTTATTGCTTTCATTTATTATAATATTATTATGAATCCTAAAATATAAAAAGTTTATTTTTGCCAAGAAATCCTAACCAAGATATGAGCGACAGTATTGTTATAATTCCTACCTATAACGAAATTGAAAACATTGAAAGTATTGTCAGAGCAGTATTTTCCTTGAACAAATCGTTTCATATTCTTGTAGTTGATGATAATTCCCCTGATAGAACCGCTGAAAAAGTAATTGAACTGCAAAATGAATTTGGCGATTCGCTATTTATTGAAAAAAGAGCACAGAAAGCTGGTTTGGGAACAGCTTATGTTCACGGTTTTCAATGGGCTTTACTAAGGGAATATGATTATATTTTCGAGATGGATGCTGATTTCTCCCATAATCCAGCCGATTTGGAAAAATTATACAACGCCTGTTTTGAAGGTTTGGGCGATATTTCAATAGGTTCCCGTTATGTAACAGGAGTGAACGTAGTAAATTGGCCATTAAACAGGGTTTTGATGTCGTATTTTGCTTCGGTTTACGTGCGCTCGATTACAGGAATGAAAATTCATGATGCCACAGCCGGTTTTATTTGTTATAAAAGAAAGGTATTGGAAACAATTCCTTTGGATAAAATAAAATTTACAGGCTATGCTTTTCAAATTGAAATGAAATATAGGACTTTCGTAAAAAAATTCAAAATCGTCGAAGTGCCTATTATATTTACGGATCGAACCAAAGGAGAATCAAAAATGAGCAATGCTATTATCAAAGAAGCCGTTTTTGGTGTGATTTCGCTAAAGATAAGACAGATTTTTAATCGCCTATAAATAAGATAAAATGAATACGGTTTTAATAAAGAATGCTAAAATTGTCAACGAAGGAACTATTTTCGAAGGCGATGTTTTAATAGAAAACGAATTCATCGTTGAAGTCGCTGAAAACATCAGTGCAAAATCATCAAACTGTAAAATTATTGATGCCGAAGGGAGTTATCTAATTCCCGGTATGATTGATGACCAAGTGCATTTCAGGGAGCCAGGCTTGACCCATAAAGGGGATATTGCTTCTGAATCCCGTGCTGCAGTTGCAGGTGGAATTACGTCGTTCATTGAACAGCCCAATACGGTACCCAATGCAGTTACCCAAGAAATTTTAGAAGAAAAATATATAATTGCATCCCAAAAATCCTTTGCGAATTATTCATTTATGATGGGGGCAACAAATGATAACCTTGAAGAAGTTTTAAGAACGAATCCTAAAAACGTTGCAGGTATAAAAATATTTTTAGGGTCCTCAACTGGAAACATGTTGGTTGACAACGAAGCTACCTTAGAAAGAATATTTTCCAGTACCCCAATGCTTATTGCCGTTCATTGTGAAGATGAAGCTACGATTAAAAACAATTTAGAAAAATACAAGGCGCAATATGGAGAAGATATTCCTATTCAAGCACACCATTTAATCAGAAGTGCCGAAGCCTGTTATATTTCCTCTTCAAAAGCAGTTGCGTTAGCAAAGAAAACGGGAGCAAGATTGCATATTTTTCATCTTTCGACGGCTAAGGAAATGGACCTCTTTACCAATAAAATTCCATTGGAAGAAAAGAAAATCACTGCCGAAGTTTGCGTACATCATTTGTGGTTTACCAATGAAGACTATGACACAAAAGGTAATTTTATAAAATGGAACCCAGCGGTTAAAACTGCAGATGACAGAAAAGCATTGTGGGAAGCATTGCTGGATGATAGAATTGACGTAATCGCAACAGACCACGCGCCACATACATTGGAAGAAAAACAACAATCTTATCTAAAGGCACCTTCTGGCGGGCCATTGGTGCAACATGCTATAGTGGCTTTGTTTGAAGCACATCATCAAGGAAAGATTTCAGTGGAGAAAATAGTTGAAAAAACTGCACATAATCCTGCGAAAATTTTCAAAATCGAAAAAAGAGGCTTTGTAAAAGAAGGCTATTATGCTGATTTGGCAATTGTAAACCCACATTTGCCATGGAGCGTGAGTAAAGATAATATATTGTCAAAATGTGGTTGGTCACCTTTTGACGACTATACTTTCACGTCAAGGATTACGCATACTTTTGTAAATGGCCAATTGGTTTATCATAATTTCAAAGTAAAGGATATTCAATGCGGTCAGCGTTTGCTGTTTGAGCGTTAAAACAAAACAAAATGAAAAAAATTAGTGCCCTTTTTTTATTGCTTTCCATTTGTTTGAGTTGTGAACAATCAAGCATAGTAAAACCTGACAATCTTATAGACGAAGATGTTATGGTGGATATTATTTATGATTTTTCGCTATTGGAAGCCATAAAAGCAGAAAACAGAACCTCCTTACAGGAAAATAAAATCAATCCTAACGATTACATTTATAAAAAGTATAAGATAGACAGTTTACAGTTTGCAAAAAGTGACCAATATTATGCAAGTGATGTAAAAAATTATAAAAAACTATACGAGAAGGTTACTAAAAGATTGGAAGAAAAAACCAAGAAATATGAAAAAGAAACCATTCTTAGGCCTTCAACTCAAAAAACCGTTTTAGGAAAATAATTAGTGTTGCTTCTTTTCAACATCAATAACTTCAGCGATATACTCCTTGATATTCCTATATTTATAATCCAGTATTGAGATTGTTTTTTCATTGGAATATAAAATGTTGCTATGGGCTGCTTTTGAAGTGTCATTAAAAAAAGACCTTTTTTTTCTAAATACAATGTTGGCCAGCCAATCCATTCTCCATGCAATTTCGGTAAGCCAAAATGGAGCATAAAA
The DNA here is from genome assembly GCA_040387655.1 of Bacteroidota bacterium. GTDB lineage: Bacteria > Bacteroidota > Bacteroidia > Flavobacteriales > Flavobacteriaceae > Flavobacterium. The sequence continues at coordinate 145,399 of JAZKDI010000021.1, read as the reverse complement.
ACGGGGTCTCTTTACTTTTAAACCATCCGAAATTGTATTTAAGACTTCCTGAAGCGACAGGTTTTCTGCAATAACAATAAATCGTTCCCCATTACTATCGCTTTTCATTATTTGGCTAAGCAATTGAACCACATCGGTTACAGCAACAAAACCAGTAAATCCTTTAGTGTAGAATGGCAATCCATTTTGTATTTTAGAAAAAATCTCCCCGCTACCTTGATTCCAAAAACCTGGACCAAGAATTACTCCTGGATTTATTATTGCTATTTGCAGACCTTCTTGTTGGCTACGCCAAATTTCCATCTCGGCGCCAAATTTTGAAATGGCATAATCACTATGGTGTTTTTCTGGATTCCATTCGGTTTCTTCAGTGACAATGGTTTCATGCTCTTTCAAATCGCCCAAGGTGGCAATAGAACTAACAAAACATAGTTTTTTTATTTTTTTTTCAATACAAAAATTGACAATATTGGCAGTTCCTTCAATGTTGGTTTTCCTTAGTTCTTCTTCTTGTGATGCATCAAAAGTAATGAGAGCGGCACAGTGATAAACATAATAAATATTTTGAAAAGCAATTTCTAAGGACGGAATATCGGTAATGTCCCCTTGAACCCATTCGATTTTATCAAATAAATATTCTTTTTGGTAAAGCCGAAACAGGTTTTTTGATTTTTCCAACGATGCTGGTTTTCTGTAAATTGCACGAACTTCTTCTCCATTTTCAATTAAATGAAGTGCCAAGTGAGAACCTACTAAACCAGTTGCGCCTGTTATTAAAACCATAAAAGCAAAGATAATTAGATTGTTGGATTTTTAGACAGTTCCATTTTCAAATTATGCAATTAAAACTATCTTTGCCGCTCAAGGCTAAAAAAAGGTTTTAAAGATGAAAAATATAGTTGCAGAATTACAATGGCGTGGATTGGTTCATGATATTATGCCAGGAACAGAAGAACAGTTGCTTAAGGAAATGACGCCAACATACATTGGGTTTGATCCTACTTCCGATTCATTACACATAGGTAGTTTAGTCCCAATTATATTATTGGTTCATTTGGGTAATTTTGGACATAAGCCTATTGCGCTTGTTGGTGGAGCAACCGGGATGATTGGAGACCCATCTGGAAAATCTGACGAAAGGAATTTATTGGACGAAGCTACTTTAGATAAAAATGTGGCTGGAATAAAACAAGTATTGTCCCGTTTTTTGGATTTCAATGCTACCGAAAAAAACGCAGCCGTATTAGTGAATAACTATGACTGGATGAAATCATTTACGTTTATTGATTTTGCAAGGGAAGTAGGGAAGAGAATCACCGTTAATTATATGATGGCAAAGGATTCTGTAAAGAAAAGATTGTCAAGCGAGGGAGACGGAATGTCATTTACTGAGTTCACCTACCAATTAATTCAGGGTTATGATTTTTATCATTTGCACAAACACTATAACTGTTTATTGCAAATGGGTGGTTCAGATCAATGGGGAAATATTACGACAGGAACAGAATTAGTAAGAAGAATGAATCCGAATTCCGAAACTTCGGGAGCAAAAGCCTACGCAATGACTTGTCCCTTGATTACTAAAGCTGATGGTTCTAAATTTGGCAAATCCGAAGGAGGAAATGTTTGGCTAACTGCCGATAAGACATCGGTATATAAATTCTATCAGTTTTGGTTAAATGTAACTGATGTTGATGCCGAAAAATACATTAAGATTTTCACTTTTTTAGATAAAGACACTATCGACAGTTTAATTGCTGAACATAATGAGGCGCCGCACCAAAGAGCGCTACAAAGAAAATTAGCGGAAGAATTAACCGTGTTCGTGCATTCAAGAGAAGAGTTGGAAAAAGCCATTAAGGCGTCCAATATCCTTTTTGGAAATGCAACTGCCGATGATTTAAAGCAACTTGACGAAGCAACTTTCTTGGAAGTTTTTGAAGGGGTGCCACAAGCGGATATTGAAAGGAATGAAATTGAAACAGGAATCAATATTGTTGCAGTCCTAAACGAAAAAACGGGTTTTTTTAAATCCAATGGAGAGGCAAGAAGGGCTTTGACTGCTAATTCTATTTCAGTAAACAAAGAAAAAGTAGCTGAAGATTTTATGCTTTCCCGCAATGACTTAATCAACAATCAATTTGTATTGTTGCAAAGCGGAAAGAAAAATTATTTTGTGGTAAGAGTGGTTTAACTTTAAAGTACCATCAAATTACAACCCCGAATATCTGAATTATCAAAACGTCCCAATACTTCGAAAGTTGCATTGGGATTTTTTTTGCCCAAATCCTGAGTAGCAATAAATGAACAGGAATTGATGTTGGCCAAATCAATTACGTTGATTCCGCCCGTTTTTCCGTCTTTTACATAAGTGAAGGCGTCTTCGGTATCGCGAATAAGGATTTGCATCCAAGAAGGGCATTCAAACACGCCATTGCCTAACGAATAGGCTTGAGATAACAATTCGGTCATTCCGTATTCTGAATGGATGGCAGTAACCCCAAAACCTTCGCATAGTTGTTCATGCAGTTCGTCGCGTATCATTTCCTTGCGTCGTCCTTTCATTCCGCCCGTTTCCATAATGACGGTATTTTTAAGCTGGAATTTTTTGCTTTCAATTAAATCCAATAAAGCATACGTAACACCAATCAGCAGTACATTTTGTTCAGCGGCATCAAGGGCGATGAGTTTCTCCGCAAGTTCATTATGGTTATGAAGATAAAATCCGCTATCGCTATTATTGGATAGTTGTATTAAATCGTTTACCATATATATTAAAGAAGAATTTTCACGCTCTAAATAGGATGGAAGCAAGGCTAGAACTACATAGTTTTCGATATTTCCATAAAATTCGGCGAAGGCCTTTCGGTAACTATTTTCATAGAAATTGACATCAGTAACTAAATGTTTACTGGTTTGTGTTCCAGTGGTGCCACTACTGGTAAAAATTTGTTCGATAGGATTTTTATCGGCAACTACCTGATGGCTTTTGAAAAATTGTATAGGAAGAAACGGAATTTGTTCCAATGACTTTACTTTAGCAACGTTTACTTTCAAATAATCGCAAAACTCGTTATAGACTGGATTATTTTCATATTGGAACCGAAATACTTTGAGTGCTGTTTTTTCAAACTGCTTCTGATTGGGAATAGTGAATATATCGGCTGATGAAATCAAGAATTATTTTTTTTTGCAAAAGTAAGTAAATAAAAAACTCCAATCTTTAAATTGGAGTTTTGAAATATCGGTTATTATTTTAATTCAAATGTGCTATTTGATAATTAGCTTTCGGGTTGCTGTTGCATCACCTTCTTTAATTCTAATGATGTAAACACCAGGAGAAAGTGAAGATACATTCAGCTCTTTTGAGTTGAGGTAAGTTTGTATTACTTTTTTTCCTAAAACATCAAAAATTATAATTTCCTTGTCTAAAGAAAGCTTGGAAGTGATATAAACCTTTCCGTTACTCACCGGATTAGGATAGAAACTCAAACCTTCAATTTGAGTATCCTGATTTACCGATTGGGGCTTACTTTCTTGGGCTGAAGCGCCAAAAGAAAGAAAACAAATCGTAAATAAAATAATATAAAAGTAGTTTTTTGCCATTACATAGAATTAGTTTTGTAAATATAGGAATTTATTTTTAATATAAAACAAAAAATCCCTCAAAAATTTGAGGGATTTAATTATGAAAGTTTTTTTGATTATTGAATCAAATTAACGCCACCTACTGTAGCCCAGCTTCCTGCAGTTAAAGTTGCTCCAGTTGCAATGTTGCTAGTAGTAAATTGACCAGTTGGGAAAGATACTACAATTCCTGCTGTAGCTCCTACAGGAGTAGTTTGTGCAGTGTTTGTAATTTTCACGTTGGTTAATTTAATTTTAGAACCTGTTACCTGGTTAGTGTTTGTAGTTGCATCCTGAATTTTTACCGCTGCTCCGTTATAAACATTTGCACCTTCTGTGTAAGATCCGTAACCGTCAATGATGATGTTACTGAAATCTCCATTTCCTTCTTTTTTGAATTGGAAAGCATCTACCTGAATATCACCAGCTACTTCTGGAGTACATCCTGCAGCTCTTTTCAATGTAATATTAGTTACTTTTGGATAGAATGCATTGTTGTTATTTGACGATTCGATTTCTATTCCAAAGTTTCCTTTAGTTACTTGATAAGCATACCAGTTTGAATTCAATTGTCCTTTCCATCCATCTTGCCAGTCAAAAGCATCGTCATAGTTTCCGTAAGAAATAGAATTGGTTAAACTTACTGTTCCTCCATAAAATTCAAATCCATCATCTGCACCTTTATAAGAAACCAAGTGGTCTAGAGTTGTTCCTGAGCCTACTGAGTAAAAAGAAAAACCATTCAATTCTTTTGTTCCATCAGCTAATTTTGAACCCGCATATTCTACTCTCACATAGCTTAATGAACCACCATTATGACCTGCATTTGTTCCTCCGTAAGATAATGCATTTCCATCTTCAGATGTAGAAGCTGCAATTCCTCCAATAGCATTGATTGGAGCATCGCCATACATAATAATTCCACCCCATGATCCTGGTACTGCAGATGCTTCAGTAAAAACAACTGGTTGGGTTTCTGTACCGTTAACAATTAATTTTCCACCATTCAATACTACTAATGCATTGTCTCCTGTTGTTTTTGTACAAGTGATAGTTGAACCCGCAGCAAATGTTACAGTTACGCCAGAATTTATTTTCACAATTCCTTTTAAGGTATAGTTGCCAAAAGCGTAAGTTGTATTAGTAGAAATAGTTCCAGTTATTTCTCCAGTTGCTGGAACTACTGGTGAAGTGTCATCGTCACTACTTGTACAAGAGTTCAAAAATAAGGCAGCTATTGCTGCTAATGCTAAAAATTTCGTTTTCATAACGTTTGTGTTTAATTAAATTTCTTAGGACAAAACTACTTTAGGATTCTTTAAAAGAGATTACGCTATTATTACAAAACCGTTACTAATATTTAATTAAAACATTAAGCTAATGTTAAGCCGAATTTCTTTCTTAACATACAAAAAGCCCTGACAATGCAGGGCTTTGTATTTTTAATGGATTTGGTTTTTAGAAAGTATATCCAAGGTTTAAAGAAAATCCAACTCCACGCTTGTAATCATTCAATGTGCGTGAAGTTTCAGCAAATGTAGATGAACTATTATCCCCTAATTCAAATTGAACTTTTGGATTCAAGATGTTGTCTGCTGAGAATTTTAAATCAAAATGCTGTGATAGTTTACTTGCCCATACTAAATCCAATTTGCTTACAGGCAATTCATAAACGTGATCATAAGGAAGTGTTCCCACACTAAAGATTCTTTTCCCGAATACTGAATACACTAATGAAACTGTGTTGCTCCAATTTTTGTTGATATTGAATTGGTACTTCAAATCAGAATTAACCAGCCATTTTGATGCACCTTGCAATTCCCTGTTATTGTGTGTTTCAAATGCATTGTTAGACTTAACACTAGTTTGCATCAAAGAGGTATTAAAGCCAAGTGAAAAATCCGTAAGGCTTTTGTTAATTCTTGCAAAGTCAAAAATAAATTCAATTTCTGCTCCATATAAAGTAGCTTCTTTTGAGTTTGCAAAAGTAGTAATCAAACCACTCGCTGCATTGGCAATAAAAGTTCGTTCAATTGGGTTGTTGATTTTTTTACCAAATAAACCTATAGCAAGAATTTCTTTGTTGGTTGGGAAAAGCTCGTACTTTAAATCCAAGTTATAGTTATCGCTGTTTACCAAATTATTGTTTCCTCTTGTAGCTGTTCCATCGGCATTGATATATTCAATAGGAAATGCTTCCATTGTTACCGGACGGGTATATGTTTTTCCTGCGGCTAATCTAAAATTGGTTTGGTTATTCATAGTGTACTTAAGATTCACAGAAGGTAGAACATAAATATTGTCCACTTTTACCTTTTTGAAAGGTTGATCAAATGAACCGTTTTCCCTATACTTGGTTTCCTTGTAGTTTTTTTCTAATCGGATACCACCGTTTACTTCCCATTTTTCTCCAAAATGCAATAATAAATTAGTAAAGCCAGCATTCGTATATTCAAACAGTTTTACTTTATATTGTGCATTTGAACTTTCCTTAAAATTAAAATTCCCTGCAGCTAAATCAGCATTCACCCTTGTGTCGATATTATTAAGATTTGTGGTAAATTGAGGGTAAGAGGAAGTAACCGCTACCACAAATCGATAAGAAGATTGTGTTTCGGACGAATTTCCGTTAAAACCAAAAGTCAATTCGTCTTTCTTTTCTTTTTTTCCAAATTTCAAATTGTATTCCCCTAAACCTGAAATATAATAACTTCCATCAATGGATAAATACTGACGTAAAAAATTATTTCCAGTATAAGAAGTGATTATTTCCCCATTGTCTTGTAATGTTCCTCCAAAGAATTTACGGTCGGGCTGATCAAAACTAGTTTTAGAATAGGATAATCCTGCTTTTATGGATTGGTTTTTATTAGATGTCAGAAAATATTTTCCGTTCAATTGTGTAGTCAAATAATCAGACTGGTCCAATTGATTGGTTCTGATTAAATAATTTGGATTGTTTACTTGTTGTCCTTGAATACCCAATTGGTCTTTAATTGAATTTTCAGTGTTTTTTAAATAAAAAGTACTTGAAGACAAATCAAATCTATCGGTTTTGTAATTCAAACCAACTAATGCTGATGTGTTTGTTTTGTATTTATATTCAGAAGAATTAAAATTATTGTTATAGATGATTTCGTCGGCACTTCCATAAACAGTTCTGTCAACCCCTTTTCTCACACTATAATTGTTATCAAAATTCAATGACAATAAATATGTAAAGTTTGCGCTGTTTTTTAAACTAAATTTTTCGGAATGTAAAATACCCACGCTTGAGTTTAAAGGGCTTTTCATGTTTTTAACATCAAAACCTTTATTTAAATATTTTAATGACTCAGTACTTGAAAGTGTCATGTTTGTAGGTGTATTTCCAAATATTGAAGGCAATTTTCTATCGTTTCCTGCAAAACCAAAGAAACCTTTAGAATCTGTTATGCTTTTATCGATGTTAAAATCAGCAAGGTTATTGTCTGTTGTGTAACCAGCGCCAATATTTAATTTAGTGATGCTTTTACTTGTTCCTTTAGAAGTCACAATATTAAAAGTACCACCTGCAAAATCACCATAGATGTTAGGATTAAACGTTTTGTAAACATCAATCACTCCCACAATGTCTGTTGGGAATAAATCCAAAGGAATGATTTTTTTAAACGGATTGTTTGAAGGTACTGCCAAGTCGTTCACTAATAAATTATTATAACGGTCTTCTAGACCACGAACAAAAATCCCTCTTGATCCTACTTTAGTAATTCCAGTGATTTTAGTTAGTCCTTCTTCCACGTCGCTAACGCCTTTTCTTGACATTTCCTGTGCGCCAATACTTTGTTTAATTTCCACTGCTTTTTTCTGATCTAATAATAATGCAGTTTCTTTTTCGCGGTTACTGGTAGATTTTACAACTACATCGGTTAATTGATAACTTCCAGAACCTAATGCTTTATTTATGGTAATTTTTTCATTTTCTTTTAAAGAGAAAGGAATTTCTATGTTTTCATAACCTAAAAAACTAAAAACAATAGTATAATTTCCAGGCAATAGGCTAATGCTGTATTTTCCGTTTTCATCGGTAGTAGTGCTAAATGCAGTACCTTTAATAACTGCATTTGCAAAAGGTAACGCTGCATTATTCAAATCTTTGTCAGTAAGAACTCCAGATATTGTACCTTTGGTTTGAGCCAAAGCAATTGAACAAATAAAGAGCGTAATCAATAAGAATCTAAATTTCATTTTAAGATATGTTTAATTTTGGTGCAAAGTAATGGCTGCACTGTAAAGTTGGTGTTACTGATTTGTTACGATTTAGTTTTATAATTATTACCAAATAGTTAAGAGATTAAATTATGGTTAACACAGTTTTAAGCCGTTTTTTTATCTTTATATTTACACTCGTTTTAGAGAAAATAAAACCTGATTTTATAAAATCACATCATGAAAAAGAAAGAAATAAAAATATTGTTAGTAGATGACGAAGCGGATATCCTGGAAATCGTAGGTTATAATTTGAGTCAGGAAGGCTATCAGATTGTTACTGCCGTAAACGGAAAAGAAGCTGTTGCAAAAGCTAAAAAGGAATTGCCTCAACTTATTATTATGGATGTCATGATGCCAGAAATGGACGGTATGGAAGCTTGTGAAAACATCCGAAAAATACCAGAATTGAGCAATGTGATTATTACTTTTCTAACTGCCCGCAGTGAAGATTATTCTCAAGTAGCAGGATTTGATGCTGGTGCCGATGATTATATTACCAAACCAATAAAACCTAAATTATTGGTAAGTAAAGTAAAGGCATTGTTACGTAGACTGAAAGATGAAGACGCTAAAAACGCAGAAACTTTAAATGTAGGTGGAATCGAAATCAACAGGGAAGAATACAAAATCATTAAAGACAATGTGGAGATTGTTTTGCCAAGAAAGGAATTCGAACTGTTTTATTTATTGGCTTCAAAACCTGGAAAGGTATTCAAAAGAGAAGAGATTTTAGACAAGGTTTGGGGTAATGAAGTTATTGTAGGCGGAAGGACTATTGATGTACATATTAGAAAATTAAGGGAAAAAATTGGCGAAGAGCTTTTTAAAACCATCAAAGGTGTGGGTTATAAGTTTGAAGTTTAAATTAAACTTTAAAAACAGTTTCATAAACCTAATATTTGTTAATTTTATACCTGCTAAAAATTGACAACCAGTCAAGGAATACCATTAATACAAGACTAAATGTCAATAAATTTCAGAAAAACCTATAAGTTCGCCATTAAATCGGCTTCCTACATCACCCTTTTTTCAACGGGACTTATAGCGGTATTGACCTATTTCTTTTTTGAGTTTTCCTATTTGTTTACTTTGATATTTGCTATTGCTATTGGTTCATTTTCTTTTTTTGTTATTCAATATAGAGTAGAAAGATTCATCTATCAAAAAGTAAAAAAAATATATGACGATGTTTCCTTACTAGAAGCGAGTTCATTTATAAAACAACCAATCACTACAGACATGGCAACACTTACCAGGGAAGTGAAAAAATTCGCCACTGATAAAAAACTCGAAATAGAAGGTTTAAAAGTGCGGGAAGCCTATCGAAGGGAATTTTTGGGTAACGTTTCGCATGAATTAAAAACACCTTTATTTACCGTTCAAGGTTACATTTCTACATTACTTGATGGTGGAATGAACGATAAAACCATCCGTAAAAAATACCTGGAACGTGCAGAAAAAGGAGTAGAACGCCTTATTTATATCGTACAGGATTTAGACATGATTGCTAAACTGGAAATTGGGGATTTAAATCTTGAGATTGTCACATTTGATATCGTTAAAGTCATTCAGAATGTATTTGATTTACTTGAAATGAAAGCGTCAAAAAAGGACATTCTATTGATGTTTGACAGAAAATACAATAAACCTTTACTAGTTACTGGAGATCAGGAAAAGATACAGCAAGTAGTGACCAACCTTATTGTAAATTCTATAAAGTATGGAAAATCAGAAGGTTCGACAGAAGTAAGTATTGAAGATTTAACCGACGATAAATTTATAGTTAGGGTAAATGATAACGGAGAAGGAATAGAAAAACAAAACATCCCACGTCTTTTTGAACGATTTTATAGAGTCGATAAAAGTGGCGCACGTACTGAAGGAGGTTCAGGATTGGGATTGTCAATAGTAAAACATATTATCGAGGCCCATAATGAAACTATTTATGTAGAAAGTAGGTTTGGCGAGGGATCAGAATTTTCCTTTACGCTAGAAAAAGCAAATGAAAAACCTAAAAAAAGCAGCAAGCCTGCAAAAAAGCGAGAAGACTTCTAATTTAATTCCCATCAAAAACTCCAAATAATTTTCGCCAATCAACGGTTTCATTAAAGGATTGTAAGCCCTTGTATAAATTGGATTTATTAAGTTTTTCTATTTTAAATCTTTCTTGTGAAGAATAGGGAATCAATCCGTTATCCTTCATTTTTTTGGCAAGGTATTCCTGCTCGTATTGCCCTGGTGTCGGGATAAAAAATGCTTTCTTTTCTAGTTTTGCCAAATCCATTATAGTAGTATATCCAGAACGGCATAGAACCAGTTCACTTTCGTTAAAGGCTTGCTCTAATTCATGCGAATTCATGTAATTATAGTAAGTAACATTCCCCTCAGTTTCCTTTATTTGCTGAGGTTCTACTTTTCCTTTTATGAAAATAACTTTTTTATCAAATCGATTGACTTCCTTTATTAAGATTTCTTCCAATATGCCTCGCTGTGGCTCTGGCCCAGAAAGAATAATCATTAAATCGTATTTTTTATCAACAGCTTTTTTTTCTAACCGACTTAAGGGGCCGATATATTTTAAATTCAGTTTATTGCTTTTTATATGTCCCAGTTCACCAGTTAAATTAGGAATTCCAGCAACGTCGGGAACCCAGCATTCAGTGAATTTTTTTATTATGCTTTGATGAAGTTTACTGGTTATCCAGGTTGTGTTTCCGGTTAAAACATTCAATTGGTGGGTAATAAAAATTGATGGGATTTTTTTGCTAAAAACACCCAAACGATTATCAGATATGATTCCGGATATATTGTATTCTTCAATCCATTTTTGCACTGTCTTTTTTTCGTTAAAAATAGCGCGGATCATTTTTGGGGAATTCCAGAGTATTTTTAATTTAAAAAAAGTGCCGTTTTTCGCATATTCAATTTGATAAGAGGGCAAGTTTAAGAATTGTAGTTGAGGAAATTCTAATTTTAAAATAGCAAGTGCCACACCATCAGAAGCTATAATCGGGTTGTAGCCATTTCTCTCTAATTCCTTAATGATGGGAATACATCTTGTGGCGTGGCCCAAACCCCAATTTAAAGGTGCAATCAGAATATTTTTTTTGGTTGTATTCAAGTTTTAAAAGTTATAAAATGAATAAGATTTCGGTGCCGAAGATAAAACTATTTTAGGTCTCATATATTTCCTTAAATTTACCAAAATATTAAGTATAGTCGTGGGAAGTAAAAATAAATTAAAAAGGTTTAGGGAAAACGAAACATTCAACAATGTTTTTCAACCATCGAGAGAAGAAGTAGTAGGTGATTTATTTCCTTTGAAAGGAAAATGGAGAAGCGACTTTTTTAAAAACAACAATCCGTTAGTACTTGAATTGGGCTGTGGAAAAGGGGAATATTCTGTGGGCTTAGCCGAAAGATTTCCAGATAAAAATTTTATCGGAGTAGATATTAAAGGAGCGCGTTTTTGGCGTGGAGCCAAAACAGCAGTCGAAACAGAATTGCACAATGTGGCATTTATCAGAACTCAAATTGAACTCATTAATCATATTTTTTCGGAAAATGAAGTAGATGAAATATGGATTACCTTTCCGGATCCACAAATAAAATACAAACGTACAAAGCACAGAATGACGAATTCTGAATTTTTACAGCTTTATAAAAAAATCCTGAAACCAGACGGAATAATGAACCTGAAAACGGATAGCGAATTCATGCACGGCTATACCTTAGGATTGTTGCATGGCGAAGGTCACGAAGTTTTATATGCTAATCATAATATTTATGTAAATGAAGGCGCTCCAGAAGAAGTGACCGCATTTCAGACTTTCTATGAAAAACAATATTTAGAAACGAATAAAGCTATTACCTTCATCCGATTTAAGATAAAATAATGTATATAATCCTTCCTCTTTTAGCAGGTTTTTTTTCAGCTCTTATGGGAATTGCCCCTCCCGGTTTGCTTAATATGACTGCTGCAAAAATAAGTGTTAAAGAAGGAAGGGCGCAGGCAATTTACTTTATTGTGGGCGCTACCATAGTGGTGCTTTTTCAAACATTGATCGCTTTGTTGTTTGCACAATTTATTTATAGTCGTCCAGATGTTATTGACTTGTTGCAAGAAATTGGTCTCTTTATATTTGTTTCCCTCACTATTTATTTTTTTTGGAAAGCCAAACAACCCAAGAAACCTAAAGCCAAAATCAAGCTCCGCAGTAAAAAAGACCGTTTTATATTAGGAATGGTGCTCTCTGTACTCAATATGTTCCCCGTTCCCTATTATATATTTATAAGTATTACTTTGTCCTCCTATAAATTGTTTTACTTCGAAAAGCCTTTCATTTATACATTTGTTTTGGGAGCGGTATTAGGTTCTTACCTGATGTTTTATCTCTATATTTTATTTTTTAAAAAGAAAGAGGACAAACCTTCCTTTTTTGTAAATAATGGAAATTACATTATTGGTTCAGTAACAGGTTTTATCTCATTGCTTACAATTGCAAAGCTACTGAAACCTTATTTTTTTTAGCTTCGACAAGCTCAGCTGCCACTCGAAAAAATTGATGGTTGAGCTTGTCGAAGCCATATAGTATAAAACAATATAAATGGAATCCAAAAATGATAATTTTTTTGAACGAGTGTATGCAGTTGCACGGCAAATCCCTTATGGCAGAATAACCTCTTATGGTGCTATTGCAAAAGTATTGGGAACTGCTCGATCTGCCCGAATGGTTGGTTGGGCAATGAACGCTTCCCACAATCGGGAAGATATTCCTGCGCACAGAGTAGTAAACAGAAAAGGATTGCTTACGGGAAAACATCATTTCGACGGAACAAATTTAATGCAGCAATTACTAGAAAGCGAAGGGATAAAAGTAGTAGATAACCAGATAATTGATTTTGACAAGCATTTTTGGGAACCGGAAATAAAATGATTAGTAAAAAGTAATTAGTGTAGGTGTTCCAATTAATTTCCCTCATTCCTCTTCCCATTCATCGCTGCAATCCGTAATAAATAAGCTTCGATGGTTTCCTCGTCTTTCATCGGAATAGCGGACAATAAACTATCAAAACCCTCAATCAGATTGTTATATTTTGCAAAAGTTTCCTTTAATAATTGTTCGTTTTTAGTCTCCCAAAAATTACCTTCGTCATAAAGGTCAAAATTCTCAAAATATTTTTTGTTTAAATACTCGAATAGCGTAATCAATTGAATGTGAATTGCTGCACCGGCAAATTGGGTTTTAACGGATAGGTAAACATCCTCATGTTGTTTTTCAGGATGAGGCAGTTTTAAATGAATGCCGTTCACTAACTTTCCGTCAGAAAAAAAAGTAAGGCAAACTGGCTCACAATCAGGTGGAGTAATAATTATTCCGCATAAAGAATCATTTTTATCATCTGAAGAAAAAGAATTTTCAGGGAATTCATCACCATAAATAAGATACTTCCATTCATTAGTTGATGCAATATCGACAACTTCTTCAATCATCGATTTTAATGATTGAGGATTTTTTAAAGCCCCTTTATAATGAAAACTCAAGCCCATATCCCTTATGATTATCAATAACGAATTTAATCCTTTTATAGATGATAATTCAAAATAGTCAGGTATAATTTCAGTATCAATAAATACAATCCGAAAACTTCTTTATAATAACTTTTCATAGTATATTTGCTCCCGAAACTTCGGGACTTAAATCAGTCTTAATAAGACAATGCAATAAGCATAGTATCATTGTGCAAATTGTATTTGACTTTTGAAAAAAAATAAAGAATCAAAATGAAATTAGATAGAAAAGATATTCTCAAAGCATTGGAAACCATTTCTATAGCAGGGGAAGGAAAAAACATGGTAGAAAGCGGAGCAGTTACAAATGTAATTACCTTTGGTGATGAAGTAGTGGTTGACCTAACTATAACTACACCGGCAATGCACATTAAAAAACGCGCCGAAGACGATATTAAAAAAACCATAGGGGAATTAATTTCTGCAGATGCGAAAGTTAAAGTCAATATCAAAGTGGAAGCAAAGGAAAACCCGAACGAAATTAAAGGGAAAGCAATACCTGGAATCAAAAACATAATAGCCGTAGCTTCTGGAAAAGGTGGCGTAGGGAAATCTACTGTTACTGCAAACTTAGCTGTAACTTTAGCTAAAATGGGATTTTCGGTAGGTATTCTTGATGCCGATGTTTACGGTCCTTCAATGCCAATGATGTTTGATGTTGAAACCGAAAAGCCAGTTTCAGTTACCATCGACGGAAAATCGAAAATGAAACCAATAGAAAGCTATGAAGTAAAAATACTTTCCATAGGGTTTTTTACCGCTCCGAGCCAAGCTGTTATTTGGCGTGGGCCAATGGCTTCAAAAGCATTGAACCAAATGATTTTCGATGCAGACTGGGGTGAACTTGATTTCATGCTTATTGACTTGCCTCCAGGAACAGGTGATATCCATCTTTCCATAATGCAATCATTGCCTATTACAGGTGCAGTTGTTGTAAGTACGCCACAAGCAGTAGCACTTGCAGATGCTAAAAAAGGAGTCGCAATGTTTATGCAGGACAACATTAATGTTCCTGTTTTAGGAATTATAGAAAACATGGCTTATTTCACACCAGATGAACTGCCAAATAATAAATATTACATTTTCGGAAAAGAAGGAGCAAAAAACCTTGCCGAAGATTTGAATGTTCCCTTCCTTGGTGAAGTTCCAATAGTACAGTCTATAAGGGAAGCAGGAGATTATGGTCGTCCTGCAGCTATGCAAACTGGGGCTATAATCGAAACTGTTTTTGAAACAATCACAAGAAATGTAGTTCAGGAAGTAGTAAGCAGAAATGAAAACCTGCCTGTTACCGAAGCAATAAAAATCACCACAATGGCTGGATGTTCAGCAGTAAAAAAATAATTACTCTTGTGGCTGAGCTTGTCGAAGCCCAGAGTTTTTTTAAATCTAAATTATGACAACAGAAGAATTAACATTAAACGTAGAAAAGGCATTGGAAGAAATCAGGCCTTTTTTGAATTCTGACGGAGGCGACATCACTTTAATTTCAATTGAGGATGATAAGCATGTAAAAGTACGCCTTGAAGGGGCATGCATTAGTTGCAGCGTAAATCAGATGACTCTTAAAGCAGGCGTGGAAACTACTATAAAAAAGTATGCTCCACAAATAGAAACAGTAGTAAATATTTTATAAATAATTTGGGCGTGACCCTACCTCGTTAAAAAAAAACGAGACTGGGTCGGGCTTTCGGCTATATCTTTTTCCCCCCGAAAGTATCGGGATCAAAAAAGGATACCGCCTTTATCCCTCACGCAAGAGTTTTTGAGTAACTTTTGCAACTTAGAACCTTGAATAAATGATCAAAACAGATATATTAATAATTGGCGCTGGGCCTACTGGCCTTTTTACTGTTTTTGAAGCAGGCCTTCTCAAATTAAAATGCCATATTATTGATGGTTTGCCACAGCCTGGCGGACAATTAACCGAATTATATCCTAAAAAGCCCATATTTGACATTCCAGGTTTCCCTTCTGTTTTAGCAGGGGATTTAGTGTCAAATCTAATGGAGCAAATCAAACAATTCCAACCCGGGTTCACGCTAAACGAAACCGCCGAAAAGATAGAAAAACTAGCAGACGGCACATTTATCGTTACCAGTAACAAAGGCACCCAGCATCATGCAAATTCAGTTGCTATTGCTGGTGGATTAGGGAGTTTTGAACCACGTAAACCCATTATCGAAGACATTCAGTTTTATGAAGATAAAGGGGTAGAGTATTTTGTAAAAGATCCAGAATTATTCAGGAATAAGAAAATTGTTATCGCTGGAGGCGGGGATTCTGCATTGGATTGGAGCATCTTTCTTGCTGATGTCGCTTCAGAAGTTACACTCATTCATCGTCGTAATGAATTCCGTGGGGCATTGGATTCCGTAGAAAAAGTAGAAGAACTAAAACATGCGGAAAAAATCCATTTGATTACCCCGGCAGAAGTAGTTGGGCTCAATGGCGCAGAGCACTTGGAGTCGATAGATATTGATGAAAATGGTGCGCACCGAAACATTAAAACGGATTATTTTATTCCGCTTTTTGGGCTAACGCCAAAGCTAGGAGCAATAGCGCATTGGGGATTGGAAATAGAAAAAAATGCTATAAAAGTAAATAACGCCCTGGATTACCAAACTAATATTGAAGGAATATATGCCATAGGAGATGTGAATACTTATCCTGGGAAATTGAAATTAATATTATGTGGTTTTCACGAAGCAACTTTAATGGTGCAAAGTGTGTATCAGCGGATGAATCCAGGCAAAAAATACGTATTGAAATACACTACGGTTTCAGGTGTTGACGGTTTTGACGGGACCAGAAAAGAAGCTGAAAAAGCAGTAGTAAAAGCTATAGATTAAGTATTGTCATCATGTAGAAAACGCTAATTATCGCATCTAAAAGATTGTATACAAACACGTGACTATTATATTTAAATCAAACAAATGTCACAAGACATAACCATCAAAATAACAGATAGGGAAGGTACAGCCCATGAAGTACAAGCACCAACAGACATGAATATGAATCTGATGGAATTAGTGCGTATGTATGAATTGGCTCCAGAAGGAACTATTGGAACCTGTGGCGGAATGGCAATGTGTGCTTCCTGTCAATGTTATGTAATAAACGAAGTGTCTTTACCTGAAATGGGTGATGATGAAGAAGCAATGCTGTCTGAAGCTTTTAATGTAAAATCAAATAGCCGCTTGGGATGCCAAATCCCCATTACTGAAGATCTTGAAGGATTGGAAATAGAATTAGCGCCAGAATATTGATTACTTGTTCAATATAGATTTTATTTTTGGCAAAAGCCTTTCAGTAAACCTAGAATAAGCTTCCTCTGAAGGATGTAAGCCATCTTTTGTAACTAAACCAGGATTGTTTAAACCTTGTCTGGAAATGTCTGTTACATTTAAAAATTCCACCCCATTTTGAAGGCAATAATTTTCAGCAAAGGCATTGTAATGGTCAATTTCTAAAGAAATATTTTTGGGATTCGGTTTTCTTTGACCAAAAGAAGTAAAAGCATAATCAGGGATGGAAATTACAATCACATTCTTTTTATTTCCTTTTGCAAAAGCAATTGCCTTCTTCAATAATACTGGGAATTCTTTTTCGTATATCGGAAACGGCTTGTTTTGGTATTGATTATTTACCCCAATTAAAAGAGTGACAAAATCATAATCGTTTGCAGGGTCTTCATTATTTATTGCCGAAATTAAATCTCCTGTAGTCCACCCAGTCTTAGCAATTGTTTTTACTGAAATTGGATATGTTGGATATAGTTTTTGAAGGCTATTTTTTAATTGTATAGGATACCCACAATTTTTACAAACATTTTCTCCAATGGTATAGCTGTCACCTAAAGCAAGGTATTTCAACGTTATAACTTGCTTGTCTGGATGCATAAAATGAGTCTTATCAGATTTACAGCTTAAAACAAGAAAAACACATAGAACAATTATTATTTTGCAACATCTTTTCATTTTAAAGTATTTATAAAAGATACGATAAAAAAAAGGCAGTTGGTTTTATGTTGTTGCCAAATGGCTTTCCATAATCTGTTCTTCAATAGCGTCCCATAAACCGATGCGCTTTTCCAATGCCTGCATAGAGGTTTGTTCTACATCTGCCCATTTGTGTTCGTCAGTTCCACATAATTCGGTAATCATTTGCATTGCCATAGGGCCATGTTCGTCTGCATCTAATTCAATGTGTCTTTCAAAATAATATATCAGTTTGCTTAGGTTAGCTTGAGGAAAATTTTCCTGAAAGTTTTTTAGTATTTCTGTAAACATTGACGGAATTAAATCTTCCCTTCCAAAAGTAAATGCTGCTGCAATATTATGGGCTTTGCCTTCTTCGATAACTGTAAAAGTGAAGTTGAGGAACTCTTTTACTTTTGGGTGTAGACTACTTTGTTTAATAGCTACGAAGATATTTTGTAACGACTCAACTTTGTCTAAAAAAAGTCCTACTTCATTGGTGTTGGCTCCACAAGCTTCCATTGCTTCAATATACATTTCGTAATGGCTTTGGCGACGGCCGTCAATGGTAAGATCGGTTTCTTCTGCAAGAACAATTTCATTTATCAGGTAGCGTATTTCAGCGTTCTTTGTAGCAAACCACGGAGTTGAAGTGCATGTTAATCGGGATTGCAAGGCTTTCAATAAAGACATGAAGTCCCAAACTGCATAGACATGGTTTTCTAAAAAATGATGCAAATCTTCTATAGTCTCAACTTTTTTATACAAGGAATGCTGTAATAAAATGTCTTTTTGAGGCTGGATACTGTTATTTATAGTTAGGATATTCATGATAATGAGTTTAGGGTTACTACAAATGTAAAAAAAGCTTTTCTGTACGAAAAGCTTTTGTTTGAATGTTATAAACAATTATGGTTTATTTGAAAGCGGCAATTCCTGTCACGTCCATTCCGGTAATTAATAAGTGAATGTCATGCGTTCCTTCATAAGTTATTACAGACTCAAGGTTCATCATATGTCTCATAATCGAATATTCTCCGGTAATTCCCATTCCGCCAAGCATTTGACGTGCTTCACGAGCAATGTGTATTGCCATATCCACGTTATTTCTTTTCGCCATTGAAATTTGTGCAGAAGTAGCCCTGCCTTCATTTCTCAATACTCCCAATCTCCATGTCAATAATTGAGCTTTAGTGATTTCGGTAATCATTTCAGCTAATTTCTTTTGTTGTAATTGTGTTCCAGCAATAGGTTTGTCAAACTGAATACGCTCTTTTGCATAACGCAAAGCAGTATCGTAACAATCCATCGCAGCTCCTATGGCTCCCCAAGCAATTCCATAACGAGCCGAATCAAGACAGCCAAGTGGTGCTCCTAATCCAGATTTGTTTGGTAATATATTGGTTTTAGGGACTTTTACATTATCAAAAATCAACTCTCCAGTTGCCGATGCACGAAGTGACCATTTGTTGTGTGTTTCTGGAGTAGTAAATCCGTCCATACCTCTTTCAACTATTAATCCATGGATTCTTCCGGTTTCATCTTTCGCCCAAACTACAGCAATATCAGCAAAAGGTGCGTTAGAAATCCACATTTTGGCACCATTCAATAAATAATGGTCGCCCATGTCTTTAAAATTGGTAATCATGCTTCCTGGGTCAGAACCATAATTTGGTTCGGTCAAGCCAAAGCAACCAATCATTTCACCGGTAGCTAATTTTGGTAAAAAACGCATTCTTTGCTCTTCGTTTCCGTATTTCCATATTGGATACATTACTAA
The DNA here is from genome assembly GCA_040387655.1 of Bacteroidota bacterium. Lineage (GTDB taxonomy): Bacteria > Bacteroidota > Bacteroidia > Flavobacteriales > Flavobacteriaceae > Flavobacterium. Next base: position 126,189 of record JAZKDI010000021.1, on the reverse strand, counting down.
AGAAGATTGAACAGAAGAAGTAGAACGAACACCTGAATCACCACGTTCAATTTCTTGCATGATCAAACCATACGAAATCTGGTCTAATCCTGCTCCTCCATATTCTACAGGAATATAAGGTCCAAAACCACCAATTTCACCTAGACCTTTTACGATTTGATGAGGGAATTCGGCTTTTTGCGCATATTCTTCTATAATTGGAGAAACTTCTTTTTTAACCCAAGCACGAGCAGAATCACGTACTAGTTTGTGTTCGTCTGATAATAAATCGTCTAATAAGTAATAATCTGGTGATTGAAATAAGTCTGGTTTCATAGATGTGATCATTGTGAATAGCTAATACTGAACTTGTCGAAGTAAAGCAATCTGTTAATAATAGGCTGCAAATTTACATAAAGAAATTTAACTATTAAAGGAAGAATTGTTATAAAACAAACATCTTACACTGATGGGTGATTAAAGATTATTTGTATAAAGAAGTAGGGAATTTTTTCAGAGCCAGGGAATATGTTTTATAAATTAAATTTGGTAAATTATCAATTTAATGCTCTTAAAACCCAATTTAATTTGATAATCTATCATGTAAATAGGGTGATTTGTAACATGAATATTGTATTTGCCAAACTAATAGTGGATAAATAGCAAATTTAATTTGGCAGATTGCTAATTTAATATGGTTTTTATCAATTAATTGCGGTAAATCATCAACCTAGTTTAGGTTTTGCCAAGATAGTTTGGTTTATAAGCAATTACATCTTCAAATAAAAATCCTTTGTCAGTGCAATGTATTTTTCAGTGTATTGATGACGGGCGGTTTCTATAATCAATTCGTCAATAGGGAAATCAGTCTTTTTATTTCGGCTAAAAGCCAATAAACTTCTTTTTGTTTCAGTAGTTGGTGTGCCTTTTACGCGAGTAATTTTTGAAGGATACAATTCATAATCATTGGCTAAAGCCATAAATGCATCTTCTTCTTTAAAGGGAATGATAACTGCAAGAACTCCGTTTTCTGAAAGTAATAAATCGGCAGCTTCTATTAAATCTTCAAAAGGGAGTGCGTCAGCAAAACGGGCTAAATCACGTTGTTCGTTATCTGTTTTGTAGTCTTCGGTGTAAAATGGAGGATTTGAAACAATTATATCATACTCTTCCTCTGGTTCTTCCATGAATTCATCCAATCCGGCATGATAACAAAATAATCGGTCGCTCCATGGCGAGTTTTCAAAATTATCTACGGCTTGTTCGTAGGCATTTTCATCAATTTCCAATGCGTCAATTTGATCAGCATTACTACGTTGTGCCAACATTAAAGCGATGATTCCAGTCCCGGCTCCAATATCTAAGATGCTAAACGGATTGTTTTCAATTGGTGCCCAAGCGCCAAGTAAAACACCATCAGTACCAATTTTCATTGCGCAACGGTCTTGTTCTACAGAAAATTGCTTGAATTCAAATTTAGACAACTTCGATTGTTTGAGAGTTTGACAATTTAGATTTTTTTATAAAGCCGCAGGCGTTTCTAATAATCTAAAAAAGCGCAGCGTATCTAAAAATCTATAAATACATTTCAATTAGTCCTTCGGGTAAATCCATAATGACTTTTTTATTTTCACGGTCGATTTTGACAAGAAAATGATCAATCATCGGAATTAGGATTTCGACTTCTCCATTAAGTACCTCAAAAAGAGGCTGTGCAGTTGTATCGTTAACCGATTGAATTTTCCCTACTATACCTAATCTTTTGTCTTCGACTTCAAAGCCAATAACTTCATGAAAGTAAAATTTGTTACCGGTGAGTTTTGGTAACATGTTTAAAGGAAGATAAATAGCGTTTCCTAAAATAGCATCGGCTTCTTCTTCATTGTTTACATCTTCAAAACGAATTCTTAGGAAATCGTTTTTATGAATGGAACTAGTTTCAATAAAAAAAGGAACCAAGTGTTTGTTGCATTCAACAAACACTGATTCCAAATTTTCGTATAACTCTGGTTCGTCTGTGTCTAAATAGGCAAGGACTTCCCCTTTGAAACTAAATTTTTTTGCGATTTTACCTAAATAGAAACAATCTTCTTTACGCATTACCGCTTATATAATTAAGCTTGAGCTTCTTCGTTGTTTTCTTCTGCCGCAGGAGTTTCCTCAGCAGCTACTTCTTCATTTGAAGCTTCAACTTGCTCCGCCTGTTCGCTTGCGCTCGAGTCTGCAACTTCTTCTTCAACAGCAGGAGTTTCAGCAGCGATAGCATCTGCTTCAGCTTTAGCAGCATCAGCAAGACGTTTAGCATTTACAGCTTGTTCAGCTTTAAAAGCTTTTGCTTTAGCATCAGCTTGCGCTTTTGTCAAACCGTCTTTTTTAGAATCTACTTTTCCAGCTTTAGCTTCTAACCAAGCAGCTAATTTTGCATCAGCTTGTTCTTGAGTCAAAGCCCCTTTGCGAATTCCTCCGTCAAGGTGGTGTTTCAATAAAGCACCTTTGTATGAAAGGATTGCTTTTGCTGTATCTGTTGGTTGTGCACCATTATGTAACCATTGTACTGCTTTATCAATGTTTAATTCGATAGTTGCAGGATTGGTGTTTGGATTGTAAGTACCGATTTTCTCTAAGTATTTACCATCTCTTTTTGAGCGTGCATCAGCAGCTACAACCCAGTAAAAAGGTTTTTGTTTTTTACCGTGTCTTTGTAATCTAATTTTTACAGACATAATCTTGTGATTAAATTTGAGGTACTCGACCTCCGTTAATTAAGGGTGCAAATTTACATTTTTTTTTCTAACAAACTAATTTACATTCTTTAAATTTAAAACACAAACAGAATTAATGTCTGTTTTTACTTAAAATTTTCTTTAAATTTTTAGCATTTGTAATTTAAAAAGCTATTTTTGCCTTAAATAAATATATAATAATAATGAAAAAAATAGTTTCACTTTTGATATTGTTATTTGCTTTCGCATCTTGCACTCAGGATGTTACAAGAAATGGTAATTCGATAAAAGCATTAAAAGACGGAGTGTTATGGAAGCCAGTGGTTACTACTGCTACAATGGCAACAGATGGAAAATTGACAATAAATGCATTATATCAAAATCAATCCTTAACTATTAATACGTCATCTGCTGCTGCAGGTGTTTATGCCTTTGGGACAGGAGTTACAAATAAGGCAACGTTTATTTATACTCAGGACGGAATTGATATTACCTATGTAACAGGAACCGGAGTTGGAAATGGGAACATTACAATTAGCGATTATGATGTTGTAAACAAAACAATTACTGGGACTTTTAAATTCAATGCCAATACTGAAGTGGTTAGTCCAGATGTAAATCCAATAGTTAACTTTTCGCAAGGAGGTTTTTTTAAATTACCTGTAACATCTGGCATATAATAAAAAACTTGAGCATCTATTATACAAAGCCATCTTTTTAGATGGTTTTTTTATGGATTGTCATAAAAGATTTTAGTTTGATAATAAAAACATAAATAAACTAAAGCATAGTGGATTAGAAATTAAATTATCCTATATTTGTAGGATTATTATAAAAATGTACATATGAATATTTTCGTTGGAAGCCTTCCATTCAGTATTGAGGAAGCAGATTTAAGAGAGTCTTTCGAGGCTTATGGAGCAGTTGATTCTGTAAAAATTATTACTGATAAATTTACTGGAAGAAGTAAAGGATTTGGTTTTGTAGAAATGGCAAATGATGATGAGGCTCAAAAAGCAATCGATGAATTGAACGGAGCTACTGTTCAAGGTCGTGCAATTGTTGTAAACAAATCTGAACCAAAACCAGAAGGTGAAAGAAGAAGTTTTAACAACAACCGTGGCGGTGGAGACAACCGTGGTGGTGGAAGTTATGGTGGTGGAAACAGTCGTGGCGGTGGTTACGGTGGTGGAAATGACCGTGGTGGAAACAGAGGTGGTTATTAATTAACAACTTTAGATAAAATTTAGGTAGTAATCTAAATTTTTCAAACATAGACCATTCAGAGAATTGATATATCAATTTTTTGAATGGTTTTTTTGTTGATAACTTCCCAATGTTTTTACTGTAAAAAAAACTATTTTTGAAATTCGGCTTTTGTTATTTTTTATAATCGCAAAAACTTTAAAATCAGATTCTTAGAAATAACTTACTATTTTCTTAAGGCCTGAAGCCTAAATCCTAAAGCCCTGAAAAATGTATTTAATATTCGATACCGAAACCACTGGATTGCCTAAACGATGGGATGCGCCAATTACCGATACCAACAATTGGCCCAGATGCATTCAAATTGCTTGGCAGCTACACGATGAAATGGGAAAACTCATCGAACATCAGGATTATTTAGTGCAGCCAGAAGGTTTCAATATCCCCTATGATGCCGAAAGAATTCACGGAATTTCTACCGAATTGGCTCAAGCCAAAGGTATTCCCCTGTCTGAAGTTTTGGAAAAATTCAATATTGCCTTATCGAAAACCAAATTTATTGTAGGTCAAAATTTAGGTTTTGATGTGAATATTATGGGGTGTGAATTTCATCGATTGGGAGTTGAAAGCCAAATGAGTGCAATGCCAGTTTTGGATACCTGTACTGAAATTACCGCTTCATTATTGAAATTACCGGGAGGTCGTGGAGGAAAATTTAAATTGCCAACACTTACCGAACTGCACAGTTATCTTTTTAATAAACCTTTTGCAGAAGCACATAACGCTACTGCCGATGTTGAGGCAACCACGCGTTGTTTTTTAGAATTGATTCGCCGTGATGTTTTTACAACAGAGCAATTGGATGTGCCGGCAGGTTATTTGCAAGAATTTAAAAATTATAATACTGGTGAAATCCAGCTTATTGGATTAAAACACATCAATTTAAAAGAGGCTTCTGATAAAATCCGTCAGCAATTTGGCGAAAAACAAACTGCTTCAATTTCTAAACAAGCACTTTCTGAGAATAAGCAAATTTTAGTTGACGTTGATTTTGTTCATCTTCACAACCATACGCAATTTTCTGTATTGCAATCCACAATTAGTGTTCCGGCTTTAATCAAAGCGGCAGTTCAAAATAAAATGCCGGCAGTTGCTATGACAGATCATGCTAACTTAATGGGTGCTTTTCATTTTGTTAGGGATATACTCAATCATAATAAAGCAGCTGAAGCCAAAAATGCAGCAGCAATTGAGAAAGGAGAAATACCAGAAGAAGTTCCAATGAAACCAATAATTGGTTGTGAATTTTTTGTCTGCGAAGACCACAAAGATAGATCCCGAAAAGACAATGGTTATCAAATCGTTTTTTTGGCTAAAACCAAAAAAGGCTATCATAATCTAGCCAAAATGTCTTCAATTGCATATACTGAGGGTTTTTATTATGTGCCAAGAATTGATAAAAAAGTAATTGAAGCATACAAAGAAGATATTATTGTTTTGTCAGGAAACCTGTATGGCGAAATACCAAGTAAAATACTGAATATAGGAGAAAACCAAGCTGAAGAAGCATTGGTTTGGTGGAAAGAACAATTTGGCGCTGATTTTTACGTAGAAGTTATGCGTCACAATCAGGAAGATGAAAATAGGGTAAACTCAGTATTGGTTGATTTAGCAAATAAGCACGAAGTTAAAATCGTTGCAACCAATAATATTTTCTATATAGACAAGGAAAATGCGAATGCCCACGATATTTTATTGTGTGTAAAAGAAGGTGAAAAACAGGCAACGCCAATAGGTCGTGGACGTGGTTACCGTTACGGTATGCCTAATCAGGAGTATTATTTCAAATCGGGTGACGAAATGAAAAAACTCTTTACTGATTTACCGGATGCGATCTCTAATATTGCTGAAATTGTAGACAAAATAGAAGTTTTTGATCTTGCACGAAATGTGCTTTTACCGAAATTTGAAATACCCAAAGCTTTTTTGGTAGCAGAAGACGAGACTGATGGAGGGAAAAGAGGCGAGAATGAATATTTGCGTCATTTGTCTTATGAAGGTGCCAAAAAAAGATATGAAGAAATTACCGCTGAAATAGAAGAGCGAATCGATTTTGAACTACTCACAATTCAAAATTCAGGATATCCAGGTTATTTTCTTATCGTTCAGGATTTAATTGCTGAAGCCAGAAAAATGGATGTTTCAGTAGGGCCAGGACGTGGTTCTGCAGCAGGTTCTGTAGTTGCCTATTGTTTAGGGATTACAAACATTGATCCTTTGATGTATAATTTGCTTTTCGAGAGATTTTTAAATCCAGACAGGGTTTCGCTTCCCGATATCGACATCGATTTTGATGATGAAGGGAGAAGCAAAGTAATGGATTATGTAATTCAAAAATACGGTTCCAAACAAGTGGCGCAAATTATCACTTACGGTAAAATGGCAACAAAATCAGCTATTCGTGATACTGCGAGGGTTTTAGATTTACCTTTGTTTGAAGCGGATAAAATTGCGAAACTGATTCCGAACATGATGCCTTCAAAATGGAGTTTGGCACGTTTCTTTAAAGATTCAGAAGCAGAAATCAAGAAAATATTAAGGCCAGAAGATTTTGACAAAATCAAGGAATTGATTGCTATTTCCAACATTGATGATTTAAGTGGGGAAACGCTGCAACAAGCAAAAATATTAGAAGGAAACCTTAGAAATACAGGTATTCACGCTTGTGGGGTCATTATAACGCCAAGTGATATTACCGATTTTATTCCTGTAGCAACCGCTAAGGATTCAGAACTTTATGTAACACAATTTGACAACTCAGTTGTTGAAAGTGCGGGTTTGTTGAAGATGGATTTCTTGGGTTTAAAAACCTTGACCTTAATAAAGGACACCGTAAAATTAATAAAGTACAGAACCGGGAAACAACTTAATCCTGATGAATTTCCAATCGATGATTTAAAAACATACCAGCTTTTTCAGCGCGGTGAAACCATAGGTTTGTTTCAATACGAATCTGCCGGAATGCGAAAATATTTAAAAGAACTAAAACCAACGGTTTTCAACGATTTGATAGCAATGAATGCGTTGTACCGTCCCGGGCCAATTGCCTATATTCCGAGTTTTATCAAAAGAAAAAACGGAGAAGAAACCATCGAATATGACTTGGATGTTTGTGAAGAATTATTAAAGGAAACCTACGGAATTACAGTTTATCAAGAACAGGTAATGCTTTTGTCGCAAAAACTGGCTGACTTTTCTAAAGGTGATGCCGACGTTTTGCGTAAGGCAATGGGAAAAAAAGACAGGCCAACTTTGGATAAAATGAAACCAAAGTTCATTGAAAAAGCTGCTTCAAAAGGACATTCAGAAGAAAAACTGGAAAAGATTTGGAAAGACTGGGAGGCTTTTGCCGAATACGCTTTTAATAAATCCCACTCTACTTGTTATGCTTGGATTGGTTATCAAACTGCTTATCTGAAAGCAAATTATCCTGCAGAATATATGGCAGCGGTTTTGTCTAATAACATGAACGACATTAAGCAGGTTTCCTTTTTTATGGAAGAATCAAAACGAATGGGGTTGCAGGTTTTGGGCCCCGATGTGAACGAGTCGTTTTATAAATTTACAGTAAACGAAAATTATGCCATTCGTTTCGGAATTGGAGCCGTGAAAGGTGTGGGTTCCGGAGCCGTAAATACTATTGTGGAAAACAGGAAAGAATCCAGATATAAGTCGATTTTTGATTTGGCTAAACGCGTCGATTTGCGTGCTGCAAACAAAAAAGCGTTTGAAAACCTTGCTTTGGCAGGTGGTTTTGATTCTTTTTTAGGGACAACAAGAGCCCAATATTTTCATGCTGATGGTGACGGAATTACATTTTACGAAAAAGCCATACGGTACGGCGCGAAGTTTCAGGAAAATGAAAATTCTTCGCAGGTAAGTTTATTTGGGGATGCGAGTGACGTTCAAATTGCAGAACCTATTGTTCCTCCGTGTGAGGATTGGAGTACTATGGAAAAATTAGCTAAAGAAAAAGAAGTTGTCGGAATTTATATTTCAGGACACCCTTTGGATGATTTTAAATTTGAAATGAAGTATTTCTGTAATTCCAAACTGGATGTACTCAATAATCTAGACCCCCACATTAATAAAAACCTCACTTTTGGCGGAATTATAACAGGGGTACAACATCGAATCGCTAAAAACGGGAAAGGATGGGGGTCATTTACACTCGAAGGCTATGACGAAAGTTATGAGTTTAGGATTTTTGGTGAAGAATATTTAAAATTCAGGCATTATCTCATTCAAAATAATTTTACTTTTTTGAAAGTAATGGTCAAAGAAGGTTGGGCTAATAAAGATACTGGTATAAAAGGGGAGCCTAGGCTGCAGTTTATGCTAGTGCAATATCTTCAAGATGTTTTGCCTTCTTTTGCAAAAAAACTGATTGTATATTTAAATATTAACGAGTTGCAACCGGAGTTCATACATCAGTTAAATACAGTATTTAATGCTAATAAAGGCGATAATGCTGTAGGTTTTGAAGTATTGGAAGTAGAAAAAAACATAAGACAAATTGAAGCAGTTCCAATAGAAATAGCAGAAGAATTAGTGCTTGATGAAAATGGGGATGTATTTGAATCCGAAAACGCTGTAGCAATAATTCCTGAAGCAACAGAAGAGATAAAAGTAATTACAAAATTAGAAATGGCAAGCCGAAAACTGAAAATCAAGATTTCTAATGAATTACTGGTAGAACTGGAAAAGATGCAAATTAACTTTAAACTGAATTGATTAAAACAATCATAAAATAGCCAAAAGCAATACAAAATACCTTCTTAAAATTATAAATTTACCTACATTTGTAATTCAGAAACACGAAAATAATTTTAAACTTAAATTAAAAAATAGATGGCATTAGCAATTACAGACGCTACTTTTGAGGAAGTAGTTTTAAAATCAGACAAGCCAGTAATGGTGGATTTTTGGGCAACTTGGTGCGGACCATGTAGAATGGTTGGGCCAATCATTGACCAAATCAGCGAAGAATATGCAAATAAAGCAGTTGTTGGAAAAGTTGACGTAGATGCAAATCAAGAATTCGCTGCGAAATACGGTGTTAGAAATATTCCTACAGTATTGATTTTCCATAAAGGCGAAGTTGTTGGAAGACAAGTAGGTGTAGCTCCAAAACAAACCTATGCAGATAGTTTAGACGCATTGTTGTAATATACATTTTATTCTCGGTGGCTGAGCTTGTCGAAGCATAGAGAATTTGAATTAGTAATCAAGGTTTGACGAAAGTCAAGCCTTTTTTATTTAAACAGTGCCGAGAGCTATCGGGATTCAGTTTCTATAATTTCAATCTTTTAATTTTTAAATCGTTCAATCTTTTAATACATTTGACACGAGCCGCAAAAGGCGAACTGATGAACTAAATATGAATATCGAATCCCAAATAGAAAAAATATCCAGTTTTCAGCATCTTGAATTACTAGCTAACCAAGTGGTGGAGGGCTTTATTTCTGGAATGCATAAAAGCCCTTTTCATGGTTTTTCTGCAGAATTTGCTGAGCATAAAGTATATAATTCTGGAGAAAGCACGAAGCATATTGATTGGAAATTGTTTGCTAAAACAGATCGGTTATATACTAAACGCTATGAAGAGGAAACCAATTTGCGTTGCCATTTAATTATTGACAACTCCTCATCGATGCATTACCCTAAATTAAGCGACAACCAGCAGTTTTATGAAAGTAAAATTGGGTTTTCGGTTTTGGCATCAGCAGTATTAATGAATTTGCTTAAAAAACAACGTGATGCTGTTGGTCTGAGTGTCTATTCAGATACTTATGAATATTATGCTCCTGAAAAAGGAAGTGACAGACATCATCGAATGTTGTTGAATACGCTGGAAAATCTTTTGACAAATCCAAGAAATACAAAAACCACCGATACAATCACGTTTTTGCATCAGATAGCCGAAAAGATGCACCGTCGTTCAATGATTGTTTTATTTACAGACATGTTCCAAACTGGCGACGAAGAAGCACTTTTAAATGCATTGCAGCATTTAAAGCATAACAAACACAAAGTAGTTCTGTTTCATGTTATTGACAATAAAACAGAACTGAATTTTGATTTTGATAATACGCCACGAAAATTCATCGATTTAGAAACGGGTGATGAAGTCAATATTTTTGCTGATAACGTAAAAGAAGCTTATGAAAAGCAAGCGGCAGTATATTTTAAAAAACTATCTTTAACCTGTGCTCAAAACAGAATTAAGTATCTTCCAGTGAGTGTAGGTGAAAGTTTTGAAAAAATATTGACTACTTATTTAGTTGAAAAACAAACTTTTGGTTGATGAGAAAAGAATTCTTTTATTCTTTTTCAGAAAAACATTTGGTAAACTCGAAATTGATTGTATATTTGCACTCGCAAACAAGTTCAATGAACTCCTATGAAAATAGATAGTTTGTGAAATAATAAGCGCTGGTTTGGTAGTTCAGTTGGTTAGAATACGTGCCTGTCACGCACGGGGTCGCGGGTTCGAGTCCCGTCCAGACCGCTTAAATTGGATAAAAAGTCACGTGAACAGCGTGACTTTTTTGTCCTAAAAAGGTTTTTAAAATTGTTGTGTTGTTTTGGTCCGCCGCTGGCAAGACCTGGTTTGTAGTTAGACCAATGAAAAGCTTTTCACTTTAGTGTGAATGGCTTTTTTGATTTTAGGGCAGTTTCTTAACACTTCATAATATAACTATTTACTTCAAAAAAGGCTAACAATTAGGTGTGCATCTTTTTTCAAAAGGTGTGCATACTTTTAAACTCAAAAACACTAAAATTTAAGACAAGGTATTTAATGATATCCAATAACTTTTAATTTAATACCAGAAGTAATCTCCAAATGATTAGCAGTAACATACAAAAGTTTTAAAACATTTGAAGATGCATTTTTTTTGTCTATTCCTGGTTGCACAAGAAATATTTGGATTTCTAAAGGTTTGTTCCTCATATTATTGCATATGTCCTCAACTAAATCAATATTACCTTTTAAAATTCTTGATTTGTTTATCCTAGTTTTTAAATTTTCTCTTCTGCTAAAATGCTCCTTAAAAAATTTATAATCTTTATACTTCCAATTAATGGATTTTTGAACTTGTCCACATATCTGATATAAATTTAATTTTTCTAAATCATTTGTGGGAACTGCGATAGATTGATTCTTACCCTTGCTTACAAATTTAATATGATACAAATTCAAATAAACCTTGTCAGTCTCATTTCTCAATGTCACTAAATCAGCCATTTCACCACTATCATCATCATTAAAAATTATATCCCAATTCTCTTTTTGTAAAGATTGATATAGCTTATATTGTATAGAATCTTCTATTAAATTATTTTCATCAAAACCCATAGATTCTTTTCCCAAATCAATCCCAGCCCAATCAAATGGAATTATGTCTTCTTTAGGAAAATCTAAAATTTCTTCTTTAAATTTTATATATCGATTACCCAAAAGCATTGAGTTTTCAATAAATCCTATTTGCGGGACATAATCTCCATTAAAGTGACTAAGCAATGAATATGGCTCACTATTACCTCTTATTATTAATACTTCTAAAGAAGAGTTTTTTTCTATTTTAAAACCATCTTCATCTACAATCAGTTTAAAACTAATAATATCTTTAAGAGTAATTAAGTCAAACATTATATCTCCTGATTCACTAGGATTTTTAAGCTGTAATTCGCAGTCTAATAAATCATATAGAATTCCAGAAATCTTCAAGCTATATCTTTTATCAATTTCTTTATAGTAAAGTGGGTTCCAATCTATAAAATATGGAATTGAGTTCGGTCTTTCTTTGATTATTATAGGCTCCAGTGTGTCCAAAACCTCATTTGGGTCTATATTTGGGTCTACTAGTTTCTTTCCTATACTTTCACACCAATTCGTAAGTTCTTTTAGATTCCCTCTCAAATATGACCAAATTTTCCCTTTCTTAGATGCTCCAAAAGATACTTTTTCTCCATTTTCATAACCAACTCCAAAAATATTATTTTTAGTTCCTGAATTTAATTCTGCTTTTGTCAAAGCTGAATGGAGATTACTGCCAAAATAAGATTGAAAACTTTTGTCTTTTCCGTGAGCAATTCTCATACCTACGTTAAATAACAATAATCTTTTCACATTATGAAATATCTTAAACACTACAATTTCTGACATTTTTACATAACCGTCAACAAAGATTTTATCAACTAAAAAATTGAAACTATCTTTTTTGACTGAGGAATGAATAAAAAGTAAATTGTTGATAGGCTCATAATGTATAACCATCAAATACCAATCAAAATTTTGAAAATCACTGAAACTCCCCCATTCAACATTCAACTCTTTACCCAATAAAATTACTAATGTCCTTTCGTTTTCATTGTATGAAATAAATCTATGCTTATAGCCCTCAAAATCTTCCTTAGTTATCACATTTAATTTCTTAAAAACCGTTTTTGAATTTTTATAAACTAATGTGCTAAAGGCTGGATTGATATTCTGAAAAGGTATATTTGACTCCTCTATATTATTAAAACCAGCCAAGAATTCACTGAAATCTATTTGATCTTGAGTTGCTATTTGGCTTAAATCTGGTAAAATGGTATTCCAATTAGATTCTTTATTATAAAGCAAGTCAATACCTTCTTCTATACCTTCTTGTTTTAAATTTGCTATAAATGAAGCATTTCCTAATTTAATTGAATTACTAACCCTAGTAAAGCGACCTATAAATTGTAAAGTGATTGGAAGACTTTTTCTAATGTCGTGTAAAGCTGCAATTTTTAATTCAGGTAAATCATAACCTTCTCCGAGCATATCAACACAGACAATTATTTTATGATTTCTATTTTTAATATTCTCTAAAACACTTTTTTTATTTAGAATGCCCGAATGAATAACCACAGGGTTAAACTCTGTATAATTTTCATATAATTTAAAAACCTCATCTGCTCTTAAATGAGTTCTACATCTTGCCATTAAAAAATGGTCTAATTTTTTAACATCCCTGTCATCTCTTAATTTCTCAATAGCTTTTGATGCAATGAGTTTATCTGCAATATGTTTATCATATTCCCTAATTGGTATAAAATCTATTTTTTGAAAATATCCTTGTTCTTGAGCATCTTTCATCGAAAAATTATAAATAAATTTACCCGAAAGTCTCTCTCCATCATATCTATATGGTGTTGCCGTGAATTGGATTATTTTGGTTTTATCAAAATATTCAATTACTCTATTCCATTGTTTGGCTTTTGAATGATGAGCTTCATCAACAAATAAATGTGAGCATAAGTCAGCTATGATTTTAATATCAGTATTTGGAATATTTGAAATCAAATTCATTGTTGATATCACAACATTACATTCTTCAAAAAAATGTTTTAATTCTTCTAAGTTTTTAATTCCTTTTTCCAAAACCCCAACTTTAGGAAATAGGGCAGTTTTATTAACTATCCCAAATTTTTTAAGAACACCTAAAGAAATGAATTTCTCAGAAAGTTGAGTTCGTAAAGAATCTGAGGGAACTATTACAAGTAGCCTTTCACACTTGTTAGCAATTAATACTGAAAGCATTGTTTCCGTTTTTCCAGTTCCAGTAGGCAATACAACAATACCACATTCTTTAGGGTTTGTAAAATGTCCCAAAATACTATGAATTGCTCCTAATTGAGGTTTTCTAAGTCCTCCATCTTCCTTATCAGTTTCAGAGCCTGAAAATGTATCATTTTTATATACAAAGTTATTTTCCCAAGAGAGGCGTATTTTTTTAATATCAAATTCTATATCATATGGATGTTTTATCCATTTTATCAAGTTGAGATGATTCTCTCTTAAATAATTTGCAGGGGATCGTTTAGAAAGCAATACAAACTTTGCATCTTCTGGATAAATATTTTTATTACCAGTAACACAATATTTATCACCCTCATAATTAAATACAATATAACTTCTGCTACTTTCTATTATACTAATATCAATTTCAATTTCAATCTGTTTTAAATGAGTAATAGAATTTTTGTAAAGTTTTGTCACTTCTTTTAATTCGGGTAAAGTTATTTTCATAAGATGTAGCTATAAATAATATTTGAACTTTGAATTTGATGAATTATATTTTATAAATATAAGAGTAAATAATGGAATTTGTTTGATTTAAAAAACTTCACAACTATGATACATTAATTAACAATTAAAAACTATGAATACTATAAAAATCAATATAACATTTCTACTTGCTAGAAATAGAGTAAATAAGATGGGTAAATGTTCTGTTAGATGTAGAATTACTTATTTACAGAAAAGGCAAGAATTTGCAACTGGATTATTCATAAATCCAAATCATTGGCACAGTAAGTTGCAACAAGCTAAACCTCCCAATGAAGAAAACAACTTTATAAATACTGAAACTAGCCTGATTAAGAGTAAAATTAATCAGGCTTTTTTGTACCTACAAATCAAGGATAATAGTATTTCTGTTGAAGATATTTACAGACAATTTAAAGGGGAAACTATTGCCAAAGAATTTGGTATAATCGCAGTGTATAATCAATATTTGGAAAGAATCAAAAAATTGATCGGCATAGAAATACAGCTAGTTACATATAAAAAATACCTTGAATCAAATAATCACCTTATGTCTTTTATAGTTTGGAATTTCAAGACCAAAGACTTGAAGCTACAAGACATAAATTACAATTTTATTGTAGATTATGAATATTTCCTTAAGACTGAAAAAAAGCTTCAACAAAGCACCTTAAATAAGACTATACAAAGGTTCAGAAAGGTATTGCAGTTTGCAATAAACCAAAGTTATCTTGACAAGGATCCTTTTGTTCTTTACAAAGCACAGAGGGTTAAAAAAGAAATTATTTTCTTGACTAGTGAAGAACTCAAAGCCTTGGAAAATCATCAATTTGATTTAAAAAGATTAGACCAAATTAAGGACTTATTTGTTTTTTGTTGCTACACAGGATTGCCTTTTAATGAAATGAGTAAGCTGAAAAAAAGTGATATAATTTTAGGTTTTGATAATGAATTATGGATTAATGTTAAAAGAGCTAAAACAACCAAAAAAGCGACGAGCTATAATGTCCCTTTATTAAATCAAGCTAAAATAATAATGGATAAATATGAGGATGAAAAATCTGAAAAAGTACTTCCCGGAATATCAAATCCTAAATTTAATGCTTATCTCAAAGAAATTGCAGACATTGTTGGGATAGATAAAAACCTAACTCATCACGTTGCAAGGAAAACTTTTGCAACAACAGTATTACTATATAATGACGTTCCTATGGAAATTGTATCGGAATTATTAGGTCATTCTAAATTAACAACAACACAGGAGCATTATGCAAAAGTTGTGCAGAGTAAAGTAAGTGAGCATATTTTTAAATTAAGCAAAAAATTAAATTAATTAACTATCCTGATTAAACATAAAATTTTTGTTTTGTCAGGATATTTATTTGAAATCAATGAATAAATAGTAAAATGGAAGTAATAAAACTTATTTTTTTGTCTTAGATGAAATTAACAATGTATTTTTACAATAGAAACGAAATCAATTATTCACTTTAAACTTATTCCATTAGATAATGAGTAGTAGTAACGAATTATTAGCAAAAATAATTGATGATAAATTGAAAGCTGAGGGTTTAATTAATCCTTCTGAAAATCAATTGGTAATAAAATTGGCTAAAGGTCAATTAAAAGATGTTGATTGGAAAGTTGCATTCGAAGAAATTATTTGTAAACCCAAAGATGAAAATTTAAGTAATAATGAAGCTGAATAATCTACATATAAAATCATTTAGGGGAGCAATAAAGCCAATAACCATAGAGTTTGATAAAGAAAAAAAAATCACAATGATTTTTGCTGAAAATGGTAATGGCAAATCCACTATTTCTGATGCTTTTGTATGTTTACTTACAAATGAAAAAGGTTCGCTGGATGATAAATCATCCATAGATATGCAATTTCTTAAATCAGTAGGTACAGGGATTGGTGAAGCTTCTATTTCATTAAATACTGATATTGGAACATTTTCGGCAACACTTTCAGGAACTTCAAAGACATTCATAAAAAATCCAATTGTTGGAATTCCATCAATCCGTTTTTTAAGAAGAAATCAAATAATTAATTTAATAAATGCGCAACCCACTGGTCGATATGAAACATTAAAAGATTACATAGATGTTTCAAACATATTAGCCTCTGAAGATGCGTTAAGAAAAGTTAATAAAGAAATAGATAGGGATTTAGAAACTACAACAAGAATTCTTTCTAGCGCTACAATTACATTAGAGCAATCGTGGGTAATTGCAGGAAAACCTGACAATGATATGCTTATTTGGGCTAAAGCTCAATCAGAAAAGGATTTATCTAAAGAGAACAAAGATTATTTAATATTAGTTGAACTCATTAATGAATGGAGGGCTATTGATACAAAACACAAAGAAATAATTTCATCGGATGAAACCATTAAACTGTCATTACAAACAAAACAAAATTCAGAAGTAATATTAAATAAGCTTAAATTAGAAAGTTCAGCAAACAATACTGAACTCTTAACTTTGTTACAAAACGCCAAAACATATATTGTTGGACAAGAAGTAATTGAGAGTTGCCCAGTTTGTTCAAGCGATTTCAAAAAAGCGGTTGTAGTGGCGTCACTTGAAAAACAAATTGAATCAATGGACGCATTAGACAAGGCAGCTAAAGTTCTTGATGAAAATACAAAAGCCTACGATAAGAATATTGCCATTCAAACTAAAGCAATAGAAACAATAAGTACATCAATAATTAAGTACAAAAATTCTATAAGTAAATATAGAGATAAATTACCTGAAATAGCCCCTTTTGTTGATGGAATTGGATTAAATGCATCAATTAATTATACTTGTTTTACTACTAATTTAAGTGCTTTAGTCGTTCTTTTTGCTAAAATTGAAGAAGCAGGAAAATCCAAAAATGAAGCTATTCAACAACATAATTTAATAAAAAACCAATTCAATTCAATAACGACTAATACAGATAAACTTGAAAAATTGGTTGCGCTGTCAAAAGCAACCAGTGCAGCATTGGTTATTGTTGAAACGGAAAGGAAAAAGTTTTATGACAATGAACTTTTATCAATATCTAGTGAGGTGGAACGAATGTATCAAAACCTTCATCCATCAGAAGGTTTAGGAGGCATCAAATTATTTCTTAATCCCAGATATAAAAACTCTTTAGAACTACAAGCAAATTTTCATTCAGAGGAAGGAATTACACCACAATCTGTTTATAGCGAGTCGCATCTCGATACTTTGAGTATATGTATTTTCTTGGCATTAGCTAAAAAATACAGTGATGGTAATACTATATTGGTTTTAGATGATGTAGTAATGTCGGTTGATGAAAGTCATCTGAATAAATTTATAGATTTATTACACGAAGAAGCAGATAATTTTGGGCAAATAATAATTACAACACACTATAGACCTTGGAAAGATAGATATAGAACACATCGAGCACCAGGAGCAAAAGTACATTTTATTGAACTGCGAAAATGGTCTAAAGAAACTGGGATAAGAGTGCAAAATGGTCGTGTAGAACTTCAAGAACTTGAATTAGCATTAGAAGACAAGACTTATTTTGATAGACAAATTATTGCAAGTAAAAGCGGAATAATTCTCGAAAACTTATTAGATTACTTAACTGATATTTATGAATATCATTTGCCAAAACGTAAATCTTCTAAATATACTTTGGGGGAATTAATCGACACTTTGCAACCTAAATATTTAAAGAATATAAAAACTATTCACACTGGCAAAAGAATAAACGAAAGTAGTGTAGAAGAAAATTATGAAGATGAATATCAATTACAGCCAATTATTGAAGATTTAAAAAAATTATTATTTATTAGGAACCAAGTAGGCGCTCATTTTAATTTAGATCAAGATGCTTCCGATGATGATGTTCAATTGTTTGGAAGAAAATCATTAGAATTAGGAAAAATGCTCGTTTGTTCAGAAACAGGGCAATTTCCTTTGTCAAAAGCCATTGATCATTGGAAATCTAAAAATGGGAGTGTAAAACTATTCCCAGTAGAAAAAATATAAATTGACCATTATATTAGAGGTGATTTTATAATGTTAGTATATTTAATAAAATTAAGTCAATTGATACGTGGGTTACTTAATTCTAAAGACCTTCTTCCTTCGAATACAATCCATCAAAAATTTCATTTACTTCAACTTCAAGCGCATTACATAATCGCAATAATAGATTAATTGTAATACCCTGCTCGTTTCTTAAAATTCTACGAATAGTTGTTTCACTACATTGTGAAGCTCGAGCAAATTCAGATTTATTCCCGTTGAATTTTTCAAGGAATAATTTATAGATCCTTTGGACAATTTCTATTTCTATTTGCTCAAGGTGATTCTGCATCTAACAAAGAAAACAAACAGCAATTTTAATATTCCAAATACATATCGACTTATAAGTCGATTTTTTATTTAACTTTGATAATTATAACAGGGAAAGCTGAAAACTGAATAGAGTAAGCAATAATTAAAAATCTATCAAAATGAAAAAACTAATTACAATTATTTTATTCTTTTTAACTGTAACAAGCTACAGTCAAATAACTTATTCTAAAGATTACTTGGGTAATACGATAGCCAAAGACCAATATGGAAATATAATTGCTACAGGCTCTACTGATTATTTAGGAAATTTTGTTTGGAAAGACAAATATGGTAATGTCATTAATACTGAATCAAAAGATTATTTAGGAAATACAGTTAAAAAAGATTCCTATGGGAATACACAAAGTACCCAATCAAAAGATTATTTAGGAAATACTGTTGAGAAAGATCAATATGGTAATGTATTATATACACTTTCTGAAGACTATCTTGGGAATATTGTCAAAAAAGACAAATATGGAAATATTTTAGGTACTTATAAAAAAGATTATAACGGAAACTGGGTTTACACCCCTAATTAAAAATTAAATATAAAATTATGAAAACAATAATCATTGCTGTGCTTACAGCTTTTACAATAAGCCTATCGGCACAAAATAGGTATTCCCAAACATCAACTTCCTCTTATACTCCTTCTTATTCTTCTCCACCCAATTATGAATATTATCAGAAGTTGGCTGAAAAAAGAACTGATGAAATTCATAACTCACAACAAAATTTATATCGTTTAATAAATCAGAATTTAGAACGAAATGTTGATGATGAATTCAGAGTGAAAATGGAAGAAGTGAAAAGTTATTTAAAAGCTATAAAAAGCGGAGTTAGTATAGAAGAAGCGGAAAGTTATCTCAAAAAAGCTAATAGATTATATAATAGGGCAGTTAAGAAATATAATAAAAGAATAAACCAAAAAAAGTAAAAAAATAATCATAAAATTTAAAACCTAAATGAAAAACCTTTTCTTTTTATTGCTTTTAAATACAATATGCTGCGCTCAAGATATTAACGGAATTTATCAGAGCCATTATAATTCGTTTAATAATCCAAATGAAAAATCCAATAATTTTTTCAAACAAGAGTCCAATACTGTCGTAATAGAAATACACGAATTTCCAAATACCACAGGAAGTGTAATATTTATGTTTAAAGACAAAAACGGTGATGCATTCAGTTTAAAATTTCAAATTACTGGATCAAAAAAAACTGAAAAAACTGATTCTGGAACATACTTCATTTATCCTTCAAATTTGTATCTTGAAGGGAACTTAACAAAAACAAAATGTTCCATTGCTATACATAGCAATTTAGATGATGTAATAATTTTGTATGATGATGTGGGCTCATCCCATTTATTTGATTTAAAAAAACGAAAAATATAATAAATGAATAATAAAGACAATGAAAGCAAACCTAATCTCCTACAAAAAATAATTGGAAATATTTTAGCTGGAATAATAATAGACCTATTCATATTCCCAAATGTAATGGGTGTTTTTAAAATAATATTTTATATTTTTTCTGGAGGTAAACAACATTCATAAAAACCAAATTAAATGGACTCCAACCAATCAAAACTTTTACTACTACTAGCTCAATTGGGCGAGGTTAATATTACAACCCATACAATTGATGGAAACATTATTTTTATAACCAATTATGGGGAAAATAATTCTGATAAATATACAATTACACAAGAAGATATTGATAGTTTGCCAGATGATGATTTTCTTAATCTTGGAAGCACCTAATTAATTCAAAATGATAATGCCTTATTGTTTAAAAATATAATTTTTAAAATTTTTAAAATTTTTCAATTCTGGATGCGTGACTTAATCCCTCAAGCCCAACCACTCTGTCTTAAGATTGGTGATTACCCCCGTCACATTAAAAAATGAATTTTAATGAATGGACATCACTTATTGTTTAATCTATAAATAAAAAAACTATGGTAACTATCGTGGATTACAAATCTTTTGAGAAAGAAAACGGAGAAAATTTCTTTGGACTGGTTGTACAAGGAGGAATTGAAGCAGTAAAAAGCGTTCAAACAGGCAAAATGTACTTTACAGCTAAAACAGCAACAGTACTAACTACATTTAACGAACAGACTTGCAAAAGTTTAATCGCAACTACAATGAATGGCAATGTCAAGAAAATTGACTGCGACTCATATGACTATACAGTTAAAGATACTGGAGAAGTCATCCTACTAAATCACAGATACGAATATGTGACTGAAGAAATGGAAATTTTACAGAATAATGTTATGGACAAAGAATTCGTAGCATAAGGTTTAAGATTTCAAATTAATAAAAAAGGGACTTCTATACGGAGTTCCTTTTTTTATTATAATAAATCGTGAGTATACACCATAACAATAATCGATTACAACCTATAAATAAAATAATCATGAAATTACAAAAAGCAGAAAGACACCAAGTAAAATTAAGAATTGGATTATCAGGTCCATCAGGGTTTGGAAAAACATATTCAGCATTGCTACTTGCATATGGAATGACGAACGATTGGAAGAAAATAGCTTTGATAGATACTGAAAACAACAGTGCAAGTCTTTATTCACATTTGGGAGATTTTAATGTAGTGTCATTAGAACACCCCTTTACTCCAGAAAGATATATAAAAGCAATTAAACTTTGTGAAGATTCCGATATGTCAGTAATCATTATTGATAGTATAAGTCACGAATGGCAATCTAAAGGTGGATGCCTTGAAATACACGAACAACTTGGTGGACGATTCCAAGACTGGGCAAAGGTAACACCTAGACACAACACTTTCATTGACGCTATTATACTTTCCAAATGCCACCTTATAACAACAAGCAGAAGAAAAGTTGATTATAGTATCGACAAAGGCTCTGATGGTAAAACTAAAGTGAATAAACTCGGAATGAAAGAAATCACTAGGGAAGGCTACGAGTATGAACTAACAGTAAACTTTGAATTTTTAAACGACAATCATATAGTATCTGCATCAAAGGATAGAACAGGATTATTTTCTGGAAAACCTGAATTCATAATTAATTCCGAGACAGGTAAAAAACTAATGAATTGGTGCAATCAAGGAATTTCTATAGAAGAGATTACAACCGAAATCAACAACTGCGAAACTTCAGAGGAATTAAAAATTATTTATAACAAATACCCTCATTTAAGCACCGAACTCTACCCTATTATAGTTTCCCGAAAAGAAATGTTGGATGGTAGGTCCAATCAAATTATAGACAATGCAGAAATTATTCAAAATTTAAACACTCAAGAAAATGAATTTAGTTCTAAATAACACCGAACAGCAATTAATTGATGAAAAAGATGTCATCATATTTCCAAGACGAAATTTTATAGAAGCCAACACAATTAGCGTGACTTTGGAACATCTAATGGACGAATGTACAATCCCTGTATTTGCAAAAGATAATGAAAGCACAATCAGTCACTCGGAGTTCATAAACAGCACTAAAGAAGTAGTCGAAGATATTTTAAACTACAAAGGTATTTTACACCCAGATATTAGAGTATCGCATACGATTAAAGGGCGAATCCCAACGGCAATTGGGAAACCAGCAAAAGAACTTCTAGAAAAGGAAAAAACCATCTACTATGAACGAATGGCATTTGTAATCGAAATTCCTGAGATAAGTGAAATTATCAACGGTAATAAACTCAATTTAGCCATTGGTGGCGTGAGGAGTTACAATCAGGAAAATCTATTCAGTAAAAAATTTATTGAAAAATTTAAAGTATTTATTGGGTTTCAAAACACTGTTTGTACCAATCTATGCATTTCTACTGATGGTTTAAAAGATGACATTAGAATAAGCTCGACATTGGAACTAAAATCTAAAATTTTTGAATTGGTGAATGAGTACAAAAAGAAAGAGCATTTGATAAATATGGAACGAATGCTTGGATTTACAATTACTGAGATGCAATTTGCCCATTTAATTGGTAAAATGAAGTTGTTCCAATATTTAACCAAAGAAGAAAAACAAACGCTGTTTCCACTAAAAATGAACGACAGCCAAATGAATATTGTTGTAAAAGATTATCACACGGATAATTATTTTAAGTCCGAGAACAAAATCATAAACTTCTGGAGCCTTTATAATATATTCACTGAAGCCAATAAATCAACTTATATTGATTCCAGTCTTGAAAGGAATGTAAATGCATACGAGTTCATAAATCATCTGGCAAATAGCATCCAGAATCAAACACCAAACTGGTTCCTTATTTAATAATATAGCTAACAGGGAAGTTTACCTAGTTATTTAAAATTTAAATTATTTATGACAGACAAGGAATTGGCTGAACAACTTAAGTACAGTTCGCCTAAAGAGATTTATGTAATAACCTGGAACAATCGATTGGTTCAATTAAAATGTCCGTTTAAAGTGCTTGTTTTACACAATATCGGCTTGTTGAAAAAGGGAGAAGTTGTGTTTGTAAAGGAGGTAAAGGTTACTAATGAATTGAAAACCGTTTTTGTTATAAAAATGGGAGCATATTATTACCACTACTTTGATTTTATTATTTAATAAAAAGGCAGTTATGTTGTATTTTGTATAACCAAACTTTTGAGTCGTTCTCTGCCTCATCAAAAAAACCCTGAAAATGTAATCTAGATTAAAAGTTCTAATTACGAGGGATATAATTTAATTTATAAACCTCGTAGGCAGCACTATCTAATGAAATGTACTATAAAATTATTATACTACATAATGGAAATTAGGTACAAAAAAACTAATTTTAAAATTGCTTTTAGTATTTATTTGTCTTAATTTTATTTTTAACAAGAGGAAAATTCCGATTCAATATTAATTAATCAACAAACAGTAATTATGAAATAGAAAAAACAAATAATTTTCAATTCAATCAATTGTTATAAGATAGCAATAATTGAAGCTCCCTTCTGGTCAATACGTTTGATTAGTAAAGTACGGTTAAAACTCTCAACCAAATGAAAGATAGATTTATGATAATGAGGAGAGATTTAAAATTTAAAAAAATAATTAATGTTAGAACAATATTTAAACAACAAATACGAATTTGCTTTTAATGAAATATTACAGAGAACATACTACAAAGAAAAAGCAACTCAAAATGAGTTTGAATTACTTAAGTCTTATAAGTTAAATTCAATTAAGAGAGAACTTAATAACACAAAAATAAATTGCTCCCAAAGCGATTTAAAAAGCCTTTTAGAATCTGATTTTGTTCCAATAAAAAATCCTTTTAAAGATTATTTTAATAATTTACCTGATTGGGATAAGAAAACTGATTACATTTTAGAATTAGCAAAAACAATAAATACCAGTAATAATGATGATTTTTATTGGGCATTTGAGAAATGGTTAGTGGCAATGGTTGCTTGTTCTATACAAGATGAAACTACAAATCAGACTATCCTGATATTGACAGGTAAGCAAGGTATCGGAAAAACATCGTGGCTAAAAAAATTAATGCCAAATCCATTAGAAGGATATTTTTACAGTGGGTTAATAAACCCATCAAATAAAGATACCACTTTATTAATGTCAGAAAAGCTTTTAATTAACTTAGATGAATTAGCCTCATTAAATAAAAAGCAAGAAGAAGCTTTTAAGGAAATGATCACTAAAACTACTATTACTGAAAGAAGGGCTTATGCTCATTTTACAGAAGATTATATTCGTAGAGCATCTTTTATTGGAAGTTCCAATCATAATGAAATTTTAATGGATGTTACTGGGAGTAGAAGATTTCTTTGTTTTGAAGCATTAGAAATTGATTATCAGCACAATATTAATTTAGATTTTGTTTATAGTCAAGCAATGTATTTATTAAATACAAAGGGTTATAATTTCCATTTTGATAAAGTTGATGTGAAAAGATTAGAGGAAAATAATAAAATGTTTATTCAATCTTCACAGGAGGTTGATTGGATAGACGAATTATTTGATATATCCAATGAGACTAAAAATTTTGAATATATGAATGCAACAGAAGTTGTAGAATATATAAAATTTAAAAAAGGATTATATCTAAAAATTGACATTCAACAGATTGGAAAAATTATGACTGCGAAAGGCTTTTCTAGAAAGAAAATAAAAGGAAGTTGGAAGTATTTGGTAATTAAAAATTAAATAAGGATGGTTGGGTTAGTAGGGTAGGTATATTTTAACTCTATTTGATAATTATAATAAAAAACAGACTTATAAAATTGAAAATATTTTAAATAATACTTACCCACCCTGCCTTTTTACAAAATAGAAAATAAAATGAATATAATAGAAAATTTGGGAATTATATACAAAGTGATAAATAATAAAACCGATGAAATTTACATCGGGGCAACAACAAAATCTTTAAATGAAAGAAAATTAGACCATTTACAAAAAGCGAGTAAGGGTATAGGAAGTTATTTTCAAGAAGCAATCGGGACTTATGGTTCCGATGCTTTCACGTGGGAACAGATTGATACTGCTTCAAACATTAATGAATTAGCACAGAAAGAAATTGACTCAGTTTTCAAATACAATAGTTTTCAATCTGGTTTCAATCAAAATAAAGGCGGTGGCGGCTTTAAAAAGTTGGTATATCAATACGATTTAAAAACGGGAGATATAATTAATATTTTTGATGATTTGACCAGTGCTGGGGCTTCAGTAAATGCATCCAAAAAGAGCATAAGCAATGTTTGTCTCAAAATTGATAAAACCTGTAAGGGTTATTATTGGAGCTATTCTAAAGATGATTTTAGCCATATTTTGGATGAAAGAACTAAAAGAGTTGATAAATATTCTTTAGGTGGAGAATATTTAGCTTCTTATAATTCAGTAGCTGAAGCAAGTATAGCTTCAGGATTAAGTAAAACTTGCATCTCTCGTTGTGCTCGAGGTGAACGAGAAAATAGTGGTGGATTTTTTTGGAAATATAATTAAAAAGTAAAGGCGGTGTAAAAGCCGCCTTTTTAATGAATGTAATATGATCCATTTTTAATTCTTTATCGAGATTGACTTCAGCCATTGTTTTTTGATTTGAGAAGAACCCAACCTCTAATAATAAGGAGTTGGGTTTTTAAAAATAAATCAAATTCACATTTATTGTAAAAAAATCAATTTAATTACTAATTTTACAGTTGTGAAATTCATAACAATCATATTATCACTTTACATTTTTATTCTCTCAGCTATACCTTGTGTAGATATTGAGAGTGATACTGTATCACATTCCAAAGTTAAATTTTCATCAGAAAAAGAAAATCATTCTCACGATAAAGAAAACGATTTATGTTCACCTTTTTGTGTATGCAATTGTTGTGGACAACAAATCTTAAATTTCAGTCAAGAAATTACATTTGAGTTTAGAAAAATTTCAACAGAAATCACGACTCAAATCCCTACTTATAAATCCCTACTTACTTCTAATTTCTACGGAAGTATTTGGCAACCACCTCAAATAGCATAATGAAGCCCGAGTAATTTCGGGTTAGAATGTTGTGACCTTTTCACAAATAATAGCAAAAGTAATTTTGCTAATCTTCTAATTCATTATACCATTTCAATGTTAGACAAAATCATACAGTTCAGTATCAAGAACAAGTTTATAATACTGTTATTTACTTTGGTTCTAATAGCTTGGGGAAGCTATTCTATAAAAAATCTGCCACTCGATGCGTTACCCGATGTAACCAATAATCAGGTACAAATCATCACAACCGCACCAACGCTTGCCAGTCAAGAGGTCGAGCAATTAATTACCTATCCTTTAGAGCAATCCGTTAAAACCATTCCAAAAGTAATTGAGTTACGAAGTATTTCTCGTTTTGGATTATCAGTAGTAACTGTAGTTTTCAAAGACGATGTTGATATTTTTTGGGCAAGAGAACAAATATTTCAACGACTTCAAGAAGCAAAAGAAAATATCCCTGCCTATGCTGGTACTCCAGGTTTAGCACCTATTTCAACAGGATTGGGGGAAATTTATCAATATGATGTCTATGCAAAAAAAGGATATGAAGACAAATATGATGCTATTAAATTACGAACCATTCAAGATTGGATTATCATTCCGCAATTACAAGGTATTGAGGGTGTTGCCGAGGTAAGCACTTGGGGGGGAAAATTAAAACAATATGAAATAGCTGTTAACCCTAATACATTAAATAGTTTAGGTGTTACGATTACAGAAATATTTGATGCACTTGAAAAAAACAATCAAAATACGGGAGGTGCATACATCGAAAAAGACCAATACGCTTACTTCATTCGTGGTGTTGGAATGGCAACTGGAATCAAAGATTTAGAAAATGTAGTAGTCAAAAACCGAAATGGTGCGCCAGTTTTAGTGCGCGATGTTGCTACAGTACGTGAAGGCATTGCATTGCGATATGGTGCCTCTACAAAAGACGGTAAAGGAGAAATTGTTTGCGGATTAGCATTAATGTTAAAAGGCGAAAACTCAAGTGCTGTGGTGGATAGAGTGAAAGAAAAAATGGTGCAAATTAATAAAACCTTACCCGAAGGTGTGGTTGCCGAAGCATTCATTGACAGAGGTAAATTAGTAGATAATGCGATAGGAACAGTTACTAAAAACCTATTGGAAGGAGCATTAATAGTAATTTTTGTATTGATATTATTTTTAGGCAATCTTCGTGCAGGGCTAATTGTAGCATCTGTAATTCCGTTATCAATGCTTTTTGCAGTAATCTTAATGAACCACTTTGGAGTAAGTGGAAACTTAATGAGTTTAGGAGCAATCGATTTTGGAATTATTGTCGATGGTGCAGTAATTATTGTAGAAGCCACAATGCACCATTTACAAAAACTCAAAAGGCAAAAGGATTTAACCCAATCCGAAATGGATAGTGAAGTCTATAAATCAGCTTCAAAAATCAGAAATAGTGCTGCATTTGGGGAAATAATAATTCTTATCGTGTATCTGCCAATATTAGCTTTAGTAAGAACAGAAGGCAAAATGTTCAAACCAATGGCAATGACCGTAGGTTTTGCGGTAATTGGTGCATTTGTACTTTCATTAACTTATGTCCCGATGATGAGTGCAATGTTCTTATCAAAAAACACCGAACACAAACCCAACTTTAGCGATAAAATGATGGCGTGGTTTGAAAAAATCTACACACCATTTTTAGATAAAGCATTACGTTTCAAAAAAGCAGTATTAGGAATTTCATTAGCTTTATTTGTTTTTGCTATCATTGTTTTTCAAAATATGGGAGGCGAATTCATTCCAACCATTGAAGAAGGGGATTTAGCCATTAATGCTACCATTATGACAGGAAGTTCACTTACCCAAATGGTAGAAACAACAACCAAATATGAAAAAATCCTAAAAGCAAAATTTCCAGAAATTAAAACTATCGTTACAAAAATTGGAAGTGGGGAAATACCAACCGACCCAATGCCTATTGAAAGTGGCGATTTAATTATTGTTTTGAAAGACAAATCCGAATGGACATCTGCTGACAATTGGGAAGATTTAGCCAATTTGATGAAGGAAGAAATGGAAGCAATTCCTGGAGCAAATATCGAAATTTCACAACCTATTCAAATGCGTTTTAACGAGTTAATGACCGGTAGCCGAAGCGATATTGCTATTAAAATTTTTGGTGATGACTTAGAAGTGTTAGATGCAAAAGCAACTGAATTAATATCTAAAATCAATAAGATAGACGGTATTGGCGATTTAAAAGCCGATAAAGTAACAGGTTTGCCACAAATCACAGTAAAATATGATTATAATAAAATTGCTTTGTATGGATTAAATATTGCCGACATAAATCAAATTATACGTTCTTCTTTTGCAGGAGAAAGCGCAGGAAAAATCTACGAAGAAAGCAAACGTTTTGATGTTGTAGTTAGAATGAATGAATCCAACAGAAGTGATATTACTGATGTAAGCAATTTGTTTATTCCTTTACCAAATGGACAACAAGTACCACTTTCCCAAGTAGCATCAATTAAGTATGAACAAGGTCCAGTACAAGTTTCTCGTGAAAATGGGAAACGTAGAATAACCGTGGGTTTAAATGTTCGTGGACGTGATGTGAAAAGTGTGGTAGAAGAAATCCAACAAAAATTAGATGCCAGTTTTAAACTTCCAGCAGGTTACTATGTTACTTATGGCGGACAATTTGAAAATTTGGTCGAAGCCAACCAACGCCTTTCGGTAGCTTTACCAATAGCTTTAGGATTAATTATGGTTTTGTTGTTTTTCACTTTCAATAGTGTGAAACAAGCGGCGTTAATTTTCACAGCCATTCCATTATCAGCAATAGGTGGTGTTTTTGCACTTTGGTTACGAGGAATGCCATTTAGTATATCGGCAGGAATTGGATTTATTGCTTTGTTTGGAATAGCAGTTTTAAACGGAATTGTCCTCATATCCTATTTTAACCAACTTAAATCCGAAGGAATAACCGACCCATTACAACGTGTATTAATAGGGACAAAAACAAGATTAAGACCAGTATTAATGACAGCTGCGGTTGCTTCATTAGGATTTCTGCCAATGGCATTATCTACAAGTGGCGGAGCTGAAGTGCAAAAACCATTAGCAACGGTAGTTATTGGCGGATTGTTTTCGGCTACATTACTAACCTTAATCGTATTACCAATTTTGTATTTACTCTTTGAAAAAGGAATTAAAAGAAGAAAAAAAATGTCAAATCCAATTGTAACAATAATCGTTTTATTAATTAGTACCTTTTCGTTTGCTCAAAACAGCCAAACAATAACTTTAGAAAAAGCCATTGAAAAAGCGAAAGCAAACAACATTGATTTAAAAATTGCGGATAAAGAAATTGAAAAACAAACCGTCCTCAAGAAAACAGCGTTTCAAGTAGATCCTTTACAAGTGCAATACCAAGGCGGACAATTCAATAGTGTTGATTATGACCATAATGTTTCTATTCAACAATATTTTCCTATTGGCAAAATCACAAAAGCCAATCGTCAACTTCAAGAAGAACTGGCAAAATTAGCTGAAAAAAGAAAAGCATTAACAGAATATGAAATTGAAAAAGCAGTGTCATTAGCCTACTATCAATATTTATATGGTCTTTCAATTCAAAAACTAAATAATGAGCTATTTGAAATTTATTCCAAATTCCTAAAAAATGCAGAGCTTCGTTTTCAAACTGGAGAAAGTGGCAATATCGAAGTCATAAGTGCCAAAGCCAAATCAAAAGAAATCGAAACTCAAAAAGCACAGTTTGAATATGATTTGGTAGTCTATCAAAAACAATTACAATACTTTGTTCAAACGGACGAAAACCTTATGCCTGATGCCAATACATCTTTGCAATATGCCAATCCAACCGATTTGAATAATACTAAAGTAGAAGGATTGGTAAACGATTATTACACACAGCAAATTTCAGTTTATCAAAAAGAAGCCAACACGTTCAAAGCAATGCGAACTCCAAAATTAGGATTGGGCTATTTTGGTCAAACAATCGATACCAAATCTTATTTTCAAGGTTTTACAGCAGGTTTGCAAATACCATTATTTGGCGGCTCAAATACAGCAAAAGCCAAAGCATCAGAAATTAGTATGTCTCAATCGCAGTTAGAATTTGACAAAAGTAAACTGACTTTAAAATTACAGAAAGAGGAATTACAGAACGAGTTCGATAAGCAGAAAAAAGCACTTGTATATTACCAAAACGAAGGCTTACAATATGCTGAACAAATTATTACCACTGCTCAAAAAAGTTATGCTAATGGCGATATGAGTTACTGGTCATACATCAGTTTTTTAAACCAAGCCATTGATATAAAAAAACAAAACGCTGAAGCTGTTAATACTTATAATCAAAGTGCTATTCAATTGCAATTTCCATCTTTCAACAACAATTAATATTCAACAATATGAAAAATACAATAATAAAAACAACTTCAAAAAGTATAAATAAAGGCTATTTATTACTTCTTGTTTCTTGCTTCTTTCTTCTATTCTCTTGTAATGACAAAAAAACCGAAGAAGCGCACGAAGAAGAAAAGTCAGAAACCGAAGTAGCGTTGACCGAAGCACAATTCAAAACCATTGGTATTGAAACGGGTAGTATTGAAATGAAAAACCTTAATACAGTAATTAAAGCTAATGGATATACAGCAGTTCCACCACAAAATATGGCAAATATTTCAACCTTAATTGGTGGTGTTGTTAAAGATATTTATGTGTTAGAAGGTACATTTATTTCAAAAGGTAAAACATTAGCAACCATTCAAAACCTTGAAGTTACAGAAATGCAGGAAGATTACAATTCCGCTATTGCTAACATTGAATACTTACAATTGGAATACAATCGTCAAAAAACATTGAGCGATGAAAATGTAAATCCTCTCAAAACATTTCAAGAAGTAAAATCAAAATTGGCAGTAGAAAGAGCAAGAGCACAAGCCGCTAAAAATAAACTCCAAGCATTAAATGTAAGTTTAAGCGGAAGTACTTCTTTAATTCCTATTGTTTCGCCAATTAGTGGTTACGTGGGGAAAATAAGTATAACCAAAGGCGCTTTTGCAGAAACAGGAGTGACACTTTTTGAAGTGGTCGATAATAGCCAAATGCACTTGGATTTGAATGTATTTGAAAAGGACTTGGGTAAAATTTCAGTAGGTCAGGAAGTCGATTTTGTATTAACCAATCAGTCCAACAAATCCATCAAAGGAAAAATATTTGGTATTAATAAATCCTTTTCTAATGAAAGTAAATCGGTAGCAGTTCACGCAAAAATCAATCCAAGTGATGCAAAAGATTTAATTTCGGGAATGTATGTAGCAGCTAATATTAATATCACCAATCAAACGGTTCAAGCGTTGCCAAAAGATGCAATCGTAAGAAACGGAGACAAATATTACATTTATATTCAAGAAGAACACCAAGAAGAAGTGCCAAAAGTAAAAGCGGCTGAACATAAACACGAAGAAGGCGAAGCGCATACTGAACACGCTGAAGGCGAAGAAGAAGGACACAATGAAGTTCACTTTAAAGCTGTTGAAGTAATTCCTGGCGCCACAGATTTAGGATATACGGAAATAAAATTGGTTGAAGAAATTCCTGCTGATGCTAAAATTGTAATCAAAGGTGCATTCTATTTATTGGCAACCTCAAAAGGTGGTGGTGAGCACGAACATTAATAAACAATTATAAATTTTAAATTTTATAAAAATGAAAAATGTATTAAAATCAATAGTATTTGTATTCGCAGTATTTTTAATCTCCAATGCTGCAATAGCACAAAAGACAAATCAAAAAGCAGTTATAAAAACCACTTTGCATTGCAACCACTGTAAGGAATGTGAAACCTGTGGTCTAAAATTCAAAACAGAAATGCTTAAAATAAAAGGAGTGAAAATGTACGAACTTGACGATAAAGCAATGACTTTTACCATCTATTACAACCCAAAAAAAACAAACTTACAGGCAATTAAAGAAGGAATTGCTAAATTGGGTTATGATGCTGATGAAGTTAAGGCTACATCTCAAGGAATTGCTTCTTTAGACGGTTGTTGTAAAATTTAAAATTATGAAACACCAACACAAATACGATGCAAATGGAAAACAAATCTGTTGCACATTAGAAGATAAAATAAATAAAAAAGCAGAACATCATTCTGAGGATGATGGACACGACCACGACCATTCAGGCGAAAATAAATCTACGTTTCAAATGTTTTTGCCTTCAATAATTTCTTTGGTATTGTTATTAACTGCAATAGCTTTTGATTATTATTTTAATCCTATTTGGTTCACAAGCTGGATAAGAGTTATTTGGTATGTAGTAGCTTATATTCCTGTTGGTTTTCCTGTAATTAAAGAAGCATTTGAAAGCATTAAAGAAGGTGAAATATTTTCTGAATTTCTACTTATGGTTATTGCTACTGTGGGTGCATTTGCCATTGGTGAATATCCTGAAGCTGTTGCAGTGATGCTTTTCTATTCTGTGGGTGAAGTTTTCCAAACATTAGCAGTAACGAGAGCCAAAGCAAATATAAAATCATTGTTAGACCAAAGAC
This sequence comes from Bacteroidota bacterium, assembly GCA_040387655.1. Classification (GTDB taxonomy): domain Bacteria; phylum Bacteroidota; class Bacteroidia; order Flavobacteriales; family Flavobacteriaceae; genus Flavobacterium. The sequence continues at coordinate 93,707 of JAZKDI010000021.1, read as the reverse complement.
CTGATGAGGTAACTATTTTAGTTAATTCTGCACCGCAAACAATCAAAGCGGAAGATGCTAAAATAGGAGATATTATACGATTAAAATCAGGAGAAAAGTTAGGTTTGGATGGTGAGTTAATTTCTGATAGTGCTTCGTTTAATACCGCAGCCTTAACAGGAGAAAGTAAGCCTGATACAAAATCTAAAGGCGATACTGTTTTAGCTGGTATGATTAATCTAACGAAAGTTTCACAGGTCAAAGTCACTACAGCCTATACAGATAGTAAGTTATCCAAAATTTTAGAACTGGTACAAAACGCCACAGCGCAAAAAGCACCTACTGAATTATTCATTAGGAGATTTGCTAAAATTTACACTCCAATTGTTGTTATATTGGGCGTTTTGATAGCGTTCGTGCCTTATTTTTTTGTGGAAAATTACATTTTTTCAAATTGGCTGTACCGTGCTTTGATTTTCTTGGTTATTTCTTGCCCTTGTGCTTTAGTAATATCTATTCCTTTGGGTTATTTTGGTGGAATTGGTGCGGCAAGTAAAAACGGAATTTTATTCAAAGGAAGCAATTTCCTCGATGTGATTGCCAACATTCAGAATGTTGTAATGGATAAGACAGGAACAATGACTGAAGGTGTTTTTAAAGTTCAGGAAGTTGTTTTTGACAAACAGTTCAAAGAAAAGGAAATCTTGAAAATGGTCAATGCTTTAGAAAGTCAAAGCTCTCATCCTGTCGCAACCGCTATTCACGAATTTGTAGGTAAAGTAGATACTTCTATCAAACTTGGAAAAGTGGAAGAAATTTCAGGTCACGGATTAAAAGCAACTATTGATGGAAAAAGTTTATTAGTAGGAAACTTTAAGTTGATGGATAAATTTTCAATTCAATACGATATTGACCCAAATACAATAGTTTACACACTTATAGCTGTTGCCTATGACAAAAAATTTGTAGGTTACTTAACAATAGCTGACGTCATTAAAAAAGATGCTCAAGAAACGATAAACAATCTAAAAGCTTTGAATGTAAAAACCACTATGTTAAGTGGTGATAAAAATACAGTAGTTCAGTTTGTTGCAAAAAAACTTGGAATAATAAATGCTTTTGGTGATTTATTACCTGAAGACAAAGTAAATAAGGTCAAAGAAATAAAGGCAAAAAAGGAAACTGTTGCTTTTGTAGGTGATGGTGTAAATGATGCGCCCGTAGTAGCATTAAGCGATGTGGGGATTGCAATGGGTGGTTTAGGCAGTGATGCTACTATTGAAACCGCTGATGTTGTAATTCAAGATGACAAACCAAGTAAAATTGCTATGGCAATAAATATTGGTAAGCAGACGAAAAAAATAGTGTGGCAAAATATTACATTAGCATTCGTAGTAAAAGGAATTGTTTTAATTCTTGGTGCTGGTGGTTTAGCTACTATGTGGGAAGCTGTTTTTGCCGATGTTGGTGTAGCGTTGTTAGCTATTCTTAATGCTGTAAGGATTCAAAGAATGAAGTTTTAAAGTTAGTTAATGTTTTTAATTTTAAGTCATCAAAAACTATACTTTAGAATAAAATCCAACTTCATAATTCAAAAATATATTATCTTTGAATCAGAATTGTGGTGCTGTTATAATTATTAAACATAAGAAAAGGCACGCTTTTAGGCATACTACTTGAAACTAAATAATACAACTATTTAAAATACTGGATAATATAAGGATTAAGATTAGTCCCGTCCAGACCGCTTAAATTGGATAAAAAGTCACGTGAACAGCGTGACTTTTTTGTCCTAAAAAGGTTTTTAAAATTGTTGTGTTGTTTCGGTCCGCCGCTGGCAGACCTGGTTTGTAGTTAGACCAATGAAAAGCTTTTTCTCGTCTTTTGGGACGAGATGAAAAGCTTTTTTGATTTTATAGACATTTTATGTTTTACGTTTACATTTTATTTTCGCAATCCTACAATATTTACTATAAAGGATTTTCAACGAATATTTCTAAAAGAATTGAATATCATAATTCAGGAAAAAGCCCATATACTTCAAAAACAACAGACTGGGAGTTAGTTTATATGAATGAATTCGAAACTAAAAAAGGAGCTTTAATCGAAGAGAAAAGATTAAAAAAGTTGAATAAGTTATCTATAGAAAAATTAATTTTCACTTATTTGAATTCAAATCAGAATCAAGGTTTGTAGTCTCGTCTTTAAGGACTAGATCAATAGCTTTTTTGATTTTAGGTGTAGTTTGTAAAAAGCTATAAACTAATTTTAGCTTTTTTTAAAATTAAAATTGTACTTTTAAATCCATTAGCAATCCAGTTTCGCTGTTGAATATGAAAAAAATACTTCTGTTGATTTTACCAATCCTTATAAGTTCTTGTCAATTATTTGACACACCAACCCCATCGAAAGAAGAATTATTAGCAAAAGAATTAAAAGCAGTAAATTGGAAGGAAGTGGATGAATTTCCATCGGTTGCCGACTGTGAAAACAGTAAGGATAAGAACCTGCGGAAACAATGCTTTTTTGAGTTTTTGACTCAAGCCATTCAAGAAAAATTAAGCAGCGACACGATCGCTATACTGAATCCAGAACAAGATACAATTCAAGTAAAAGTCACTATTTTTCCAAATGGAAATTTAAAATTTGAATCACAATTTCCTTTGGACAGTTTAACACAAAAAAGTGTGAAATTAGACAGTATTCTTTCTACTAAGTTAATGGATTTTCCAAAAATAAATCCTGCCATTAAAAGAGGAATTCCAGTGAAAACCCAATTTATTTTGCCGGTTATTTTGAAAACTACAGATTAAATGCCATTTACATTTTCACATCCAGCTATTGTTTTGCCTTTATTAAAGAAATATAAACTTTCTGCTACTGGATTAATAATAGGTTCAATGTCCCCTGATTTCGAGTATTTTATTAGGATGAAAGTGCAAAGTAATATTAGTCATACTCTTTTAGGATTAATATTATTTAATATTCCCGCGGGTTTTTTAGTTGCTTTATTGGTTCACGAAATAATAAAAAAGCCGTTAATAGAAAACTTGCCTTCATTTTTCCAAGATAGACTCGTTATTTTAAAAAATATAAATTGGATTGATTACTTGAAATTTAATTTCGGCTATGTAATAATTTCAATTCTAATTGGTGCTTTTTCTCATATTTTTTGGGATGGATTCACTCACGAATCAGGTTATCTTGCTGAAAAAATCCCTTTTCTACAAAATGAAATAATGAAGATTCCATTTTATAAAATTTTGCAACATTTAAGTTCTTTAATTGGAATGATATTTATTCTTATTTACATTTATAAATTGCCTCACAAAAACAAACAAATAACAAGGTCAATTTATAAATATTGGATTTTAGTTTCTATATTTATATTGCTTTTTATGCTCCTTAGATTTTCATTTGGATTAAAGCAAATCGGCAATATAATTGTAAGTTTGATTTCTACAACAATTTTGGCTATAACTTTTACAAGTTTAATTTTTAGAAATAAGAAAACTACTCCTTAAATTTCCTTCCTTTCCATTCATATTCCCCAAACAAAGAATAAAGAGCTACAGTTGTACTGAAAAAAGGGTATAATATACTGCTTAACAATGGGAATAAGAATTTTCCATTATTCAAAAAACGATTAGTTTGCAATAATAAAATAGAATCCACTACGAACTTTATCAGAAATAGAACAAGTAAGTGATTCCAAGATAAAATTTGGAATGCACAAAATATCAAAGCAGCTACCAAACTTAAATTACCAAAGAAAACACTCATAGCTAACACTTCTCCATATTCATTTTCATAAGAAGTTGTTTTTGATGCCCAACGCACTCTTTGATTAAATAATGCTTTCCAATTTTTAACTGCTTTTGTATATACTATATTGGTTTCAGATTTTAAATAATCTACTTTTTCAGGATGTTTTGAAACAGCTTTTTGCAATAAAAACACATCATCGCCACTGGCAATAGTTGAATTTCCTTTAAATCCATTCAAGTCTTGAAAAAATTGCTTTGTATACGCAAAATTAGCTCCGTTAGACATAAATCCTTTTTTTAGGCCGAAACTTCCAATGGTGGCTCCTTGCAAACTTGCCAGATCCATTTGTTGAAAGCGAGTTAAAAATGATTGTTTTCCTTTGATTGATACTGCCCCAACAAGCATTGAAACTGAAGTTTTTTGGATATAATTATCTAAGGTAATTAACCAGTTTTCGTTAACTATACAGTCTGCATCGGTAGTGATAATCCATTGATTGGTTATGATAGGGATTGCTCTTGAAATAGCGTCTTTTTTTGGTGAATTTGAAATCCGGACATTGTCCAAAACGGTCGTATGGAACAATCCATTTTCCATTCTCCATTTGGTTAATATTCTTGATGAATTATCTTTTGAATCATCGTCTACAAAAATAAATTCGAATAAAACAGTCGGGTATTTTAGCTTCGAAAAACTGTCTAAAAGTTCTGGTAAATTTTCTTCTTCATTCCGAAAAGGAACTACAATGGAAAAGGTGGTTTTTGGACTTAAATTTTCGGATTGGTATGTTTTTATTTTCTTAAAACCTGTTATTAATCCTGAAATAAACAGAATATAGATAAAAACATTAAGGTATAATAAAATTGTTATTGCTTCCATTGTGGTTTAAAATTTATGACAAAATAACTTCCGATCAATACTGGTAAAACAACATTCAAAAGCCACATTAACGAACTTATAAAAAGTATTAGCCATTCATTCACGCCTAATAGCCCAAAAAAATAAATTGCTACACTCCCTTTTACCGCGAAATCCAAAAATTGGAAAGTGGGTAATGACGAGGCTAAAAAGTAAACTGTTGTTATTGTAGCCATCAATATTATATACGGAATATGTACATCAAAAATTAAAAATAAAAAATAATACTGATGTGAGAAAACCAAATAGCGCCCAATGGCTAAAAATATATTTTTTTTATGAATATATTTCGGGATTTCATTGATTTTCCGAATTAGTTTTTCCAAAGAGTACCCTTTAATGGTGATTTTTTTTGAAAGCATGACTAAAGTAAAAATTCCAATGAGTGCAAGTAAAATCATCGAAACCCAAAACCTAAATCCTAATATCCATAACCCAATCACTCCAAATAAAACCGTTAAAATCATTTGGATTCCGTTACAAATCAAATTCAGAAAGATAACCTTCTTAGCTTGGTTTTTTTCAAAAAACAATGTTTTACCTACATATTCTCCGATGCCATTTGGAGTAAAAAGAGCAGCGGTTAATGCACCTAAAACTTGTTTTGATGCTTCGCCAACAGATATTTTTCGAATAACTTTAATCAAGTTTTGCCATTTCAAAATTTCTAAAAAACGATTTAAAAAACTTAAAAAAAGCAAGAATGCCAAACCTGTTACTGATAAGTTAGCTTTGAATTTTTCAATAAACACACTCCAGCTTAATTTACTGTTAGTTGCCAGTTGATTGTAAATAAAATAAAAAGCGCCTCCCACTATTAAAAGTTTGAGCAGAAGAACAAGGAATTGTTTAGCTTTGTGGGATATTGAAATCATTGTTGCAAAGAAACAAACTTAAACGTTGAAACTTTGAAATTTTAAACAAAAACTATTGGCAAACGAGAGAATTATATTAGGAATCGACCCGGGAACTACGATTATGGGTTTTGGGTTGATTAAGATAATCAATAAAAAAATGGAATTCCTGCAGCTCAATGAATTGCAGTTGTCCAAATATGACAATCACTATCAGAAACTCAAAATTATTTTTGAAAGAACCATTGAGTTAATCGAAACTCATAATCCAGATGAAATTGCTATTGAAGCACCATTTTTCGGAAAAAATGTTCAATCAATGTTAAAGCTAGGTAGGGCGCAAGGCGTTGCAATGGCAGCGGGTTTGTCACGCGGAATTCCAATTACAGAGTACGAACCCAAAAAAATAAAAATGGCCATCACCGGCAACGGAAACGCTAGTAAAGAACAGGTTGCAAAAATGTTGCAGCAGTTATTGGGATTAAAGGAATTGCCTAAAAATCTCGACAGTACCGATGGGCTTGCGGCTGCAGTTTGCCATTTTTTCAATTCTGGCAAAGTAATAGGAGAGAAGAGTTATACGGGTTGGGACGCTTTTGTAAAACAGAATGAGGAACGAGTAAAGAAGTAGCTTGAACATTTTTACTATTTTTTCTTTATAATAAAATTTATTTGAGAAAATTAAATTAAAAATGAACATTCAAGATATTTTTAAACATTATTCTTAGAGTGTAAAAAAAGAGTATATTTGATAAATTAACAAACTCAAAAAATGAAAAAAATTAAATTATTACTTTTTTTATTAGCCCTTCCATTAGGTATTTCTTCCTGTTCATCTGATTCAGGAGATTCTGGTTCTTCAAGTGGAGAGTCGTTTACATTAACCTATAATGGTCAAACAAAAACTGTCTCTGCATGGCAGGCACTTAAAGAAGATGGTTTAATCGATGTGACTGGAAACACAGCCGACGGAATTGGTATTAATTTTAAATTCAATCCTTATGGGAATTTATACCAAGCATTTACATATCCATCTACTGCGGCAAGTGTTATTGAATCACAAGAAGCTTCAGCCTATTTTAGTGAAAACACTTTTACTTTTGAATTAGTTGATATAAACACTACTAATAAAACAATTCGGGTAAATTTCAATGGAAAGGTATACGATGATAAATATGATCACACTTCAAATTTTGTAATTGTAAGTGGCTCATTTAAATTAATTTATACAGAAATCCCTGCGGTATTAGAAGGTTTGGGAACTTCTGCTCAGATTAACGGTGAGGCATGGCATGGACTGGCGTTTACTTCGTCTAGTTCAACTTCAAATTATTCTACTGTACTTAATGTAGCAAATGGAAGTGAATATGAAATCGGAATATCATATGCCTATTATGCCCCAGCAACGGGTACATTTTCTTTTACAAGTCTTTCTGAAAATAAAAGAATTACTTTTTCAAAATATGATGTTGCCACTCATTCTATGATAGAATATAATGTAAATGGGACTATTACATATACTATTGCGAATAGTACTTATGTAGAAGGAACGTTTAGTTTAATTGCAACACATCCTACAAATGGATCAACAATCACAATAACTAATGGAGTTTTCAAAGAAGGCTCAGCAACTTAAATAAAAACATAGGGCTGTATATCAGCCCTTTTTTTATGGCAGGAATATACATTCACATACCATTCTGTAAGCAGGCTTGTCATTACTGCGACTTCCATTTTTCTACTTCGCTGAAGAAAAAAGACGAGATGGTTTTGGCTTTAGCCAAAGAAATTGAACTGCGTAAAGGTGAGTTTGAAAACGAAATTGTAGAAACCATTTATTTTGGTGGTGGAACGCCAAGTATATTGCAGATTGTAGATTTACAATTCTTGATTGATGTAATCTATAAAAACTACAAAATTTCAGAAAATCCAGAAATAACCATCGAAGCGAATCCCGATGATTTGTCGGAACAAAGAATAATCGAACTTTCAAAAACTAAAATCAATCGTTTAAGCATCGGAATCCAATCCTTTTTTGAAGAAGATTTAAAACTGATGAACCGTGCCCATAGTTCGGCGGAAGCCAAAAAATGTCTTAAAATTGCCACTCAATATTTCGATAATATTTCCGTTGATTTGATTTATGGAACGCCTGGTATGAGTGATGTAAATTGGCTGAAAAATATCCAAACTGTATTAGATTATAATATTTCACATATTTCGAGTTATGCCTTAACGGTTGAGCCTAAAACAGCTTTACAAAAGTTTATCAAACAAGGAATTATTCCACAGCCGGAAGAGGAAGCAGCGCATCAACAGTTTTTACTTTTAGTTGACAAACTCGAGTCGAATGGTTTTATCCATTATGAGTTATCTAATTTCGGAAAAGAAAACTATTTTTCGAGAAATAATTCGGCCTATTGGTTAGGAAAAAAGTATATTGGAATTGGACCTTCCGCTCACAGTTATAATGGAATTTCGCGTAGTTGGAATATATCAAATAACAGTTTGTATATCAAAGCAATTCACGAAAATAAATTACCAAATGAAACCGAATTTTTATCAAAAACGGATTGTTATAACGAATATGTCATGACGGGTTTAAGAACCATTTGGGGGGTTTCGCTTGATAGGATTGAAAAAGAATTTGGAGTAATTTATTTAGATTATTTGAATAGTCAAATTCAGAAATTTTTAGATGATGAATTGGTTTTCATTGAGAATAATATTTTAAAACCAACACGAAAAGGAAAATTTTTGACTGATGGAATCGCATCGGACTTATTTTACTTAAATTTGAAAGAGAAATAGAACACGGATTATAAAGATTCACCAGATTAAAACGGATTTATTTAATTTGGGCTATTTAGATTTTTGATAGAATCTAAAAAATCTGTGAGAATCAGTTTAATTAGTGTCATTCGTGTGCCAATACAAATATGAAAACAACAATCCAACATCAAAACCAAACCTTTCAAATCGATTTGTCAAACCCCATTGATATTTCAATTCCGCTTTCTAATACTGACCAAAACCCTATTGCTTGGTATTTAGAAAAACCAGTAATTGAACCCGTAATTTTTGGTGATTGGATAGGAAAAGTTTCTGAAGGGAGTTCTTCTACGAATTTCAACAATATTTTTTTCAATCCCCACGGTCACGGAACGCATACCGAATGTTTAGGACATATTACCAAAGACTTTTATAGTATTAACCAATGTTTGAAGCAGTTTTTCTTCACAGCTGAATTGGTTTCGGTACAGCCAGAAATCATAGGAGAAGATTTGGTTATTACTTTAGAAAGCATCTCGACTGCGCTCGATGTGACATTAAAATTAGGAATTCCAAAAGAAGCATTAATTATCCGAACATTGCCAAACGAAAAAGACAAATTATCCAAGAAATATTCTAATACCAATCCACCTTATTTGCACGAAGAAGCAGCAACTTTTATTCGGGAAGTCGGAATTAAGCATTTGCTGATTGATCTGCCAAGTGTGGACAAAGAACATGACGAAGGAAAATTATTGGCGCACAAAGCCTTTTGGAACGTAAAAAACATTAATAATTTAAACGAAGATGCTAGATTGGATTGCACGATAACCGAATTGATTTTTGTTCCCAATGAAGTCAAAGACGGAAGTTATCTTTTGAATTTGCAAATCGCTTCTTTTGAAAATGATGCGAGCCCGAGCAAGCCTGTTTTGTTTGAGTTTTTATAATTGAAAGTGGCTTCGACAAGCTCAGCCACCAGACACTAAACTATATTTATGAATTTAGAAAACTATTATGAATATTGCCTTTCTAAAAAAGGAGTAACAGAGCATTTCCCTTTTGATGAAGATACTTTAGTGTTTAAAGTTGGTGGGAAAATGTTTGCATTGGCTTCATTATCCCAATGGGAAAAAGGGGAGCCATTTGTCAATTTAAAATGCAACCCAGAACGGGCAGAAGAACTCCGAGCAGAATATGATGACATCAAGCCGGGTTATCATATGAGTAAAATTCATTGGAATTCCATAAATGTAAATCAATCAGTCTCAGATGAAATGATAAAAGAATTAATTGACCATTCTTATGAATTGATTTTTAATAGCTTGACGAAGAAAATGCAGGGTGAAATTCTTGAAATTCAAAAATAATATTCAAGAAAAACCCTGTCAGAGTTTCAAACTCTGACAGGGTTAAAATCTATAAAGTGGCCTTCTGTTTCTCCACAAAATTATTAGCTTGTAATTCTAATAATTCAGTAGCTTTTCGACGTTGCAATTTATATAGTTCTTTGTCGTCAGCTATGTCTTCATAAACCTTATCGTGCATTGAAGCACTTGTTTTTACCAATAAATCTCGCTGATATTTGTCTTGTGACAATGTTGCTTTGAGTGCGGTTTCCAAATCTTCGAGTTTTAAATCATATTCGCCTTTTGGAGACAATAATTTGGCGATAATAGGTGAAGTTTCTATCGCTAAAAACAACAACATTATAAATAGGGACGGAATCAAAGGTAATTTTCCTAATGCGTTGATTCGTGCCATTAGACCATCAAAACTTTCAATAATTGGTTGGGTATCTGTTACTTTTTTTTCTAAATCGGCTTGTAGGGTTTTGTTTTTTTTCTCTTTTTCGACAATTTTCGCGAGGTTATTTTTTCGGATAGTGTCGAGTTCGGCTGAAGCCAAATTATGTTTGGCAATTTTTTCTTTAAAAACTGGGCCTTTGCCTAATTTTTTAGTTCCTGCAGTACCTTCGGCTTCGGTGATATAAGTTTCATACAACGTATTTACTTCTTTCTCCTTGTTTTTAATTTCCGATTTCAGACTGTCGATTTCTGTTTTGTTTTTGTCTAAATCGGATTGAAAATAATTAGAAACTTCCTTTTTATTATTTAATGCCATGGCATTTTTTTCTTTTAACAAGACGGTGTTGATTTCTTTTTCGAAAATTTTAATTTCCAGCGGTTTCGAAATTACAATAGCGATTATTATTGCCAAAACAATTCGGGGTGTTGCCTGTAAAAACTCACTCCCCAACTTATCCCTTTTTCTAATAGTGGAAACGATAAATCGGTCGAGATTGAAAATAAGCAATCCCCAAACCAAACCAAAAAGCAGCGCAGGGTATGGACTATCAAAAACGGTAAAAAGAGCGTAAGCACTGGCGATAAAAGCCATAACTGCGGTAAAGAAAACGGTAGCGCCAATTCCGGCATACTTGGTTTGTTCACCTTCGGAGCAGGTTTCAAGAAGTTTCTTGTCAGCTCCGGAACAGAGGATGAAGAATTTTTGTAACATAATGTTTGATTGATTTAAATACCGAAACAGGTTCAGTACATTTGATTGATGATGATTGATGCAAATTTAACGCCAAAAATGTTATTGTATTGTTAAAGGATTGATTTCTTTTAATTTATAAAAAAATCCGCTTGATTAGAGCGGATTTTGACTTTTAATAAAATTGAATTATTTACTCAACTCTACAAAATATTTATAAAACAACGGAATCGTTTCTATGCCTTTTAAATAATTGAAAATTCCAAAATGTTCGTTAGGTGAATGAATTGCATCTGAATCCAAACCAAATCCCATAAGGATGGTTTTGCTTTTTAATTCTTTTTCGAACAAAGCTACAATTGGTATACTTCCTCCAGAACGAACGGGAATTGCAGGAACTCCAAAAGTTTCGGTGTAAGCCATGTTTGCGGCTTTATAACCAATACTATCAATTGGTGTAACATAACCTTGTCCGCAGTGATGAGGAGTTACTTTCACAGTAACACTATTAGGGGCAATAGTTTCAAAATGTTTGGTGAATAATTCGGTAATAGTTTCCCAATCCTGGTTCGGAACCAAGCGCATCGAAATTTTGGCGAAAGCCTTACTTGCGATGACCGTTTTAGCTCCTTCGCCAGTGTAGCCACCCCAAATTCCGTTTACGTCTAATGTAGGACGGATAGAGTTTCTTTCGTTCGTTACATAGCCTTTTTCACCGTGAATATCTTTTATAGCAATGGATTTTTTATAATTTTCAAGATTGAATGGTGCTTTTGCCATTTCTGCTCTTTCTTCAAGTGATAATTCCTCTACATTATCGTAGAATCCAGGAATGGTAATGTGATTGTTTTCATCGTGAAGGGAAGCAATCATTTTCGCTAGGATATTGATAGGGTTGGCAACTGCGCCACCATAAAGTCCTGAATGTAAATCACGGTTTGGACCTGTAACTTCTACTTCAACATAACTTAAACCACGTAATCCTGTTGTGATTGAGGGTTGTTGGTTAGAAATCATCCCAGTATCTGAAATTAAAATAACATCGCATTTTAATTTTTCCTGATTGCGTTCTACAAACCAGCCTAAACTTTTTGAGCCTACTTCTTCTTCGCCTTCAATCATGAATTTTACATTGCAAGGCAGAGTGTTGGATTGCACCATGTATTCCAAAGCTTTTACGTGCATGTACATCTGACCTTTATCATCGCAGGAACCACGTGCAAAAATAGCGCCTTCGGGATGGATTTCTGTTTTTTTGATAACGGGTTCAAATGGGGGAGAAGTCCATAAATCCAATGGATCCGGAGGTTGAACATCATAATGTCCATACACTAAAACGGTTGGTAAATCCTTATTTATTATTTTTTCTCCATACACAATTGGATACCCAGGCGTATCACAGATTTCTACCACATCGCAACCTGCTTTTTCCAAACTGGCCTTTACTGCAGTTGCAGTGTCTATGACGTCTTGTGAATATGCAGTGTCTGCACTTACAGAAGGGATTTTAAGCAGCTCAATTAGTTCGTTGATAAAACGATCTTTATGCTCTTGCACATATGATTTTATATTGTCCATTTTTTAATTTTATTTAATTTCAAAAGTACAAAAAAGACGGAGAAAAAAAATTTGTAATTCATAATTTGTAATTACTTCATTTGTTCTCAAAATAACAAAAAAATTATTTTGCTCGGGTCATATTTATGTTTATATTTGCACTCACAATTTTGCGGATATGGTGAAATTGGTAGACATGCCAGACTTAGGATCTGGTGCCGCAAGGCGTGTAGGTTCGAGTCCTATTATCCGCACAAAAAGCCCTTCAAATCTGAAGGGCTTTTTTTATTTTTAAATTCAAAAACTATTTAAGCAACTTATTGGTAAACAAATAATCTGCTGTTTGGTACCAAGAAATGGTTTCGTTAAGGAATGATTTCTCCATTGGAATCGTTTTTAAGCTGTTATCGGCTTTGTTCCAAGTATAGAATGCTTGTTTTTTCTGATCGGAAAGGATCATCACTTTTTCTTTTTTCATCAGTACTAATTTTCTATAAGTACCTACTAACGCCCGTTCTTCAAAGTTTGGATTGAATACATTTTTGCCAAAAAAATCACTTTCATAATTCCATTTTTGCAAGGCAAAGTAAGTAGGGAAAAGATCAATTTGTGAGCATTGTTTTTTGACTTTTTGATTCAATGATTCTGGAAGATTGATTATGAAAGCAGGAATATGGTAATTCGCTACATCAATTTCATCTTTACCTGCACTACTCGCACAATGATCAGCTATGATAATAAATACAGTGTTTTTGAACCAAGGTTTTCCTTTGGCTTTTTTAAACATTTGATGGAGTGCATAATCAGTATATTTCACTGCTCCTTCACGACTTTTTCCTGATGGGATGTCAATTTTATTTTCTGGATAGGTAAATGGGCGGTGATTGGAAGTAGTCATTACAAAATTGAAAAACAATTCGTTTTTTTCATAATGTTTGTCGGCGACTTTTATCATTTTATTAAAAATATCCTCATCACAAATGCCCCATGCATTTTCAAAAGTTACTTCATTGTCATTGATATTGTTTCGGGTTGTTTTAATGGCATCACTTAAAACGCTGCCACGTCCACGGTCATAGATTGTAAATCCATTTCCTCCAAAATAGGCATTCATATTATCAAAATAACCATCCCCACCATAAAAGAAATTAGAAATGTATCCTTTGGATTTGAAGACATTGGAAACTGTGAATAGATTTTGGTTTTCGGGTCTTTTCACGATGCTTTGACCAGGTGTAGGGGGAATGCATAATGTCATGGCTTCCATACCACGCACTGTTCTTGTTCCGGTGGCATATAAATTTTCGAAGAAGATACTTTTTTGTGCCAAACTATCTAAAAACGGAGTGATGTTTTCCTTGTTGCCAAACTCTTTCAGAAAACTTCCGCTCAGGCTTTCCACTAAAATAAAGACAACGTTTTTTTTAATTTCATTCTGATTCGTGCTGTCAATTATTGTTCTGTGAATTGATAAACCATCGTTCTGAAAATTACTGTTGGTGTCTTTTAATTTGTTTCGAATTATTTTAAACGCCGTTTTTTTGTCAACTGAGGTATAAAAGGCACTATATTCCATTTGATTGTTTCTAAAAGCTGCAAAGAAAGAATAGATTCCGGATTTTGAAATTTCTGCATTGTATCGGTTTTTGGACCATTCTGCATTATTATTGGAAATGAATAAAGTAAAAAATAAAGAAGTAACCAATCCAATTGAAAAAACAACTATTCGATCCTTCAAAGTAGCTTTGTTAGAAAATGTATTTGAAAATGCTTTTCGTTTGTAAAAAATAAATAAAACCAAAAAAGTAATGCTAGCTACCCCAATAATAAGTAAAGGCAATGGATAGGATTCTTGAATGTTTGAAACAACTTCATGGGTGTAAATTAAATAATCTACTGCAATAAAGTTAAAACGGGTTTTAAATTCATCCCAAAAAGTCAATTCGGCAAAAAAAGTAAAGATTAATATAAAAGTTCCCAACGTTGTTAAAAACCAAACTAAGAATTTATCAACCCAAGATCCAATCCATTTATTTGGGAAAATCAAATAATACAGAATTGCTGGAAAAATAATAAAGCTTACCGTTCCAATGTCAAAAAGCAAACCCGTAAAAAATGTTTCTAAAACGGTAAAAATATTAAACGAAACTTCGTCATATTGCCAAATGTATAGTACAATCCGGACTATTTGAGAAGTGATTAGAAACCATAAAACAAAATTGTATAATAAAGAATACCTTAGGGATAATTTGATGTTGAGCATTGTAAATTGAAATTTGATTTCTCAAATTTCCAACTCAATTTTGAAGAAATTCTGAATTTTAAAATTTATAGTTATAACCTATCCTGATTACTTGCGTTTCATAGTAATCGGAACTATTATATTTGAAATCTTGACCTTGAATTTCTTTTTCTATAACCAAGGTGTTCAAAATATCGCTGGCGTTAATAAAAAACTCTCCTTTCTTGTTTTGCACGCTTTTTTTTAATCCTAAATCAATTGAAAAACGAGCATTGATTTTACCTTGCGGAATAATATCTGGAGCTAAATAAACGGCAGTTATTTGTGCATCGACCTTTTTTGAAAAGTGCAATGTATTATTGAACTTTGCATTCCCAGAAAATGAAATCTGTTTGTTGGCGGTAAAAGTATTCGTTTCGGGATAGAGGTTTGTAACAGTAAATGCATTGATTTGATTACGGTACCCGTTCATGTTTATGTTAAATGAATACCACGGCAATAAATCTTTTGAAAAAAGCATTTCGATTCCGCTGATATAACTTCTGTTGACATTTTGAAAAATAGCATAAATTAGATTACTATCCGGTATTTTTGAAGCAATTCTAGTAATTGTAGCATTTGCAAAGCGATGGTAAACTGAAAAGTAGAGATACCCTTTTTCTACGTTCTTTTTATAGCCAAGTTCCAATGAATTTGTAAATTGAGGGCGTAAGCCGGGATTGCCTACTTTAATTATCTCAGCATCATCATATTTTGGAAATATCCTAATATCTACTTCATTGGGTCTGTCCACTCTTCGATTATAGAATAAAGAAATCTTGTTTTTATCGTTTATTTTATAAGCAAAACGAAAATTAGGGAATGGTTCAAAATAAGAATAGCCATCGGTTTTATAGGTAGGGTGATTTGGGTTTACCTCATATTCTAAATCCAGGTATTCTAAACGAAGCCCTAGTTCTGCTTCTATCTTGTTTGTTTCGTACACATAAATTCCATAAACTGCAGGGATAAATTCTTCATAATCGGCCTGTCCACCCGCATCTACGTCCAAAGGAGAATTTGTTCCTGGGAAAAATTGCATATTGGTTGGTATTATACGGTTTCTTAATTTAAAACCAGTTTCAATTCTGCCATATTTTAAAGGCTCTATGTAATCAGCATTGAAATCCAGAACCCTTTCGTCGGATAATAATTTGAAAGCATCGTTACTTGTGGAATTGGGTAGGATATTGGTGAAGAAATATTTTTCATCTTCCCTATGAAAAGTGTAGTTAATACCGATGTTCAAAATTCGCCCGGCTTCCTTGAATTGATGTTGGTATGCTGCAGTTGCTACAGCTGTAGTTTTTAGTTCGTCTTCCAAAAATTGCCAAAGACGCAATCTTTCGGAATAATCGGTATTGAAAAAAGGCTGGTCTCCATTGTCAATAATTTTTTCTGTTCCAAACAAACCTGAAACAGTAAGTGTGTTGTGCGAATCTATAGTCCAATCAATGCCAGATTTAATGGTAGTGAAATGAGTGTTTCTGTTTCGTTTTAATTGTTGGTTGATGACTGTACCGTCATTGTAAGTCCTAGTTACGAATTCATTTTTATTCAATGTTTCCGTGTATAGATAATCTCCTTGAAAAAAAATGTTGATTTTGTTTTTTTTATAATTCAGTGAAAGCGAAGGATTGATTTTTGGTGTTAGTGAATATTGTGGCCTGATTCCAGAAAGATTTTCTTTTCGCTCCCATAAAGAACCCATTCCGGTTGTGAAGCCAGCTTTGCCATTAAATCCTTCTTTTTTGTTTTTCTTATATATGATATTGATAATTCCCCCATTACCGTTAGCGTCATATTTTGCCGACGGATTATTGATGATTTCTACCTTTTCAATAGCCGAAGCTGGAATATTGTCTAAACCCGATTGGTTTCCGAAACCTGTTAATGCCGTTTGCTTTCCGTCTATTAATACAATGATTTTGTCATTTCCCCTAATCTGTGCTTTTCCATCCTGAATTGTGATTCCAGGAAGGTTTTGTATCGCTTGTAATACCGAACCGCCGCTTTGGGCGGGTTGTCTGTCAATAAAAATGTTTTTTTATCCATTTTTTCATTAATGGCGTTTTGTTTTGCCACTACTTCAATTTCATCTAAAGCAGTTGGGTATTCTTCTAATTCTATAGTTCCTTGATTAAGGAATTCGGAAAGGGAACCTACATAAACAGTTTGTTTTTTTGGCTTATAACCCAATAAAGTAAAGTCTAATAAGTAATTTCCCGCCACGACATTAGAGAATGAAAATTGACCTTGCTCGTTTGTTACGGTAACTGCTATAATGGTGTTGGTTTTTGTTGTAAGTGTCACATTGGCAAAAGCCAAATTGATTTTGGTTTCTTTGCTTTTTATGATTCCGTATAGGGTTATTCCTTTTTGTTGAGCAAACGAATTTGAGGTGCATATTGATAGCAGCAAAGTAATTAATGCAATAACTTTTATTTTCATTTTCGTTCCATTCAATTTATTTTGTAAAATTCAGATTGGATTTTGAAGAAAAACTGAATTTAAAACTGCAATTCAAAATGGTGTAAATTGTTTTTAAAACAATAGATGATTTCCCAATCATTATTTTCGGCAATTTTTTTAATAATTGACAACCCCAGACCATTACCTTTAAAAGACGGGTTTGCTTTTGAAAAACGCTCAAACATTTTATCGGTTTCTAAAGCCTGTAAAGCTCCTGAATTAGAAAAAAGCAAAGATTTTTTATCTAGTTTTACTGTAATATGGCCGTTTTCGACATTATGGTTTATAGCGTTTAAAAATAAATTACTGATTAATACATCCAATAGGAAAGTGTCTGTATTTACTATAATATTTGATTCAAGTTCAATATTTATTGTTATTTTTTTTGCAACTGCTTGTTCCTTAAAAAAATCCAATTGATTGTTTATGATTTTATTGATGCTGGTTTGGGATTTACCAAAATACTTGCTTTCTATTTTTGATAAAAGCAATAAGTTTTTGTTTAATTTATTCAATCGGGTAGTAGCATCGTTTAATTTCTCCAATATCTTGAATTGCCCTTCAGTAATGTCATGGCGTTGAATCAAAGTTTCAAGCTTTCCTTTAAAAATAGCTATTGGGGTTTGTAATTCGTGTGCCGCATTTTCAATAAATTCTTTTTGGCTTTTATAAATAAGCGTATTCTTTTTTGTTAACTTGTTTATTGCTTGATTCAACCTGTTAAATTCTTCAACACTTGTTGAAGTTGTATTTATAACTGGTTTTTTGTCAATTTCAAATTGTTCGATTTGTTCCAAAGTTTCATAAAAAGGGCGCCATATTTTTATTGACAATCTTTTCGTAATGATAAATAAACCAACAAAGAGGGTTGAAATAATAACAATAAAGAGTATTAAAACACTTAAAATGGAATCCGTAGCATTGACAAGATTGGTTTTTGCCGTAAAAACATACTGTTTGTTATTAATAATCACAGGGCATTTTAAAACCCGGTAAGGTTCATTTTCATGTTCTAGACTATTGTAATAATAGGTGTTGAAGAAGGTATCTTTGAATAGTTTTCCGTCTTCTTTTTCAATTTTTAAATCACCTTTTAATTTATTAAAAATTGCAATTTCGTTTTCTTTGAGCTGAGGGGCATAAAATGAAACAAATTCTTGTTTTTCAAGCATTAAAGCTTCGTCTGTTTCATGGAGATTAAGTGCTTGGGTAGTAAAAAAAAATAGTGGTATGGCTAAAAGCATCACTATTAAAGAATAGGAGATATAGTATTTAAGTGTTGTATGTAATAGTTTTTTAGTCATTCCCCCATTTATAACCCATTCCATATACTGATTTTATATAGTCGTTTCCTTTGGCTTCGCTTAGTTTTTTCTTTAAGTTTTTTATATGGGCATAAACAAAATCGTGATTGTCTAACATGTCTGCCATGTCTCCTGAAAGGTGTTCCGCAATTGCACTTTTAGAAAGGACTTTGTTTTTATTCCCAATCAAAAACAACAACAAATCAATTTCTTTTTTGGTACAGTCAATTTTATTTTTTCCGACTTTTACAGATTTTGATAAAGTGTCGATTTCAATTTCATTATAAACAATAGTATTGCTTCCATTGAATTTTTTTCGCCTTACTAAAGATTGGATTCTCACTAACAATTCAGAAAGATGAAAAGGTTTTGTCAAATAGTCATCGGCACCTAAATTAAATCCTTCAATTTTAGTTTCTAATGATTCTTTTGCTGAAATAATGATTACCCCATCGGACTTGTTTAATTTTTTCAAGGTGTTTAAAACAACAAAACCATTGCCGTCAGGAAGCATTAAATCGAGAAGGATGCAGTCATAATCGTACATTGCGATTTTAGCTAAAGCCGATTGACAATCATTTGCGGTTTCACAATGAACGTCATTTGTCTTTAAATAGCTTTTTATACTGGTTGCTATCTCTGCTTCGTCTTCAATGATTAGAATTTTCATATAATAAGAAACTGATGGGTGAACTCTGGAATATTCTTATCCGTGATAAACACGTGAAGCTATAATTTTATTTTCCTTTACGACTAACACTTCTGCGACAAGCATATTTTCTTCTCCACTAACAGTCCTTATATATTCCATAAAAACGCGATCGCCGTTTGCGGTAAGTGAAGTAACTTTATAGTTAAGCGTCGGTAATCTATCAAATGCATCATGCCACCATTCGCGTAAAGCCGATTTTCCAATCACTAAACCGTTTGTTTCGGGTTTATGGATTTTCAATTTTGGACTAAAATGTTGAGCTTCATCATCATATAAAGAAAGTAATTGTTCTAAATTATGATTGTTAAAAGCGTCAAACCATTTGAAGGCTATCGATTCTAATTTTTCAGGATTCATTTAATTTTTTTTGAATTGTAAAGCAAATGAAATGGTTACACATTCTTTAAATTGATAATTTCCTGATCGGTCAAAAGTCTCCAATTTCCTCTAGGTAGGTTTTTCTTGGTTAGGCCGGCAAAGGCAACACGGTCAATTCGAAGGACGTCATAATCAAAATGCTCAAAAATAGCTCGAACTACTTTTACATTGGAAGATTTTAATTTAAGGCCAACTTCGCTTTTAGGTTCATCGTCAATATACGTTACTTCTTCAATAAAAACACGGTGACCGTCAAGAACGAGTCCTTTGCTTATTTTTTCAAGGTCTTCGTATTTTAAATTTTTGTCTAAGGAAACCTGGTATATTTTTGATGATTTTTGACTTGGCAAAGTAAATTTCCTAATCATGTCTGTATCGTTAGTAAACAATAACAAACCTGTGGTGTTTTTGTCCATTCGCCCTACGGCTCCTATTTTTGCAGTAGTTGAACCTTTTACTAATTCTAAAACATTCCTGAATTCTTGACCTTCGTCAAGTGCAGTTGTGAAATTTTTAGGTTTGTTTAATAATATGTAGACTTTTCTCTCAGGGGTTAAAGTTGCTCCGTCAAAATTTACTATGTCGCCCGGTTTTACCATATAGCCCATTTCGGTAACTGGAATGCCATTTACTTTCACTGTTCCTGACTGAATATAAATATCAGCATCACGTCTGGAACATGCTCCTGAATTTGCAATGTACTTATTTAAACGGATTTCGTCAGCTATTTTTGGGCGCTTTGGAGCCTGATTTGGTTTTTTCTCTACTTTATCAGTTGCCGATACTACAGGCTTAGTGATTGTTTTTACTTTTTTAGGACCTTGTGCACGTTTTTGCATTGCAGGCTTTGGCTTGTTGGAACTGGGTCTAGAACTATTTGCTCTCCCGCTACCACTTTTATTATTGCCTTCCTTGTTGTTCATAATATTGCATAATTTATGCAAAGATACTATTTATATAATTGGGATTTATGGATGGGTATTCAATCAGATAAAAAATTATCAATCGGAGCACACTATTAAAGGCTTTGTTGGTTGGTATTTAATAAAAAGTAAAATCACTCAATATAATAAATCGAATGTTTTTTCGTTTTGAAGTTTATAAAGGAACATCAAGTTATTTTTAGATAACAAAATCGCTTTTTTGTGAAATTTTTAGCTAAAATAGATTTATTTGTTATTTTTTTTTACCATATTTGTTATCTAATATAGGTTTGTTGTCGGCGCTTTTGGTATTGTTGCTAAAAAGCCACATTTAAATCTATATAATGAATACAAATAAAGTAACCTTTTAAAAACCTAAATATGGAAAGAAAATTACTCAAACTATTTAAAATGAAAAACAATCCCAATCCAGTAAAATCATTGTCAAGTACGAAAAAACTTAATAATAATTTTCAACCACAAATGTTTTTTATTTTAATTTTGGTAAGCTTTTTTAGTTTTACCGCAACTGCACAAAATGATGAACTTGACAAATCGAATATAGGTCAATCATCAGTGGACATGTCTAATTTTAATCTTGCTCCTGGAATGGTTTTCAGTCCGAAGAAAGTAAATTTGATAGACTATTCATTTATGTTGGAACAGATTCCAACGGTTGAACCTAAAAAATTCATGAATGATGATTTCCTGAAAATTATCCCTAAAGAAAAATTGGACTATTGGAAATCCAGTGAGCCTCAGGTGTATCAATATTATGCTACTGCTAAGAATTTTTATGATAACCTTTCTAATAAGGTAAAGTCAGTACTTTCTGTAGATGTGCTTTGGCATATTTATTTTTATGACGTGAAATTGAAAAATCAATTACAGTCTATTAAATAATTACCTTCCTTTAAATTAAAATCTCATTCCGATGAAAAATAAATACTTAATACTTTTGATGTTGCTGCTTGTTAGTGGCTTTTCATTTGCTCAAACTTATACTATGCCAACAGGTAATGGTGTTACAGCTACTGCATACAGTACTTGCGGTGTAACATTTGTAGATAATGGTGGTGCTGGAGGTAATTATACCAATAGTCAGAACAGTACCATCACTTTCACTCCTGCGACACCTGGAGATCTGATACGTGTTTCTTTCACTAGTTTTGATGTGGAGACCAATGCTACCTGTGCTTATGACAGGTTAGAAGTTTGGAACGGAACTACTGCTACAGGGCCAGCAACTGGTCAATATTGTGGGGTTTTGCCTGCGTTTTCTGTAATTTCTTCTGCACCAGGAGGGCAATTGACTTTTCGTTTTACTTCAGATGGAGTAACGGTACGTCCAGGATGGGTTGCTACAGTTTCCTGTGTTACACCTTGTTCAGTACCAACTGCGAACTTAACCACTACGGCAGATGTAAATATTTGTCCAGCGACTTCGGTAACGCCAGGTTCAACAACAGTTGCTTTCGACGCATCAAATTCTGTGGCTGGATCGCAAGGGCCAATCTCTAGATACGAATGGAAATGGAGTGACGGAACGCCTAATACATCCACAACTACACCAACAACCACACATACTTTTCCAACTACAGGAGGTGTGTATATTGTTGAATTACAGGTAAGGAATAGTAATTTTGATATTGATCCTCTTGGATGTTTGAGTACTAATGCAATGCAGCGCGTTATCAAAGTGTTGCCTCCTCCTAATTTTACAGGTTCAACAGCTTCGCCTGTTGCGGCAGCGTGTAATACTTCAGTTAATTTAACTGGTATTGCCGCAACTCAGAATTATACATCCGCCTTACCAGCTGCGGAATCTATTGTTACTACACTGCCGGATGGTAATGGGGTAAGTTATACTACGGGAATTAATTATACTGGTTTTTTTCCTACTGGAGCAACGGTTACTCCAGGATGTTATCCAACAGTTACTCTTAATTTAGAACATTCTTATTCTTCGGATTTGAATATTGATTTGATTGCTCCTACGGGACAAACGGTAAGATTGTTTGCTAAAAACGGAACGACAGGATTAACAACTTATAAATTTGGAACCTGTGTTAATGGAGCGGATGATGGAGCAGATGGTTGTGGAGCTGTTTACACGGTTGTAAACCCAGGAACAGCGGGAGCTATTAACTGGAGTGCATTCGGTACGGGAGCCGCCCAGTCAGGCACTACCACTACTGCTACTTGTCCTATGGGTACGCCCCTTCCTACAACCCCTCCCACGTATGGTACTCCTTATACTGGAACTTGCGAATCGGGGACTTATTTTAAATCCAGAACGTATAATTCAGATACCGCATTTACAGCTTTAAACGGAGCTGCCTTAAATGGTACTTGGTCTATTAGAATTACAGATACCCTTGCAGCAGATGATGGGAATTTATTCTATTGGAATTTAACTTTTCCGCCAGCATGTTTATCTAGTAGAGCAACTGCAAATCCAGATTTAACTGCTGGAGTTTGGTCAACTACAGGTTCAGGACCTGCAGTGCCAGCGAATAGTTCTACAAGTGTTGCAACAGCTGCAAATGCACCGGATGCATGTCCGGTAGCTGGAACCTGTCCTGGAACGCAATTAACGAATACAGTTTCGGTAGGACCATTTACAGCAGGCGGTTCTTATGTTTACAATTATACAGTAACCGATGAATTTGGATGTCAATATGTGCGTCCAGTAACGATAAATGTTCCTGCAGGACCTACTTTTACAGTGCCTGCAAACATTACTCAATGTGTTGGATCTACTGTTGCTATCGCGAACTTTACAAGTACTCCAGCAGGTGCGGTATTTACTTGGACAAACTCAAATACTGCTATTGGTTTAGCTGCAAGTGGTTCAGGAAGTGTTCCTGCATTTACTGCAACGAATACTGGTACAACCCCGATAACAGCTACAATTACTGTGACTGCGACACCAGGAGCTGGTTGTCCTACTGTGCATACTTATACAATTACGATTAATCCAGCACCAACGGCTACTTTTACAGATCCGCCAGATCAGTGTTTAACTGGAAACTCTTTCACATTTACTAACACAGGAACTACAGGAGCTGGTTATACACACTCTTGGAATTTTGGTGGTGCAATGTCTAATACTTCAACAGCTACAAGTCCATCTGGAGTTAGTTATGCGGCTGCAGGTACTTATACAATAACGCATACTGTAACAGATACAGCATCGACATGTAATGCGATTTTTACGCAGACTATAGTAGTATTTCCAAGTCCAACAGCTATAGCTACTACCCTTGTTGATGCGCATTGTGGGCTTTCTGATGGAAGTATTACAATTACTGGAGTAACTTCTGGAACCGCTCCTTATACATATTCTGTTTGCGGAAGTCCTTTTACAGCTACTACAAGTTATACAGGATTACCAGCACAAACTTGTTCTGTGATTGTTAAAGATGCTAACGGATGTACATTTACTAAATCGGTTACTATATTGGATATGCCTGGCCCAACTGCACAAGTGGTAACAACGGTAAATTCAAGCTGTGGAGCTTCTAATGGAGCTATAAATATTGGTGCTACTACTGGAGGTGTTGCGCCTTATACATATTCTGTTTGCGGTAGTGCATTTACATCTGCGACAAGTTATCCAGGATTACCAGCAGGTACTTGTACGGTAATTGTTAAGGATGCCAATGGTTGTACGTTTACGACATCAGGAAGTGTAAGTAATAATACTGCGCCAACTGCAATTGCCTCTACTATTGTTAACGCAAATTGTGGAGCTGCTAATGGGTCTATTACATTAGGAGCAGTTACTGGAGGTACAGCACCCTATACATACGATTTTGGAAACCCTGCAAATGGTGTTTTTGATAATGGATTAAGCAATCCAAACCTAGCTGCAGGAACCTATACTGTTTCTGTGAAAGATGCTAGTGGTTGTGTTTACACAACAACGTTGACAGTTTTAAATAATCCAGGCCCAACAGCTATTGCCACAACTGTAGTTGATGCTACTTGTGGTGCGTCAAATGGTTGTATTACTATCACTGGTGTAACTGGAGGTACTGCGCCTTATACTTATTCATTTAATGTACCCACTGGAGTAGGTCCATACACTGCAACTACAAACTATTGTAGTTTGGCAGCGGGTACTTATAATATAGAAGTAAAAGATGCCAATGGATGTTTATTCTTAAAAACGGTTACTATAATTAACAAACCAGGGCCAACAGCTATTGCAACAACAGTAGTTGATGCTACATGTGGTGCTTCTAATGGTTGTATTACGATAACAGGAGTTACAGGAGGTACTGCGCCTTATACCTATTCATTTAATGTAGCTACTGGAGTAGGCCCATATACTGCAACTACAAACTATTGTAGTTTGGCAGCGGGTACTTATAATATAGAAGTAAAAGATGCCAATGGATGTTTATTCTTAAAAACGGTTACTATAATTAATAAACCAGGGCCAACTGCAATTGCTACAACAATTGTTAATGCAAGTTGTGGTACTGCAAATGGTTGTATTACTATTACAGGCGTAACGGGTGGTACTGCACCTTATACCTATTCATTTAATGTTGCCGCAGGTGCGGGACCTTATAATGCTACTACTAACTTTTGTAGCCTTTTGGCAGGATCGTATAACATCGAAGTAAAAGATGCGAATGGTTGTTTGTTCTTTACAACAGTTACAGTAATGAATAATACTGGGCCTACAGCAATTGCTACAACAATTGTGAATTCAAGTTGTGGTGCCGCTAACGGGTGTATTACTATTACTGGTACTACAGGAGGAACAGCGCCTTATACTTATTCGTTTAATGCAGCAGCAGGTGCTGGGCCATATAACTCAATTACCAATTTTTGCAGCTTACTTGCAGGTTCTTATAATATAGAAGTAAAAGATGCTAATGGATGTTTATTCTTAACTTCAGTTACAATTATTGATAATCCAGGTCCAACAGGAATTACTACTACAGTAGTAAACTCTAGTTGTGGTGCTGCCGATGGTTGTATTACTATTACAGGCGTAACTGGAGGAACTGCTCCATACACTTATTCATTCAACAATCCAGGAGTATTTACTGCAACTACAAACTATTGCGGTTTATTAGCTGGTTCATATCCAGTCGAAATAAAAGATGCGAATGGTTGTATCTACATGGTTTCAGTAAATGTAATTGATAACCTTGGGCCAACAGCTATTGCAACAACATTGGTTAATCCAAGTTGTGGTCAATCAGATGGTAGTGTCACTATTACAGGTGTAACTGGTGGTGTTGCACCATACACTTATGACTTTGGTAACCCAGCTAATGCTGTTTATGATAACAGTGTGAATAATCCAGGTTTACCAGCAGCGACTTATACGGTTTCTGTAAAAGATGCTAACGGTTGCGTATTCACAACTACAGTAACCCTTATTGATGCAGCAGGACCTACGGCTGTAGCAACTACTTTAGTAAATTCTAATTGTGGTGCAGCTGATGGTTGTGTAACCATTGGTGCAGTAACTGGTGGTTTAGCACCTTATACTTACTCGTTTAATTCTACAACAGCATATGGACCAGCAACAAATTATTGTGGTTTATTGGCTGGAACTTATCCAATTTATGTTAAAGATGCAAATGGTTGTATCTTCATGACTACAATTACTATTATAGATAATCCAGGACCAACTGCTATTGCAACAACTTTAACTAATTCAAGTTGTGGCTCTGCTAATGGATGTGTTGATATCACTGGAGTTACAGGTGGTGCTGCTCCTTATGTTTATTCATTTGATGGAAGCGCATTTACTACTGCTACAAACTACTGTAGTGTATTAGCTGGATCTCATACTGTAGAAGTAAAAGATATTAATGGTTGTACATTCTTAATTACGGTTACTGTAATAAATAATCCAGGCCCAACAGCAATTGCAAGTACAGTAGTAGATGCAGCTTGTGGTGCTTCAAATGGAAGTATTACTATTACAGGTGTGACTGGAGGAACTGCTCCTTATACTTATTCATTTAACAATCCTCCTGGAGTAGGCCCTTTTAATCCTACGCCAACTAGTTTTACTGGTCTTCCGGCAGGATCATATCCAGTTGAAGTTAAAGATGCTAATGGATGTATTTTCGCAACAGTAATTTCTATAAATAATGCAGGTGGTCCTACTTCTGTAGTGGTTACACATACTGATGCTACATGTGGTTCATCAAATGGTACCGTAAATATTGGTTCTGTAACTGGTGGTACTTCACCTTACTTGTATTCATTTAACAATCCCCCTGGAGTAGGGCCGTTTGTTGCTTCTCCAACCAATTTTACAGGTCTTCCTGCTGGAAATTACGCGATAGAGGTAAAAGATGCAAGCGGGTGTATTTTTGCTACGTCAGTTACGATTTTAGATAATCCAGGCCCAACTGCAATTGCTACAACGATAGTTGACGCTACTTGTGGTGCTGCTAATGGTAGTGTTACTATTACAGGTGTCACTGGGGGAACTGCACCTTATACATATTCATTTGATAATCTTCCTGGAGTAGGACCATATGCTACCACACCTACTAGTTTTACTGGATTGACACCAGGTACTTATAATGTAGAGGTTAAAGATGCTAATGGTTGCTTGTTTTTGAAAACGGTAACTATTATTGATAAGCCGGGTCCAACTGCGGTAACAACTGTTATTATTGATACTACTTGTGGAGCTTCTAACGGTTCTGTTACTTTTGGTGCAGTAACAGGTGGAACTGGACCATATACATTCTCTTTTGATGGTTCGCCTTACGTAACAAATACAGTTTATAGTGGTTTGCCTTCTGGACCGCATATGGGTGGAGTAACTGATGCAAATGGATGTATTTATACATTTCCAATTACTATAAATGATTTACCAGGCCCAACGGCTGTTGCGACAACAATTGTAGATGAATCTTGTGGTTCAGCTAATGGTAGTATTACAATTACGGGTGTTACTGGAGGAACTTCTCCATATACGTATTATTTAAACGTTGGTCCTTACAGTACCGCTACTTCTTTTACAGGTTTAAGTGCTGGATCATATACTATCAGTGTGAAAGATGCAAATGGATGTATCTTCAATCAGCCAGTAACAATTGCTAATCCAGGTGGTCCTACAAGTATTGCGTCTACTTTAGTAAATGAAAGTTGTAGTCTGTCTAATGGTTCTGTAACCTTAGGTACAGTAACAGGTGGAGTTGGTCCATATACCTATCAGTTTGGCGTTTTGCCTGCTGGACCAGGAACTTCTTATACAAATCTTCCAGCTGGAGTTTATCCATTGATCGTTACTGATACAAATGGCTGTACTTATTCAACATCGTTTACACTAATAAATACCCCAAGTATTACCGACATTGCAGTTACAACTACAAATGAAACTTGTACTTCTGCGAATGGAACTATAACTTTAGGTACAGTAACAGGCGGTACTGCTCCGTTTACTTATTCAGTTTGTGGAAGTCCTGCTAGCGCAACAACTAGTTATACTGGTTTGTCTGCGGGTACTTGTACAATTACTGTTACTGATTCAGCAGGTTGTACTTATTCAGAAATGGTGACTATTACAGATTCTCCTAAACCAACAGATATTACAACTACTCAAGTAAATGAAACTTGTACTAGTGCTAACGGTTCTATTACATTAACAGGCGTAATTGGAGGAACAGCTCCTTATACTTATACTCATAACGGAACTCTATCTGGAAGTACTACTGTTTATAGTGGTTTAACAGCAGGACCTCATATTTTTGTTGTTACCGATGCAAATGGTTGTACCTATACTGAAACGGTTACACTTACTGATGCTCCAGGACCAACTGCAATTGCAAGTACAACAACTAATGCTACTTGTGGTGTTAGTAATGGTTGTGTTACTTTTGGGGCAGTAACTGGTGGAACTGCTCCTTATCAAATTGATTTTGAAAATAATGGTTATTCAGCTACTACAAACTATTGTGGTTTAGGTGCAGGAGCTCATATTTTTAGTGTTAAAGATGCTAACGGATGTATTTTCTCTTCTGTAATCAACATTAATAATGTTGGTGGTGCAACAGATATTGTTACAACTGTTGGAAATGCTTCTTGTGGTCAATCTAATGGTACTTTAACTTTAGGTGCTGTAACTGGCGGAACTCCTCCATATAATTTTGTTATCGATACTAATCCTCCTAGTACAGCTACTTCTTATACTGGCCTTTCAATAGGTACGCACAGTGTAACAGTTACTGGAGCAAATGGTTGTGTTTATTCTGAAAATTTTGTCATCTTAGACCAACCAGGTCCAACTGCAATGGCATTTACTATTGTAGACTCTACTTGTGGTAATCCAAATGGATCAGTTACTTTTGGTACAATAACAGGAGGAACTCCTCCTTATACTTATACGGTTACTGCAGGCACACCTACTTCTTATGGTGTTCCTACGACATATAGTGCTTTGGCTGCAGGTCCATACCTTTTAGGTGTTAAAGATGCTAATGGTTGTATACTTACACAATCGATAACGATTACAACTACAACAGCACCTACAGCAAATATTAGTTATGCTAATGCACCTTTCTGTAATTCTATATGTGCTACACAACCTGTTACTTTAACTGGTACTGGTGTGTTTACTGGTGGAACTTATAGCGCAACTCCAGCTGGACTAACAATCAATGCTGCAAATGGAGAAATTACTCCATGTGCACCAACAGTTGCTGGAACTTATACGGTAACATATACAATTCCTCCTACTGCTGGGTGTCCTGCAATTACGGCTACTACAATGGTTGCAATTGATCCAATATTAAGACCAGTAATAACTTGTGGAACGCCAACTACTACTTCTGTTCAATTCAATTGGAATGCAATAACTGGCGCTACAGGATATACGGTGTCTTATACAGTGAATGGCGGAGTAGCTTCCCCTGTTACACCTATAGGAAATGTCACTACATATACTGTAACTACTAATCCTGCTGATTCTGTAACTATTACGGTTACCCCTACAGGTGGTTTTGGTACTTGTTTCGGATCTACAACATTTACATGTGTTGCTAATAGTTGTGTGCCTTCATCAGCTTCTATTGCTTATGCAGGTCCGTTCTGTAGTAATAGTGGTACACCTAAGCCAGTAACATTAAATGGAACTGGAAATTACACAGGTGGTACTTATACTGTTGCCCCTCTTACTGGTTTGTTTGTTAATGCAACTACAGGAGAGGTAACGCCAACTGCAGCGGGTACTTATACTGTAACGTATACCCTTGCAGCCGCTGGGGGATGTCCAGCAGTAACAAATTTCACTACTGTAATTGTGACTCCTTTGCCTTCAGCTACAATTAATTATGCTGGTTCGCCTTATTGCTCTTCATTAACTGCACCTCAGTCGGTTACAATTAATGGAACAGGAGCTTACACTGGCGGTACATATACTGCTAGTCCAGGTGGATTAACTATTAGTGCAACAACTGGAGCAATTACACCAAGCGCTCCTACAGTTCCTGGTATTTATACAGTAACTTATACTATACCGGCTAGTGCAGGTTGTCCAACAGTACCAGTAACTACATCAGTTACTATTACACAACAGCCATCTGCTACAATTAGTTATACAGGTTCAATATTCTGTGTTTCTGATAATAGTCCTAAGACCGTTAATATTATGGGAACTGGAGCTTACACCGGAGGGGTTTATAGTGGGCCAGGTTTAATAATAGATTCAACTACTGGAACTATTACTGGTGGTACAGCTGGACCTCATACAGTAACATATACTATTCCGGCTAGTGCAGGATGTGGAATAGAAACTGCAACTACAACTGTAACTGTTAATGCATTGCCAGTAGCTACTGCAACACCAAGTACTCCTTCTATGTGTTCTGGTGCAACTACCAATATTGCCTTATCAAGCTCTATTCCTGGTACAACATTTACTTGGACCGTGGTTGAAACTGCCCCAAGTGGAGCTAGTAATGGAAGTGGTAATTCAATTAACCAAACATTGACTATAACAGGTAGTACAGCAGCAACTGTAACGTATACAATTACTCCTACTGCAAATGGATGTATTGGAAACAGTATTACTGCTACAGTAACTGTTAATCCATCACCTAATGTAATTGCGACCCCTAGTGTTCAGACAATATGTTCTGGACAAACAACAGGAATCGTTTTAACCAGTAGTACACCAGGAACAACTTATACTTGGATTGCTACTCCAGTAAATGTTTCTGGATCATCTAACGGAAGTGGTAACTTTATATCACAAACACTTACCGCTTTAAGTCCTACGGTTATTGGTACTGTTGTATATACTATTACTCCAACTGGAAGTACATGTTCAGGTGCGCCTATTAATGTTACAGTATATGTTACGCCACCTCCAGTAGCAACGGCTACAACACCATCAGGAACAACTATTTGTTCAGGGGACACAACAGATATTGTCCTTACAAGTACAATTCCTGGAACGGTTTTCAACTGGAACGTAATTGCAAGTAGTGTTCTTGGAAGTTCAAATGGTTCAGGAAATGTTATTAATCAAACATTGACTAATGTAGGGACAAATCCAGGTAGAGCTACTTATGCTATAACACCAGTTACAAGTGGCTGCCCTGGACAAACTATTTTTGTTGATATAATCGTGAATCCTATTCCAGTTGTAACTACTAATACAGCTAGTAATTCTATTTGTTCTGGAACGACTACAGCTATAAGCTTATCCAGTAATATTGCGGCTACCACATACAGTTGGACGCAAATTAGTTCAGGACTTGTCTATGGAGCGCATAATGGTTCAGGGAATTTAATAGCTGACACACTAACAGTAGTAGGATCTGCTTCTGGTTCTGTTGAATATACTATAACTCCGTTTGCTAATGGTTGTGCAGGTAGTCCTGCGGTAGTAACTATCATTGTAAGACCAATTCCTGAAGTTTTTGGTAATTCTAGTGTTACTATCTGTAGTGGGGAATCTCCAAACATTACTTTGTTCCCAAGTATTCCTGGAACGACATTTACTTGGACTTCTGTTTCAGTAGGTGTGTCTGGAGCTACTGCTAATGGATCTAGCGATATGATTGATGATACCTTAACTACTACAGGAACATCTGTTGGAACAGTAATATATACAGTAACTCCTACTGCAAATACTTGTACTGGTAATTCAGTTGATTTTACTGTAACAGTCAATCCATTGCCAACTCCAGTTTTAGAAAATGGAATTATATGTGTAGATGCTGCTGGTAATACTTTCCAAACGTATACTTTTGACACAGGTTTCAATAATGCTGATTATGACTTTGTGTGGTTTTATGACAACGGAACTACAACAACAACGATCAACAATGCATCTAACAGTAGTTATGAAGCTTCTGCGGTAGGAACTTACAGTGTTCAGGTAACCAATACAATAACTGGATGTGTTTCTCCGTTAGTATCTGCAACAGTTACGGCTTCAAGCCCTGCGGCTAATGTAACAGCAACGGCAAGTCTTGCATTTACCGATAATGCTACAATTACAGTGTTGCCTGCAGGATACTTGTATTCGTTGGATGAAGGTGCGGTTCAGGAAGAAAACGTGTTTCAGAATTTAACACCTGGCTTGCATTCTGTTACAATAACGGATGTTAATGGTTGTACCAATGAAACAAAAACCGTATTTATCATTGGTTATCCTCATTATTTTACTCCTAATGGAGATGGAATTAACGATAATTGGAATATTATTGGTTTGGATGCTGGTAATAACGCAAAAATTTATATATTTGACCGATACGGAAAACTAATTAAACAAATCAGTCCAACAGGAGAAGGTTGGGATGGTACATACAACGGAGAGCGTTTGCCTTCAACGGATTATTGGTTTACTGTAGAATATATTGAATTAGGCGCTGGTAAATTGTTTAATTCGCATTTCTCATTAAAAAGATAAATTAGAATGAATTTTAAAAAGAGGTATTTAGTATTGTTATTGTTTATATTCCAAAACTCCTTCTCGCAAGAAGGGGTTGCGGTTTATTCAGATTATTTGTCTGACAACTATTATTTAATCCATCCGTCAATGGCTGGTGCAGCTAATTGTACTAAACTTCGATTAACAGCACGGAAACAGTGGTTCGGTCAAGAAGACGCTCCTCAGTTGCAAACTGCTAGTTTCAATGGAAGAATAAGTGACAAATCGGGTGCGGGTATAATTGTTTTCAACGACAGAAACGGTTATCACTCACAAACGGGTGTTAAACTTACTTATGCCTACCATCTTTTGTTTTCAAGGGATGAAATAGATTTAAACCAATTGTCATTCGGTATTAGTACCGCTTTGATTCAAAGTAGATTGGATGAAACTGATTTTTTAGCTTCTGCTGATTATGATCCGGTTATTGATGGTACTGTTGTGCAAAAAGATTCTTATATCAATTTTGACATAGGTGCTTCTTATAATTACTTGGATTTTTATGCTCATTTAACAGTTAAAAATGCGGTTGAGACGAGAAGGGATATCTATACTGAATATGAAAATGATAATCTTAGAAAATTAATATTTAGTGCTGGATACACTTTTGGTGATTCTGAAAAATTATTATGGGAGCCTTCTATAATGTTTCAATCCATTTCTCAAACAAAAGAGAGTTCAATTGATGGGAACTTAAAAGTTTATAAAAACCTTGAAATGGGTAAACTTTGGGGTGGATTATCATACAGAAGAAGTTTTGATGGAGCACAATATGCAAGTGATTCAGGAGTAACTACACAAAAATATGGTTCTCTTTCTGCTCTTGTAGGTTTGAATTATAAAAATTTCATGGTTGCTTATACTTATACAAAATTATTCGGAGAGGTTAAATTTACTAATGCGCCTTTCCATCAAATTACTTTGGGACTTAATCTTTTCTGCAAACCAGAAAAATACCACTGTAATTGTCCAGCAGTTAATTAATAATAAAGTCCCGATTTATCGGGACTATTTTTTTATACTATGTTGATAAAAGCTGTAAAAGGAATTACACCTACAATTCCTAGTGATTGTTATGTTGCTGAAAATGCAACGATTATTGGAGATGTTAGTTTTGGTGAGAATTGTAGCGTTTGGTTTAATGCTGTAATCCGAGGTGATGTTAACAGTATTACCATTGGGAATAAAGTTAATATTCAAGATGGGGCAGTTATTCATTGTACATATCAAAAGCATTCCACTATTATTGGAAATAATGTTTCAATAGGGCATAATGCTATTGTGCATGGCTGTATAATACATGACAATGTTCTCGTGGGAATGGGAGCGATTGTAATGGATAATTGTGTCATAAACAGTAATTCGATTATAGCAGCTGGAGCAGTAATTACACAAAATACAGTGGTAGAATCCGGGACTATTTGGTCCGGTGTTCCTGCGAAGAAAGTAAAGGATATTGACCAATCTAATTTTGCTGGTGAGATTGAACGTATATCAAATAATTATTTGATGTATTCAAGTTGGTTTAAAGAAGAATAAGAGCTAAAAATCTCTTTTTGTTACTTCGTATTTATTGTCTAAAATTTCAGATAAGACTTTCGGATTTGTATTTGTAAAAAAAACAAAGTTTGGGGTGTCAGAATTATTGAATCCAGTTTTTTCTAATATTACCTGTGTCTGTTTTGCAACAGCTTGACCCGAATCGATAATTTCAATATTTGAAGGAAGTATTTTTTTTATTTTCGGAATTAAATATGGATAATGACTACAGCCTAAAACTAAACAATCGATATTAGATTCAATCATAGGAGTAAGGTAGTCATATAATAGTTTATCCATTTCTTTTGAATCTATATCGCCACTTTCAATTAATTCAACCAAACCATATCCTATTTGTTCAATTATTTTAGTGTTGGAATAGCTTTGTATTGCTTTATTAAAAAGTGCGCTATTGATCGTTCCTTTTGTTGCTAGAATTCCAATAGTGTTAGTCTTTGAATGTTGCACTGCAGGCTTTAAAGCAGGTTCTATGCCGATAATAGGAATGGAATACAATGCTCTTAATTCTTGGATTGCATTTGTAGTAGCAGTATTGCAGGCCACAATAATTATTTTGCAATTCAATTCTAAAAGTAAATCCACATTTTTTATACAAAGGGCAATGATTTCTTCTTTTGCTTTTTGGCCATATGGAGCATTTTTACTGTCTGCTAAATAAACGGTGCTTTCATTAGGCAATAACTCATGAATGGCACTCCATATAGAGGTTCCGCCAATTCCAGAATCAAATAAACCAATAGGATTGTTGTTAGTCATAAACAAATATAAAAAAAACTGCTCAATCCAAAGTTTGGGTTGAGCAGTTTTTACAAGTTAAGTTAGTTTGGTTTTAAAAACCCAAATCTTTTTGAACATCAGCTGTCATATCAGGACCATCAGCTAGTAATAAACCTTCTGAATTTAATACATATTGGAATCCTTTAGCTTTTCCTACTTTTTGAATAGAAGCTTTAATTTTTTCATACAAAGGCTTTGTGATGTCTTGTTCTTTTTGTTGCAGTTCTTTTTGAGCGTTGTCTCTATAGTCAACAATTCTTTTTTGCATTTCTTGAACTTCTTTCGATCTTTCTTCGTTTACTTTATCACCTACAGTTGTAGCTTCAGATTCGTATTTTTTAATTTTTGATTGATATTCTTCAACCATTATTTTATATTCACTATCATATGTAGTGCCTAATTTTTCAAGTTGCTTTTGTGCCTCTAGCATAGCTGGCATTTTTGCCATAATTTCACTAACATTAACGTGTGCGGTTTTTGATTGTGCAGTTGTAGTTTGACTTGCTCCCAAAAATGCTACAGCAACTATTAATAAAGTTTTAATTTGTTTCATCATTTTACGTATTAATTAATTTCAGGTTTATTTTATTCTTTAATTAGGTTTTAACTTAAGGTTTTTTTTCCTCAGTTTTTGTGTCTGCAGGAACCGTGCCATTTCTTTTGGCTGCTTTTTCTTCCAAAAGTTTCTTTCTCTTTTCTTCAGCTTCTTTCCTTCTCAGTTCGTTAGCCTCTTTTTTCTCAAGGGCCGCTTTTTCTCTTGCTAATCTATTTTCTTCAATTATTTTTTTTCTTTCGGCTAATGCTGGATTTTCTGCCGCTTTTGTCGCTTCATCTTCCTTCGCTTCTTTTTCTGCCGCTATATCAGCTTGTTTTTTTGTCATTTGTTCTCTCTTTTCAGATCGAACGATTACTCTAATTACCTGCTCACTAATATCAAATTTCTTAGCAGAAAACAAAATGGTTAAATCTGAAGATTTATCGAATATGAAATCATATTTTTTTGCTTCGGCTATATCTTGGATGGCAGTAAATATTTGATCTTGTATTGGTTTTACTATAAGCGATTTTTGAGTAATCAAATCACCACTAGGTCCAAATCTTTTTTCTTGATATAATAAAATCTGGCTTTCCTGATATCTTATTTCTTCCAGCCTTTCTTCAATCAATTCTTTTGTTAGTAAAGCTTGTTCCGTTTTTAAAGATTCTTTTAATCGGTTAACTTCATTACGGTTAAGATCAATTTCCTGTTTCCATTTTTGAGCTTTTTGCTCTAATTGATTCTTAGCTTCTGTATAATCCGGAACATTTTGTAAGATGTATTCCATGTCAATATATCCAATTTTAACTCCTTTACTTTGGCCTTGAGCCGTTATAGAAGTTACAATTGCAATAAGTATTATCAAAAAATGTTTTCTCATAACTATAAAATTATATTAGAAAATATTGTCAAATTTTATTTTAAAATTGTTGACCAATAATGAAATGTGTTTCCCATCCATTTGGTTTAGTCATTCCCTGAATCGGAAGTGCATCAAAACCATATCCAAAGTCAATTCCTAATAGTCCAAATGCAGGCATAAATATCCTTAAACCAAAACCAGCTGAACGTTGAAGAACAAATGGATTGTAATTTTTAAAGGTATCATAAGCAGCGCCACCTTCCAAGAAACTCAAGACATATATAGATGCCTGTGATTTTAATGTTATTGGATAACGTAATTCTAATGAGAATTTATTGTACACTGTAGCACCATTTTGCGAACCTTTACTATCAACAGGTGTTAGTGATTGGTTAGGATATCCTCTCAAACCAATAACTTCACGGCCATCCAGTGCAAAGTTAGCTAATCCGTCGCCACCTACAAAAAATCTTTCAAACGGAACTAATCCTCTGTCTTTGTTGTAGTTGCCTAAGAATCCAAACTCTCCCAATGAACGAAGTACGAATTTACCATAAATTTTGGAATACCAATCGGCTTTGAATTTAATTTTATAGTATTCCAACCAATTAAACTTTTTCTGATCTACTTTAGCTTGATCCACATCGGCATCCCTATAGTCGTCAACTCTTATTAAACCCGTAACAGTATTTCCGTTTACGTTTAAGGTAGTTGTTTTTACATAATCCCCAGGAGCAATGAAATTATCATCGATTCCGAAGAATTCTGTAGTTCCAGTGTATGTTTTTTTATACTCAGCTTGATTTTTCAAATCACCATAATCAATATCATTAAGCAATGAATAAGGAGGGGTTAATTTTGCTGAAACACTAAACTCAGAACCATAAGTAGGGAATACTGGATTCAATCCTTTGTTGTTTCTACTCAATCCTACTGTATAGGCGAAGTTTCTTGATGATCCGTTTCCAAAAGTAAATAAACCAGTGTTATAATTGTTTAAATCATAGTATTGAAAACTTATGGCATTGGATAACACGAAAGAATCATCTGGTTTTTTTAATCTTTTTGCCAATCCAACAGATAGTGATAAGATATTAAAACTTTTGTCCCTGTCTACACTACGCGTTTGGAAATTATTCAAGAACTGCTTGCTATATGATAATGAAGTGCTGAATTGTACTGGCTTTTTGCCTCCAAACCAAGGTTCTGAAAATGATAAGCTATAGGTTTGGAAATACGAACTTCCTTGCAGTCTCAATGAAACTTTTTGTCCGTCTCCCATAGGTAGCGGATGATAAGCTTCTTTTTTGAAAATGTTTCGCATAGAGAAATTGTTGAATGACAATCCTAATGTTCCAATGAAGCCCCCTCCACCATAACCTCCTTGAAGTTCAATTTGGCTAGATCCTTTTTCTACAAGATTGTATTCTATGTCAACAGTTCCGGCAGCAGCATCTACATTTTTGAATTTAGGATCAATTGCTTCCGGGTCAAAGAATCCCAAAGCACCAATTTCACGAATGGTCCTTACTAAATCTTCTTTGCTGTATTTTTGTCCAGGCTTAGTCCTTAACTCACGGTAAATTACCCTGTCGTTTGTTTTGTCATTTCCAACAACTGTTATTTTGTTGAAATAAGCAATTGGCCCCTCGGTTACCCTGATTTCAAAATCAATGGTGTCATTAGCCGTTTTTGTTTCTACTGCATTGATATTTGAAAATAAATAACCGTTGTTTTGATATAAATTGGTAATGTCTTCTCCGTCAGGTTTCGTTTTGTCTGCAATTCTTTTTTGCAATAAAACACCATTATAAACATCTCCTTTTTTAATTCCCAATATATTGTTTAGGGTTTGATCTGCGTAAACTGTGTTTCCTAAAAACTTAATGTTTCCAAAATAGTATTTGCGGCCTTCTTCAAGGTTTATTTTGATATCTATCTGATTGCTTGCTTTGTTGTAGGCAACACTATCGGAAACAATTCTTGCGTCGCGATAGCCTTTTTCTTTATATTTTTCAACGATTTTGACTAAATCTTCCTTGTATTTTTCTTTTATATATTTAGATTTTTTGAAAATACGCAATACATTTTTTTCTTTAGTATTGGACATTATTTTGTGAAGTTTGGCGTTTGAAAACTTCTGATTTCCATTAAAAGCAATCTGCCTTACTTTTATTTTTTTGCCTTTGTCAATAGCAATAAGCATTTTTACACTATTGATATTAGTAGTGTCATTGATTACATTGATATTTACTTTTGCTTGGTAAAATCCATCTTTCTTGTATTTGTTTTCAATGTAATTCTTAGTAGTCGTGATTAAATTTTCATTGACAATTTTTCCTTTTGTCAATCCGTTGTCTTTTATCAGGTCTTCGGTTTTTCCTTTTTTGATCCCAGTAAATTTTACGTCGCTTAATTTTGGTAATTCCTGAATATTTAATTCTAAATAGATGCTGTCCCCTTCGATTCTGTTTACATAAAAATCGATTTGGTTGAATAAGCCCAGCTTGCTTAACTTTTTAATAGCGTTACTGATTTCTTCACCAGGAACAGTGATTTGTTGGCCTTTTACAAGTCCGGAAAATGTAACAACTGTTTGTTTGTTGAAACTTACTTTACCAGTAACATCAACGTCTCCTAAAATATATTTAGTACCTTGATCAAAAGGCACTCTGTCTTGTGCTTTTATTTGAGTAATATTTCCAAAAAGGAAGGTAAGTAGTAAGAGAAGTAGGCTTTTATTTAACACTAAAATTTTATTTAATTTGTTCACTTGTTTTTCCGAACCTGCGTTCTCTTTTTTGATAGCTAATGATTGCCTCATATAAATTTTCATCTTTAAAGTCTGGCCATAAGACATCAGTAAAATAAAGTTCTGCATAGGCAATTTGCCAAAGCAAAAAATTACTGATTCGATGTTCCCCGCTAGTTCTTATTAATAAATCTACATCAGGTAAATTTTGCGTGTAAAGATGCTCATTAATAATTGATTCGTCAATAGTGTCTATTGAAATTATATTATTTTTAACTTTATCGCTAATGCTCTTTACTGCATTCACGATTTCCTCCCTTGACCCGTAGCTTAGCGCTAAAGTCAATGTCATTCGGGTGTTGTTTCTAGTTTTGGTAATAACTTCTTGAAGTTCTTTTTGAGCAGATGTGGGAAGTAAATTTATATTGCCAATTGAATTCAATCGAATGTTATTGTCCAATAGTGTCGTTAATTCTTTTTTTAATGATTTTATTAATATTTTCATTAAAAGTTCCACCTCCATTTTAGGTCTGTTCCAGTTTTCTGTAGAAAAGGTATATAATGTTAAGTTTTCAATTCCTAGTTTCGCACAGGTTTCTACAATTTTTTTTACGGATTTAGTTCCGTTTTCATGACCAAATCCTCTAAGAAAGCCCTGTTGTTTTGCCCAACGACCATTCCCATCCATAATGATGGCGAGATGTTTGGGTAAATTATCCTTGTTAATGTTTTCTAGTAAACTCATTTTTTATTCTGAACAATTGCAAGGTTTTTTTCCAAACGTATACGTTAAAGTAAAGCCGGAAAAAACATACCAATCATTATTATTTATATTTCCAAATTTTAAACTACTGTAATTGTTGTTTTTTGGGTTGCTTCCGTCAATATTATCTGTAAAAGTATATCGTGAACCTACTTCAAATGCAAGAATGAATTGAGGTGCTATGTTCATTTTTATTCCAACAGTCATTGGGATTGCAAGAGAACCGTCGCTTGAGTCTTCTTCTGTCTTGCCACCAAGAATATATAATTCTTTGTATCTAAAGTAACTCAAACCGCTGTAAACATATGGTGTTACTTGTGTTTTGGTGTCAAATAAATCAAAATTATAAAAATTGAATTCAAGTCCTAAAGACACTTCTTTTACGCTGTTTTCAAAACTATATCCTCTTTCGCTTCTTCCAGCGCTTTTTGCGTCTGTGTCATTAGAACTAATTTTTGATTGGGTGTAGGAAAGTCTCCAAGCATGTCTTGTGCTTCTATTCCATTTATATAATCCACCAATTGCAAATTCATTGGGATTAATATAGTTTGAAGGGCCTACATCGCCTGTATAATTGCTGCCGCCAAGAAAAACACCAATTTCATTGATTTGAGCATTTACAGTCGTTAGACCTAATAAAAAAAATAGTACAACAATAATTCTATTCATATATTTTAAAATAGCGTGCAAAGATAATAATATAGGATTATTAAATAAGGTTCAAATAGGATTATGTTAATTTTAATTCATTAAAACCTTAATAATTTCTATTCTAAAACGTATTGTAGGCTTTTGTAGTATGAAAAAGAGTTTAAAAACTATTAATTTCTTTTATCTTCTCCCCAAAGTAATTTGTTTCTCAGTGTTTTTAAGAAGGTTTCTTCAGGAATTTCGGCCATGTTTATTTCAAAGGGAGTTTTTTCTATAGTCAAAACAGAGTCGTTTTTTATTGAAGCTATTCTTGAATCCAAAGAAACCAAATAATTTTCCTCACGTCCAGAAACTTTTAATTGTATTTTCGTTTCATCCGGTATAACTAAAGGCCTTACGGTAAGATTATGCGGTGCGATAGGTGTGATAACTAAACTTTTTACATCGGGAGTCAAAATTGGGCCGCCACAGCTCATCGAATATCCGGTAGAACCTGTGGGAGTAGCAATGATTAATCCATCTGCCCAATAAGAATTTAAATATTCCCTGTTCAATGAAGTTTCAATTGTAATCATCGATGCGGTATCTTTTCGGCTTACTGTAATTTCGTTCATTGCAAAATTCAAATCATCAAAAGCATCGTTGTGAGGTGAACAAGTTAAACTCAATAAACTTCTTTTTGAAATAGTGTATTTTTTATCAATTACTATTTGTAAAAAAGAATCTATGTTTTCTTTTTGAACAGTCGCTAAAAAACCTAATCTCCCTGCATTTACACCCAAGATAGGAATTCCCGAATCTCGGACTAGGGTTGCAGCCCTCAAAATGGTTCCGTCACCGCCGATACTTATCAGCATGTCAAAACTAGAATCCAATTCAGTATGGGAACTAAATGTTTTGTATTCTTTCTTAAGCAATGATTTTTCGTATAGAACTTCCAGGAAATTTGATTCTACTACTAATTCGATGTTGTTTTTATTTAAAAAAACAAAAATACTATTGATAATAGGTTCAGTGCTGTTTTGATAGTATTGTCCGTAGATGGCTATTTTCATACTATTACATATTTAAATATTTATCCAAATAATCGGATCGTTCCTTTAAATTGTTCAGATAATTATCTTCTTGGTGTTCGGATATAATTTCATAATTATATCTTCTGAAACTTTGGATAATCTCATTGATTCCGCCTATTGCAATTTTAATGGTCACCTGAATTTTTTCAGAAGTAGCTTCAGACATAAAAACACCCAAAACTTTTCCGTTGTTACTTTCAACAATTTGAATAACCTGACTCATGGAAAAATCAAGAATTGATTTTTCGACTATAATGATGCCGCCTTGTTCTTTTAGGAATGGAGTGTCATTAAAAAATTTGATAATGTCGGTTAATTCATAATAACCGATATATTTATTTGTTTCGTCTAATACAGGAATTATATTAGTATGGTTTCTTGCGAAAACTTCCAAAACATCCAGCCATAACATATTGGTTCTGGCATAAAAACCATTCAATGTATATCGGTAATGATCAATTTTCTTATCAGAATCAAAAGATTCTATGTCATTTGCATCAGCACTCCCGATATAGATCGAATCTTCCAATACAGGAAAATGTGAAAATTGGGTGTCTTCAAAAAAATCCTGAACGAATTCAATAGTTTCGCTAATATCAATGGCTTTATAATCGTTGTTGACGCAATCTGTAATTTCTAACATAAAAGTGTTGCCTTAAAGGGGTTGCAAAATAATCAAAATTTAGGATAAAATGACTAGTTTAACTTTGTATTTTTGCATTGGATTACAACAAAAACTATTCCTAAAAACAGAGCTTATGACAAAGTTAAGTGTAAATATCAATAAAATAGCCACCCTCAGAAATGCTCGTGGTGGTAACGTACCTGATTTGTTGCAAGTTGCGAAAGATATTCAAAAATTTGGAGGAGAAGGGATTACAATTCATCCACGTCCAGATGAACGCCATATCCGGTATCAGGATGCACGTGATTTAAAATCGATTGTTACTACCGAATACAATATTGAAGGAAATCCGGACAGGAGATTTATTGACTTAGTTATAGATGTTAAGCCGGAGCAAGTTACTTTAGTTCCAGATGCTGTGGATGCAATAACTTCAAATGCAGGTTGGGATACAATTAAACATGCCGACCATCTAAAGAAAATTATAGAGGAATTTAAAAGCAATAATATAAGGGTTTCCATATTTGTAGATCCAGTTTTAGAAATGATTCAAGGCGCAGCTAATATTGGAGCAGATAGAATAGAATTGTACACCGAAGAGTTTGCCCATCAATATAGTTTAGGAAATAAAGAGGGGATTTTGCCGTATGTTGCTGCAGCTAAATTAGCTAACGAATTAGGACTTGGAATTAATGCTGGCCACGATTTGAGTTTGGAAAACATTCAATTTTTTAAACAAAGCATCCCTAATTTGCTAGAAGTTTCAATTGGTCATGCGCTTATATCCGAGTCGATATACTTAGGATTGGAAAATGTAGTGAATATGTATCTGCAAAAACTAAAATAATGCTTTACTCAAAAATAGAAGGTACAGGCCTACCATTATTAATCCTTCACGGCTTTC
Organism: Bacteroidota bacterium; assembly: GCA_040387655.1. Lineage (GTDB taxonomy): Bacteria > Bacteroidota > Bacteroidia > Flavobacteriales > Flavobacteriaceae > Flavobacterium. Next base: position 50,850 of record JAZKDI010000021.1, on the reverse strand, counting down.
TCGGTATGTCCGATAACTGGAAAACGCTTGGCGTTCAGTATGCGAATCAGGGTTTTCAGGTTCATATGGTTGATTTGAGAAATCACGGAAGAAGCTTTCATTCTGAAGTTTTCAATTATGATGTAATGGTCAACGATATTCTGGAATATTGTGAAGCTAACAATTTAGAAAAAATTGATATCATTGGGCATTCTATGGGTGGAAAAGTCGCCATGCTTTTTGCAAATACCTATCCTGAAAAAGTAAATAAATTGATAGTTGCAGACATTGGTCCGAAATTTTACAACCAACATCATCAAGATATTTTTGCTGGATTAAATGCCGTTGATTTTTCAAAAAAACCAAGTAGAAGTGAAGTAGATGAAATTCTAACCAAATATATTCCAGATTTTGGAACGCGTCAGTTTTTATTGAAAAGTTTGTATTGGCAAACACCGGAACAATTAGCTTTTCGATTTAATCTAGCTGTTTTTAATGTTTCTAAAGACCAAATTGGAGTTGCTCTTCCCGAAAAAGCTTATTTTGAGAATCCAACTTTATTCATTCGTGGTGGAAATTCAAAGTATATTTTAGACAGTGATTTTGAAGCAATCAAAAAGCATTTTCCAAATTCAAAAATTGAAACCATTCCTAATGTTGGACATTGGCTTCATGTAGAAAACCCAAAAGCCTTTTATGAAATAACAATTTCTTTCCTTAAATAAAAAAGAGGCTGCTTTAAATTTGAAGCAGCCTCTTTTTTATTTGATAAATACTAAAATTTAATTTTTTAGTATTTTCATAGTTTGTATTGCTCCTAATTCATTAGTTGCTTTTAAAACATATGTTCCTGTTTGAAGGGATGATAGATTTATGCTTACTTCATTCAAAGCGTTAAATTTAGAATTGTAAACCCTTTTACCTAAAAGGTCATATACATTAACTTCCTTAATCTTTGCTCCTGTTAATTGTATAATTCCGGTAGATGGGTTAGGTGTAACGATAATTTGTTTGTTAGTTTTAAAATCATTAACGCCTAATGTTGGATTAAATTTAAAAATCCCTCCAGTGGTTGAATCGGTATTAAAACCTGCGCACCATCCAGTATTTGCGTCCAAAAACGAAACAAAACCTCTTTGTGTTCCACTGTCGATGTTGGTAAAAGTAACTCCATTGTCGGTACTATAAGAAGAGCCCGCAACCGAAGGCGCCGTTGCGTTAATACCTGTTGCGTAAATAGTAAGTGTGTTAGGAACATAAGCCAATGCTCTATTATAACCGCCAGCATAAGCAGTTCCTGAATCCCAATTCGCACCACCATCTGTTGTAGTATATAAAATATATGAAGAACCCGTATTTCTAGTCCCTAATATAACACCATTATTATTGTCGCTAAAATAAACTTTGCCGCTTGCAGTAGGTGTAGAGTAGCCACCAAAATCCGGTAGGGGTGTTGAGAATTTCGACCAAGTTGCACCCATGTCAGTTGTACGGTATAAATTCCCTTCTGAAGTTGCAAACCAAAAAGAATTTCCTGCAAATGCAATACTTCCTCCATAACCATATTCTCCAGCAGCTTCAGGATCTGGAATATTTGCTGGATTTGGAGAGGTCCAGTTTGCGCCACCATCTGAAGTGATGTAAATTTCAAACTCCCCTGCAAGAGGATCTCCTACAGTAACTCCGTTATTAGCATCGAAGAAATGAACTCCGTTAAACCAGCTTTGTCCAGATGTAGCGTATTTTGTTGGGTTTTGCTTGTTCCATGTTGCTCCGCCATCAATTGTTTTCCAAGTTCCGCCTATTCCAGTATTAGGGTTGAATGCTCCAATCCATGCTGTTGTAGCGCTTATTGCAGAAAGGTTTGTGAATTGTAATGCAGTGTTGCCAACATTAATAGTTCCAGGTGTCCATAAACTTCCACCATTAGTAGTTTTTGTAAACTCTTGAACAACATTTGTTGGGGTTACACCATCATAGGCAATAGCCCAAACTGTATTGGCGTCAACAATTTCGATTTGGTTGATTCCACGGGAAGCAGTTGTGAAACCAGTGTTTTGCACATCCCATGATTGTGCCAAAATCGTTCCGCTGAACGATAATAGCAATAAAGAAAGTAATGATTTTTTCATGATTTTAATCTAAAAATATTATTTAAAATAGAATGCAAATTTATGAAAAATCATTTACATTTGAATTGTGTTGACAGACTATTAACTAATTATATTCTTTTTCAAAAATTACCATGATAAAATTTCTTTTAAAAATTATAATAACTTCTGGATTAGTGGTTTTGATTTCAAATCTGATGAGCGGGGTAACGTTGGCTCACGGCTTTGAAACTTCAATTATAGTTGCGTTGGTTTTAGGTTTGCTTAATGCTTTTGTTAAGCCTATTTTGGTCTTATTTACACTTCCTGCCACTATCTTTACATTAGGGTTGTTTCTTTTAGTAATCAATGCGGTGGTCATTCTTTTGTGTACAAAAATTGTAGGAGGATTTGATGTGGATTCTTTTTGGACGGCGTTGTTGTTTAGCATCTTTTTGTCGGTTTCACAGTCTATTATGAATGGACTCATGCAGGAAGATAAATAAAAACATTCTGGATTTTATAACAAAGCATTAGGATAAAAAAACTTGGTTGGGTTGCAAAAATGTACTATTTTTGCAACCCAAATTTATAATGTAACATACCAATAAGATGGATATTAAAAGAGTAGCAACAAACGCTGTAACCGAAACGATTGTGATGACAGTTGTTCCTATGGATTACAAAGGTCAAGTAGCAAAAAGAATAAACGAAAAAATGCCTTTGGCTACTGTTAAGGGATTTAGAAAAGGTGCTGTGCCAAAAGACCTTGTTGAAAAACAATATGGAAAAGGAATCAAACAAGAAGAAGTTAAAAAAGTAGTTGATTTAGCTTTAGAGCGATATATAGCATCAGAAAGGTTGAATTTATTGGGAACTCCGTTGCCTAAAAACAATGAAGATTTTTCTTGGGACTCTGACGAACTAACTTTTGAATATGAGATTGGTTTGGTTCCAAATTTTGAAATTAACCTAGATGCTAAAAATGACATTGTAAAATATGTTGTAAAAGCAGATAATGAATTGATTAACGGTCAGGTAACACGTATCCAAAAACAATTTGGGAAAGCAATTCCACAAGATACAGTTGATGCCAATTCAGATATCACTGGAACTTTTTCAAATGAAGAAAGAGGAATCAGCAACCAGACTACTTTCGCTTTGGATATTTTTAAGGAAAAAGCAACGGCTGATAAATTTATTGGCAAAAAAGTAGGGGATGTTGTTACTGTGAACACCAAAGGTTTGTTTGAAGACGATCATCAATTGATGGATTTGATGAATGTCAATCATGATGATGTTCATGGCCTTGAAGTGAATGTTGATTTTAAAATAGAAAACATCACTAATTCTGAATTAGCTGAATTGAACCAAGAATTGTTCGATAAGCTTTTTGGAGAAGGAAAAGTAGCTTCTTTAGACGAATTGAAAGCAAAAATAAAAGAAGATGCAGAAAGTCAATTTGCACAACAAGCAGATCAAAAATTATTAGCGGATGTTCAAGAGTTTTTAATTGAAAACACAAAATTCGATTTGCCTTCTGAATTCTTGAAAAAATGGTTGCAAACCGTTGGAGAAAAAAATCTTACTCCTGAAGAAGCTGAAGTGGAATATGCAAGATCTGAAAAAGGACTGCGTTTTCAATTAATCGAAGGAAAGGCATTGGCGCAAAGCAATATCCAAATTACATTCGAAGATTTGAAATCATTTACAACCAATGCAATCCGTCAGCAAATGGCACAATTTGGGCAAACAAATCCAACAGATGCCGAAGTGCAAGGGATTGTGGCAAAAGTATTGTCAAATCAAGAAGAAGTAAAAAGGCTTTCTGATCAAGTTGTAGCTCAAAAAATGCTTGACTTATTCAAGGAAAAAGCAAACGCTACTGAAAAAGAAGTAACGTATCAAGAATTTATTGCCGCTTCATACGGAGAATAAATTTTATGATTTTATTACAAGTACTAAATAATAAATAATAGTTATATTTGAGCGTCAGAAAAATTATTTTTTTGGCGCTCATTTATTTAAAATTGTTACCCTGAGCGCAGTCGAAGGGTTAAATCTCATAAACGTACTAAACTAAAAATTATGAACTACGGTAAAGAATTTAAGAAATTCGCTACAAAGCATCAAGGAATAAACGCAATGTACTATGATAAGATCATAAACGCAATGACTCCAACTAATATGACTCCATATATAATTGAAGAACGTCAATTGAATGTTTCTCAATTGGATGTGTTTTCAAGATTAATGATGGATAGGATTATTTTCCTTGGAACAGGAATTGACGACCAAATTGCAAATATTGTGCAGGCGCAATTGTTATTTTTAGAAAGCGCCGATGCTTCAAAAGACATTCAGATTTATTTGAATTCTCCAGGAGGAAGCGTGTATGCTGGATTAGGAATTTATGATACAATGCAATACATCAAACCTGATGTTGCAACTATTTGCACAGGAATGGCTGCCTCAATGGGTGCTGTCTTATTATGTGCAGGTGCATCAGGAAAACGTTCAGCTTTGCCACACTCAAGAGTGATGATTCACCAACCATCAGGCGGAGCGCAAGGTGTTGCTACTGATATGGAAATCAACCTAAGGGAAATGTTGAAATTAAAAGACGAATTGTATCATATCATTTCACAACACTCTGGACAAACATTTGATAAAGTGCATAAAGACAGCGAACGCGATTATTGGATGAAAGCGGATGAAGCTAAGGAATACGGAATGATTGACGAAGTTTTAAGAAGATAATTTTTTGAGTGATTAGTGATTAGTAAAAACGAAAAGCTTTACTAATTACTAATCACTATTTACTAAAAAAAATGGCAAAAGAAATATTAGAATGCTCTTTCTGCGGAAGAAAAAAACCCGAAACCAATTTGTTGATTGCGGGGATTAATGCGCACATTTGTGATAAATGCATTGAACAAGCGCATGGAATTGTTTTGGAAGAATTGAAACAAAGCAAAAAAGGCGGTGCAACTGTAACGGATTTGGTTTTGAAAAAGCCAAAAGAAATCAGAGCATTTCTTGACAAATATGTTATTGGTCAAGATCAAACAAAAAAAGTAATGGCTGTTGCAGTTTATAATCACTACAAAAGATTAATGCAGCAAGAACTGGAAGATGAAGTTGAGATTGAAAAAAGTAACATCATTATGGTGGGACAAACTGGAACCGGAAAAACATTAGTAGCAAAAACCATTGCGAAAATGCTTGACGTTCCGTTAGCTATAGTTGATGCTACGGTTTTGACAGAAGCAGGATATGTAGGTGAAGATGTAGAAAGTATATTGACTCGATTGTTGCAAGCGGCAGATTATGATGTGGCCAAAGCCGAAAGAGGGATTGTTTTTATTGATGAGATTGATAAAATTGCACGTAAAAGCGACAATCCGTCTATAACCCGTGATGTATCCGGAGAAGGCGTTCAACAAGCATTGTTAAAATTATTGGAAGGCACTGTAGTAAATGTTCCGCCAAAAGGAGGAAGAAAACACCCAGATCAAAAATTTGTAGAAGTTAATACTCAAAATATTTTATTTATTGCCGGTGGTGCGTTTGATGGAATTGATCGTATCATTTCTAAAAGATTGAATCGTCAAGCAGTGGGTTACAGCACTTCTAAAAATGCGGATAATATTGATAAAGACAATTTATTGCAATATATTATCCCTAAAGACATCAAGGATTTTGGATTAATTCCTGAAATTATTGGACGTTTGCCAGTATTGACACACATGGACCCATTAGACAGAGCTACTTTAAGAGCAATTTTGACTGAGCCTAAAAATGCTTTGATCAAACAATATCAAAAATTGTTTATGATGGATGAAGTAGAATTTACCATTACTAATGAAGCATTGGATTTTATAGTAGATAAAGCATTGGAATACAAATTAGGCGCGCGTGGTTTACGTTCTTTATGTGAAGCCATCCTTACCGACGCTATGTATGATTTACCAAGCTCTGATGAGAAAACATTGACTATTGATAGTGATTATGCTGCTCATACTCTAAGCAAAAACTTATTGAAAAGATTGGAAATCGCATCTTAAGAAACTCAATAATTGAATAAAAAAACCTGTCATGTTCAAAAACTTGACAGGTTTTTTAATTTGTTAACTGAAATGTTATTTCATCATTCCGCTAGACTGCTTGATTTTTTCAGTACTGATTTCTGTATTTTCTTTTTCCAGTTTTAAATTACCAAAGTTATAGGTCAAAGAAATCCTAAAAACCCGAGTGTCTTCTTTTTTGTGAAATGTAGTTTCTAAATTAGTTGAAGATATCAAAGCATTGATTTGATTTGAATTAAAAACATCAATAACCTGAAATCCAACTTTTAGCTTTTTATTCATAAAATCCTTGTTGAATGATAGGTCCAGTTGCTGAATTGGTTTTGTGATTTGATAAATTTCCCAATTCCCTTTTGGTAAAATATAATACGTCATGCTGTTTTTAATATTCCATGGTAAAATGATTTGCGATTGGGCAGCATAGTTCCAAATGGGTTTACTATCAAAAGAAAAAGTATAGCCTTCTGTTACTGATTTTATATAGTTAATACTAAAGAAAATGTAATTCATTCGATCTAAATCATTCATCCTTTTTTGGAATTCGGCATTTCCTTTAAAGAAATAATCCAAAGGAACTGGAAATTCTAAAAAGGCAGTTAAAGTCTTAAATCTATCAAATTGCTGGAAAGTTTGATTACTCACAAATTCATTGTCTTTTGCACTGAAAAGAAATAGGTTGTTGTCTTTTGAAACAGTGTAATTTGTTCCGATTTCCACAAACTGAAAAGCATTTACTTTAAAAGAATAATTGTCAAAATAAGTAGGTTTTAAAAATGGGTTACCTTGTGAAGTATTGTATTGGTCAAATCCTGAGCTATTATTAGGATCCAGAACTCCGTAATTGGGCTGAGAGATTTTTCGGGAATAGGAAGCACTAATGTTGATGTTTGGATTTAATTCATACAATGCACTAACATTTGGAAACAAATTCTGGCTTTTGTATTTTATTTTATCTGGATTGGTACTTGCAACTCTTTCTACATTAAAATCTTCGTATCGCAATCCAAGTGTAAAATTGAATTTTTTTACTTTCTTTCTTGCTTCCGTATAAAAGGCAAGATTGTTTTCGATATAATCAAAATCGATAGTGGAATTGGTAGTGCTTGTAGAATTTCCAGACTTGTAAATCCCGTTGTCTTGTACTTTTATGTAATTAAATTTTCCGCCTGTATTTAATGAAAAATTTAATTTTTCAAACGGAATGGCAAAATCATATTTTAAATAGGAATTCAATAAGTTCAAATCAATATTGGAATTGTTGAAACTGTTTTCGCCATTGGAACTGGCATTAGAAAATGTTTTAGGAGCTTTGTCGAATACGTTTGTAAAGGCAGTAATATCTAATGTTCGCCCTATCGTATCGAGTTTAGTTTTATATTGTAAACTGATTTCATGATTATTTGTTTTTGCTTTAGTAGTTCCATCATTGAAATAATCATCAATTCCTGTTCCTGTGGTTTTTGCATCAAAAACGGAACGGTCATTTCCCAAATTAACGTTGTAATTGAAGAGTAAATTCGATTTTTTTGACAATTTATAATTGGTGCCAGCCCTAAAATACAGATTTCTATTGGTGGTTACGGTGAGTCTTTCCTGGTCTAATCTTTTGTCGGGATTAAAAAAAGTAAAGATTTGGCCGTTAGTGGATTGTTCTTCCCCGTCAATATAATTGTATCCTAGCATGGTTTGCCAAGAAAAATTCTTTTCTTTCCCGTTCAATAGTATTTGAGGACTTGGTTTTTGGTATTTGTTAAAACTATAGTTCATGTTAACCGTTGCATTCACTCCTTTTAATCGTTTTGAACTGGTTATTATATTAATTACTGAACCACTGGAATTCGCATCGAAAGCTGCGCCAGGATTGTAAATCAATTCTACTTTTTCTATTGCATTTGCCGGTAAACTTGATAAGTAGTTCTGTAGATCAGTTCCGCTCAACGTACTTGGGGAACCATCAATATAAATTGCTACACCTTTGCCATTTAAAGTCAAACTGCCTGTTGGGGAAGAAATAATACCAGGCATCTTCTTTACTGCATCAAAAGCAGTTCCGCTACTCAATAAAGGATTGTCTTTCACAGACACTGTAGTTTTGTCGCTTTCGATTTTCAGAAATTGCTTTTTATTGGCAATAACCTGAACTTCTTCAATTTTAGTGGTTGTTTCGTTAGTTTTAACGGAGTCTTTTTGAAGATTGTTTTTTTCTGTGTCTTGTGCAACCAATGTTGCGGACATTAGAAAAATAAAGGAAAATAAGATTGATTTCATGCTGATTTTTTGATTTATGATGATTGATATTCATCAGACTTTTAAAACCAAAAAATGTTACAGGGAAATGCTTATTTATTAAGATATTTTTGTGGTGTTTTGATTACGTGGAGTTTGCTGTTTTTTATTAACCTCTACGCATCTTTTTCCGTAACAGCTCATACGTTTTGGTCCGCCACAAGAAGTTAGGAAAGTAGCGATGAGAACTAAAAATAATGCTTTTTTCATGTTATTTTTTTTCAAAAGTAATAATTAAATTCACAAATAAAAGTTATTAAAAAATTGATTGTGAATACTTTAACTTTTTTATTTACATCATTTTTAGTTTTTCCAAATAATCCCTTTGATTGGAGAGCCTAGGGATTTTATGTTGTCCACCCAATTTATCTTGATTTTTTAACCAATCATAAAATAGATTAGGTCGGGCAACATTGACTATCAAAGGATTTAGAGTCATATTATTATAGCGTTTTGCTTCATAGTCAGAGTTTAGCGATTGTAAACTATCGTCCAATGCTTTTCCGAAAGCCAAAACGTCTTGTGGGTTTTTCTTGAATTCGATAATCCACTCGTGTGCGCCTTTTTCTTTATCCTTCATAAAAATTGGGGCAACTGTATAATCGATTACTTCTGTTTGTGTCATCTGACAAGCTTTGGCTATAGCCTGATCTGTATTTTCGACCATTAATTCTTCTCCAAAAACATTGATATGATGCTTAGTTCTCCCAGTAACCCTGATTCTATATGGATTTAAAGAGGTGAATCTAATAGTGTCCCCAATCATATAACGCCACAACCCAGAATTAGTAGTGATAACAAGCGCATAGTTTTTGTCTAAAATTACTTCGCTTAACGGAATTGCTTTTTGCTTTTCTGTTCCAAAAGTATCCATAGGGATGAATTCATAGAAGATACCGTAATCGAGCATCAATAATAAATCACTTGAATTGTTTAAATCCTGAATAGCGAAGAAGCCTTCCGAAGCATTATAGATTTCATAGTAATTGAAATCTTTTTTCGGGATTATATTTTGGTATTGTTCGCGATAAGGTTCAAAACTTACGCCTCCATGAAAATAGACTTCCAGGTTGGGCCATACTTCCAATAAACTGTTCTTTCCCGTTTCTTCAATTACTTTGTTCATTAAGACTAATATCCATGAGGGAACTCCTGCAAAACTGGTTACGTTCTCGTTACGGGTTTCGTTTATTATAGCTGCAATTTTTGTTTCCCACTCACTCATTAATGAAATCCGACTACTTGGAGTACTACTAAACTCGGCCCAAATAGGCATATTTTCAATTAAAATAGCAGATAAATCCCCAAAAAAAGTATTGTTGTTTTCATAAATTTGGGAACTTCCACCTAGTCTTAAACTTTTTCCAGTAAATAATTGAGAGTTTTCGTTATTGTTTAAATACATACATAGTAAATCCTTGCTCCCTTTATAATGGCAATCTTCTAGTGCTTGAGTGCTAACTGGAATGAATTTGCTTTTTGCATTGGTAGTTCCGCTGGATTTTGCAAACCATTTTATTGGGGTTTCCCAAAATACATTTTGCTCCCCTTTACGGGTTCTTTCTATTAAAGGCTCTAAATCTTCATAGGTAGAAATGGGAATACGTTCAGAAAATGTCTGATAGGATTTTATCGAATCAAAATCATATTTTTTACCAAGAATGGTATTTTCTGACAATCTAAGAATACTCATCAATAACTCCTCCTGTACTTCGTTAGGGTATTTTAAAAACAGCTCAATTTGATGGATGCGCTGTTTTAAAACCCATGAAGCAAAAGAATTTATTATTGATAATGGCATTTTTTAGAATTACGGATTATGATTTACGAATTAGGATATCTAACTTTACCAAAAATAGAAAATTAATCGGAAAGTTAAAATTTAATACTTAAAATATGCTGTACGAAGGCGTTCTTACCAAAATGCAAACCGAGTTTGGAAAACCCATTCAATACTATATAGTTTTTGAAAATAGTTTTTTGAATGTAAACCAATTATTGGACAAGGAATTAGCCATTTCATTTGTAGGTTACCAATGCTTAAACTGTACTAAAAAGAAGAAAATATTCCGTCAAGGATTTTGCTATGATTGTTTTTACAGTAGTGCAGCAGTTGGTGATTGGATTATGAGACCCGAACTGAGCACCGCGCATTTGGGTATTCAAGATCGCGATTTAGCGTATGAAGAAAAAGTACAATTGCAACCGCATATAGTTTATTTGGCATTGTCTAGCGAAGTGAAAGTAGGAGTAACAAGAAAAACGCAAATGCCAACCCGATGGATTGACCAAGGCGCGACTCATGCTATTTCGGTTGTTGAGGTTCCAAATCGCTATTTAGCAGGAATTACCGAAGTCGCATTAAAAAACCATTATGCAGATAAGACAAACTGGCAAAAAATGCTTAAAAATGAGTGCATTCCGGTTGATTTGATGACAGAGCGAATGAAACTTGAAAACCTCATTCCTGCAGAAGTACAAGAATTTTTTTATTTGGATAAAAATGATTTGTACGAAATGGAATATCCGGTTTTACAGCATCCAAAAAAAATAAATAGCCTTAATTTAGATAAAACCAATTATTTTAAAGGGAAACTAACAGGTATAAAAGGGCAATATTTAATTTTTGAAGATGGAACTGTTTTTAATGTACGTAATTATGAAGGCTTTGTAGTAAAGATAGAAGTATAGGAATTGAATTGTTATTGTGTAAGCTTAAAACTGTATATGATTTTCCCAACTTGTTTTTCCGGAGCAGTGTTGTCCGACTGCCATTTTGTATTCATTGCAGCTATTTTTGCTTGATCCAATAAGCATTTTGCTGCATTTGTAGTGCCTCTAACGCCAGGATTTGCACTAATTACCCTTCCGGATTTGTCTACAGAAATTTGAACAACAACAATCCCTTGCTCATTACACAAATAATTTGGTTGGGGTTTATTGAGTGCTTTTCTACCACCTAATTGATAATTACCGTTTCCATTTCCTGTACCGCTTCCATTTCCGTTACCGTAACCGCTTCCAGTTCCTAGTCCTTGTCCAGAACCATTTCCGCCGCCACTTCCTGTGCCGCTGCCACCACCTCCATTATAACCAGACGCATTGGCATTACCATTTGCTTTTCCTTTGTTTCCACTTTCCTTATCGTCTCCATCACCTTCTTTATTGGAGCCATTCAATAAATTTGATAAGGCATCTGTAGTGGATTTTGATGGAGTAGGCACAGGTTTTACAAATGGTTTTACAATTTCAGTTTTTGGTTTCTCGGTAGGTTTATTTATTTCTGCAATAGTAGGAGCATCGTTGTTATCAGAAACAATGATTTCTTTTTCATTTGATTGTACTTGAGGAAGTGGTTTTTGAGCGGCAGTTACTTTTTCCATTGATTGGAAATTATCACCAGAGCCGAAATCGCTATTTCCAAAATTGACAGCAATTTCTCCACCACCACCGCCTCCTTCTAATTCGGATATTTTAATTTCGTTACTGAATTTCAAATAGAAAAACAACAAAAACAACAAAACAAAACTAATTGTAGTGATGGTAAAAGATTTTTGTTGTTGTTTGGTTTCTAAAAGCATCGGGGGATTTTTAAATTTCCTTTTGGTATAACGAATACTATGCCAATAAATTGCTTAAAATTATACCAATTGTTTCAAAGCAATCTCAAATGCAGTAGCACTGATATTGGTTTTTGAGCTATTTAAAGCATGTGCTTTTACGATAGCATTTTTTATTATTTCAGAAGTATCCTGAAAAATAGCCTCATCGGTCATTTGCACTTTTTTCTCCATAAAATAAGCAAAAACACGCGCCATTCCGCAATTAGATATAAAGTCTGGGATTAAACTTATTTTTTGGTCTATTTGTTCCATTATTGAGCCAAAGAAAATTTCCTTATCGGCAAAAGGAACATTGGCACCACAGGAAATTACTTCCAGTCCAGCAGTAATCATACTATCGACTTGTTGCTGGGTAACTAATCTCGAAGCAGCACAAGGAGTGAAAATTTCTGCACCTACTGACCATATTTTCTGATTGATATCTTCAAACGGAATCATATTGTCAGCTACTAGTTTATTGCCGTCCTTGTTTAAAAACAAAGCTCTTATTTCTTCAAAAGTAAAGCCTTCTTCTTTAATCAATCCACCATCTCGGTCAATGATTCCAACAACTTTTGCTCCCATGTCTGCCAAGTAAAAAGCTGCTGCGGAACCTACATTTCCAAAACCTTGAACTATCGCTTTTTTACCTTTTACTGAACCCCCATAGATGTCATAAAAATGTCTGACTGCTTCTGCGACTCCATAGCCGGTTATCATATCCGCAATTGTATATTTTTTAGTCACATCAGGAGAAAAAACGGGGTTTTCAATTACTTTTACAACTCCTTGACGCAATTGTCCTATTCTGTTGATTTTATCCGCTTCAGTTGGTTTAAAATGTCCGTTAAAAACACCTTCTTGAGGATGCCAAACACCACATTCTTCAGTCATTGGGATTACTTCATGTATTTCGTCTACGTTCAAATCGCCACCAGTTCCATAATAGCTTTTCAATAAAGGGGAAACTGCTTTGTACCAACGTTGCAAAACGCCTTTTTTTCTAGGGTCGTTCGGATCAAAATTGATTCCGGATTTTGCACCACCAATTGCTGGTCCAGAAACGGAGAATTTTACTTCCATCGTTTTTGCCAAAGACAAAACTTCATTCATATCCAACCCTTTTCTCATTCTCGTTCCGCCACCTGCAGCTCCACCACGAAGGGAGTTGATCACTGTCCAACCTTCCGCTTCTGTTTCAGAATCTTTCCAGTTAAATATTATTTCGGGTTCTTTATTTTCGAATTTTTTAAGTAAGTCTTTCATTTTAAATTTTAATTGAAGCTGCAAATATAAACTTTTAATACCATTTTGGGATTTAAACTAAACAACGGATTTTGATTTTCTATCCAATAAAAAAGCAGCTGTAATTCCAAAAACATAAGCAATCAGATCACCCCATAAAAACCCTTGCCCCAAAATATAATGACCTAAAAGTGTTTTTCTGATCTGGATTATCCATTCTGCCTGATAGAGTTGGGAACATTCAATCAAGATGCATATTGACAAAGAAATTACTGCAACTTGGAGATTTTTAAGATGTAAGAAAAGGGTTCTCGTCATGAAATAAATCATTACGGCATACAAACCATCTCCTATGCATAAAGGAAGAATTGAAATTTTCCTTGAGAGGATTCCTAATGCAATTATGAGTATAATAATAAGAGAATATTGGAGTCTTCTGTTTGTCATTTCATATAGAAGATTTTCCCAGAACTATGATCCATTTTTGCACCAGTTACACTGCTCAATACATTGATTTCATCCCGCAATTTTAATACGCCAAGTAAGGCAAATATTAAGGCTTCCTTGAATTCCAATATCTTTTTTTCTGGAATAATGATTTTCATTTTTGGCAAATGAAATTGAATTCGTTCCACTAAAAAAGTGTTGTAAGCACCACCGCCAGTAATATATAAACTACTCTCTTTTTTAGTCAAAGCCAAAGCAATTTGCATAGCAATGTGCTCGGTGAAAGTATGCATTTTATCTTCAATTGTAATAGTGTAACTTTCAATTAAAGGTAAAACTGTTTCTTTTACGAATTCATAACCCAAAGATTTTGGATATTTTTTATAATAAAAATCAATTTGATTTAATTGCGCTAATAATTCGGAATTCATTTTGCCTGTTTGCGAAATTTGCCCTTTGTTGTCATACTCCAACCCTAAATGATTGGCATAAAAATTCAAAACGGTATTTACCGGAGAAATATCAAAAGCACTTCTTTTGTCATTTGCTTCAAAGGAAACATTGGAAAACCCACCTAAATTCAAGCAATAATCATAATCCGAAAATAAAATTTGGTCTCCAATAGGGACTAAAGGAGCTCCTTGTCCGCCAAGCTCAACATCTTGAACCCGAAAATCACAAACTAGATTTTCATTTATAAAATGGGCTATTTCTGGAAGGTTCCCTATTTGTAACGTAAAGCCATTTTGAGGTTGATGTAAAATGGTATGACCATGGGAGCACACTGCATCAAGATTTTTGATGTTGTTTTTATCGATAAACCCTTTGATGACCGTTCCTAAATAATAAGTGTATTTTTTATTCAGTTCATTCAATTCTTCACTGGAAAAACCAACAGCATTCTTTAATAAATTCAACCAATCAATTGGATACGGAATAGTTTCGCTTTCGTGGATTTCGAATGCCCATTTTTTGTTTTTAATTTCAAACGTAATTCGGGCTAAGTCAATTCCATCCAGCGATGTACCACTCATGACTCCAATAACATTATAGGTTTCTTTAAACATATTCTAATTTTTCAAAATCGTTTGAATTTTAATAAAAATAAGCTACTTTTGACGGCTTAATAAAAAATGCAAATACTAAATAAACATACAAAAATATGGATTTTAATCTAACCGAAGAGCAATTAATGATTCAACAAGCAGCTAGGGATTTTGCTCAAGCTGAATTATTGCCAGGAGTAATAGAAAGAGATGAACATTCCAAATTCCCAACTGAACAAGTAAAAATGATGGGGGAATTAGGGTTTTTAGGTATGATGGTTGACCCTAAATATGGTGGAGCAGGTTTAGACAGCGTTTCGTATGTTTTGGCGATGACCGAAATTGCAAAAGTGGATGCGTCTGCTGCAGTTATCATGTCTGTGAACAACTCATTGGTGTGTGCAGGTATGGAAAAATATTGCAACGAAGAGCAAAAAATGAAATATTTGGTGCCTCTTGCAAAAGGGGAAAGCATAGGTGCTTTTTGTTTGTCTGAACCAGAAGCGGGGAGTGATGCAACATCTCAAAAAACCACTGCAATAGACAAAGGGGATTATTACTTATTAAATGGAACAAAAAACTGGATAACAAACGGAGCCACTGCATCGACTTATTTAGTTATTGCTCAAACAGATATTGAAAAAGGACATAAAGGCATCAATGCTTTTATCATTGAAAAAGGAATGCCAGGATTTGATATCGGGCCAAAGGAAAAGAAAATGGGAATTCGCGGAAGCGACACACATTCACTAATGTTTACTGACGTGAAAGTTCCTAAAGAAAATAGAATTGGTGCTGACGGATTTGGATTTTCATTTGCTATGAATGTATTAAATGGAGGAAGAATCGGGATTGCATCACAGGCATTGGGGATTGCAACGGGAGCTTATGAATTGGGATTAAAATATTCTAAAGAAAGAAAAGCTTTTGGTAAAGAAATCTTCAATCACCAGATAATTGCATTCAAATTAGCCGATATGTACGTAAAAGTGACTGCCGCTAAATTATTGGTATTGAAAGCAGCAAGCGAAAAGGACGAAGGAAAAGACATTGCGCATTCAGGCGCAATGGCAAAACTATACGCTTCGGAAATTGCTCTTGAAGTAGCAAATGACGCAGTACAGATTCACGGAGGAAACGGTTATGTTGCCGAGTATCACGTTGAACGTATGATGCGTGACTCTAAAATTACTCAAATTTATGAAGGAACTTCAGAGATTCAAAGAATTGTAATTTCAAGAGGATTGTCTTTATAATAAAGAACAGAAAATAAAATCTTAAAAACCCTTTCAAATTAAAAAATGAAAGGGTTTTGTTTTTTGCCTAAATTTGAAATTTCAAACACGACACATTATGAAAAAGGGTTTGGTATTTATTTTATTTTTTATCCTTTCATTTTCAGTTTTCCCTCAATCCAAAGAAGGCAATACATCGAAAATAGAGATAGGTCTTGAATTTGAAAAATATCCTGTTGGAATTATACCCACGATTACTTCAAATGTTTTTTTGAAAAAGGATGTTGCACTACGATTTCGGGTCGGAGGTAATTTTGCAGATAGGGGGAAAACCGAATTCAATGATAGCGAAACAGCAAAAGGTTATGGAGCCAGTGCAGGAGTAGTCAAATATTTCCGTGTTGGAAACGGAGCTATAACAATTGGGTTTTTAACTGATTTTTGGTGTATGAAAACTAATTGGACAGACGGGACTTTTAAAGGGACTACTACTAATTTAGTTGTTCAGCCTTGGATAAGTACGGGTTTTTTATATCGTTTTTCAAGCGATTTCAATAGCGGAATCATAGTAGGTTTTGGCAGGGAAATAAACACCTTCAATAAAGGAGAGGAAGTAGGGCAAGGTTATATGGGAAGCATTTCCCTTCAGATGAACTATAAATTAAACTAATTTTATGTACGAAGAATTAAAATATTGGTATCTCCGGGATCATAAATTATTTTGGACATTAAGCATGTCTCAAATTAAACAACTTTGCATTATCACTGGTTTTAAAAAAGCAAAAAAAGGAGATGTTATTTATTTTTCCTCGTCCGATTTGCCAAGGATTTTTTTATTGAAAAAAGGGAATATAAAAATAGTCTCAGTTGATGAAGACGGAAATGAAACTATAAAAGAAATTCTTCAAAAAGGGGATTTATTTGGCGAATTGTCATTAGAAAGTGATTTTGAAGTCAATGAATATGCAAAAGTATTGACTGATGAGGTTATAATATGTAGTTTCTTGCTTTCGGATTTCGAAAATTTATTGGTCAAAAACCCTACTTTGGCATTGTCATATACAAAGTTCGTGGGGTTAAAAATGAAGCGTTTTAAAAACAGCTATTCAAATTTGGTTTCTAAGGATGCGAAAAGCCGATTGCTAAGTTTTCTAATTGATTGGGCTAAACGGGAAGGAACATTTGATGGAACTAAAGTAACCCTTACTAATTATTTAACCCAAGCCGATATTGCCCAAATTATTTGTACATCCAGACAAACTGCAACATTATTGATGAATGAACTGGAAGAAAACAACCTGATTCACTATAACAGAAAAGAAATCATTATTGATAATATTGAAAAATTATAATTGTCAAAATGAGCGTGATTAAAGCGAATACTTTTTTAATGTTTTTTCTTTTTTTGAGTGTTCATTTAACGGCTCAAAAAGTAATTAAGGAATTTAAACGCGAAACAATTTCTATGCTTCAACTTCAGGAATTGAAAACCCAATTTTCTATAAACAAGATTATACCGGAAAAATACGAAAGCCAAATTTTAATTGCACTATCCTATTTTCCAGAACTTAAAGATACAAGCATTGAGTTTAGACTGCAAAAAACAAACACGCCACTATCATCAAGGCCATCCTTTTTTGGATTACTTCAATCTTCAAAAAAAAGAAAATATTATATAGTCATCAGCGAGATGTCTAATTCCAAATTACAGCCCATTCTTATTGAAAACCTTAGTTTCAATGCTCAAATAGGGGTTTTAGGCCATGAACTTTCACATATATCAGATTATTTGACCAAAGGATTTATAAAAATGAACACTATTTTGTGCATTGAGATTTTTTCAAAAAAACAAGTCGATTCATTTGAACAGAAAACAGATAAAATATGCATTTATCACGGTTTGGGTTATCAATTGCTAGAATGGAGCACTGCTGTTAGAAATAATTTAAAAATCGACAATTGGCGTGGTGCAAACAATATTCGGTTACAATCTAAAAAGGAACGTTACCTTAATCCCGAAACAATAATTAAATTCATTGAAACGCTCCCTTTTTATAAAGAATGAGTTAAATATTTACTTATTTATCCTTGTTTGTAAACTAGTCTAGCTCAGCAAAGAGTTCTTTATATTGTAAATATAATTCATATGAAACGCTCCGCATATGTCTCCTGACTTTGTGTAAAACAAGACAATATTCCCTAAAAATCTTAATCATAGCTGCTGCATTTTAAAACCTAGTTCGGATTTACACAATTGTAGTTAAGATTATATTTACTTAAATTGTGTTAGATTTGTATATCTTACATTTAAAGAGAATTTTTTAAACCACATTATTTATAGAAATACACCGAATCATGCTTAAAATATTCTTCAAAGAACTCCCAAAATGGTTTAAAATTTTAAATGCAAGTATATTATTACCTATTTTACTTTGGCCAATAGCTTTTTTTATGTCGATTTTTCTTTTAGACAGTCCAAATGCTTCAGACGAAATGTTTCTTGCCTTTTTTGCTATGAATATGTATCCTTTTTTTATAATTGGCATAGCATAATTAAATTCTCGATTATATTTTAAAAATAAACGATTAAGTATAGTACTTCCAATTTTAGTTTGTTTGGCATTTTGTAGTTTAATAATTTATGCTGTTGTATAAATCACCAAACGAAAGAACTTTTCCAGATTGTTATTGTATAAAAGTAAAATAATATTATTTATCTCGTTTTGTAAACTAGCCGACAAAACACTACGTACATAACTTATAGATTTGTAGTAATAAATAAGTAAAGTTATGAAATCGCCATTAACAATAGTTTGTTGTAAAACAAACATCAATATATGAGGCGATAACATATATGACTTTAAAAATAAATTATACATATATGAAAGCAAAATTTTTAATACTGCCGTTTTTATTCTTGTTTTTGTCTTGTTCAGAACAAGGGGAATTTACTACAACAAATAATATTGTCGAAGTTCCAGTTTCACCTGCTGCACAATTGCTTTTTTCAGGAACGTTCAGTCCTACTTCGGGTATCAATGTTTCCGGCCAAGCCAAAATTGTGCTGGAAAACAATCAGCATAGGTTGGAATTAGCTGATTTTTCAATCAGTAGTGGACCAGACCTGAAAGTGTATTTGTCTAAATCCAATACTCCGAATCAGTTTGTGACATTAGGAAATTTAACTGACGCGAGAATTTATGAAATTCCACAAAGTGTCAATTTAGAAGAATACACCCATGTGCTTATACATTGTCAACAATACAATCATTTGTTTGCAATTGCTCCTTTAACTAAAAATTAAAATTATGAAGAAGATAATTTTAATGGGTGCAATTGGATTGGTATGCAATTTTGGTTTTGCCCAAGGATGTAGTGATGCTGGAATTTGTTCAGTTGGACATGGATTTGATTCGGAAGAAAAAGACCTGAAAAACAATATTGAAATTACTGCAATATTTGGTACAGGCGAAGCTAACGTGACCTATATTTCCCCTTACATTGCTTATACCCGACGATTTAGTGAGGCGTTTTCATTAAGTACTAAGGTTACTTTTTCGAGTGCGAATGGTAGCTTTGGAACAAAAGCAAATTTTGGGGATGCATATCTAGTAGGAAATTATACTTTCAAAAAAACCAAAAACAGGCAATGGAGTGTTTTGGGTGGTTGGAAATTTCCCTTCACACAATCAAACCTTAAAATAAATGGGTTTTCCCTTCCTTTGGACTATCAATCGAGCTTAGGGACTTTTGATTTGATTGTAGGGACCAATTTAAAATATAAGAAATGGGATTTTAATGCTGCAATTCAGGTTCCGGTCTTTAACAACAATAAAAATTCATACTTTGACGAGTTTTCCGAGTCAGATGATTTTCCAACGACAAATTTGTTCGAAAGGAAGTCGGACGTGCTTTTCAGATCAACCTATTCCCATAAAATAAAAAAATTCACTTTCAAACCCAATCTATTGTTCATATACCATTTAGGAGAGGATAGTTTTGAAAATGCCTTTAGTGAAAGGGAAAACATCCAAGGGTCAAGCGGTTTAACTATTAATGGGAATTTGATAAGTTCCTATGCTATTAGCAAACAGAAAAGCATCGAAATCTCTGTCGCAACTCCTTTTGTAGTTAGGGAGATTCGCCCTGATGGATTAACAAGAGGATTCGTTTTGGGAGCATCTTACAAAATTTCATTTTAAAAAAATCAGAAACATGAAAAAATCAATTTTAATATTAGTATTCACATTCGCGTCGATAGCGACATTTTCTCAGAAAAGCCATATAAATTTAGATAAGACAATCGCCATTCAAGGCTATGATCCAGTTGCTTATTTTGAAAGTGGTAAACCAATGGAAGGCAAAAAAGAAATTACTGCGAATTATAATAATGCAGTCTATCAATTTACTTCAGAACAGAATAAAGCCTTATTTTTGAAAAACCCAAGTTATTATGAACCTCAATTCGGTGGGTTCTGTGCTTACGGAATGTCACAAGGCTATGAAGCTCCAATACAACCAGAAGCATTTACAATTGTTGACGGGAAATTATATTTGAACTATAATTTAAAAGTAAAGGAAATGTGGAATAAAAATCAAGCTGAACGAATTCAAAACGCCGAGATAAATTGGGGAAAAATTATAAAACAATAATATAAAAAATAAGAAATCATGAAAAAAACAGTTTTTATCGCTTTAGCATTGATGGTAATTTCAATGACTACATTTGGACAAACAGCTTCAAAAAGAACAAGTCAGTTTAATTTAGAAAGCAAAGTTGCCATTCAAGGGTATGACCCAGTGGCTTATTTTAAACAATCCAAAGCTATAAAAGGCAAGGCCGCAATTGCATCAAGCTATGAAGGGGTAGTTTATTATTTTTCTACTCAGGCTAACAAAGAGGCATTCGCAAAAAACCCAGCAAGTTTTGAACCTCAATACGGTGGTTGGTGTGCTTATGCAATGGGTGCGAATGGTGAAAAAGTTGAAATAGATCCAGCAACTTTTAAGATAATTGACAATAAGTTGTATTTGTTTTATAATGCTTTTTTTAATAATACGCTTAAAACCTGGAACAAAGATGAGCCTAATTTAAAGAAAAAGGCAGATGTTAGTTGGAAAAAACTTATAAACTAATCATGATGAAAAACCCTCTATTTATTTGGATAATAAAATTAATTGCGGTTATAATATTGTTGCAAACATTGTATTTTAAGTTCACCGGTGCCGAAGAATCAGTGTATATTTTTAGTACTTTGGGTATCGAACCCTACGGTAGAATTGGCTCGGGAATAGTTGAATTGATTGCGTCTATCTTGATTTTAATTCCACGTACAACACTTATTGGTGCAATTTTAGGATTTGGAACGATGCTTGGTGCTATTTTTTCTCATATATTTGCACTCGGAATTGTGGTTAAGAACGACGGAGGGACTTTGTTTATATTAGCACTTGTAACATTAATATGCTGTGGCATACTAATTTATAAGGATAGAGATAAAATTCTTGGCTTGTTGAAATTTAAAATTTAATTCCTAAATTGTTGACAGCAAACTAAAGGTCGTCAAAAATCGTATATTCAAGATATAATAAAAAAGCAATGCTCATACCTTCTATAAAAAATACGTTAAACGAGTTGTCGGATTTACTGACACAACTCTCTGCAGATGACTATGTAAATCCTTGTCATGGATTAAGCAATGCAACCATTGGGGAACATACTCGCCATATTATAGAAATGTTTCAATGCCTTGAAAAACAATATGACAATGGAATTGTGAATTACGATGATAGAAAGCGTGATTATCAAATCCAAACCGATACTAACTTTGCTAAACAAACTATAGTTGAGGTAATCAAATCATTGGACAAACCAAATAAAAGCATTACTCTTCAACAATTGGTTGATGGTGAAGAATTGAATATAGAAAGTAATTATCACCGTGAATTGTTGTATAATTTAGAACATTGCATTCATCATCAAGCTTTGATAAAAGTAGCTGTTTTGCAGTCGGAGCATTTGCAAATTGATGCTAATTTTGGAGTTGCACGTTCTACAATTGAATACAGAAAACAATGTGCACAGTAAGTTTTGTATCTTCAAAAGACAAAATAATTATTACTTCAAATCGGGACGAAAAGGTCATAAGACCAAGTGCGATTGAACCTAAAAATTATTCAATAAACAACAAAAACATCATTTTTCCCAAAGATCCAAAAGCTGGAGGAACTTGGTATGCCATAGACGAAAACGGAACAGTCCTAGTCTTGCTTAACGGCGCTTCAGAAAAACACAAAGTAGTACTTCCATATAGAAAAAGCCGCGGAATAATTGTTTTGGAAATCATCAGCGCACCTTCCCCATTAGAACAATGGGAGTCAATAGATTTAGATAATATTGAGCCTTTTACCTTAGTCTTGTTCCAAGATAAAAAACTGTATCAATTGCGTTGGGACAGTATTCAGAAAGAAACAACAAACTTAAATCTTGAACAGAATTATGTCTGGTCTTCTTCAACATTATATCCTAAGGAAGTGAGGGAAACAAGATCAAATTGGTTTTATAGTTTTCTTGAAACAAAACCGGATATTACACCAGAAGAAATGCTAAATTTTCATCGTTATACCGAAGAAAAAAACCAGGAAAATGGTTTGGTTATCAATCGCAACAACGAAATGATGACATTAAGTATAACCCAATCGGTGATTGAAAAAAATAAAGTCACTATCTTGCATTGTGATTTATTAGCTCAAAAAGAGCATCCAACTTCGTTTATTATCGTTTAAAAGTACACACATTTGAAACTCTTTTTTCACAAATTAACCCATTGGGAATATTGGCCATTTAAATTGGTTTACATTCCTATATATTTTCTTTGGGTATATTATTCTATAAAGGCAAAAACCATTTTCTTTTTTAGTGCTTCAAATCCAACTATAAAAAATAGTGGTTTTTTTAATGATTCCAAAATAGAAATCTACGATATTATTCCTCAAAAATATTATCCAATAACTGAATTGATTAAAGAAAATATTGATTTTAGAGAGGTTTTGTCTATTGTTGAAACTGCCCGTATCGTATATCCTTTAATTGCAAAACCAGATACAGGTTTGCGTGGCTCTGCAGTAAAGAAAATTGAGAATGATGAAGAATTATTGGAATATCACAAGAAAGCCAGCTTTGATTATGTTGTTCAGAATTTGATTCCGTTTGCAAACGAAGTAGGTATTTTTTATGTTCGTTATCCAAATGAAAAAACTGGAAAAATTACAGGAATTGTTGCTAAAGAATTTTTGATTGTTACAGGTGACGGAGTAGCAACGATCGAAACATTAATCAAACAAAATCCGAGGTACGAACTACAGTTGCCCTCTCTTAAAAGAGAATATGGAGACAAACTTAAAGAAGTGTTAGAATTAAATGAGAACCGGAATTTAGTACCTTACGGTAATCATGCGCGTGGTGCTAAATTTATTGATGTAAGTAATTGGATTACTCCAAAGCTTACTGATACCATAAATGAAATGTGCCTGCAAATTCCCGAATTTCATTTCGGAAGATTGGACATCATGTACAATACAATAGAAGAATTAGAAGAAGGAAAGAATTTTTCTGTTGTTGAATTGAATGGAGCGGCAAGCGAGCCAACTCACATTTATGACCCTAAACACTCTATCTTTTTTGCATGGAAAGAATTGATGCGACATATTACTTATCTTTATGAAATCAGTATGCAGAACCACAAAAAAGGCCATCCACTTTTAACACATAAAAAAGGAATGGAGCAGTACAGAATCCATAACGAGCAAAACGATAAAATTGTAAATTTTTAAAAGATGAAATCGATTAAAAATATTTTGGTAGGCTTCCTGATAAGTTTCATAGGCTCAATTCCTTTGGGTTACCTGAATATTGTTGGATTCCAAATTTATACTAAACTAGGAATGGCCAATGTTATTTGGTATCTTCTTGGAGTTCTTATTATAGAGGCAGTTGTCATTTATTTTACTTTGATTTTTGCAAATAGATTAGCTAACAATGAAAAGCTATTAAAAAAAATAGAACTTTTTTCTATTTTCTTTATGTTGCTTCTAGCCTATATTTTTCATTCTCAAAATAGCTCAGAAGATTCTGGACAGGATTATCTGACTGAATATGTAGCATATTCGCCTTTTTTTATCGGAATTATTTTAAGTTTTTTCAATTTTATCCAAATCCCGTTTTGGACAGGCTGGAACTTGTATTTAGTCAATGCGAAATATATTGATCCTGAAAAAAACGGCAAATACTTCTATGTTTCAGGAACGGTTTTAGGGACTTTTTCTGGAATGCTTGCCTTGATTTTGGGATTGGATTTAATCACTCAGGATTCCGAATCAATTTCTAAACTAGTACTTTCAACCATTATTCCAATTATTTTTGTTGTAATGGCATTGTATCAAAGCTATACTTTTTATAAAAAGTACTACGGCTTTGAAGCTACAAAAAAATAACACTTTTAAGTTTCATTTCTTTATCTTTACTTCATAAACTGATTGAATGAAAAACATTATAATTACCGGTACGAGTAGGGGCATTGGTTATGAATTAGCATTGCAGTTTGCCAACTCGGGTTATCAGGTTTTAGCCATTTCCCGCAAGACACCTCAAATTTTAATTGCACATCAAAACATTACTTGTTTGTCAGTTGATTTGTCAAAGGAACAGGATTTAAACCAAGTAGAAAAATTCCTTTCTGCTACATGGAAAAATGTCGATGCAATAGTTCATAATGCAGGTGCATTGGTTTTTAAGCCATTTAGCGAAACCACTTTAAAGGATTTTGAAAACATATATAAAGTCAATGTTTTTGGCGTTGCCAATCTTACCCGAATTTGTTTGCCTTTTTTAAAAAAAGGAAGCCATGTAGTATCCATCAGTTCAATGGGAGGGATTCAAGGAAGCACTAAATTTGCTGGACTTTCGGCATATTCCTCAAGCAAAGGAGCGATAATTACATTATCTGAATTGTTGGCCGAAGAATACAAGGAACAAGGAATTGTGTTCAATGTTTTAGCATTGGGATCAGTACAAACAGAAATGCTGGCGGAGGCTTTTCCAGGATACCAAGCGCCACTTTCGGCTACAGAAATGGCAGATTATATTTTTGATTTCACTTTAACTGGGAATAAATATTATAATGGCAAAGTATTGCAGGTTTCTAGTTCTACGCCATGACCGAAACATTAGCTAAATACATACCCGAGCACGCAGTAAAACCTGTTTTTGAATTGATAGTGGCTAATCAGGTGCATCTCAAAATTGTTAATGAACGTAAGACACGGCATGGCGATTATCGCAAGGGATTGAGCGGTAAACACGAAATTACAGTCAATGCGAATTTGAATAAATACAGATTCATGATTACGCTCATCCACGAAATTTCCCATTTAGTGGCTTTCGAGAAATTTGGAAGAAACATAAAACCACATGGTGAGGAATGGAAATTTACCTTTCAGAAGATGATGGTTCCGTTTATTCGTCCAGAGATTTTCCCTAATCAGTTATTGCCTTTGTTGGCAAGGCATTTCAGGAATCCAACTGCGAGTAGTGATACTGATGCCACTTTGAGTTTAGCCTTAAAACAATTTGACCAACAAAATGATAAAAATTATATCTTTGAAATCCCTTACGGAAGCGTTTTTAGGATTCACAACGGTAAGATTTTTAAAAAAATAGCCTTGAGGACTAAACGATACGAATGCTTGGAAGTAAGTTCTGGACGTATTTATTTATTTAATCCAAATGCTGAGGTTGAATTGTTACCCAATTAGATTACATCAAAAATGAACAAAAATTATTACGCAATCATAATGGCTGGAGGAGTTGGCTCAAGATTTTGGCCAGTAAGCACGGCCGATTTTCCGAAACAATTCCACGATATGTTAGGTTCAGGAGAAACACTGATCCAGAAAACTTTCAGTAGATTGGCAAAATTGATTCCAGAAGAAAATATCCTTATCTTAACTAACGAACGCTATAATGATTTAGTGTTGGCTCAATTGCCAATGGTAAAACAAGAACAGGTTCTATTGGAACCAGCAATGAGAAATACAGCTCCTTGTATCTTATATGCTTCTTTAAAGATAAAAAAGAAAAACCCAGATGCGGTGATGGTGGTTGCGCCAAGTGACCATTGGATTGAAGATGAAACTGCATTCAATGAAAATTTAAAGCAATGCTTCGATTACTGCCAAAGTGAAAATGCATTAATGACATTAGGTATCCAACCCACTTTTCCAAATACAGGTTTTGGCTACATCGAATTTGATAAAAAAGATCTAAATCCAATAAAAAAAGTAAGTCAATTCAGGGAAAAACCAGATTATGAAACAGCAAAAAAATTCATTGAATCAGGTAATTATTTATGGAATGGCGGGATTTTTATTTGGACCGTAAAAGCGATTTTAGAAGCTTTCGAACACTTCCAACCACAAATGAATGCCTTGTTTGCAAATGGTTCGGACGCCTATAATACAGAAAAGGAAAATCATTTTATAGCCGAAAATTATGCATTGGCACAAAACATTTCCATTGATTATGCAGTGATGGAAAAAGCGCCAAATGTTTTTGTGTTGCCCGCGACTTTCGATTGGAACGATTTAGGAACTTGGGGTTCATTACATGAAAAATTACCTAAAGACGATTGCAACAATGCAGTGGTAAATGCTAAGGTAATCCTAGAAAATGCCTCAAATAATATTATTAGATCCAATGCCAATAAAATCATTGTCATTGACGGATTAAACGATTATATAATCGTTGATAAAGATGACGTCTTATTGATTTATCCAAAAAACAAAGAGCAAGAAATCAAGACTATTATTGGCAAATTGTAGCGTTTGTAAGTTCCAATAATAAAATAGTGTATATAAAAATTAAAGTTTGTTATGTTTTATAAGGTATTGTTTTTTACCATTATTCAGTTGTTGCCTATAGGGATATGGGTTTTTTTATTGAAAAAGAAAAATATAGAAGTTGATTGGAGGCTAATCCTTAGTTATTTTGTTTTTGGCTCTTGGTTCGGGATGATGGGGGAATTATTTTTATTTAAAATAATAGATTTGGTTTTTCATTCACCAATTTGGGAATACAGAACAATGCCCAACCATGACGGAATCACTTCCTCTTTTGGTCCAATAATGTGGGGACTTGCATCAGTTTATGTTTGTCTTCATAAAAACTATCAATTAGTTCCAATAAAAACTACAAACAAGCTTGCGCTATTTTGTTTAGAATCGGGGTTTTTACTGGTTCTTGAGCTGCTTTTTAATTTTGCGGCTTACGGAATATTCAATAACTATTTTTTCTATTATTTCGTTCCGGATCTTTGGCACTGGTCCAGTTTTACTAATATGCCTTTTTGGTGGATTGGCTATAAAGCCATGGTAAAATTTGCGGCTTTGTTTTATAAGGAAGAGAAACTGAACATCTGTTTGGCAATTTTAATTATTACGGTGTTGTTTGCTTATCAGTAGTACACATGTATATCGTCTAAAGATATTCTATATTATGCGGATATTTTTATCCATGCTATTTAGTGTTACATTGTTTTATAATTATTATTCAATTCTTTTCTATAAACTACAAACCCAATTAATGGTAAAAGTATTGAAATAAAATAAGTCAAGTAAACAACAGGAAAAGGAACATAATTATTTTCGTAAAATACCAAATCTTTGTCTTTCATATAATATAACTTAGGTATTATTCTGCCTTTTCTTATGTCTTCATATACTTCATCAGATCTTTCTACTTCTACAGTATAAATTTTTCCTTTAAAATTGATATCTATGAGGCTTGATTGTCCTAGATAAGAAGAATGGCGTAATTTAACGATGTTGTAATATTCAATAGGAATATTCTTTTTTTGAAAATCAATTCCTTTCAAATATCGATAGTTTAAATAAATTCCCAATAATAGAAAAAATAAAAAGACAATAATTAAAAATCGTTTGATAGTCATAAAATATCTATTCAATTACTCACATTTGTATTAGCATCGATAAAGTTTCGTGTCAGCATTTAACTATTTTGAGGAAGAAGCTTTCTTTGATTTGGTGGGTTTTTAAATCTTGTCCATATTTTATAGATTAAATAACCAGCCAAAATAATGCCTAATAAAAGAACACCTTTATCGCCAAGAAATTCAACTAAATTATTAAAAAGTCTACCCTTACTACTGCTTGATTCTTCAACGGTTCCGTTTTGGATTTCAATAGCTTGATGGTAAGTGAAAATTGTAAGTCCTATTGTTGCAACAAGTCCAATTAAATAATTCCTAATTGCTTTAAATGGAGATAAGGCTTCATGGTGATTAACAAAATGTTTTTTTTCAATAAAATAGTTAAAGAATATTTCATAATCATCTTTGTTAGTAAAACTGAATTGACAATTTGTTGGGATACCTGCAAATGTTTTATAATTTATTGTTATATCATCGTCATTATCTTCTTTGACAATTGACTTTATAACTTCATATTTCACTTCTACCTTTGTTGCTAAAGACAATTTTTTATCCCAACCTTCTTGAAAATCGTTATATGTATTATAATTATTACTTGAGAATTTTAAGGAATTGTCATCTATAATAAATGAAGATATTTTATTTCCTGTAATTGAAAAAACGGGATGTGTCATTTTTTAATTTTAATTGTTTGATTGAATATTTATAATTTAAAAATTATCTACTTCTTATCCTCCCTCAAAACTGCTTCCCTTACCTTTTTAAACAACTCTGATGAATAGACAAAATCAACAACAGCTTTATTATCGGTTCTGAAAATTTCTTCTTTGGAACCTTCCCATGCTTTTAGACCGTTTTTAAGGAAAACGATTTTCTCTCCAATCTCCATTACCGAGTTCATGTCGTGGGTATTGATAACAGTCGTGATATTATATTCTTCTGTAATTTCCTTAATTAAGTTATCAATGACAATAGCAGTATTGGGATCTAAACCAGAGTTGGGTTCATCACAAAATAAATACTTAGGATTGTTTACAATTGCCCTCGCAATCGCCACACGTTTTTGCATTCCGCCCGAGATTTCAGCTGGAAATTTATGATGCGCATCAATAAGATTGACTCTTTTTAATGCAAAATCAACTCGGTCCTGAATTTCAGACTTACTGTTTTTTGTAAACATTTTTAAAGGAAAACCAACATTTTCCGCCACTGTCATAGAGTCAAAAAGCGCACTGCCTTGGAACACCATCCCGATTTCTGTTCGCAGTTCCCTTTTTTCGTCTGCAGTCAACTCAGAATAAATCCTGCCGTCAAAAGAAATCGTCCCTTTCTCGGGAGTATGGATTCCTAATAAGCTTTTTAATAAAACTGTTTTTCCAGATCCGCTTTGGCCTATGATTAGATTGGTTTTCCCAGTTTCAAAAACCGTAGAAACGCCTTTTAATACTTTGCTGTCGCCAAAAGATTTTTCGATGTTTTTTACTTCTATCATTAGGTCAAAAGTAATTGGGTTAGAATATAATTCACTAAAATAATCAGTACCGAGGTCCAAACAAATGAAACTGTACTGGCTTTACCCACTTCAAGCGCACCGCCTTTCATATAATATCCATGAAAAGAAGGGATGGTCGCTAAAAGCAATGAGAAAATAAATGTTTTAATAAATGCGTATGCAATATGAAACGGAACAAATTCGAGTTGGATTCCTTCTATGAAATCAACACTATTGCCAAAACCTCCGTAAACACTAGCTACATAGCCACCCATGATGCCTAGGAACATCGCAATTCCAATTACAAAAGGATACAGTAGCAATGCAATCAGTTTTGGGAAAACCAAATAATTCAATGAATTGACACCCATAACTTCCAATGCGTCAATTTGCTCTGTAACCCTCATGGTTCCTATACTTGATGTAATAAAAGATCCCATTTTACCGGCCATGATAACCGAAATAAAAGTAGGGGCAAACTCCAATATGATGGACTGTCTTGTTGCAAAACCTATTAGGTTTTTAGGAATTAAAGGATTGGTTAAATTTAATGCAGTTTGAATGGCAACAACGCCACCCACAAAGAAAGCAATGAAAGCAACGATTCCGAGTGATCCAATAATCAAATCATCTACTTCTTTGAAGATTAATGTCCTCATTACCGACCATTTGGTTGGTTTTTTGAAAATCTCTCTCCACATTAAAAAATATTTTCCTATCTGAGATAAATAACGAATGAGCATCATAAAATTAAAATATGCTCAAAAATAGTTATAAGTTATGAGTTATGGATTGAGAGTAGGATGTTTTTTAGACAAAATTATAGATACTCTAAATTTGACCTAATCAAATCAAAATTAAAAAATACAGCAAGTAAAATATATGAATGTAAACTTAAAAGTTTTTGTATCAAACGATAAAGTATGCGTATCTCACTACAAATTATTGTTATATCACGAATGTATGGTTATAGCTTACGAAAATATTTATTTATCTAATGTATAATTTCAATTACTTAATGACTACTTTGAGGTATTTAATGAAATTATGGAGTTATCTCACGAAAACTTGGAGGTATATAATGTCTATATATAGGGATCTAACGAAATTGTAGAGTTACCTCACGAACACGTGTAGGTATCTCACGTAAAATTGTCTGTAGTCTGAAAAAATAAAATAAAAACAGTTGATTTATCGTGTCAATTTTTTTTTCATTTTTCCCCAACGATATTCCCGGATGAATTTTGCTTGAGCGGAAGTAACTAAAAGTGGTGTTTTTGCTTTTTTTGCTTTCCAAAAACCTTTGATGTAATCAAAAAACAAGAGTGGTTTCTTTTTCATCATCGCCAGTTTAGCCGATGCAATAGCGGTTATAACAAATCCGTAGCCCAAAGTATAGAATGCTTCGCCTTGTTTGTAGCGTGCCGTTTTATTATAGTTTGCGCCTGTAGGCTTGAGGTGCTTTACAATTAGGGAAGCATCTGTTATTACTTTCCAATTATAGAATTTAGCCAATAATTCATCAACGGTATCCCAACCCATCGCCGGTTTTAGGCCACCAATATCCTGAAAGCACTTTTTTCTGTAGGCTTTAAACGCGCCACGGATATGGTCTTTATCGGTCAGGTTTTCTAAAATCCACTGGCCATTTTTTTGGATGTAAGCAAAACCGCCAGCCATCCCAATAGTGGAATCAGATTTAAAATGCCCGATGATAGTTTCAAAATAATTGGAAGGGAATATCAAGTCGGCATCTGCTTTTGCGATAATGTCATAATTAGCGTCCAATGTTTCAAAACCTTTCTGAAATGCCTTTATTACTTTACTTCCTGGTAGATGAATTGCTTCTGAAGATGAATTAACTAAAGTTATAAAAGGGTTTTCTTTGGCGAAAGCCGAAACAATTTCGGCAGTTTTATCAGTAGAATTGTCATTGACAACAACCACTTTTGAAGGCAAAACGGTTTGTTCAGCCAAGGATTGCAAGGTCAGGGCAATAAATGCTTCTTCGTTGTGTGCCGGAATGACAATGTAATAATTCAAAATAATTATTAAATATTAGTTGTTAATTATTAATTTTAAAATTGCTACTAATTACTATATTTCTACTAAAGACATTAAGTTTCTAAATGAATACTATAAACTGAACTGTCTAGCTTCTCTCTGCGTAAACAATATAATACCTATTGGTGAATTGTCTTAACAAAGGACGGATTCCGATTTTTTTCACAGGATTGGTCCATTTTTGCCTGTCGATGATTTTCCAACCGGTTTTTTCCAAAAGCCAGTCCAATTGCCAATCTTCAAATTCGTGGTAATGCCTGTCCCACATATCGGTTTTGCTTCGATAGGCAGGGGAGAACCACAACCGCATTGGTATTGAGATAACTAATTTGTCTGATTTTATTTCCTTTAAAATGGTGTACGGATTTAGTAAATGCTCGAAGATTTCGAAAGCAGTGACCACAGCTGTTTTTTCATTTTGAAAGACAGTTTGGTTTTCATCCAAATCCTCTCCTGTAGTATTTACAACTGAAAAACCTTCGGCTTTCATAATTTTAGAAAACGGATTTTCTACGCCTAAATCCAAAATGGTTTCAGAAGTGGAAATGTGTTTTTTTAGAAATTCTAAAGTATGTTTGAATCGTTTATTCGGGAATGTTTTTTCGTACATAGTCATTGCGAGGAACGAAGCAATCTCTCGTTCTTAAGTTTATTTTTTTATTTTTTTTAATGAATTTAAAATGTCTTCCATATCTTTTAAATCTTGTGCAGAGCAGTTTATTTTTGATAAATGAACATTTACAAATAAATCTGTTCCATACATAGCATATCCATACATATGAGTTTGTTTCACTTTACTCCCTTCAAAATTTATTTCGTTTTTTCTGAACATAAAATCATCCGTAACTTCTCCCCAGCTTTCATCATTCTCTTCCATTTTTTTGAGGTTTGAATAATTTTTAAAATAAGAATAAGCAAAGACTGGTGAGTTCTCGGGGAATTCTTTACCTGTTTGTTTTGTTTTTTCTGCGAAATCTATTTTAGGAACTTCTACTAAAGACAATCTTTCTTCTTCATTTAGTTTGTAAAACAAAACGGAACATATAAACCCATCTTTTTCCCCGTAATAATAGTAATCGGAACCTCGCCATTCTCCTTTAAATTTACTAAAGTGATTAGATATTAAACTTATTTTTACTTCTTTTTGCTTTGGATAAATAAATTCGAAAGGTTTTTTATCTAAAATAGTAAAAGATAAAAATGATAAGATAATTACTGAAAAAAGCAGTTTTTTTAATTTCATATTTTGGTATGGTATAATGGGAATTGTTGTTACTTCATTAACATTTATAAACAAAGGCATTAATGTTCATGCCTGCGCCAACGGATGCAAATATAATAACATCTCCTTTATGTAATTCCTGATTTTCGATTTTTCCATTAATCAATAAATCATAAAGTGTAGGAACTGTTGCAACACTACTGTTTCCGAGTAAATGAATGCTCATTGGCATAATTCCTTCGGGTGCTTTTTTATCATATAATTTATAGAAACGGTGAATGATGGCTTCGTCCATTTTTTCATTAGCCTGATGGATAAGTATCTTTTTTACATTATCGATTGGGATTCCGCTTTTGTCTAAACAGCTTTTCATTGCGAGGGGAACTTGGTTCAATGCAAATTCATAGATTTTTCTTCCATGCATTTTAATATAGCGCACGTCAGGATCCGAATCTTTGTTAAACGATTTGCCAAAAAACAGATGGTCTTTTTCGGCATACGTAAATGAAGCGCTCTCATGAGCTATTATTCCTCCTTCTTCATCAGTAATTTCAAGTAAAGTTGCCCCAGCACCATCAGAATAAATCATGGAATCCCTATCATGTGGATCCACAGCTCTAGAAAGGGTTTCGGCTCCAATGATTAAGCATTTTTTTGCCATTCCGGCTTTCATAAAAGCATAAGCCTGAAGCATTCCTGCAATCCAACCCGGACAACCAAAAAGTACATCAAACGCAACGCAGCTTGGATTTTTTATTTGTAATTTATGTTTAACCCTTGAAGCAATGCTAGGTACGGTATCCGATTGAATGGCGCCTTGTTTTAAATCCCCAAAATTATGCGCCATTATAATATAGTCGATAGTTTCAGGATCAATTCCTCCCGCTTCTATTGCTTTTTGAGCAGCGATATAACCCATATCCGAGGTTAAAATTGTTGGTTCCGCATAACGTCTTTCTTCAATTCCAGTAATGCTTTTGAACTTTCCAATTACAATTTCATTTGGATAATCAAAAGGACTTCCGTCTTCATTCATAAAATGATGTTCACTAAAATCGGTATTTTTGACGATAATCCCCGGAATATAGCTTCCAGAACCTGTTATCTTTATGTTCATCTGATTTTTTTCAAAATTGTAAGAGCTAATTTACATAAAATAAATGCTCCTTGATGTAAGAACATTAAAAAACACAATAAAAAAAAACGCCTTGAATTTCTTCAAGACGTTTGTATAAAATAAATAGAAATTTTAGTTTTCCATATAAGCTTCAATTGGAGCGCAAGAACAAACTAAGTTACGGTCACCGTATGCTTCATCTACTCGACGAACAGTTGGCCAGAATTTATTGTCAGCAATATAATCCAATGGGAAAGCGGCAGTTTCTCTTGTGTAAGGGAAAATCCACTGATCTGAAGTTACCATTGCTAAAGTATGCGGTGCATTTCTCATTACATTATTAGCATCATCTTTTATAGAAGCAGCAATTTCTTTTCTAATTGAAATCATCGCGTCACAAAAACGATCCAACTCTGCTAAATCTTCAGATTCTGTAGGTTCAATCATTAAGGTTCCAGCAACTGGAAATGAAACTGTTGGAGCATGAAAACCATAATCCATTAAACGTTTAGCGATGTCAGTTACTTTGATTCCGTTGTCTTCAAAAGAACGACAATCTAAAATCATTTCGTGAGCAGCTCTTCCCATTTCCCCAGAATATAAAACTGGATAATGGCTTTCTAAACGTGCTTTCATATAATTGGCATTCATGATAGCGTGTTGTGTAGCGCTTTTCAAACCTTCTGCGCCAAGCATAGTAATGTATCCGTAAGAAATCAAACAAACTAATGCAGAACCGTAAGGAGCTCCTGAAATTGCAGTAATTGCTTTTTCGCCACCTACTTTTATAATTGGGTTTGAAGGCAAGAACGGAACTAATTTGTCATTAACGCAAATTGGTCCAACACCCGGCCCACCACCACCGTGAGGGATTGCAAAGGTTTTATGTAAGTTCAAATGGCAAACATCAGCACCAATTGTAGCTGGATTTGTCAATCCAACCTGTGCATTCATATTGGCACCATCCATATATACCAATCCTCCATTGTCGTGGATTAATTTTGTAATTTCTATAATAGCACTTTCATACACTCCGTGAGTAGAAGGATAAGTAACCATTAAACAAGAAAGGTTGTCTTTGTGTAAAATTGCTTTTTCGCGCAAATCATCCACATCAATATTTCCGTTTCCTAAAGTCTTGGTAACAATAATCTGCATTCCTGCCATTGCTGCAGATGCTGGATTAGTTCCGTGAGCAGATGAAGGAATCAAGCAGATAGTTCTGTGATCGTCACCACGGGATAAGTGATAGGCTCTAATTGCCATTAAACCAGCATATTCTCCCTGTGCGCCAGAATTAGGTTGTAGTGTAGTTCCTTGAAAACCAGTGATTACATTTAATTGTTGCTCTAGTTTTGTAAGCATTGTGATATAACCTTCCGCTTGTTCAACAGGGGCAAAAGGGTGAATACTGTTCCAGTTTGCCATAGATAATGGCAACATTTCGGCAGCAGCATTTAATTTCATCGTACAAGAACCTAATGAAATCATAGAGTGATTCAATGATAAATCCTTACGTTCCAGTTTTTTGATATAACGCATTAACTGGCTTTCAGAACGATGATTGTTAAAAACATCATGCTGTAAGAAAAGTGAAGTTCTTTCTAATTTATCTTCCATTCTGCCAGAAGGCAAAAGGATTTTTACTGGCGTGAAGTCTTTTCCAGTTGCTTCCGCAAAAATAGAAAGGATTTGGTTTATATCATTGACTGATGTGGTTTCGTTGAATGAAATCGAAATCGTTTCGTTGTCAACATAGTAGAAATTTACTTCGTTTCTTTCGGCAATAGCCTTAACTTTTTGAGCATCCGCTTTTACAAGTATCGTGTCAAAAAATGAAGTGTTTGTTTGGTAAAGACCTAATTTATTTAGTTCTTCAGCAGTTGTTACAGCAGTTGCATGAACTTTATCAGCAATATACTGTAATCCTTTTGGGCCGTGGTAAACTGCGTACATTCCAGCCATTACTGCTAATAAAACTTGAGCGGTGCAAATGTTTGATGTCGCTTTTTCACGTTTGATATGTTGCTCACGGGTTTGTAACGCCATACGTAAAGCACGGTTACCATTAGTGTCAATCGTTACCCCAATGATTCTTCCTGGCATACTACGTTTGTATTCTTCTTTTGTAGTGAAGAAACCTGCATGTGGTCCACCGTAACCCATTGGTACACCAAAACGTTGTGTAGTTCCTACAACAACATCGGCACCCATTTCACCTGGGGAAGTTAATTTCACCAAACTCAAAATATCAGCAGCAACAGCTACTTTAATTTCGTTTGCTTTTGCTTTGGCAATAAAACCAGAATAGTCATTCACTTGACCGTATTTTCCTGGATATTGAAGGATTGCTCCGAAAAACTCAGACGAAAAATCAAAAGTTTCGTGATTACCAACTACTAATTCAATTCCGATAGGGTTTGAACGCGTTTGAAGTAATGAAAGTGTTTGAGGTAAAATTTCTTCAGAAACGAAGAATTTGCAGATATTATTTTTCTTTTGATCACGAGAACGCACATCAAACAATAATGCCATAGCTTCTGCAGCAGCGGTACTTTCGTCAAGTAGCGAAGCATTTGCAATTTCCATTCCTGACAATTCAATTACAGTAGTCTGGAAATTCAAGATTGCCTCTAAACGCCCTTGTGCAATTTCTGCCTGATAAGGAGTGTAAGCGGTGTACCATCCTGGGTTTTCAAAAATATTTCTTTGAATTACAGCCGGTACAATTGTAGGGTGATACCCTAAACCAATATACGATTTGAAAACTTTGTTTTTTTTGCCTAATTCCTGAATATGGTTCAAATATTCATATTCTGTCATTGCCGGTTCTAGATTTAAATCGTTTTTTAAACGAATATCATCTGGAAGTGTCTCATAAATTAACTGATCCATATCCTTAACGCCGATAGTTTTCAGCATATGTTGTAGATCATTTTCTCTCGGGCCTATGTGTCTTAAAGCAAAAGCATCTGTTCTCATTGAGGTAAAATAAGTTGTGTTTTTTAAAGTACGCAAAATTAAATATTAATTAGCGAATAAAAACCTTTTTGCATTCATTTTTTGTGATTTTTTTAAACGAAAAGGCTTATTGTTGATAGTTTGTTTAATTTTGTATTTATGAGGATTTTACGAGCCCTTTTTGATTTCTATATTAATAGCAGTGTCCACGTTGCTTTTGCGGTATTGGCATTGGTTTTAATGACCAATCATATGTTTCATAATCCTTTTGATTGGGCTATTGCGGGATTTGTTTTTTTTGGAACTGTTTTCGGATATAATTTTGTGAAATATGAAAGCTTGTTTCGGCGCAGAAAACCAATTAGAATCCAAATCAAAGCAGTTTTTTTATTGAGCATAGTGAGTTTGTTGCTAAGTTCTTACTGTTTTTTTGAATTGGAGCGCATTACACAAATAGTTGCAATTGTTTTTTTTGGTTTGACTTTATTGTACGCTGTTCCCTTTTTGCCAAATAAGGAAAACATACGCAACTGGAGCGGTGTAAAAATTTATATTGTAGCTTTTTGTTGGGCTGGAACAACTATTTTACTGCCACTAATAAATATAGGAACCGAAATTTCTACGGATATTTTTTTAAAATTCGGGCAACGTTTTCTTTTGGTCATTATTCTTATTCTCATTTTTGAAATCATCGATTTGAAACAAGATGTGCCTTCTTTGATGACTGTACCGCAAAA
The DNA here is from genome assembly GCA_040387655.1 of Bacteroidota bacterium. Taxonomy (GTDB): domain Bacteria; phylum Bacteroidota; class Bacteroidia; order Flavobacteriales; family Flavobacteriaceae; genus Flavobacterium. The sequence continues at coordinate 13,234 of JAZKDI010000021.1, read as the reverse complement.
GATAGGAGTGAAGCGTACAAAAAAACTCGGCTACATCCTATTGGCTGTTTTTTGCGGATTGGAATTTTTTAATAGCAACATTGATTTCAACACCAATTTTCAATCTTCTTTATTGCAATTGTTATTGATTTTTATCATTGCAATTGTCATTGGTGTCTTTACTTTTTTTGCTCATAGCAACCGCTCTAAGTATTATACTTCATTTTGGGTAGAGAGTATCCCGGTTTTTTGGTGGGTTTTAGTTTTGGTTTTCGGCTAAATTTTTCAGGAATCGGTTTCTTTCCAAAAGAAAATGGTTAAGGTGTTTTTCCAAAAAGAGGTAGTCGAATAATTTTCCAAAAACCCCAAATGGAGTTTCATAACTCAGCTTGTCCGTCATTACAGTAACTCCGTTTTCTTCTGCAAAAAAATGCTCGTGCCTGAAGGATTTGAACTTTCCTTTTTCCATCTCATCAACAAAATAATTTGGAAATTCAAATGCAGTGATTCGGCTTGTGTGGGTTAAGTAAATTCCAAAATGCCGTCCTCTCCAAGTAACCGTTTCACCTAAGCCAATTCTGCCCGAGGTAACACCAGCTATTGCAGTTTCATTGCTCAAACTTGTAGATTGCTGATGGATATCAATGTCGATATTCAAATTAAAAACGCTTTCAATTGGTGCTTTTATTTTGGTTATGAGATGAATTGTTGTCATTTTTTTAATAGATTTTCAAAAGAATTTTCGATATTTCCAAATTCAAATTCAAAGCCATTTTCCAGTAACCGTTTCGGGATTACGTTTCGGCTTTTCAAAACCAGTTCGGGTTCAGTCTTAATTATTTTGGCGCCAAATTTCAATAAGCCTTTTGGCATCGGAATCCCAATTGGGCAATGAACTGATTTTCTCAATATCTTCATAAAATCCTGATTCCGAATCGGTTTTGGAGACACAATATTCACCACGCCTAATAGCTTAGTGTCAATTACAAATTCAATGGCACGGGCAAAATCTTTTTCATGAATCCAGCTTATGAATTGGTTTCCGTTTCCTTGTTTTCCTCCCAATCCCATTTTTGCCAAAGTCTTTAAAGGTACGAATGCACCACCTTTTTTTCCTAAAACAATCGAAGTTCTTAATGCTGTTTTTAAAGTGTTTGGCGTATCGGTTTCAAAAAATTCCTTCTCCCAGGATTTAGCAACATTCATTGAAAAATCATCACCAATTTCCCCGTCAGTTTCATCCATTTCTTTATCAAGAGAAAAACGATAAATTGTAGATGTAGATGAATTCAGCCAATGTAAAGGCGGATTTTTACAATTTAAGACCGCCTGATTCAAAATTTTCGTACTGTCAATTCGTGAGTTGTAAATTTCTTTTTTATTGGCATCATTGTAGCGACAATCCACTGATTTTCCAGCAAGGTTAATTAAAACGCTAGCATTTTCTAATTCATTTTCCCAGCCGGAAAAGCTTCGGGCATCCCAATTTACATATTTTATATTGTCAAGGATTTCGGATTTCCCTCTAGTAAGAATTATAATTTCTTGGAATTTATCTTTGAAATGATTCACTAAAACCTTTCCTAAAAAACCTGTTCCGGCTGCGATAATGAGTTTTTTCATAATTACAAATTTAGGCATTAAAAACAATTGTTTCACTTGCTTGATTTTCTTTCGATTTTCTTTTTCCTCTAAAGAAAAAGTAAAGATTCAGAAATAACATTAATCCAAGATAAATTGAAAATCCGCCAATTTTATAACTCAGTGCTTCCACTAACGATTGGTAACTGTCATTATAAATAGTGATTTCCAGTATCATAAGCGCAAAACCAATATTTAGAAGATAAAATCCTGTCTCAAAAAGTTTGTTTGTTGCAAATGCAATTTCTTCCCTTCCTTTAAAAATATCGAGCATAAAAATCTTGCTGTTTTTGAATAGGGTTTTTGAAACATAAAGTGTAAGTAATAATGCCACAGGTAAATAGATGGCGTAACCGATTAAAATTTTTGTAGTTTCCATAATGATAAATATTTAGTTGATTAATTTTTGAACGTATTTAGTAAGAACGATAATGTTAGTGTAATGCAAAGCCGAAATAATGAAAATTATAATGGAGGTTTTTATGGAGATTATTTCGATAAGTTCATTGACCGAAACAATTGTGGACCACGAAACCAGAGTTACAGCGCAATAACCGATATTGAGAAGGTAGTAGGCTAATAGTAAAAGCTGATTTATTCTTTGGCACAAATCGGCATGCTCGGGAATCAGTTCAGCCACAAAAACATTTCCGTTGCGGTAACATATCCTGCCCACTCTTATGATGATGAAAATCGTAATCAATAAGTAAATGCTGTATCCGATGATATTGAGGTTCATTTGTGTGCTTTTTTATAGATTATTATTGATAGATAAATGGCGAGAATTGGAGGTGTTCCAATTAATATAAAAGTAATGGTGTTTTGATAGCCAATTTTTGAATTGATAAACCATAGTAGAAAAAATATAATTACTGCTATTACATAGGTTTTTAGATATTTATTATTTGGTTCTTTAATTAACATTCCCATTCCAGCTATTACTTGGAATATGCCTGTTAACATTGAAAAAAGTAAACCGAACAACAGAAATTCTTGATTAATAATTCCGATTAAACATAATGTTATTGGTAATCCAACAAAAAAGTAATTTAGTTTGTTTAAATTTTTCATAACTATAAATTTAAAATTAATAATAGCGCAATAATTCTATAAATTACCCATGTATAAGAAAGGTGAAATGGAAGTTCTAAAATTGTAATTCTTCGGCAGTGTTCTATAAACATAATTAAAACTGTGGCTCCAAACCCACCTAAAGTGATGATTTCTGGAATATTGAAATAAGAATTTAATAACAGCATCGGCAATAAAATCAAAGAGCCCATTAATGAAACTGTCATTAGATTTCCAGCATAATTAAGTATTTTTTTAGATGTTAATTTCAGCAGAAATATAGATTGAAAAAAGATTTGGCCCAATGCTAAAATTACTTCTCTGATAATATTGGATTTTGGTAAATTAGGAATCAAATTAGAATATTGAAATAAAACCAAAGTCGTTATTACTGTTGCAAAGCCAATGTATAAAAAGCGATATTTAAAATTAAAATCAGGAATGCATTGTAATTTCATTTTTGGATTTACTTTGCTAGGAATAATTACTTTTCGATTGTATGAAATGAAAGAGTATAGTTTTTTTAAGAAGTATTTTATAGGTTTTATATTTCCTGCTTTTTCAATCCATGGAAAAGAAAAACCGATTACTTTTAGCAAACTTTCAATTCCATAAAGGACAGTTTTATTTTTATTATCAACGAGTGCAATTTCGTTTGAGGCACGTTTTACATCTACATAGGATTGTTCTTCCGTAGATAATTTACAATAGGATTTTCTGCCGTTTTCGTCTAACATTCCTGAGGCTATAAATCCAGAAGTATATACTTTGCAAAGCGGACAATCTTCGTCGTAGAGTAAGGTTTGGTTTTTAAGCGTTTTCATAATAATAAATTTTAAACTTTCAGAAAAAAATGAAAGTTATTGCGAAATTTTTTAAGCTTATTTCATTAGTTTAACTACTAATTTTGTCAGCCAATTGTCTTTATACTCTGTGATTTTATCTAAAACATTATCCGCTTTCAAAACAAAGTCATACAGTTTGGTAGTTTGATCAATAAAATGTTTTTCCTCGTCAGTATTATTTGGTGTGATAGAGGAAACTTCTTTTAAGATTTTCAAAGCCGGCTTGATTTCCCTTTTGCTTCTTTCACGGGAAATTTTAACTGCAAGTTCATCCAAATCTTTTTCGGCTGTAAAAAATTCCCTGCGTTCTCCTTGTTTGTATTCTTTGTAAACGATTCCCCAATCCATTAAAGCTCGTAAATTCATACTGGCATTACCACGTGAAATCATTAATTCTTCCATAATCTCTTCCATAGAAATTGGCTCGTTCGAAACCATCAATAGCGCATGGATTTGTGCCATAGTTTTGTTGATTCCCCATTGAGAGCCTAAAGCTCCCCACGTTTGTACGAATTTGTTTTTTGCTTCTTTAAATTCCATATTCAAAGATAAATAAAAGTTTTTAAACTTTCAATAAAAAATGAAAGTTTATTTTAAAAAAATAATTGCAACAAACTAATTAGTCAGTTGCAATTATTATAAAATAGTTTTTATAAGATTAAACCACTCCGCCTTCATTTTCTTTTTCCAAATACTCCTGAACAATCTCAATTGCATTGGTGACCACATCACTCAAAGCGGTGATGAAACTTCCTTCTTCTGCACTGTTTATTGCATGTTTAATGGCTTCTACTTCTTTGGTGATTATTTCATGGGTAACATTTCTACCAGATTCTCCAATTCCTTCCAAAATCAAATTAATGATTTCTTCTTCGGTTCTGCCACGCAAATGTTTCTCCTGACGGATAATAATGTGGTCGAACATTCTACCCGCAATTTTAGCACATTCTTTTATGTCTTCGTCACGGCGATCTCCCACACCAGCAATAATTCCTATTTTTTTATTGGCGGTAACGCTTTCCAGATATTCTTCCACACCTTTATAACCAGCTGGGTTATGTGCGAAATCAATCAAAACTTTGAATTTTTTGAACTCAAAAATATTCATACGTCCTGGAGTTTGAGCAGCGCCAGGAATGAATGTCTGTAACGATAAACTAATATCTTCGGTTTTGAATCCCCATAAATAACCAGCCAGAGATGCAGCGAGTGCATTGGCAATCATGAATTTAGCTTTACCACCTAGTGTTAACGGAACTAATGTCGCGCGCTCAATACGGATTTTCCATTCGCCTTTTTTAACCGTGATGTAGCCGTTTTCATAAACCGCTACTATTTTGCCTTCTTTGCTTAATTTTTTTACATTCGGACTCTCCTCATCCATACTGAAGTAGGCAATATTGCAGTCCAAATCTTTTGCAATTTTCATACAATAGGAATCATCGGCGTTTAAAATTGCCCAACCTTCTTTTTTTACACTTCGTACAACGACGCTTTTTACCCTTGCCAAATCATCTAAAGTATGAATGTCGCTAATTCCTAAGTGGTCTTCCTGAATATTGGTAATAATAGCAATATCACATTGGCTAAATCCTAAACCAGAACGTAAAATTCCGCCACGCGCTGTTTCCAATACGGCAAATTCCACTGTAGGGTCTTTAAGGATATATTCGGCTGAAAGAGGTCCTGTTGTATCCCCTTTTTCCATCATGTGGTTTTGAATATAAATCCCATCTGACGTAGTGAAGCCTACTTTATAGCCATTGTTTTTTACAATATGTGCCAATAATCGGGTAGTGGTTGTTTTTCCGTTAGTTCCGGTTATGGCAATAATAGGGATTCGACTAGGTTTTCCTAATGGATACAGCATGTCAATTACTGGCGAAGCTACGTTTCTTGGTAATCCTTCAGAAGGAGCTAGGTGCATTCTGAAACCTGGAGCAGCATTGACTTCAAGGATACAACCGCCGTTTTCCTTCAACGGCTGTGTCAGGTTTTCGGCCATAATATCCACACCGCAAATATCCAATCCGATGACTCTTGAAATACGTTCACAAAGAAAAATATTTTCAGGGTGCATCATATCGGTAACGTCTACTGAAGTACCGCCCGTACTCAAATTTGCAGTAGATTTTAAATATAGGATTTCACCATTTTTAGGTACAGAATCCAAGAAATAACCGAGTCTGTCCAATAAATCCATTGTGTCCCTATCGACGGTGATTTCGGTTAGCACATTTTCATGTCCGTAACCACGACGAGGGTCTAAATTCGTAATGTCAATTAATTCCTGAATGGTATTTTTTCCGTTTCCAATCACATGCGCCGGAACCCTTTTGGCAGCAGCCACAAGTTTATTATCAATGATTAAAACTCTGAAATCAAAACCTGTTATGAATTTTTCTACAATAACCCTGCGGCTATATTCTTTGGCGAAAGCTAATCCAGAAACCGCATCTTCCCAATTATTCACATTAATCGAAGCGCCTTTTCCGTGGTTTCCGTCTAATGGTTTGATGACAATAGGATAACCAATTTTTTTGATTGTGGCTTCTAATTCTTCATCGTCAGTGCAAATTCCGCCACTCGCTACAGGAATGGAAGCGCCATCAAGAAGGCGTTTAGTTTCTTCTTTATTACAGGCAATATCCACAGCGATATTGCTGGTTTTACAGGTAATTGTAGCTTGAAAACGCATTTGGTTCACTCCGTAACCCAATTGGATTAAAGAGTTGGTTCCCAAACGAATCCACGGAATATCCCTTGCCACAGCTTCTTCAACGATACTTCCAGTACTTGGTCCGAGACGGACACGTTCCCTGATTTTTCTCATTTTTTGAATATCGCCTTCAAGGTCATAATCGGTTCCTGCAATCAATGCTTCGGCAATTGCAACTGCGCTTTCGGCTGCAAACAATCCTACATTTTCTTCGGTATAGCTAAAAACTACGTTATAAGTACCAGGGGTTTTAGTTTCGCGTGTTCTTCCAAAACCAGTTTCCATACCTGCTAGGCTTTGAATTTCAAGTGCAATATGTTCAATAACATGTCCCATCCAGGTACCTCTTTCTACTCGCGAGAAAAAACCGCCTTTGCAGCCTTCAGAACAACGGTGTTCTACTAATGTTGGGAGCATTGCTTCAATTCGTTCTCTAAAGCCTTCAATTTTATTGGTAGGGAATTGTTCCATTTCCTCTAAGTCCAAACGCATCTGGATTAATTTTTTTCTGTAAACGCTCCAGATATTCGGGCCTCTAAGGGCTTGGATTTTTAATATTTTCATAAAACAGGGAAGGTTATTTTGTTGTAAAAAATTGACAATGAGTTTTTTATATAGTATGTTTTGAATAGAAAAATACGATTTTCTCTAAGAATTTATAAAAAAACAGAAAATATTTCACTAAAATAATTTTTTTGTTGAGATAATCAAAGCTTTACCTATTAAAATATAATTATATTTTTTTGGTTGATAAGTAATTGGAAAAAAAAATTATCCCTGAATTGTGTGTTTTAAGTTTTTGGCTATTTTTACAAAATGAACATACGAGGAAAATTAATAATAATAGGAGGGGCAGTAGATAAAGGAAGTTTTACTGAAACCGATTTGGATAAGAATGTTTCAAACAACTTAAACTTCTTTGAAGCAGGTATTCTCAAAAGACTGATAAACGAGTCTATACATAAGGAAAAATCCAGGATAGAGGTAATTACTACCGCTTCTAAAATCCCTAGGGAAATTGGTCCGGAATATGTCAAAGCCCTAAATCACTTAGGAGCTATAAATGTTGATGTCTTGCATATAGAAAAACGGGAACAGGCTATTGATAAAGAAGTTTTGAAAAGATTGAAAGCTGCCGATGTTGTCATGTTCACCGGTGGAGACCAATTGCGATTAACGTCGATATTGGGCGGAACAGAATTTCAGGATATTTTATTGGACAAATACCATAATGAGGATTTTGTGTATGCAGGTACTTCAGCTGGAGCCGCTGCTGCATCAAACAATATGATTTATCAAGGAAGTAGTTCTGAAGCATTGTTGAAAGGGGAAGTAAAAATCACTTCCGGATTAGGTTTAATAGACGGGGTTATTATCGACACTCATTTTGTTCAACGCGGAAGAATAGGAAGATTGTTTCAATCTGTGGTTGGTAATCCTAGAACTTTAGGAATTGGTCTTGGAGAAGATACGGGTTTGTTGATAACTAATAATTCAAAAATGGAAGCCATTGGTTCCGGACTGGTAATTTTAGTGGATGGACGACAAATAAAAGACACTAATTTAACAGAAGTAGAGTTGGGACAACCAATATCTATCAATAATTTAGTAGTTCATGTTTTAAGCAAATATGACACTTATGATTTGAAAAGCTATAAAATGCATATTCAATCTTCGCAATATATAAATTAGGTAGTACGTTTTGGGTTTTAGTTTAATTCAAACTAAAACCCAACACCCAAAACCCAACACTAAAAAAAATGAAAATAATCATCCACGGAGGTTTTTTCTCAGAATCCTCTACCAATCATGAAACCAAAGTTGCCAAACAACAGGCATTGGAACGCATCGTTAAAAATTCTTATGATTTTTTGAAAACGCATTCGGCAGTAGAAACAGTTGTTTTTGCCGTTTCCCAATTGGAAGATGATGAATTGTTTAACGCGGGGATTGGTTCCCAGATTCAAAGTGATGGAAAAATAAGGATGAGTGCCGCTTTAATGGACGGCCAAACCCAAAAAATGAGTGGCGTAATCAATATTGAAGAGGTGAAAAACCCGATTCAGGTAGCCGAAAAATTAATGGCTACCGATGATAGGATTCTTGGCGGAAGCGGAGCGACAAATTATGCCAGAAAAAATGGCTTTGAAGTATTCTCTACCGAAATTCCGCAACGACGTTCAGAATACGAAGCGAAGCTAAAAGCAACCGGAACAGGAACTGTAGGTTGTGTAGCTTTGGATAACAATGGCAAATTAGCAGTTGCTACTTCAACAGGCGGAAAAGGTTTTGAAATTCCGGGACGAATCTCTGATTCGGCTACTGTTGCAGGAAATTATACCAATCAGTTTTGTGGTGTGAGTTTAACCGGAGTTGGCGAAGATATTGTCAGTAATGCCACGGCTGCAAAAATTGTAACTCGCGTTACAGATGGCTTCTCCCTCAAAGATGCCTTTACTAAAACATTTAATGAATTATTGCCTTATGATGGTTTTGCAGGAGCAATTGCTATTGATAATAAAGGTAATATGTATCATCAAGATTCGCATCCAAGTATGGTTTTTGCCAGTTTTGATGGTGAGAATTTCGAGGTTTTTGAATAACAATAATGACACAAATTTAGTTCGCAAAATTTTAATTTAAGGAAGTTCCCTGATTTTCCATTCACAGATTCACACAAATTAATTTCTTATTTGTCTTAAAAAAATCTGTGGTAATCTGTGAAATCTGTGTCGAAAATTTATGCTATTTTTGCACCTTTCTAAAACAACATCAATGAACACAATAACCACTACGAATTTCAATTTTCCAAAACAAAAGTCTGTTTATCACGGTAAAGTACGTGAGGTTTATAATATCAATGACGATTTATTGGTTATGGTGGCTACCGACAGGCTTTCGGCTTTTGATGTCGTGATGCCAAAAGGGATTCCGTATAAAGGACAAATCCTAAACCAGATTGCGACTAAGTTCATGGAATTGACACAAGATATTGTTCCAAATTGGTTAATTGCAACTCCGGATCCAAGTGTTGCTGTTGGTCATTTATGTGATCCTTTTAAGGTAGAAATGGTAATTCGCGGATATGTTTCTGGTCACGCTGCCCGTGAATATGCTTTAGGAAAAAGAATCTTATGTGGCGTTGCATTGCCAGATGGATTGAAAGAAAACGATAAATTTCCAACACCTATAATTACTCCTTCTACAAAAGCAGACAATGGCGAACACGATGAGGATATTTCGCGTGAAGATATTTTAGCAAAAGGAATTGTTTCTGAAGAAGACTATTTGGTTTTAGAAAAATATACCAGAGCCTTGTTCCAAAGAGGAACTGAAATAGCGGCTAGTCGCGGATTGATTTTGGTGGATACTAAATATGAATTTGGTAAAACCAAAGACGGTGTAATTGTTTTAATCGACGAAATCCACACTCCGGACTCTTCCCGTTATTTTTATGCCGATGGGTATCAGGAAAGACAGGACAATAACGAAGAGCAAAAACAATTGTCTAAAGAATTTGTGCGTCGCTGGTTGATTGAAAATGGATTTCAAGGAAAAGAAGGACAGCAAATCCCAGAAATGACGGACGAATATATAACTACAGTTTCTGAACGCTACATCGAATTATACGAAAATATTTTAGGAGAAAAATTCATCAAAGCGGATATTTCGAATATCAATGACCGGATTGAGAAGAATGTTTTGGCTTATCTTAATCGATAAAAAACAACAATATAAGATTCTCTAAACCATGCAAAGCATGGTTTTTTTATTTTCTAAAATAACCTATTTATAGGCGTATTGTTAAAAATATGTTATAGTTACTAATTCCAGGTAACGAATGATTTATTGAGTAGTCTTACCTTTAATCAATCATTAAAATTAAATCATCATGAAAAAAACAATCATTATTTTAGGAGTAGCTCTAGTGTCATTTGTAAACGGAGCTGAAGCAAAAACAGTAACTCACAATACTCCTTTGAGTGAAATTTTAAGCTACAACAACACCCCATTATGTTCAGCTATTATGAAAGGTGATGTTGCCGCTGTAAAAAAATTCATCGAATACGGAATCGATGTAAATGAAAAATCAAATGGTGTGACACCATTAATGTTTGCCGCTCGTTATAATAAAGTAGAAATCATCAAATTATTACTTGAAAAAGGGGCTGATAAAGCAGAAAAAGACGAACGAGGAAACACAGCTTTGAAATATGCTGAAAATTCAAAATCGCAAGAAGCTTGGGATTACTTAAAACAAGCTTAAACTTAAAACTCAAAAGCCGTTTAAATTTTAAACGGCTTTTTTATTATTTTAATTACAATAAAATTAAAACGCCGCTATTTGTTTATCCTGAATCTTAGAAAGTAAAACCAGTCCCACAATAGCGCCAATAGTAGCAAATAACATATCGGACTGGGTATCCCAAATGTAACCTTGTGTGCCTAAAAACGCATCGCCACTATCTCCAGTTAAAACAGAAACCAGCCACTCAATCCATTCATAAGCAGCACTAATAGCAAGACAAATACACACAATAATAAAGTTGAAAAAGCTTTTGTTTGCAATCACCGCTTTGCGGATAAACAATTCCCGTATAATCATTGCCGGTACCAAGCCTTGGGCAAAATGACCAACTTTATCATAATTGTTTCTGCTTTGATGAAAAACTTCTTTGATTAAATCAAAAAACGGAACTTCGGCATACGTATAATGTCCGCCTATGAAAAGGATGATGCAGTGAATGAGAATCAAGAAATAAGTAAAATTGGTAAATCGGAATTTCCTAAATGTAAAACCCAAAACCAAAACACCAATCAGCGCTGGAAAAATCTCGAGGAAACAAGTGAAAGGCTCCTTAGGATCAATCACTGACCAAAGCAATGCTCCCACGAAAACGTTTAACATTATATAGATGTATCTCATTTGGTTTCTTGGTTTGTTTGTTTTAGCCCCGATAGTAGCGATATCCTTTTTTATCCGGTGGTTGAGCTTGTCGAAACCACCGGATAAAAAAGATAAAGCGAATAGCGGGAATAGCTCCTAAATATTATTTAAAATAAGAAAAAGTCTCGTTGTTCTCAATTTTTAAAAGCGTTTCATAAATCAGTTTAATCACGTTTTCTACATCGTCACGATGTACCATTTCTACCGTGGTGTGCATATATCGCAACGGAAGCGAAATCAAGGCCGAAGCTACGCCACCATTACTGTAAGCGAAAGCATCGGTATCTGTTCCTGTAACTCGTGACGAAGCCAATCTTTGAAAAGGGATTTTCTTTTCCTCGGCAGTATTGATAATCAGTTCCCTCAAATTGTTCTGTACCGCCGGCGCATAAGTAATGACTGGACCTTTCCCTATTTTCGTATCGCCTTCTATTTTCTTTTCAATCATAGGAGTTGTAGAGTCGTGACAAACATCGGTTACAATAGCGATATTCGGCTTAATAGTTTTAGTGATCATTTCGGCACCACGCAATCCCACTTCCTCCTGAACAGAATTAGTAATGTATAATCCAAAAGGCAGTTTCTTTTTGTTTTCGTGAAGCAAACGCGCGACTTCGGCAATCATAAATCCGCCCAGACGGTTGTCAATTGCTCGGCATACAAATTTGTTTTCGTTTAATGTCATGAATTCATCTGGATAGGTAATGACACAACCCACATGAATCCCTAGTTTTTCAATCTCTTCTTTAGTTTCGCAGCCGCAATCAATAAAAATATTTTCGATTTTTGGAGTTTCCTCCTTGCCACGGTTTCTTGTATGAATTGCTGGCCACCCAAAAACGCCTTTTACAATTCCGTTTTTGGTATGGATGTTAACACGTTTAGAAGGGGCAATCATATGGTCACTTCCTCCGTTTCTGATAACGTATATTAATCCATCATCCGTAATGTAATTCACATACCATGAAATTTCATCGGCGTGACCTTCAATTATAACTTTAAAAGGAGCATCTGGATTGACAACGCCTACCGCCGTTCCGTAAGTATCAGTAATAAAAGTATCGACATATGGTTTCAGGTAATCCATCCATATTTTTTGGCCTTCAGCCTCAAAACCAGTAGGGGAAGCATTGTTTAAGTAGTTTTCTAAAAAAGTAAGGGAATATTTATTTAATATCGAATCTGTGCTCATAAAATATTTTTTTTGCTAAAATATAAATTTGGCACCACACTTGTTAGATATAATGTATAATTTTGACTAACTAACTATTTTTTAAATGAAGGCATTTCAATATCTCTTATTTTTTACTTTTTTCACTACTGTTTCTTTGGCTCAAGAAGTTAAAAGGGATACTATTAAAAAAGAAATATTTTCAATAGAAGAGGATACTATTATTGAAGAGCCAGTTTTGATTGAAGAAGTTGTTATTAGAAAAGAAAAACTAGATCCTGTCGCAAAGAAAGAATTCCTTATCCTTCAAAACAGGGTTTATAAAGTGTATCCTTATGCAAAAACAGCTTCAGAAAGGCTTACAGGGCTCAATGCCAATATGGCAAAGTTTAAAACCAACAAGGAAAAGAAAAAATATTTTAAAATAGTCGAAAACTATATTGAAAATGAGTTTACCGAAAAACTCAAGAAATTATCCCGTAAACAAGGGCAAATCCTCATAAAATTAATTTACCGTCAAACCGGAGTGAGCACTTACGATTTGATTAAGGATTATAAAAGCGGCTGGAAAGCCTTTTGGTCAAACAATACTGCTCGATTATTTGATATTAACCTTAAAACCAAGTACGATCCATACCAGGTTAATGAGGATTATTTAATAGAAACCATACTAGAGCGAGGTTTTGAAAACGGAAGATTAGTTAGGCAAGAATCAGCCAATCCAGTTAATTACGAAAAACTTACCGAATACTGGTATAAAAAAGCGAGTAAAAAGCAATAATTTCCTCCCTTTTAATTCCAGGACCTTTATCCCGCTCTCATTCCCATCTTTTGTTTTGCTGCCTGAGAAAAACTCAGGC
>JAZKDI010000020.1:0-2870 GCA_040387655.1 Bacteroidota bacterium | reverse complement strand
GGGTAAGAATAACGGTCCAGGAATCTGTGGCAACAAAAACAAACATTAACGCGAAGAACAACCGCATCACATAAATATTGATTCTGCGAACGCCATCGTAATTTTCGTAATCAGGAAGAAAAATATTTTTGATACGGAACTTTGATTGCTTTAGCTGCTGTGGTATTTGCTCTGTTGTGTTCATCGTTTTTCTGTTTGGTTTTTATATAGCCAAGGTATAAAAAAAGCTACATCCTTTTAAGTCAGTAGCTTATTTTGTTTCTGTATTTTAGTTTTCGTTTGTATTTTTTCCTGCTGGCGCTAGCGTCTTTCTCGTGTTTATTACAATTTAAATCATAAGCTCTTATTTACTTTTGTTAGTGGTCACGAGCCGCACGCTCGCACTAGCTGGGGGGTAGCTGACGTTGCTTTTTGACAGTACTATAAATTGCCTAAAAATATTTTTATAATAGTCATCCCGAAAGTTAAATACAATCTTCCAAACTAAATAAATTAACAATCCTAACATTACTAGAAGAATTATAATTGTAACAAAAAGATTAAATTTCATTTTGAGTGAAAAATCAAAAATAGCTAACAAAATAGGTAAGAGGACTGTCATTGCAAAAGAGGAAAGATTGTTTTGCCGATCTATAAAAATATGACTATTCTCATTGGTTTTTACTTTAACAAAATTCAGGCATAAAAAAATAATTAAATCATCATTTTCAGAAACAGAATTTATTTCAAAAACTTCTTTTATTCGCTTGATAAGAGTTTTTTTAATTTCCTCATTTGATTTTTGACTTTCTCCAATAGTTCTCATTTTTTTAAACCGGTGCTCAAAAAGTTTCCCAAATAAAATTATTTGCAACTGCGATAGGAAAAAGCCAACAATAAATGAAAATATAATTCCGATAAATGAAAGGCTTAGACTATTAGCAATATCATCGCAAGAATAACATTCGCTGTAAAAATGATTGTATATATCAAGGACGAAATAGCAATACACTATGCCTGGAATAACATATAATATAAAATCTTTTAATGATGGTATCTTATCGAACATACTTACGATTTTTTGTTTGCGATATCAGCTAACGTTCTGTTAATACAGCGGGTTTCGAACTAAATTAAGCCCATTATTCGGATGTGCCAAATACAAAACCAACTTTTCATTAAACCAATTGCATAAATTTGTTATGTTAGCGGCTGTTTTTTTAGAAATTATAATCGAAATCCCAACTACTCTTGCTTTCTACAAAAGGATTTCTTGTAACTGCTTCATCAATAATATCTTTAACTTCTTGTGATAAGTCAATAATATTAGCCAAAATTTCAGGACGCAATTTGACTTCTTTTGGATTATCTGAACTTGTTACAGCTGAGACCTCTGTATAATTTCTCAATTCAAATTTACGTATTACTGTTTCATAATTTCGAGATAAATGGTTGTTTAATTCTTGAATCTCTTCCCAATTTTTAATATTTTCTATTTCATTCTGAGTTTGCCAACCCATCATTAATTTAGCTTTCCCAGTTTCAATAATGTAATGTATTAGAAGTAACTCTTCATCCTTTAATTTTTTTGAGAGAATATCATTTGTAAATTTGGAAAGTGAATTGTCGACAACATTAGCTGTCTTTTTCTTTACAATAACTTCTTGCGGAGTTACTTTATCACTTGTGGTTTCCGAATGATCTTCGGGTATTAGAAAAACTTTCTGAGTGGAAACTTGTTGGGATATTGGATTCGCTTTTGGAGCATTATTTAAATTCTCAAATGATTTAATTTCTTGTAAATACCGCCTTACTTTTTGATTAATAATTACTGAACTTCTTGAGATTGTGAAATGTTTACTAAGTTGATCAATAAACATCAAAATTCGTTCTTCATCATTTATAAAAAATCCTATTTCTCGAGGATCGATTGCGCCACTTCTAAATTCTTTGCTGTTTAAATCGAAATTTGGAAGGAACAACATTGTATGTTCGTTTTCGACAATCCATGCCGCACCCATTTCATTGAGGCAAGCAATACTCGTATAATAATCTGGCGAAAGTAGATAAATGACAAAAGGCTTTTCGTTTATCTGAGACTTTAACCAATTAAAAATGTTTTGTCCAGTTGGAATTCCATATGCCGGATTACTTGAAAATATAATCTCATTTTCATTAATTCCAACCCCACGGAGGAGTTCAACTAAAGCTTCACCATATTGTTTGTTTGCAGAAGAGTGTGAAATAAGTATTTTCATTTCTTGATTTTTTAAGACAAAGATATTCTTTTGTAGATAGGGTTTCAAAATAGCCGATAACTTATATATACTCGCTAAAAATAGCGCATCTCTGCCTATATATGACTGTCTTTACGCTACAGTTTGTTTTTATTTTTTACAAATTTAATGATTTTACTTACAGAAAACTAATTCCCATAAAAATCGGACTAAAAATTAATTCTCAGTCGGTTTGTATTTAAAAAATTATATTTAATTTTTACGCCAAAAACGCTTTCAATTCCTCGTACGTTTTAATTTTTGTGCTCACTTTTTCTTTTCCTAAAACGCTTTCAATTTGTTTAGGAATAGGAAGTTTTACGTTTAATGTTGGCTCAACCGTATCCAAAAACTTTATTGGGTGGGCAGTTTCTAAGAAAATCCCAATCGCATTAGGGTGGTTTTGTAATTCTTTTTTCAAACCAAGATAACCAACCGCTCCGTGAGGTTCTGCGATATATCCGTCAGTATTATAAATGGTTTTCATCGCTTCTAAGGTCTCGGCATCTGAGAACGTAAACGAAGAGAAATCTTTTTTGAACTGCTCCAAATCATTGTGATACATTTCCTGAATTCGGATGAAATTACTTGGATTCCCAACATCCATCGCATTCG
>JAZKDI010000019.1:0-170340 GCA_040387655.1 Bacteroidota bacterium | reverse complement strand
TTACGTTTGTTGGGATATATGCAGAAACGTCACCAGCTTGAGTTTCAATAATTGGTAAAGCAGTTAGTGAACCTCCACCTTTAACGATTCCTTTTAATGAATCTGGTAAATCGTTCATGTTTTTTGCAATGTCATCGTTTGCGATAACTTTACAAGCTCTTTCCAATAATCTTGAGTGAAGGTAGAAAACGTCTCCAGGATATGCCTCACGTCCCGGTGGTCTTCTTAATAAAAGAGAAACCTCACGGTAAGCTACTGCTTGTTTTGATAAATCATCATAAACAATCAAAGCTGGGCGACCAGAATCTCTAAAGTATTCTCCAATAGCTGCTCCTGCGAAAGGTGCATAAACTTGCATAGGAGCTGGATCAGAAGCATTTGCAGCAACAATAACCGTATAAGCCATTGCTCCTTTTTCTTCTAACATTTTTGCGATTCCTGCTACAGTTGAAGCTTTTTGCCCAATTGCAACATATATACAGAATACAGGTTTTCCTGCATCGTAAAATTCTTTTTGATTTAAAATCGTATCAATACAAACAGTTGATTTACCTGTTTGACGGTCACCAATAACTAACTCACGTTGACCTCTACCAACTGGAATCATCGCATCTACTGCTTTTACTCCTGTTTGTAATGGTTCAGTTACTGGTTGACGGAAGATAACTCCTGGTGCTTTTCTTTCTAATGGCATCTCGTATAAGTCACCACCAATTGGTCCTTTTCCATCAATTGGAAAACCAAGTGTGTTAACAACACGTCCAATCATTTCTTCTCCAGCTTTTAAAGAAGCGATACGTTGTGTTCTTTTTGCAGTTGAACCTTCTTTGATTCCAGTTGATGGCCCTAAAAGTACAACCCCAACATTATCTTCTTCAAGGTTCAATACAATAGCTTCCAATCCGTTTTCGAATTCTACAAGCTCACCATATTGTACATTTGATAACCCGTAAATACGAGCAATACCATCTCCAACTTGAAGTACTGTTCCAACTTCTTCTAGCGTAGCACCAGATTCAAAACCTGATAATTGCTTTTTTAATATTGCTGAAATCTCAGCAGGTTTAATTTCCGCCATAATTATATAAATAACTAGTTACTTAATTCTCTTTTTAATACTTGTAATCTGTTTGCGATGGATGCATTATATTGCATATCACCTATTCTAATAATGAAACCTCCTATTATTGAAGGATCAACTATATTTTCAATAGTAATGTTTTTGTTTGAAAATGTGGCAATCTTAGCTAACACTTTTGTTTTTAAATCAGAATCCATAGGGAATGCTGTAGTTACTTTTGCAACTTCGATTCCATTTAATTCATCAAACAATTTGTTATATTCTAGTGCAACATTTTCAAGGATTTCAAATCTTTTGTTTTCAAATAACAAATGAAACAATCCTTTTGTCACTCCGTTTATTTCTGGAAAAACTTCCAATAATGCACTTTCCTTAACCTCAACTTTAATGATTGGGTTTTCGATAAAGTCATTCAGTTCACTATTGCTATTAATGGTTGAAGCAATTAAAGACATGTCATTACTCACCTCTTTAGCAACACCAATAGTGTCTGCCATTTCAAGGATTGCTTTTGCATAACGAATTGCTGCTCTCGTACTTGCCATAATTAGTTTAATTTAACGTCACCTAACATTTTCTCAACCAATTTTGCCTGAGCGTCTTTATTAGATAATTCGTCTTTTAATAATTTTTCAGCGATTTCAATTGACAAGGTAGAAACCTGCAATTTCAATTCGGCCATAGCTACATTCTTTTCTGTTTGGATAGCTGCTTTTGCTTGCTCGATCATTCTTAATCCTTGAGCTTGCGCTTCTTCTTTTGCATCAGCAATCATTTTTTCTTTGATTTCCCTTGCATCTTTAAGTAAACCATCGCGCTCCAAACGTGCTTCTTGCAAAATACGTTCGTTGCTAGCTTGTAAATTTTGCATTTCTTTTCTAGCATTTTCAGCAGAAAGCAATGCATTTTTTATTCCTTCTTCTCTATCATTAACTGTATCAAGAATTGGTTTCCAAGCGAATTTCTTCAATAAAAATATTAATCCAACAAATATTAAAACCTGCCAGATGAATAGACCAAACGAAAAATCATTTATTAATTTATCCATTTTTTATAAATTATAGTTATATAAGTTCAGAACTTAAAAGTTATAATGTTGATTTTTAATTTAAAACAATAGTTACAACCAACCGTTGCAACTATTGTTTTTAGTTTTATTTCGCGAATAAAGCTGCGAAACCAATACCTTCAATAAGAGCAGCTGCGATAATCATAGCTGTTTGGATTTTTCCTGAAGCTTCTGGTTGACGTGCAATAGCGTCCATTGCTGAACCACCAATTTTACCAATACCTAAACCTGCTCCGATTACAATTAATCCTGCTCCAACAATTTCTGGAATTTGCATAATATATATATTAAAAATTAAACATTCTTTTTATAACGCATTAGCCTAAGCTATTAATGATGCGCTTCTTCGTGATGATGCTCTTCGTTCCCTGCTCCAAAATACAATGAAGTTAACATTGTAAAAATGTATGCTTGCAAGAACGCAACCAATATCTCTAAAATAGAAAGAGCAAATGCCAATCCGAAGGACAATGTGCTTCCTAACCAACTTTTGAACAAAAACATTAATGCGATAATACTCATCAATACTACGTGACCCGCCATCATATTTGCATACAAACGAATCATCAATGAAAACGGTTTGATAACTGTTCCTAACAATTCAATAACTGCCAATACTGGTCTTAAAATTACAGGAACTCCTGGCATCCATAACATATGTGACCAATAATTTTTATTAGCCGAAAAAGTAGTAATCAAATAAGTTAGTATTGCTAATGAAGCTGTTATAACAATATTACCTGTGACATTAAAACCTAGCGGAGTTAATCCCAAAATATTTAAGAAGAAAATAAAGAAAAACACAGTTAGTAAGTAACTCATATATTTTTTATAGTTTTTCTCTCCAATATTAGGAATCGCCATCTCATCTCTTATATATAATACAAGAGGTTCGAAAAAACGTCCAGCACCTGATGCAATCCCACCATTTTTTGTGTATGATTTTGCTAATCCAGTGAATAGTAAAAACATGAATACTGCAACACCTATTATACCTATGACACTTTTAGTAATAGACAAATCCAAAGGTCTTACATTAGTTGGATGTCCACCGTGACCTTCGTTTAATTTTCCTGAAGCATCAGTTTTGTATATTTTTTCGTGGTGTAGCACATAATAGTTTCCATTATTTGCAGCAACTGATTCACCGTGATTGAATTTTGAAGAAGAAAAAACCTGTAACCCATTATCCAAAAGAATGATTGGCAATGAAAAACCATAATGCTCTCCTGTTTCTTCATTTGCAGAAATTGTAAAATCATGAGAGTCTAAAAGGTGATGACTAATAAATTCCTTGATTTTAGTTTTTGAATCTATTGGTTCATCGTGAGTTGTTACAACTTCAGCTGAATGAGTTTCGGTTTTAACACGTATAGAATCCCCAGTTAAATTTGCAAAACTAATTAACGGAAGACAAGCTACGAATGTCGCTATTATAAATCGAAGTGGTTTATTTGAAATCACCATAACAGTTAAATATCTTTATTTTATTTAGGTTTCTAAATTTTGGTGCAAAGGTACATTTTAAATTAATATTCCAAGAATTTAAAATATAATTTTTCTTTAAATTATTTTACCTCTTTTTATTGAGTATTTGAGCCGTTATAATTGTTTCTATTAAAAGAAAAATTATGAATAAAAAGAAAAAATTAAACTTTTCAAAATTGCCATTTATTTCGGTTTTTCTTAATATAGGTTGTAACATAAAATAAGAAAAAAGCATTTTTAAACTCGTAAGCAGTAAAAACGCATAGCCAACATAGTCTAGATTTATCTCCTTGACTTTTATTAAAATAAAAATTATAATACAAGACGCTATTAAAAAATAGGTGTAAAGTAACTCAAGAGAATGATGAAATGTTACTGTCTGGGTTTTGAAACTTGTGAATTCAAAAATAAATTTATGAAGAATGAATAATGGGATTCCAATTTCAAATAATCCTAAAATTGGTCTGAAATTTTTTATTTCAAAATTCATTCGTCATTAGTTTTATTCAATTCATTCACCTGACGTATAACATTATAAAGGGCTAAAAAAACTCCCGCCATTAATAATACTTTATTGTAATAGAATTTTTCGTTTGGGTGATTTTCATCCAACCATGTCCCTAAATAAGAAAACGCAAAAATAATTATTCCCATTTGTATCGGAATATTTATAAGTGCTATCCACTTATTTCTGGATTGTTTATTTGGCTCTTTGTTGGTCACTTACAGTAGTACTTTTAAGATTGCTTTTCATGTTACAGGTTCCTGTAAACTCTGCTCCTGGCTCAACAGCTAATTTGCCACAAGTTATTTCTCCTTGTATTTTTGCTGTTACTTTAATGCTTAATAATTCTGAAACTTGTATTTTCCCTTCAAATTTTCCTTCAATATCTGCATTTTGACAGGTGATTTCACCTTTTACGCTTCCTGCGGGTCCTATTACTAATTTTCCTTTTGACTGAAAATTTCCGATTAAAACTCCGTCTAATCTAAAATCTGATGGTGAATCAATATCTCCATTTATAGTGGTTCCTTCTACAAGTCTATTTGTTTTTCCTAATGCGTCTGTATATGATTTAGGGCTTTTTTCGAACATTTTTATGGATTTTTAGGGGGTTGTGCTGTTTTAATTTTATTTAATAAATCTGGGGTAATCGTGGGTGGCATTCCATTTGAAGGTAGTGCCGTTTTCTTTGGTTCTTCCTTAGGAGGAACGGTGCTTGAACCTGGTAAATTCGTATTTACCGGATCTTTGGCTCCTGTATCATCTTTTTTGTCTAAATCTGTTTTTGGGTCTTCTTCAGGTGCTTTTTCATCGGTTTTTGGAATTACTGGAGCAGTTAATAAGGTAATGTATTCCTCTAGGTTTTTCTTGATTTGAACTACCCTATAATTATAGTTTGAAATTACAATTGGCTCAAAAGCAACTTTGTATTTTTTACTGTTTTTTAATGTGTCGGCAGCTTGCTTTGCTGATTCTTCCGAATTAAAATTATGAATTACTATAAAATTATCTTCCATAGTAAAACTATCGTTCGACGTTTTTAAATAACCTAGGTTTTTTACTTTAATAAATTTGGCTATAGTATCCTGTGTTCTTTTAATAATAGTATCTTTATAATTAACCTTATAAAGGATTTTCCAGCTTTTTGGGGTTTGTGCATTTAGCTTCAAGGCTTCCAGTGTTGGGATGTCTTTACCTAAAATCAAATCGGCTTGTTTTCCTTCTTCACTATAAGGATAGTCTAGGGAAACTACATTCAATGCTTTTTTATATTCTTCAACTCCTTTTAGTTTTCCAATCGTATTTGCTTTCAATAATTCGAACTTTGGGACAATTGATTCGCCAGGATATTGATTTATAGCCTCGGTAGTTTTCAGAAGAACTGTTCTATAGTTTTCCTCTTCATATAGTTTATAGGTTTTCGAATAATTATTTTCAGGAGTCAAATTTTCTTCTCCTTTTGAATTTTCATTATTCAAAATTTGTGCATAACGCGATTCCGGGTATTTACTGGAGATAGTTTGCTTAATCGCCAGCATTTTCTTCTTGTCTATAATTTCATATATTTTATACAAATTATACATTGAAGGTAAAATCAATTTCTCTTCAGGCTTGTCACTAAGTAGTTTTTCATATTTAGCTGCAGCTAATTCGTATTCTTTGAATTTTTCTTTATAAATGCTCCCTAACTGATAGTTAGAAAAATCACGTTCCTTTATAATACTGTCAATTTCAGTTTTTGAAGTTGGTAATTGTTTCAGATAATAATTTGTATCGTACTTTTCATTTGCAACTACAGCTTTGTCGGTACCCTCTTTTATATCAATAGGATCATTTGCAATAGAATCATCGGCAACTTCTGTGTTTCCTTTTAAAGACAATCTCCAGTTGTTTTTATAGCTTCGTTCTCCCCAATTTTTCAGAAATGAAGCTTTGCCAAATGCTACAGTAGAGGCTGTATAAAAATAGAAATCGCTTTGTGTACTTTTAGGGGTTGCTGCCGGTGGCGATTTCCCTCCTGGAGGCATCGTAGATAATTTTCCTACAGGAAGTGCATCATTATCTAGAGGTTCATTAATTGGTTTACTTATACTGTCCCCTTTTTTTGCATTTTCTTTTTTAAGTTTTTCTTCCAATGCTTTTTTAATGGCATCTGCCGCTTTTAGCTTTTCTATATGTTTTTCATAATAACTAACCTGATCATTTTTTGATAGTGAAAGCACGTTAAGAATACTGTCGTTTCTTGAAACCAATCCTTCTTGTTTGATTACTTCATCAAGGTTTGCTCTTTTCTTTTTGATCATGGCATACTCTCTTGTTTTTGAATCCAATTGCACGAGCGTACTGTCATAATAATCCCCAGAAGTTTTAAACTTCGCTTTCTTAAAATAAATATAAGCAAGGTTTCTATAATTTGAAGCTGCTAAATACGAATCGTCTGTTCTTTTGCGTAACGATTGGTTATAGTATTTTTCAGCAATTGCAGGCTTGTTGAATTTGTCATAGAACAATCCCATCTGGTGGTTCAATACATCTAGAAAAGGTCGGTTTTCCCTGTCCTTAAATAGTTTTTTATATTTTTTTAGAAAAGCTACGGTATCCCCATTTTCATAATCAAATTGTTGGGCTTGTCTGGCATGGGCCTGAATCACATATCTTTTTGGTGATTTTCTTTTCATATCAATCACTGACTGATATGCTGCAAACGCACTGTCTTTTTCGTTTAGTTCTTCATAAAGCTGCCCTAAAATAAATCGGTATCTTGCTCTTTCTTCTTTTAGTTTTGTGGTAACAATAGCGACTTTTAATCGCTCTACAGCACAATCAATTTCATCGGTATTAATAAATGCTTGTGCAAGTGTCGCATTGGCATCGGCCAAAACCTGACCTTCCAATTTGTTTTCGCTCAATAATCTTTTTAGGTTTTTTACAGCAAGTGCATCGTTTTCCAATCGTAGGTTTGCTTTTTCCCTCCACACTTTAACTTCATAAATCTTGTCGCTGTTCGCATATTTGTATAAAACATAATTGAACGCTTCGATTGATGGAACGAATCTTTGGTCAAAATACCTTGCCTTACCCAATAATAAATGCGCTTCATCCATTTGAGGGTTTCTTTCAACCCCAGCAATATCCATGGCGTGTTTTTGAATCGCTTTTATCGCTTTGCTTTCGGCACGTTCAAAATTTGAGTTTTTGGATTTTTGACCTGGAAGCAGTGTTTCCGTATTGGTCTGCATTCTTTCTATTGGCAATCTTTGCCAAAAATTATCCTTATATCCTGCTTTTAATTCCTCTACTCCTTTGTCTAATGCAATTCCGCCATTATATAATATATTATATTCGGCACTTAGCGCATGCATGTTTCTGGAAATGAAAGTTTCCTTGCTGGTAGAACAAGCTATCAAAAAAAACAGAAAACCGACGAAAAATGAATATTTTAGTATGTTGTTTTTCAATGTAAAACGATTTATTCTTTAACTTCTAAAAGTTGATTTTATTATACGGACTTGTAAAAGTACATTTCTTTTTGATAACACAAAAAAAATAGCTTGTGATATTCTTGTTAAGAAATAAATAAGTCGTTGTCTTTCTTTGGATTAAACCGCAAAAAAAGTTTCTAATTCCATTAGTGTTTCTGTAGATGTTTGAATGTCTTTTTCTACTTCCCCTTTGTTCAACGCAACAATACGGTCACAAACCTCAACGGTATGTTGCAAATCGTGACTAGAAACCAAAACAGTGATTTCAGGATTTTGGGCTAATTCCTTGATGATTTTTTTCAATCGGTTTACGGTAGTTGGATCTAAATTAGCAAAAGGCTCGTCTAAAATAATTACTTCAGGATTTCCAATTAAAGTAGCGATAATTCCTACTTTCTTCATGTTTCCTTTAGATAAATCCCTCAGGTATTTTTTTGTTTTTAGGATTTCCCCATTAAAAAACTCCTCATGTTTGGCTAACAAAGCATCTACATCCGCTTTATTTTGACCACGCAAATCCCCAATAAAATAGAAATATTCCTCCGCAGTAAGATATCCTATCAGGAAGCTTTCATCAAGAAAGGCAGCCGTAAAAGGTTTCCATTCTTCACTGGTATTGACTTGAATAGTATGGTTGATTATTTTTCCTGTGGTTGGTTGGATTAAATCCAATAGCAAACTGAAAAAAGTAGTTTTTCCTGCGCCATTATTTCCTACTAAACCAAAACTTTGGCCTTTTGGGATTTCTAAATTATTTATTTTTAAAACGGTTACGCCGTTGTATGTTTTTGAAAGTTGGTTGATTTGTATCATTTTTTGTTTTTTTATTTTTTGTTTTTTGTAGAGACGTTGCATTGCAACGTCTCTACATATGAAACGTCATTATTAATTTTTTTGTTTGTAAGCGGCTATTGTAGCGTATTTTTCTGTTTTATATATTTTTTCAATCCAAGTAAAAACCTTGTTTCTTAAGGCAAAACCTATAATTCCAAATAGTGCAACAAAAGCTAAACCAGCATTGTCATTTATAAAATAAGTCCCTAATCCATAAAGAAGCATTGGCAATAATAGTTTCGGGATTGTGAGCAGCATTGTTTTTGGGCTAAATGCTTTTTTGTCCCCAAAAGCCCCTTTCCCTGAATTCAGATCCACTGGTGTTTTTGTATACGCCCCGCCAAGCAATACTAAATGGGAGTTGACACCAATGTTATAAATAGCCCCTACGATAATAATTAAATAAACATGAAGTCCAAAATACAGATAAAAAGAAGCTATAATAGTTGATACAAATGTGGCGATCACAATGAGCCACCATTTTGAATTCAGATAATCCTTATACGAAATGTTTTGGGTCATCATCAATTGATAGTACGCACTGTCCCAACTAGGCACGAATTGCCCGAAAGTAAACAAGAATCCACCGGTAACAAAAATTCCTGCAAAAATGTGCATTATCGGTTTATCATAAGTTTCTATTCCGCCACTGAAGAAAAGCAAGCCATAGAACAAGAACAAAACACTCATCGTAACGGTAGTTTTTGAACGTTTGTTTCTTTTAATTAATTTGATGTCGTTTTTTAAGAAGGTGCCAATGGTGCCAAATTGATTCAGCCAAGTCAAGTTCTCGGTTTTTGCAATTTCGTGCGTTTTAGATAAACCTGTGTCGAGATAAAGATTGCTTTTTAAATAGTTGAACGTCAAAACATACAACCCAATAAAAGCAATAACCGGCAAAAGAAAAACCCATTTGGTTATAAAAAGACCATTAAAAAACACCGAAGTATAGGCTGTAATATCAAATAAACTATAATACTGGGTAGCAAACAAAATAGCGGCTAAAGCTAAGAAAGCAGCAAACAAGTTGTCTTTGTTGTTAAGTTGGATATTCAAGAAATTATTGATGTAAACCAATGAAAAAATAGCTAGGTTCCAAAGAATCACTCCCACTGGATCATATCCTTCAATCATTAAAACTACCGAAAAAGGAATGAAGAAAAAAGCGTGTATCAAATTGAAAAAAGACAACATTGTCTTTCCTATCGAAAAATGTACAATTGTTGGTTTCTTGATAGGGAGATTCAATAATGGTCTAATATTCATTACTGGGATTTTTTGCAAAAGCAAACGGATTGTCAAATCTATCAAAAAGTAATAAATCAAAATTTTATTGATGGTTAGTAACGGATCTAGGTGCAACTCTTCTTTAATTAAATAAAAAGAACCAATTCCTATTAATAAAAAAAGAACCAAAAAATAAAGAACTGCGAGTCCCATCAATATTTTCAATGCGAGATTCATTCCCATCGAAGCCGAACGGAAGAACGCCTTCCATTCTAGGGTTATAAAATGTTTAATCATATTATTGTGTTGTTTGTTGTCGTAAAAGTAATAAAACAATATGTTTTAAAATAAAAACATGTTAAAAAACGAAACAGTCTTCAGGTATAAATTATTTGGTCTTAATAGTTTTTTCTATTTTTGCAAAAAACAATCCCATGTCTTCATTCTATAAATTAAACATAAAAGAAGTAAGACGTGAAACTGCTACTACGGTTTCCGTTTTATTCAATGTCCCTACAGAATTACAATCCAACTATAATTTCGTTGCAGGTCAATACTTAAATCTAAAATTGACCCTTGACGGAAAGGAAATCCGCAGAGCCTATTCAATCTGTTCTTCGCCAAATAGTGGTGAATTGCGTATCGCTATCAAAGCAGTTTCTCAAGGCGCATTTTCACAGTTTGCCAATAAAACGCTGAAAGCTGGAGACACATTGGAAGTAGGAACGCCAGAAGGAAAATTTACGTTCGAACCCGATGCAAACCGTATAAAAAACTATGCGGCTTTTGTTGCCGGTAGCGGAATCACACCGGTGCTGTCTATTATACAGTCGGTTTTAAAGAATGAGCCAAAAAGTACTTTTGTTTTGGTTTACGGAAACAAATCGCCCGAAGAGACTATTTTTCACCAGCAATTACATGACTTGCATTTGCAATATGTGGGTCGTTTTTTTATACACTATGTTTATAGTCAGGCTAAAGTTGAACAGGAACTTTTTGGGCGTATAGACAAATCAACGGTTAATTTTGTGCTGAACAACAAACACAAGGAAATTGATTTTGACAAATTTTATCTTTGCGGTCCAGAAACAATGATCAATACTGTTTGTGGCGTTTTGAAAGAGCACAACGTTAAAGAATCCAATATTAAGTTCGAGTTGTTTTCTACTTCTAGTGCAGCAACTAATCCTGAAGCTTCAGCAGAAAAACTGGAAGGGCATACTAAAATTACAGTTCTTGTTGATGGTGATCAAACTGTTTTTGAGATGTCTCAAAAACAAACTTTACTCGAAGCAGCGCTCAAACAAGGATTGGATGCACCTTATTCCTGTCAAGGCGGAATTTGTAGCAGTTGCCTAGCGAGAATAACAACAGGAACTGCCGAAATGAAGAAAAACTCCATTCTTACTGATGGTGAAATTGCCGAAGGATTGGTCTTGACTTGCCAGGCACATCCTACTTCAAAAGAAATTGTGGTAGATTATGATGATGTTTAATGTAACGCATTATGGCAAACAAAAAAGTACTTACTCCAGAAGAAAGTGTAAAGCTAATTGAAACACTAAAGTCGCGTTTTGAAAAAAATGCTAACCGTCATTCAGCTATTGAATGGACACAAATACAAACAAAACTTGAAGCCAATCCAAGCAAACTGTGGTCACTAAATGAAATGGAACGAACCGGTGGCGAGCCAGATGTAGTTGCTTTTGATAAAAAAACGGGAGAATATATTTTCTACGATTGTTCTCCTGAAAGTCCAAAAGACCGCCGAAGCGTATGTTATGACCATAAGGCATTGGAATCCAGAAAAGAACATAAACCTAAAGACAGCGCAATTAATATGGCTGAAACTATGGGAGTTTCCATTTTAACCGAAGAAGAATACCGCCAACTGCAACAATTGGGAAATTTTGATACCAAGACATCCAGCTGGATACAAACCCCTGAAGCGATAAGAAAATTAGGCGGTGCCGTTTTTTGCGATTTCCGCTATGGTACTATCTTCCTATACCACAATGGCGCCGAATCCTATTATGCCGCCAGAGGGTTTCGTGGTTCGTTAAGGGTTTGATATTTCTTTCGGAAATTTAAGTTGTATTTTTAATCTCCTTCTTCCAAAAAATACGTGTTTTTTAATCCAAATCAGAACCTTTTGAAGTATTTTTGAATGGTTGGTAAGTCCTAAATCTAAATTTATATGAGAAACATTGACGAGAAAAGTTTAGAAAATGCATATCGTTTATTTGATTCCAATTCTATTGATGAAATCGAAGTGGGTTCAACAAAAGGTTTGGCACAAATACACCATTATCTATTTAATGAATTGTATGATTTTGCAGGAAAGGTACGCACACAAAATATTTCGAAAGGTGGTTTCAGGTTTGCAAACGCGTTGTATCTAAATGAAATTCTCATAAAAATTGAGGGAATGCCTGAGGATAGTTTTGAACAAATCATTGCCAAATATGTAGAAATGAATATTGCCCATCCTTTTCTGGAAGGAAATGGGCGCACAATGCGAATCTGGTTAGATATGATTCTAAAAACCAAACTCAAAAAAGTCGTGAATTGGCAATTTGTCGATAAATCACTTTACTTACAAGCAATGGAACGGAGTCCGATTAACGATTTAGAATTGAAAACATTGTTAAACGCTAATCTTACTGAAGAAATAAATAATAGAGAAATCATTTTTAAAGGTATCGAGCAATCCTATTATTATGAAGGATATAAAAAAGATGATTAATAGTAATAACGCCAGTTAGTATTTTGGATTTGGAAAATATAACTTTCTCTATAAGCTTTTATAAAAATTTGCAAGATATGCGCTGGATAGGACTATTGTTACTTTTTATTATAACCGCTTCATGTACAAATGAGGAAATTTATTATTCTTATAAAAATATAACCATCAAAAGAGTTGATACTGATGGAAAAAGTACTTTTTACTATCTAAAGAATGGAAAGAAAATCGGGAAAATTTGGGCTGAATACTCCGGAATAACTGATGGTTTTAGAGGTTACTTAAAATTTGGAGAAAAAGGAAAAGTCGAATTGCTAAGTGGAGATGGGTATTTTCAAACAAAAGATATAGACTCAACCTTATTCAATTATAAACAAATTTATAGTGACGAAACAAACTATAGTTTACCCAATATATGTGAGATATGGTATCCCTATGAAGCAGAACTATTTTGGAACAAAAAAGCAAAGACAACTAACGTAAAGATTATTTATCCAAAAGAATAATCCATAACACCTTCGGATTTTGGTCAATAATTTTACGCTCCAAACCACAATACTGCAACCAAACCAACATTAAAAAAATTATATGAACACGGGAATTGTCGGGATAATCATAATCGTTATTAATTTTATATTCTCCTATAAAGGCTTTATTGACAAATCCTTTTTTGAACAATATAAATTTGACGTTGACAAAGTCTTAATCCACAAAGAATACAAAAGGCTTTTTACTTCTGGTTTCTTACATATAGATTGGCAGCATTTAATTTTTAATATGATCAGTCTTTATATGTTTTCTGAAGCCCTCGAATTGCAATTTGGAGCAGTTAATTTTCTGGTTATTTATTTTACGAGTTTGTTTGGTGGCAATTTACTTGCTCTTTTCATACACCGCAACCATGGAGATTATAGCGCGGTAGGTGCATCAGGAGCGGTATGCGGAATTATATTCGCATCTATCGCCTTGTTTCCAGGTCTGGGAGTTGGCCTATTTTTAATTCCAGTTTTTATTCCTAGTTGGCTTTTTGGGCTATTGTATATCGGATTTACAATTTATGGAATCAAATCCAAAAGCGATAATATTGGGCATGAAGCACATTTGGGAGGTGCGTTAATTGGGATGTTTGTTGCAATTATGGTCTATCCGCACGCATTAACTATAAATTATATTCCAATCTTGATTGTTTTTATTCCAAGTGTGATCTTCATATATCTTATTGTGACGAAACCCCATATTCTTTTTGTAGACAACTATTATTTCAAAACACATAAAAAGCATTATACGATTGAGCACAAATACAATGAACAAAAGGTAAACACTCAAAAAGAAATAGATAGTATACTTGATAAGATAAGCAAAAAAGGAATTGATAGTTTAACATCGAAAGAAAAACAAAAGCTTGAAGAATATTCCAATAAAATCAATTAACCCGCTTTAAGATTTATACTTATAGCTCCCCGATTTTAATATTTGCCTCCTCCAGTTATAAATATGCCTCCACCAGTTATAGATATACCTCCACCAGTTATAAATATACCTCCACCATTTGCAAATATGCCTCCACCACTTATAAATATGCCTCCTCCATTTATAGATATGCCTCCTCCACTTACAGATATGCCTCCACCATTTATAAATATACCTCCACCATTTATAGATATAGCTCCACCGCTTATGAATATGTCTCCACTAAAGAAACATATTGCGCCCTTTAATACAATTTAGCAAGATAGAACTCTAAATACAATTTCTTCAACAGCAATTGTTCGCATGGCATCTTCATATCCAGCCACTTTTTTATTACCATAAACCGAAGTAGGTAGTTTTGGATATAGGTTCCGGTCTGAAACCAAAGCATTTTCGAACGGCTGATTAAATGGTGCAAAACCGGCATAAGGATGGGTTGCGCCCCAAAGCGTAATTGTTTTTACCCCCAACATGGCAGCAATATGTGCGTTACCAGAATCCATGGAAAGCATCACCTTAAGATGGGAAATGAGTTGGAGTTCTTTTGACAAACTTAATTTACCAGCAACAATTATCACGTTTTTTTTATCTAGGGAAAGGGATTCTAAAATTTCGATTTCTTTGTTTCCGCCCCCAAAAAGGAAGATTTTATTGTTTTCATCAGATGCCAGTTCCTCAATAACCTTTTGCATCAAATCCAAAGGATAAACTTTGCTTTCGTATTGAGCAAATGGGGCAATTCCGATCCAGCGTGTTTTTGTATAAAACGGTATTTCCCTCGTCAAGGCAATAACAGCTGAATCCAATTCTTGTTTTTCGGGAAAAAGAGTCCTTATGGTTGCAGATGATAAATCAATAGTAAATCCCAATTTTTCAAAAGTGGCAACATGTCTATCAATCATTGATTTTAGCGGTTCAAACACCTTGTTTTCTGATCGGGTCAATGCTGTCTTTTCTGCCCTGCCTTTATCGGTAAATGCTGTCTTTGTTCCGCTTAAAGCGAAAAGATTTCTAATGACTTTAGAACGTAAAACATTGTGCAAATCTGCAAAAGCATCAATGTCAAGCTTCTTTAAATCCTTGAATAACCGCAACAATCCGAAGAAACCTTTATGCCTGCCTTTCGCATCAAATTCGAAAAAAGTCACATTTGGAATTCCATCAAAGAAAGGTTTAAAAAATGGGCGGGAAATGAAGGTGATTTTAACTTCCGGATTTTGAATGACTAATGCTCTTATAACAGGAACCGTCATCGCAACATCTCCCATTGCGGAGAGTCGGATGACGGCTATATGTTTGTTATTTAGTGACAAGAATTTGTCTATTTTTTATTCTGATACAAAACAGGGTTCAATTCATCGTCGTTGTACATCTTCATTTGTTTGTAAACTTTCATGAATTTATCACCGTTCGAAATATCGGTCAATAAATCATCAATGGCTGTTGACAAATCTGTTCTTTGCTCTAAAAGTACGTTCAGTTTTACCTGACATTTTTCCCTATGGTCTTGAGAAGCTTCGGCGCGGGTTGCCTCTTCATTCATATGATAGATTTTCAAAGCAAGAATTGACAATCTGTCAAATGCCCATGCTGGGCTTTCTGAATTTATTTTTGCATTTTCTTTTACTTGTACATCGCTGTATTTCTGCAAAAAATAACTATCGATATATTCAACCATATCAGTACGGACTTGGTTTGAAGCATCGATTTTACGTTTTAAAACCAAAGCAGCCACAGGATCAATATTTGGATCACGAATAATGTCTTCATAATGCCATTGTACAGTATCCACCCAATTTTTTTCATACAATAAATGTTCGAATTTATCTTTTGGAAATGGATTGTTAATCGGTTGCTCCACACTGTCAAACTGGTGGTAATCCTTGATACTTTGTTCGAATACGGAATAAGCTAATTTTGAAAACATAGGATATATATTAAAACGCAAAGATACTTTTTATACTTTTGAAAAACTTTAGAAGTTAAAAAAAGTTATGAAAATACATCATTTGTCAGAAAACAACAGTGTCCTAAATCATTTTTTAGGGCAAATCCGAAATATTGAAATTCAAAAAGACCAACTTCGTTTCAGAAGAAATTTAGAACGGATTGGTGAGATAATGGCGTATGAAATCAGTAAGGAATTAAAATACAAATCCATCGCTATCCATACACCGCTGGGTTCTAAAAACACCACCGAAATTGATAATCCTATAGTTTTGTGTTCCATTCTGCGTGCTGGCTTGCCTTTGCACAATGGTTTCCTGAATTATTTTGATGCTGCCGAAAATGGTTTCGTTTCGGCTTACCGACATCATAAAGAAAATGAAGCTGTTTTTGATATTTTGGTTGAATACAAGGCAATTCCGAGTTTAGAAAACAAAAACCTGATACTAATTGACCCTATGCTAGCTACTGGAAAATCAATGGTAGCAGTTTTTGAAAAATTATTGGATAACGAAAAAACAAATGAAATACATATAGCCGTTGTAATTGCAGCTCCTGAAGGCATTGAATTTCTCAAAACTAATTTGCCTAGTCATTGCCATCTTTGGATTGCCGCAATCGACGAAAAACTGAATGAGAAAGATTATATTGTTCCTGGACTTGGAGATGCCGGTGATTTGGCTTTTGGAAATAAATTATAACTGAGAAAAAAAAGTAAAAAGACTACAGGCTATTAATACAAAACCTACTATTTCCTGACTTAATTGTTCTTTGGAAAACTCAATATAACTTGTTGCTATGATTGCCAATGGCGCGAAAGTAAACAGCAATAAATCATTGCTTTTATTATCTGAAATCAAGAAAATTGCAATTCCTATAAAGAAATAAACTATGATTTTTTTATAAGCCGAATGTAAAATCAAAGGCCTATTGCTCAAGGTTAAACCCATTGTAGTAATAAAGAAAAGAGCTACTGACACATAAATAGACAAGGCAATGTTTTGATATTTATTAGTAAAATAATCAATCTTAAAATTAACGTAAGCATTAGCAATTAATTCATTGATAATATTGATATCGGTTAAAGTAGCATACATTAAAAAAAGCACTGCAACCGCAAAAAAAGCAATAAAAGGCAACACCCAGTTTCTATAATCCTTTGCTGCATGAAAAAGTATAGAAACAAATACCAGCACAATGAACAAAATGCTCCAAAATTGAAATAAACTGGCTGCAAAAATCCATAAAGAAGCATCAAATATTTTTTCTTTTTGCATTTTCATTGACTGCAACGACATTAATCTCCTTATTGCCATAAGGATGAAAAAATTAGCAATAATTAAATTAAAATTATCCAAAACCGAAGGAAAAAAAAGCAACAGCAAAAAATAAAATAAAACGGTGTAACTACTGTCTTTACTCAATCCGTTCTTTTTAATTATAAAATTTGCAGTAAAAAGCGAAGCCAATAAGAGAAATAATATTCCTGCTTTTTTGATTATAAAAACAGCTAAATTATCTCCTGAAAATACTTGGGATTCGTATAAAAAAAAGAAAACCAACATCAATAATAATACTAATGCATAATTTAATGGTGTAGATTTTCTAAAAAGACTTGTAATCATAAGGATATTTTATACTTTTGTAAATGTAAATATAATACTTATATCGATGAGAGCATTTTTTGAAGGAATACAATGGTTGTTTGAAAATATATTTTTTGCACCACAAAATTTTTTAAGACGTTTAGAGCTTGAAAACTGGTTCGCTGCAAATATTATCAATTGGGTTTTTATGATTATCTGTGCTATTGCTACTGTTTACTGGTGCAAACAATTAAAACTTCATGAAGCAAACGGGGAAGAAAATCAAGATACAACAGCTCATTCTTTCTTAAAATAATCAGCTAAAAAAGAAAATAGCTTCGATTTTATAAATCAAAGCCAATGTCTTTTCTAAAATACATCTTATCAAAATGTAGCTTTTCTATGTTTTGATAAGATTTTTTTATGGCATCCTGAAAACTATTCCCGTAAGAAGTAATTGCCAAAACCCTTCCTCCATTACTTACAACTGCTCCATTTTCTGTTTTAGTCCCAGCATGAAAAACGATTGAATCTGAAATACTATCAATTCCAGAAATTACTTTTCCTTTTTCATAATCTTCAGGATAACCTCCAGAAACAACCATAATTGTAGTTGCCGTCCTTTCGTCTATTTCCAATGATACTTCATCCAGTTTTTGATTTCCAACCGCTTCAAATAAACTCACTAAATCTGATTTCAACCTTGGGATTACCACTTCGGTTTCAGGATCTCCCATTCTTACATTATATTCAATAACGATTGGTTCGCCTTTAACGTTTATTAACCCAATGAAAACAAAGCCTTTGTATTCAATCCCATCTTTTTGCAATCCGGCAATAGTAGGTTTTACAATTCTAGTTTCGATTTTTTCCAATAATACTGCATCAGCAAATGGCACTGGAGAAATCGCTCCCATTCCGCCAGTATTTAAACCTGTATCGCCTTCACCAATTCTTTTATAGTCTTTGGCAGTTGGTAAAATCTTATAATTTTTTCCGTCTGTCAATACAAAACAACTCAATTCTATTCCGTCAAGAAATTCTTCTATAACTACTTTTGCACTCGCTGTTCCAAATTTTGAATGAACCAACATGTTTCGTAATTCTTCTTTGGCTTCCGCCAAATCCTGAATAATCAAAACTCCTTTTCCAGCTGCCAAACCATCGGCTTTTAAAACATATGGAGGCTGTAAAGTCTCTAGAAACTCACACCCTTTTTCTACACTATCTTTAGTAAAACTATCATAAGCAGCAGTTGGTATATTATGTTTTACCAAAAATTCTTTGGCAAATTCCTTACTTCCCTCTAATTGAGCTCCCTTTTTTGATGGCCCAATAACTGGAATGTTTTTTAATGTTTCGTCATTTTTAAAGAAATCATATATCCCTAAAACCAATGGATCTTCCGGGCCTACAACAATCATTTCGACTTTTTCTTTAATAACGAAAGACTTAATCGCTCCAAAATCGACAATACTTAAATTAACATTCGTGGCAATTTGAGCTGTCCCTGCGTTTCCAGGTGCTACAAAAAGTTGAGAACATTTTGAAGATTGTAACATTTTCCATGCTAGTGCATGTTCTCTTCCTCCAGAACCAAGTAATAAAATTGTCATTTGTATATCTTCTTTAATTGTTGTGCAAAAATAGTGTCTTTCTAAAACAAAATCCCTTTATCCATTAAAAATTTTATTAATTGGCGTTTATAGTTTTAGGTTTTCTTATTTTTGAAAAAAAAAGTTTTTTTATGTTTAACCTCTTCAATTTATCTCTCAGTTTAAATGGTTTCCCAATGAAGGAAGCTACAGCCGAATTGGATAAAATTCTTTTGATATCAGAAGCCGATTTTGAAAATCGGATAATTGAAAAAAGAAAGGAAATTGTTGACTATCATTTAAAAAACAATAAATCATATCAGGATTTTGTTGGAAAATCTTCAGTTGAAAACTGGCATGAAGTTCCGATTCAAACTAAAAAAACATTTCAAAAACCATTGTCTGAAAGGCTTTCAGATGGTTATAACCCTAAAAATGTGTACGTCAATAAAACTTCTGGTTCAAGTGGCGATCCTTTTATTTTTGCAAAAGACAAGTTTTGCCATGCATTGACTTGGGCAAATATAATTCATCGTTTTGGATGGTTCGGAATTGACTTTAATTCTTCATTTCAGGCACGTTTTTATGGAATTCCATTAGATTTTATTGGAAATAAAAAAGAACGGATAAAGGATTTATTGACCCATCGTTATCGGTTTACCATTTTTAATCTGTCAGATAAAATACTGGAAGAAGTATTGTTGAAATTTAAAAGTAAAAAATTCGATTACATCAACGGATACACCTCATCAATTGTATTATTTGCTAAATTTCTTCAGAAAAAAAACATCGTTCTTACCCGCATTTGCCCAACGTTAAAATGTTGTGTTGTTACCTCCGAAATGCTTTTTGAAGAAGATAAAATTTTAATGGAAAAACAATTTGGCGTTCCAGTTATCAATGAATATGGTGCCTCAGAATTAGATCTCATTGCTTTTCAAAATCCTGATGGCGAATGGCAAGTTAATTCGGAAACATTGTTTGTAGAAATCCTGGATGAAAACGACTCTGTTTTGCCTTATGGAAAAGAAGGTCGTGTGGTGATAACTTCCTTATTTAATAAAGCGCATCCGTTCATAAGATATGATATTGGGGACATTGGCATTTTAGATGAAAAAAGTACTTTTAAGAAACCTATTCTAAAAAATTTAATTGGTAGAACCAACGATATTGCCATTCTTCCTAGTGGAAAAAAGTCTCCTGGTTTGACATTTTATTATGTTACCAAAAGTATTATTGAAGACGACGGGAACGTCAAGGAATTTATTATCAAACAAACCAATTTAGATACTTTTGAGATTCAATATGTTAGTGATTTTGAATTGACTAACAAACAAATTGAAAAAATTAAAAAAGCAATTGCTACTTATTTAGAAAATGGTTTGACTTTCTCATTTATCAGAAAAGAAAAATTAGAGCGCAACAAAAGCGGAAAATTAAAACAGTTTGTTTCGTTATTAAAAATTTAGTTTTAATGAAGGAAATCTTAATCATATCTAATTATTATTCGCCAGAAAAAGGAGCTGCAGCCAATAGAATTGAACAAATGGCATTGAAGTTGGCTCAAAATGGTTATACGGTTGATGTAATTTGTCCTTTAGGGAATTACCCAAAAGGTGAATTATTTACAGAGTATAAAGGAAAATTTTCTGTAACAGAAAATATAGAAGGTATTCTGGTAAAACGGCTTTGGATTTATCCTAGTGTCAGTAAAAATATATTGGTTCGGGTTGTATCCGTTTTGTCGTTTTCTACTTCATTATTCATTTATTTATTATTTAAAAAAACTCCTCAAAAAGTTATTGTTCAATCACCACCATTATTACTTTCTTTCGTTTCAGTTTTAATTCTTTGGCTTAAAAACAAAAAAATTATTTTAAACGTTTCCGATTTATGGCCTTTAGCCGCAATTGAATTGAATGCTCTACAAAAAGAAAGTTTCTCCCATCGTATATCTTTATTTTTTGAACGGTTTATTTATAAAAAAGCAAACTTGGTTCTAGCACAATCAAACGAAATAATTACACATATAAAAAGCATAATTCCTGAGAAAAATTGTTTTTTGTACCGAAATTTCCCTGAACATAATTTAGAAGCATTGAATATAGAAACTCAAGAAAACAAGCCTATTAAAATCTTTTATGCAGGTTTATTTGGTATAGCTCAAGGGGTTTTGGAATTGTGTGAAAAAATAAAATTAGAAGGCTTAAATATTGAATTGCACCTATTTGGTGATGGTTCCGAAAAAAATCAAATTCAAGCGCTGATTTCAAGACAAGAAAACAAAAAAATATTCTTTCACGGAATGTTGGATCGCAAATTATTACACGAAAAAATCCAATCGTTTGATGTTGCAATTGTTCCTTTAAAAGTGCGGATTTATGGTTCTGTGCCTTCTAAAATTTTTGAATACAGTTCATTAGGGTTTCCCATATTATATTTTGGAGGCGGAGAAGCAGAAGATATTATCAGCCAAAATAAATTAGGTTGGATTGCGGAAGTTGGTAATTATAATTATTTAAACGAGCGATTGAGCATCATTTCGGCATTAAATAAACATGAATTGGATGCATTGAAGAAAGGTGTTTTTATAACCGCCAAAAATACTTTTAACTTAGACAACCAAATAAGATCCTTAATCGATAAAAATGTTTTTTAATAAGCTTTCTCTTCTCCTTTGAATATGTTAATTACCGTTTGAACAATAATTTTCAAATCAAGGATTAAAGACCAGTTTTCTATATAGAAAACATCAAATTTTATACGGTTTATCATATCTTCATCACTTTCTATCTCCCCTCGGAACCCTCTTACTTGAGCCAATCCCGTTATTCCAGGCTTAACATAATGACGTACCATATATTTTTTTATTCTATTACCGTAAATTTTATTTTGTGACCATAAATGAGGTCTTGGTCCAACTACAGACATTTCACCAAGTAAGACATTTAAGAATTGTGGCATTTCATCAATACTTGTTTTTCTCATGAACTTACCAATTTTTGTAACTCTTGGGTCGTTTTTAGAAGCTTCCCTTTCGGTAGTTTTATTCATTTTCATTGAACGGAACTTATAACAGAAAAATTCTTTTTCGTCAATTCCAGGTCTTCCTTGTTTAAAAAACACCGGTCCTTTGGATTCCAGTTTTATTAATATGGCTAATAACGGGACCAACCATGACAACAATCCAAGAAGAACACATAAAGAAAAAACTATATCGAAGATTCTTTTGAATGCTTTTGTTGATGGCTCATGCAACAATGTTTTTTTTAATGATAATACCGGAAAGAATTCATAATAATCGATTTTCAGATTCTTAGAAAATATTTCTTTAGTATCCGGAATAAATTTTATGGTTTTGTTGTTTTCATCTGCAAAATTGACTAAATCTTTCAATTGGTCATTAGTAATTTCGTTAAGTGAACAATAAATTTCATCAACTTTATTATTGATAACAAATGACTTTATTTCCTCTACTTTTCCCTGAATATTCTGATTTGATTTTTTATCTGAGAAAAAACCTAAGAAACGATATCCATAATCATTTCTAGTTTCAAATAGTTGCTTTAAATTTATTGCTTCTGGCGTGTACCCAATGATGATAGTATTTCTAAAATTACTTCCAGTTATTATCCTATATTTCTTTAAATAATAAAACAATAAGTATTTTGATACAGTGATCAATAAAAGGCTTGAAAGCATGAAAAAGGCAATAGCTTTTCCGCTAAACAAAACTTCTTTAGTAAATGGAAAATAAGCAATGACTACTAATAAGAAAATTACACTTTGCTTAATTAGTTTTGAGAAAATTTCTACTGGGGTGGTAAAACGATAGATTTCATAAAACTTAACAAAAAATGCAACAACAATCCATCCTATAGTTTGAAATAAAATATAATGTATCACATTTAAGCCCAGCTCCCTGAAAAAATAAAGACACAAAAGTGAGATAACGCACAAATCCACTAGAACGCTAATTGGCCTAATGTATTTAGAATATCTTCCTGTGTGAACTGATGCTGTCATTGTTATCGGATGTAACCTGTAAAATCTTTATGTTCTTCTTTTAACAGCTCTTCATTGGATAACGATTTGAAATAATCATAGGTAATTTTCATTCCTTCTGATCTAGATACTTTGGCTTCCCAGCCTAAAATAGCTTTAGCTTTTGTAGTGTCGGGCTGGCGTTGTAAAGGGTCATTGATAGGCAATGGATGATAGACCACTTTTTGTTTTGTACCTGTTAATTTTATAATTTCTTCTGCAAAATCCTTAATCGTTATTTCATCTGGGTTTCCAATATTTACTGGATAAACATAATCGGATTGCAATAATCTGAAGATACCTTCTACTTGATCATCTACATAACAAAACGAACGGGTTTGCATTCCATCGCCAAAAATGGTTAAATCTTCTCCGCGTAATGCTTGACCGATAAACGCTGGGATAACCCTTCCGTCATTGAGTCGCATTCTTGGTCCATACGTATTGAAAATCCTAACAATCCTTGTTTCTACACCATGGAAAGTATGGTATGCCATCGTTATGGATTCCTGAAATCGTTTTGCTTCGTCATAGACTCCTCTTGGACCAATAGTATTTACGTTTCCATAATATTCCTCGGTTTGGGGATGCACTAATGGATCTCCATAAACTTCAGAAGTAGAAGCAATAAGGATCCTAGCTTTTTTTACTCGTGCCAAACCTAAAAGATTGTGTGTTCCTAGTGAACCCACTTTTAAAGTCTGTATTGGAATTTTTAAATAATCTATTGGGCTTGC
This sequence comes from Bacteroidota bacterium, assembly GCA_040387655.1. Taxonomy (GTDB): domain Bacteria; phylum Bacteroidota; class Bacteroidia; order Flavobacteriales; family Flavobacteriaceae; genus Flavobacterium. Next base: position 146,532 of record JAZKDI010000019.1, on the reverse strand, counting down.
AGGGGAAGCAAAGTGCAGGATATAATCCAATTCACCTGGGACATGTACAAATTTTGTAATATCATGGTGATAGAATTCGAAGTTTTTATGCTTAAATAAATGCTCTAGGTTTTTTAAATCTCCAGTAATAAGATTATCCATCCCAATCACATAATAGCCTTCGGCAATAAAACGATCGCATAAATGAGATCCCAAAAAACCGGCAGCACCAGTAATAAGTATTTTTTTAGTCATATTTTTCAATCTTTTTTTAGGTTGAATTCTAGATTCTTTAGGTTAAAAAAACAATACATAACCGTAAAAAACAACACTCCTCTTTGTCTCCATAAAAATGATTCTGTCAAAAATAGGCTTATCATTAGAACTGCAAAAGAAATATGCATAAAATCTTTCGTTTTTAACGCTTTTTTGAAGTTTAAAAATAACATTATAACTAATAACAGTAATCCAAAAATCCCAAGTTCAGCAAAATTTTGAATATATTGATTATGAAAATTCTTGGTTTGATACCCTTGCTGTTCGCCGTTTCCTAAAAAAAGATTGTATTGAATTCCTTTTGCTTCAATTTTTGGATAAGATGCATTTAATCCATAACCTGTAAAAAAAATGGAGTCTTCCTGAAGCATTTCAATAAAAATCCTAAACTGATATACTCTAAAGGCAGTCCCAGGAAAGTAATCATTGGGTTTAAATCTGCTATTTGTCCATGCTTGTTTAATACTAACGTTATACACTTTTGCATCTCCTTTACTGATTACATCATTTACGCTACTATCAGTCATAATAGTTTCATATTCCTGTTTAAAACGCTCTTTTACTTTACCAATAAAAGTTAGTGAAAACAAAAAAACAAAAAATAAAATCAGGTTTTTTAATCTTAGGCGTTGAGAATTTTTAGAATAAAACAAATGATAGCAAGCCATCAATCCTATAAAAACAATAATGATGTTTTTTGAAGACAAAAGCAATACCATTAACCCTAATAAAATTATTATAAGCGAATCTAAAAGTGTCTTGGTCGTTTTTATGAAAAAATAAAAAAAAGCAATCGCAACATATACAGAGACATGAATTGCATTGACATCCTTTGTTACTAATTCATGATAAAAGAAAACCGATGAGTCCCCGCTTAAAAAAAAACGCACTACTGCTTTTATTAAATAAAAAAGGGAAAAAAGAAAAATTCCGTAGGAATAGTATTTAAGGATTTTTTGTTTTTGAACTGTTGCAAATGATCCCACCGACAAAAAAACAAATGGAATAAGTAATAAAGGAATTTCCTTTCCTAATGCACTTATGGTGCTATTCTTATCAATTGACCATATCAAAGAAACGAGCATTAACAAATAAAGCATGATTGGCAAAAGAAGGGATACTTCTATTTTAAAATTTTCTTTTCTAAAAGTGATTATAGTGAAAAGTGTCAATAATCCTATAGAGACGCTATTGATATTATGGCTTAATGGTATTGTTAAAAGAGTTAAAACAAGTAAAATCAGTAGAGGTTGATTTTTAATGTCCGCCTTTAATTCTTGCCATACATTCTGTAAATAATTGTAAATATTGTCCATTTATTTTATTCCAATTAAATTCATTAACAATCGCGTCGAAGTTGTTCTGAATCAAGTGCAAGTTATCATTTTTTTTGATGCTATCCACGTTCTTTTTCACCTCAGTAGCATTAGAAAAGTAATAGGCATTTTCTTTTAATATCCCTTTATTAAAATCATTGTTATGAGCAATTATCAAAGCTTGTGATGCCATTGCTTCCAATAAGGATGGATTAGTACCACCCACTGAATGTCCATGGAAATACAAATTAGAAAAAAACCTTAAATTATCTAAATGTTCCAGTTTGTATATGGCGCCTATAAACTGAATATTTGAAAAATACTTAAACTTGTTTTTTAGGTATTCCCCGTATTTAGTATTGTGATTTCCTATAACTAAAATTGTTTTTTTGTCATCACTCAATGAAACCCCTTCCAAAACCATATCTAAATTATTTTCTGGTTCAAAACGGGCCATAATCATATTGTAATCATTTTTTTGCACATTATAATTAGCCAATATGTTTTCGTTTGGAGCTGAAAAAGGATGGGCACCGTATGCAATATAAGTAGATTCTTTTTTATATTTTGATTTAAGGAATTTTTGGATTCCCAATGAATCGGACACTAAAAAGTCACTGTTGTTTGCAGCTAGTCTCTCTGCAAATTTCAAGAATTGCTGTACTGGTTTTGAATATTTGGTTCGCTTCCATTCAAGACCATCCATATTAGTAATAATAATAGGTTTACGTGGCAAAAGAAAAAACCAAATAGAATTACTGGTATAGCCTAATTGAAGGATAATGTCAAAATCCCTTTTTCTGGAATCCATGATACAATTATAATCATAGATAAACTGACCAAAAGTTCCCATTTTATGTTCCGGGTCATTTTGATGGATTATATTTACTCCATGAAATGTTTTTTCCTGAAAGGGATGATTGTGGGAATTATAAACATAGACTTCATGACCTTGTTCAACGAGATATAATGAGAAAAATTCGGCAAATTGCTCAAAACCACCATAATAGTTGGGCACACCACGAGTTCCTAAAATGGCTATTTTCATTATAATTTATGCAGTTTCAATTTTGGTTTCCAAAAATAGGAAATTGAAATTGGAATTCTTTATAATCTCAGAAAATATCATCACTTTTTTTAGTTTTTTTGTGATGTCTTTAAAAAAACTCATTGGTTTTTTTATTAAATAACTTCTTCAAAAATTTTCTCAAAATGATTTACGTGATTTTCAAGTGAAAATACATTTATGGCTCTTTCGTATCCTTTCTCTCCAAAAGTTTTTCGCATTAATGGATCTAGAATCAAAGGCTCTAATTTATTAGCTAAGCTCTCTTCTTTATTGGGTTCAAATAAAAATCCAGTCTCATTATTAATTACGATTTCTGTTGGTCCACCATGATTAGAGGCAACAACAGGTTTTTTTGCAAGCATGGCTTCAATTACAACAAGCCCGAAAGGCTCTGGTTCTGTTGAAGGTACGACAGCTATATCGATTGAATCCCAAAATTTCCAAATTTCTTGTTGAAAAGGAATGATTACAACTCTGTTTTCTAATTTATATTCTTTTATTTTTTCTTTTAAATCAATTTCAAAAAATTCTTGGTTTGGAGGAGCAGACCCTAGGTAAACTAACTTTATATTATCGTGTTTTATAGCCAGAATTTGAAATGCCTTTAGCAAAAGCTGTTGCCCTTTCCAACTATTAATTCTTCCAACTAATGCAATAACTATTTCATTTTCTTGAGCTAAAAAAAATTCTTTTCTAACGCTTTGTATTTCATTTTCCGTAGAATTGACTTTCTTTTCAAAATCAATACCATTCCAAACAAATTCTGATTTTTTAGTTAATGTTTCATTTCCCTTTATCCAGAAATCCATCGTTTCTTTAGAATCATAAACAATTTTATGATTGCTTTTTATTGCTAGTATTTTTTTAAAAATCGTATTGAATAATTTAGGTTTGGCAATTATTTCCTGAACGTGCCATAAATGTTTAATCCTTCTTTTTTTAGCAAATAATATTCCTATTAATGCTGCCAAAGTATGGGAATAAACTAAACTGAAATTATATTCCTTATTTAATTCGTCTAAGGTTTTCATTCCGTTTTTATATTCTTTAAATAATTTTAAAATGTTAATTGGAGTAAACATTTTTCGGTATAATTTCAATACTGGAGCAATAACAACTTTTATATTGTTTTTTTCTAATTCTATTTTTAAAGGCCCTTCAAAGGGAAGAATTACAACCGGAAAATACTTGGATTTGTCCAACTTGGATATAAACATTAAAATTGTTTTGTCAGAGCCATATAACTCAGCTGACTGGTGTATAAAAAGTATATTTTTCATTCTTGAATTTCATTTTTTATTTTTTCTGAGTAAGCAATTAAAAAACCCAAGAAAATTGTTTTTGTATCTATTAAATTATAAAAACCTAAAAAAACCCAATTGGAAAGAAATAAAAAAACACCTGTCCCTAAGAAAAGTAAATTAATGTTTTTTTGAATTTTTAATTTATTTGATCTTTTTTTAAAGAAGTAATAAATAGAATAGAAGTAGACAAAGATTCCAAAAAGCCCTGACTTTAAAAAAACAATCATGAAGCCGTTATGTAATATCGATATGAATCTAAGTTCCATATCACCTAAATAGACTTTTTGTTTCAAATCTATTTGAGAACCTAGACCTTTTCCGAAAATTACATTCCAATAACCATCCCTAGAAACTTGTCTTATTGTCATTATATTTTCAAATGATCTGTAATTGTCGTTAAAGTCTATATAATCTTCCCTGTTTATTTTTGTTTTAAAAGGCTCTAGAGGAGCAATTTTAATTTTATATAAAAATGCCTCCACACCATCTCCATTTCTTTTAGGATTTATGTATAAAATTGTTGAATAACAAATTAATGTGGTTAGTATAATTGAAAAAATTATGGTTAATGACTTTCTTGTGATTGTAAAATATCCTTTTATTGCGAGATATAAAATTACAAACTGAATAAAATTTGTTCTTGCAAAATAAAGTACAAATGAAATCGCAACCAAAATGGTATAAACTTTAGCCTTTTTTGTTGAAAAATCAATGTCAAAATTTTTATAAAAAATTAATATTATTAATGCATATACTTCATAATCACTAAAATAACCTCCATACAATCTAATATCGTTCAGCGTTCTTGCATTTTGAAATATAAATGCAATCACAACCACTATTATATGTATTATAGCTATAAACAATGCAGTGTTTAAAATTAAATTAAACGCATTATTCATGTTTTTTTTATACAATTGATAACCTATAAAAAACCCAACAATGGGCTTAATTAAATAAGTTATATCCCGTATGATAAAATAATTTTCATAATCTTTTGTGAGCATTACAATGAATGCGGTTAATAAAATAATGAGAAAAGGAAGGTTTAATTTTAAAAAAGAAACAGAATATTTATTACTTAAAGAAATAAGGGCCGTTAAGGTCCAAATAAAAATTGTAAGCTCAAATATGTTCAGATAAGTTACTGCTACACATAAAGTAAACAAAAACTGGTGAAAAAAATTATTAGGTATAGTTATTCTCATTAACTAATGTTTTTAATAACTTTTGCTGGAACACCACCTATTATTGAATTTGGCGGATAAATTCCATTTACAACTGCTCCAGCTGCTACTACAGAATTATCTCCTATTTCACAACCGTCCAAAAAGGTCACTTTTGCTCCAACCCAGATATTATTTCCCAGTTTGATTCCTTTTGAAGTAGTTCCTTGTTCTCTAATTAGTTTTGTAGTATCTGAAAAATTATGGTTTTCTGAATGGAAACTAATGTAAGACCCCATAATTACATCATTCCCAATTTCAATTCCGCCTGGCGCACCAAAATGTGTAAAATCTCCAATTGCAGAATTATTCCCTATTTTTATTCCTTTTCCAAATTTAGAGAAATGACTCGTGGATAATAAATTTGAATAAGCGCCAATTTTCAGGCAATCGCCGAAAATAATTTTCTCGGATGCATATCCATCTATTGTACAATGCTTTTCGATGGTAACATTTCTGCCAAAAACGATATTTTTTGAATTACAGATTTTTGTGTTATTGCCTACAAAGACTTTCTTTCCTGTTTTTATAAACCCTCTAGTTAGCATTATAAATCTTTTTAACAGCGTATTATAAATCAAACTTGCGGGAATATTGGCATCAATGGTATAGTTTTTCCCTGATTTATTGAGCAGTTTTTGAAATATTTTTTTTATCATTTCGATTCGATTCAAACCCCAAAAGAAACAAATTGTTTTAAATGGATTTCAAAAATACACTTTTTAGTAGCAAATAGAAACAAAAACATGGATTTCTAAGCAATGCTTTCTTTAAAAACGGTTTTTAAATTCGAGTAATAAATGAAAATTGTTATTGCTTCAGTAAAAATTAAGCTAATAATTACTCCGTATATTTTATAAAATGGCATCAGTGCAATCATTGCAATTAGATTAATAATTACCATAAACATCGTCACCCGTATATAGAGTTGTTGCTGATTATTGCCTAACAATAATTGTTTTAAAGGAATAGAAATACTTAGTAGCAACGGAATCAAAACTGCCAATTTTAGTAAATCACAAATTTCCTGAATGTTACTTTTTGTAAAATAAGACACCGCTTGGAAAGAAAAACAATAAATTAGTATCATTGAAATTAATATGAAAATAAAATTGATTCCGTTAAATAGTTTCCAAAAATGAATTCCTTGTTTAATGCTTTTATCCAATAAATAACAAACCCGTGGATACATAAAATTAAAAAACAGAAAAATATAGGTTTTGAAAACCACGATAATCTGTTCTACTATTTTATATTGTCCTGCCAAAATATTATTCCCGAAGAAACCAATCAACATAATGGGAGCATACATTTGGAGAGAAACAAAAATTTGTGAAAAAAATATTGAGAAATTATCTTTCAGAAGTTGAATGACTTCAATATTACTGACTCTTTTTAATGAAAATGAATGTTTTTTTAAAATATAATAACACGTTAAAACATTCGCAACAATGGTTCCAATTCCCCACCAAAGGTTGATATATATGTAATCTCCTTTTTGGTTTATAAAAAAAAAGATGCCGAAAAGATAAATAAATTTCGATATAATTGTCAGGATAGTAATCCATTTGAAATTTTCAATTCCCTGCAAAAACCAAGTTGGATTTAGAAATTGCCCTACTAAAATTGGCAACCCCAGAAAAAATAATTCTTTCTCAGTATTGAAAAAAGGAATAAAATAAAAAATTAGGGAACAAATCAGCAACACAATTAGCAACAGAACTAATTTTAAACTAAATGTCTTTAAAAAAATTTGCTCAAGTTCTATTGAATTGTCTCGGTTTACAGCAGCATCTTTTACACCAATAATATCTGATCCATAATCTATAAAAACCATCAGGAAAAACGAAATTGCCATTCCAATACTCATTTTTCCATAATTCTCTATACCGCATATTGAGACGATATATGGTATTACCAATAAAGGTGTTATCAGATTGAATAATTGTCCAAATCCGTAAACAGTAAATTTTTGAAGCTCTGTATTGGTAATTAGTGTTTTTAATTTATTTCGCATTGTATCTACTTAACTCGGATTTATGTAATCTAATCATCAAAAACAAAACGTGTCAAAAATAACCAATTAAAATAAAAAAACCACGAAATGTCTGTAATTCCGTGGTTTCCAATATATTTTAACAGCTTCTGTTTATTTCTTTGTGGTTATTTCTTTTACCTTATCATTATTTAACTGAGTTGGGTAGAAAAATGGTGTTTTATATTCCCCATTTTTTTTATACAAAGTCAAAGTTCCATTTTTAGCATCAATTTTATATTTAAAATTTTCATCTTTATTGAAATAAGTAAAGAAATCGCTTCCTTTAAACTCAAATGAATTTTGATAAAAGTTTACTTTCACTGATTTAATCGTTACTGAATCTTGTTCTTTATTTAAACCAAAATCTAAACGGATGTTAGATGGCATTCTGTCCTGGGTTAATTCAAAATTAACTGTATCTTCAATATTTCCTCCTTTTATTCCTCTCCACGCAGTGTTTTCTGCTGTAAAGTTTATAGTGTTGTCTTCTGTAAAGTATAATGCAAAGTCATCCTTTTTTGCTGCAGTAGCAACAATTTGTATATTAAAATTTTGTTTGATTTCTACTTTTGGAGCTTCGTTTTCATCAGTTGCTTTATTCTCTTTTTTACAAGAAACTAAAAGAAGCGAGGATATTAAAAATAAACCTAAAATTTCTAATTTTCTCATTTTATCTGTGTTTTTAAATTTGGTGCAAATATAACATTTTATTATTTCTTTTTTAAACTCATATTAGTAATTACCGCATTTCTATCTTCATTACCAACAACAATATCGTTATCATACTCTAAAATCAAATTAAACTCGCCACCTTTATGGAAAAAGGGAATATTGATTATTGCTTGATTAGGCATCGTATAAAAATTAAAATCCGTAACTTTTTTTTCATTAATAAATACATTAAAATGTGCATTTTCACCATTTATAGCTTTCTCCGGCAAACTAAATCCCGTAAAGGACAGAATATAATCTCCTTTTTCTAAATCTATTTTTGGATAATATGACTTTTTATTTTCAATAAATATCATCGCACCGGAACCATCAAACAATGAGGGCTTGAAATTATGTAAATTAATAAACATACTTTCATTATGCTTTGACTTAAATTCAGCTGACCAAGCATCATATGCTTCGATTTTATTTTTAATAATATAATTTGCATTCAGATAAGTTTCATTTTCGATCGATAGCTTCATCGGTTTTGAATTTCCATCAATATACCAGAAAGAAGATGGATTTTGTTTTCCAGTTCGGATAGCGTCTATATAATCATTAAGCGCTTTTCCTTCTGTAGAAATACCATTTGCTTCATTAAAATAATACCCCATTAACCAGCTCCAGCTGGATACAACCTTATGTTTCGAAAGATTATGATCTATGATGTTTTTTGCAGCCAAATCAAATTGTGCTTTCGTTTTAACATTATAATAATCTCTAATGAAAAAAATATTAATCAACATAAAAATAGTTACGCCATAAAGAACTACTCGTTTCAAAACACCATTCCTGATTTGTTCTATTGTTATTGCCATTATCAATATAAAAGCCGGAACAACTGCAATAAAATAACGGTGCAAGATTATAGAAACTCCAATATAAGATTTTATGATTATAACTATTACCTCAAATAACAACCAAATGTTTAAAACCAAGAAAGACATTGCTAATTTGTTTTCTGTAAGTACAATTTTAAAATTTAATTTTACTATTCCCTTAATCGATATAAGCCAAAATGAAATATAGAAAATAAGAAATAACCAAGATAAAAAAAGTGACTTTCCAAATAATTCCTGATAGGTTTGAAACAAATAATCTACCGACGCTTCAGTTATCCAAAAATTAGTGATTTTAGAAACAGTTAAAATTGTTTCTAATGTAGGCAGAAAAACAATAAATGAAACAATCCCTGATATGACAGAATACTTAAGCAAGATTAATCTGTCCTTTTTGAAGACTGTCAGATAAATTAAAATAATTAGATAAATAGACATTACATTCAAAATCCCAATTGGGTGTGCATTGGTAATTAGCCCGCAAAATACTCCCAAAAAAATAGCGCTTAATAAAGTTTTTTTATCCAGATAAATCAACAACTGATAAAAAGAAATGATTACAAAAAACATCAACATTGAATATGATCTGGCTTCTTGGGAATATTCAATATGGAATATATTAACTGTGAGAAACCCTGCGCTTATTAATCCAGCATTTTTATTAAAAATTTTATGTCCTAATTTATAGATATAATAAATAGACAAAACACCAAAAAAAACTGATACAAGCCTTACAGTAATTATATCATAAGAAAAAAAAGCAGAAAGAAATCTTGTTATTAAAAAATACAAATGGGGCATCCCTTCCCAAAACACAACCGATTTTTTGAATTCCTCAAAAGTAAGATTAGGATTGGATTCCATCAGTGTATTAAGTTCATCAAGCCAAGCGCTTTGAAAACCGATATGGTATAATCGGAGAAAAGTGCCAATTAAAACAATAATAATCAACGCTTCATTTTCTCTGAATTTGTTAAGCCAATTTTTCATGCAGCTTATATTATTTTCTTTTAAAATCTCCTCTTGAAAAATATTTTTCTACAAAGCAATAAACCAAAATAAAAAAATAACGGCTTCCCATTTCTTTAATTTTCAGTTTTGACTCTCCATATTTTCTATTAGTCCAGGAATTAGGAACAACAGTATAGGAATAACCTCTGATAATTGCCTTTAAAGGTAATTCTATAGTGAGATTAAAGTGTGGAGAAAGTATAGGTTTTACTCCATTTATAACCTCTCTTTTGTATAATTTAAAAGCATTTGTAGTGTCATTGTATTTTATTCGCATTGTAACTTTAATGATAAAATTGGCAACGCGATTGATGAGTTTCTTGACAAAAGGATAATCAATTACTTTTCCACCTTTTATAAAGCGGCTTCCAAAAACACAGTCATAATTCCCTTCAGTCATTGTATTATAGTAACGAATTAAATCATAAGGAGAATCCGATAAATCTGCCATCATTACTGCCACGCAATCCCCCGAGAATCTATCCAATCCATAACGAACGGCATAACCAAAACCGTTTGGACCAAGATTAGTTTCATATTTTACTGCTGGATATTTTTGTGCCAATGCTTCAAGCACTTTTAGAGTTCCGTCTTTTGAATTATCATTAACGATAAAAATCTCGTGGTCAATGCTAACTTTTGAAAAAGCTTCTTCTATCTGATCAATGGTTTCAGCAATCGATTCTTCTTCGTTGTAAGCTGGTATTACTATACTTAACTTCATTGATTTTTATTACTTGTTGCAGTATAAATCTGGCTTAGTATATCATTAATATCGTATTTCCAAGTCCACTCTGGATAATGCGCTTTGAATTTAGAAACATCGCTAATCCACCAAATATGGTCGCCTACTCTATTCGTTTCCGTATATTCATAGTTCATTGGTTTACCGGTTATTTTCTCACACATTTCAATTGCTTCAGCCATTGAACAGTTAGAATGTCGTCCGCCACCAGCATTATAAACTTCGCCTTGTCGTGGATTTTGATAAAAATGCCAAAACATATTTACCAAATCCCAACTGTGGATGTTATCACGAACCTGTTTCCCTTGATAACCGAAAACGGTATATTTATCTCCCGTAATGGCACATTTCATCAAATAAGAAAGAAATCCGTGCAATTGCGTTCCAGAATGATTAGGACCAGTCAAACAACCCCCACGAAAAACACCTGTATTCATACCGAAATATTTTCCGTATTCCTGAACCAAAATATCCGCTGCTACTTTTGAAGCTCCAAATAAGGAATGTTTAGTTTGGTCGATACTCATTTTTTCATCAATTCCTTCTTTGAAATACGGATGCGTTTCATCAATTTCCCAACGTTTTTCTTTTTCAATTAACGGAAGATAATTTGGCGTATCTCCATACACTTTATTTGTAGATGTGAATATAAATGTCGCTTTTGGGCAATGCAGACGGGTCATCTCCAACATATTCAAAGTCCCGTTTGCGTTTACTGTAAAATCTGTTAATGGTTCGCGCGCTGCCCAATCATGACTCGGTTGTGCGGCAGTATGAACAATTAATTTTATGTCAGAATTGTATTTTGAAAATAGTTTTTCCAATTCGGCTACATTTCTAATATCAATTGCATGATGCTCAAAATTAGGAACTTCCTTTAATAATTTCTGCGTATTCCATTCCGTAGATGCATTTGCTCCGAAAAAAACCTCACGCATATTATTATCTATACCAATGATTTTATCGAATTTTGAAGCAAAAAAAGCAGCGGATTCGCTGCCTATTAGCCCTGACGAACCTGTTATTATGCAAATATTCATATCCTAAATGTTATTTTAATATTGTTTCCAATTGACTCTCATTCTCCCTAATCCATTGATAAATATCTTCAAAAATCGTTTCTACAGATTTTTTTGGCTTCCAGCCTATTTCTTTTTCAATTAATGAATTATCTGTAATAAACATTCGCAAATCGGCTGGTCTAGTTTGGAATTCTGAACCAATCGTGATTTTATTTCCTGTGATTTTTTCACAAATTACTGTCATTTCTAATAAGGATGCGCTATTTTCTAATCCACCACCAACATTATAAATTTTGCCTTCAAATTTCTCTATTTGATGAATCTGTAAATCAATTAAATCGACCAAATCATCTACGTGAAGAATATCGCGAACCTGTTTTCCTGTTCCTCCATATCCAATGTATTTCAAGGATTGGTTCCAATAATGTTTTGCCATCCAAAGTGTAACAACACCTTGATCAGTTTTTCCCATTTGGCGTGGACCAGCAATTACTCCAAATCTTGTTATTGCTGCTTTCAGTCCATAAAAAGCGGCATATTCCTGAATGAACATCTCTGAAGAAAGTTTTGTTGTGCCATAAAAAGAACGTGCGCCATCGAGCGACAATTCTTCTGAAATTCCTTTATGAGAAATTCCGTTTTGTGTTTGATTTTCATCAAATGCAAATCGGGTTTCTTCTTCTATGAAATTGGCTTTTTCAATTTTTTCAATTGGGTAAACTCGACTTGTGGAAAGAAATATTAGTTTTGCTTTATTTTTTAAACACGCATTGAAACAATTTATAGAACCGTATAAATTATTATTAATAACATAAGTGGGGTCAGAATCTAAACCCGCAGTAACCGATGGTTCGGCTGAAGCTTCTATTAAAACATCAAAATTACCAATTGCTATTATGTCTTCATTATTTCGGATATCCCCGTGGATAAATGTAATTCCGAGTTTTTGGAAATCAATTAAATTTAATTCGGAACCACGCCTTTTCAGATTATCGAAAGCAATAATTGAGTAATCCGGATATTTTTGCTTTAATTGAATACAAAGTGTTGAGCCTACAAAACCTGCTCCACCTGTTACTACTATTGTTGACATATTATACTGCTTTTAAACTTTCATCCCAATTTTTTATCTCAACCCCAAAAACAGATTTAATCTTAGTTTTATCCAAAACGCTGTATTTTGGCCTTTTGGCTGGGGTGGGGAAACTAGTCGTGGGGATGGGTTGTAAATCTATTTCAATTTTATTGATTTCAAATATCTTTTTGGCGAAATCATACCAGGAGCATTGTCCTTCATTGCTGAAATTATAAATACCAAAGTTGCCTTCTAAATTCGCACTTCTCCCTTCGACTGCTCTAAGGATAACACGTTCAGTGTGACATATTATTTGTATTAAACATTTAGCTAAATCAACCGCATTTGTTGGTGTTCCTATTTGGTCATTAACTACTGATAAACTATCTCTTTCTGATGCTAATCGCAACATTGTTTTCATAAAATTATTCCCAAATTGAGAATAAACCCAAGATGTTCTTATGATAAAATAATTGTCAAATGTTTCTTGTATTGCTTTTTCTCCATCTAATTTAGTTTGTCCGTAAACTCCGGCTGGATTTGGAATATCTTCTTCTCTATATGGCGCTTCGAGTGCGCTCAGTGTGACATCTTTTTTATCTCCATCAAAAACAAAATCTGTTGAAATATGGATTAATATTGTTCCGAATTCTTTACAAACCTGAGCTAAATTTTTTGCACCAATTACATTGATAACATGCGCTTTTTCAGGTTCGCTTTCAGCTTTATCGACTGCCGTATAAGCTGCTGTATTAATGCAATAATTTGGCTTAAATTGTTGAAAAACCTCTTGAATATTGTTTGAATCTGTAATCTCTAAATCTTGTGAATTGCAAAATATGAATTCAATATTGGGGTAATCTTCGCTGATAAATTTAAGGGATTGACCTAGTTGACCGTTTGCTCCTGTTACTAAAACTACCATACTTTTTTAGCGTTTTGCAACGTTGGCTGAATTTGGTCTTTTTCTGAAATCAATAATTCATCTGATGGAAATTGCCAGTCAATGTTTACTGTTTGGTCGTTATAAATAAGTCCACCTTCGCTTTCTTTATTATAAAAATTATCGCATTTATAAAAAAAAGTCGCCGTTTCGCTCAATACTAAAAATCCATGTGCAAAACCCCTCGGAACAAAAAACTGCTTTTGATTTTCTGCAGATAATATGATAGCTTCATATTTCCCGTAAGTTGAAGAATCAGGTCTAATATCAACTGCAACATCCAAAACTTCGCCTTGTAAAACCCGAACTAATTTCGCTTGGGCATGTTCCCCGGTTTGATAATGCAATCCTCTTAAAACTCCTTTTGTAGAAAAAGATTGATTGTCTTGAACAAAATGCACTTTTTGGTTTATCCCTATTTGAAACGTGTTTTCATTGAAGTTTTCCATAAAATAACCTCTTTCATCGTTGATGATTTTTGGTTCTATTATGTAACAGCCTTCTAATTTGGTAGGAATAAATTTCATTTTAAATTATGCTTAAAAGGTGTGTTCCGTAGCCACTTTTTAATAAAGGTTGTGCTAGCACTTTCAATTGCTCTCCATTGATGAATCCCATTCTAAAAGCGGCTTCCTCAATAGAACCTATTTTTAATCCTTGTCGTTCTTCTATTACCTGAACAAATTGTGACGCCTGCATTAATGAATTGAATGTTCCTGTATCGAGCCAAGCTGTTCCTCTGTCAAGAATACTTACTTTAAGTTTTCCTCTCTTTAAATATTCCTTGTTTACATCAGTGATTTCTAGTTCTCCACGATGACTTGGTTTTATATTCGCAGCGATTTCAACTACATCATTATCATAGAAATAAATTCCTGGAACTGCATAATTTGACTTTGGGTTTTCTGGTTTCTCTTCAATTGAAAGGACTTGACCGTTTTCGTCAAAGTCAACCACTCCATAACGTTCCGGATCATGAACATGGTACGCATAGATTATTCCGCCATCTGGATCGTTATTGGCCTTAAGTAAATCAGACAAACCCGTTCCGTAGAAAATATTATCTCCCAAAACTAAGGCTACTTTGTCTTTTCCTATAAAATCCTTTCCGATGATAAAAGCTTCTGCGAGGCCGTTTGGGTTTTCTTGAACTGCATATTCGAACCGACAACCTAGATTTTTTCCGTCTCCTAATAATTGCTGAAACAATGGAAGATCGTGTGGTGTAGAAATAATCAAAATTTCATTAATCCCTGACCAAATCAAAGTGGACAATGGATAATAAATCATCGGTTTATCATAAATTGGCATCAACTGCTTGCTTACTGCCAATGTTAATGGATGCAAACGTGTTCCTGAACCACCTGCTAATATTATTCCTTTCATTATAATTGATTATTGGGTCTAATGATCTAATTCGTTTTTGCTTGAATCTTAGATTTGAATTTTTTGTAATTTTTTCTAAATAGAAAAATGAAAATATATAAGAAACAGAACAAGAAAGGCAATACTAATTTCATCTTACCGTTAACTGCCTCAGTATTTTTTTTGTTAATGATACTACTAACGTCTTTTATAATTTTGGTTTCTTCAATTAATGCTACTTTAAAATATCCTTGCTGCCTTTGCATTTCGTCCTTCGTTTTTAATACATCATCCAATTGTGAATCACCGCTGTTAAAAACCATTCTGTCATTTTTCCCTTCATTTGAAGTTCCTATTTTATTTAAAATGGCGTCAATTTGACTCAATGTAATTTCATTGGCTTGCATTTTTAACTTTGTGTTATTCACATATTCATTCTGCAAACTCTTAAAATAAGGACTATTGTTAAAATAGTTCATTAATGGGTTTAATGTTTTTTCTGCCGATGTAGGGTTCTTTGTAGTATAGGATATGATATGATAAGGATAGTTCTTACTTGTAATGTTTTCTTCAACAATTTTTTTCAAGTCCCCGTCTTCTGCAAACAGTTTTAGCATTTCAAAGTTTTGCTCTCTGTTTTCTACAAATTTATAAACATCGACTATGGGTTCAATTTCAATTTTAACTATTTTCTTAGGGTTTTGTATTCCGATGCTTTTCAGATACATCGTATCGCGCTCTTTAATTTTGGAATTTAAAAGCTCTACTTTAGAGTATAAATAGTCAGCGCTTCCAAAATTAGCTTTTACAATTACCTTGTGGTCGTATACTTTTTGAGTATCATCCAGATAAATTCCCAAGCCTACTCCCAAGATAAATAATGATCCCAATATGTATTTTTTCTTCATACAAAATTGGATGGCTTTAAATATTGAACGGTTAAAATTTCTATAGGAATCTCCGATTTTTTTAGAAACTGCACCTAAGTCTATTTCTTGGTCTTCGTTATTGTTATGTGAGTTTTTGCTCATTATTATTGATTTATGTTAAAAATTTGTTCTAATATTTTTACTGTTATTAAATACGTTGGTTTCACTCCAGACGCTCCCAATCCTCCAGATGCTAATGTGCTTCCTGTTTTTAAAGGGTTATCCGAAGCATAATAAGCATATCTTACTTTTACGTCTGGATGAATGCTCTTTCTGATTTTTGATGCCGATTGTATTGCTTTTTGATAATAAGCTCCTTCCATTTCTAGTCCGATAACTCCCCAAGTTGAATTATGAAAAAAGCGAAGCAAGTCTTTGTTTTGAAGCGATGTGCCTAATACAGTCACCATTGGCCCTTCTAAAACTTCAATATCATTTCCCTGAAGCATGGCAGCAGTTAATTCATTTTTAAAAGTATAATTATCACCCGTTCCTTCATTAATATGAGCAGACGGAATCATAATATCGCCTTTATCGCCTTCTAATATTCCTGCTTTTCCCATAATGGAAACCGAAACCACGTTCAAAAATATTTTATTCTCTTTTGATTCCTGAAATGGTTTCAATAATTCATCTATGGTTTCATAAGCTTGTTCCCCAAAGGCATAATCCATTACTATAATCACTGGTTTGTCTTTTGGCTCGGCCTTTTGAAAAGAGGTATTTTTCCAATTGATTTTTTCTGTGTCAAAAATCTGCACATCAATGTTGGTACCCGATGTATCCGGAAGCGAAATCATTCCTTGTTTGACTGCAGCTTCTTCCACCTTGTTTCTCAATTCTTTAGCCATTGATTTACTCAATTCTTCATAAATAAAGAAATCGGTTTTGTCTTTGAATTTAGTTTTCAATAGAGGAATCGCGAATATGGAATTCATCACGGAATGCATATTGGCACTGATAATATGTATAGGACGGTTCAATAAATTGTTGTCCCTAAGTACTTCCTTAATATTGGTTGCCCAAATTTCGCCATGGATATGATGCCCTAAACGCTCCCTTAAAATAGGGCTAAAAGTAATTGTGCGTTTTGTACTGTCTGTTACTTCTTCAATGGCTAGTTTTCCTAACCAATAAATTATATACAAAAAGCGGTCTGGTTTATCTGTTGTCGCAAAACTGTCATAAATATCAACTACCTCAGCAAATGTCCTTGCCAATATGTTAGCGGTATGGGATATTGCTTTTTCCTTTTCTATCGAAGTCAATTTTTTATTGGATAAAACAACTTCTTCGAGCTTTAGCCAATCCCGGGAAACTTCACCGCTATCATCCAATAAAACACGTGCTTTGATTTTATGCGACTCGATGAACATAAAAGTTAAATGAGTCAAAATATCATAGATGTCTGATCGTCCTCTGGTAATTTCAACATTCATTTGCTCCTCGTCAATACGATAGCAGTTTCTTTTTCTTTTAGGTGGGATTATGGCTTTGAAATGGGATTTGGAATATCCTTCATCTGAGGTTAAATTGATAAAACGGCATTCTTCAATTCCTACGGGAAGTCTTTCTATAACGTAAAGCAAACCGTTAAGCTCTACTTTTTCTTCGGCGATAGTGCCATATATTTCAGGTCTTAAGGACAATAATGCTTCCCTTAAAGTTTCGCCCGAAACACCCATTGGTTTATAAAAACCCCTGTTAAACAAATGACGCATCGTGATATATAATTTCTCTACAGCACTGGAAGATTCCTGTGCCCTGGATCGAACTATATTTTTGATTTCTTTCATTTTATTTTTAAACCTCCCAAATATAAGGGTTTTAGTTATTACTTATCAACAAAACAAACAACTTTATGAATTAGGGTTGTGGTTTAATTCATCCACAATCTTCCTGTCATTACTCAATCTCGGAATTTTATTTTGCCCACCTAATTTTCCAATGGATTTCATATAATCCTGGAAACCGTTTTTAGCGACTTTTGTAATGACTAATGTTCGCAGCACTTTACCTACTATTAAATCATCATAATAAGCATTTTGTTTTCGCATTGCATTATCAATTTGTATAGCAAAATCATCTACGTTTTCAGGTTCTCCCGAAGATTCGGGATCAAATTCAATAAACCATTCGTGGTAGGGCAATCCTTCATTTGGTGTAATTTGAGGGGCAACGGTAAATTCGTTGATTCGAATAGTAGTATCAGTCATTGCTTCCTGCATTGCGCTTTCCACTTCTTTCCCAATTACGTGTTCACCAAAAGCCGAGATATAATGTTTAATCCTACCAGAAACGATTACCCTATAAGGTTTTAACGATGTAAACTGAACAGTATCGCCAATATTATAGGCCCAAAGTCCAGCATTTGTAGAAATGATTAAAACATAATTTACATTCAATTCGACTTCGCCTATAGTATAGCGTCTTGGGTTTTCTGAAAAAAATTCTTCGGATTTTATAAATTCGTAGAAAATTCCTGAATTTAAAAGCAATAACATCCCTTTTTCTTTTTGGGAATCTTGGTAAGCAAAAAAACCTTCGGAAGCAGGAAACAATTCGATTGAATCCACCTTTCTTCCAATCAGGTTTTCAAATTTGGCACGGTATGGTTCATAATTCACGCCACCGTAAATAAACAAATTGAAGTTTTTGAACAATTCGCCAACAGGTTTATTTGCCTTTTGCTGTAATTTTTCAAAATACATCTGAACCCAAGAAGGGATTCCGGAAATGACCGCCATATCCTCATTAAAAGTTTCGGCTACAATCGCATCAACTTTAGTTTCCCAATCTTCGATGCAATTCGTTTCCCATGATGGCATTCGGTTTTTTTGTAGGTATTTCGGAACAAAATGCGCTACAATTCCTGATAATCTACCTAGTTTTATTCCGTTTTTTTCTTCCAGAATTGGACTTCCTTGTAAGAAAATCATTTTCCCATCCACAAACTCAGATTTCCCGGTTTCATGGATGTAATGCAAAATCGCATCACGTGCTGCATTGATATGAAAAGGCATTGATTCTTTTGTGAGTGGAATGTATTTGGCTCCAGAAGTGGTGCCCGAAGTTTTTGCAAAATAAGTTGGTTTGCCTTTCCAGAGAATATTTTTTTTGCCTTTTATAACCTTATCTACATAGGGTTTTAAAGCTTCGTAATCCCGAATCGGAACGTGTTTTGCAAAATCGGAAGAGCTCTTTATTTTATCAAAATTATGGTCTTGCCCAAATTCAGTTTTCTTTGCTTGACGAATCAATTCCTTAAAAACTTTTTGTTGAGTTTCAACTGGGTTAGTTGCCCATTTTTGAGTTTTTTTATAAATTTTTTTGGCGAATTTTTTAGCTAAAAAAGATTTTAAAGACATTATTTATTGGTTTTATCTTCTTCTTTTTCTGGAAGGTTTCGACTTTTCTTGTTCTGCAGTAACTTCGTCCCTCAAATCGAGTTCTTCTTGTGAGGGACCCACATCTTCTATTTTTGGAATGGTAACGTCTGCTTTTAATATGGAGTCTTTATTGACTTTTGCATAATCCAAATCTCCATTTAGAACTTTTACAACTGATTTTAAATACACTTCGTTTCTTTTTAAAGCAGTGGTCAAGGAATCCGATTTTAATGCAAGTTCAGTAGCTTCTTTTCTCAATTTTGTTGAGGCATAACCCGGAATATATTCTCTTAAAGGTGTAAATGCAATTATATAAGTGGTCACAAAAATGATGAAAATCGCTCCTAATGTCCCTACAACAAAAACATTCATTAGGGTTAATTTTAAAGAGAAGATTTCTTCAAAAGTATCCTCGTTCAAAATCACCAAGCGGTTTTTTGTGAACAGTTTTTTCTTGAGAACTTGTCTTTTTAATTTTTTGTCTGCCATTTCAACTGATTATGTTACAAATATAATTGAATTTGATTTAAGTTATTGTTATTGTTTGAGGCTAAATTGCTAATTTTCTTATTTAACTATTTGTGGAATCATAAATAATTCCTAATGTGTGAAAAGGTTTGTCGTTTTTTATATTTATCTTTGCTTAATTATTTGTTACAAATTGCTTAGGCATATAAATTATTTATTATGGGAAGATTTGGCGTTACAGAAATCCTTGTTATATTGGCAGTTGTTTTATTACTTTTCGGAGGTAAAAAAATCCCGGAATTAATGAAAGGATTAGGTTCTGGAATTAATGAATTCAAAAAAGCTTCAAAAGGTGAAGATCAACCTGCTGATTCTAAAAAAGAAGAAGAGACTAAATAATTGGTTTACTTTAAATATTTTGAATCCCAAACTCTAGATTGACTAGAGTTTGGGATTTTTTATTTAAATAATCATCGTCAGTTGAATTCTTTTTCTGTCCTCATCCACTTCAGAGACTTTTACCTGAACATGCTGATGCAGTTTTACTACTTCATTTACATCCGAAACGAAACCGGCTTTAAGTTGGGATATGTGAACTAACCCGCTTTCTTTTACACCAATATCAACAAAACACCCAAAGTTGGTAATATTGTTTACAATTCCCGGCAAAATCATTCCGGTTCTAACATCTTTTATGGTTTTTACATTTGGGTCAAATTCAAATACTTTAGCTGATTTTCTTGGATCCAATCCTGGTTTTTCCAATTCTTTGATAATGTCTTTCAGTGTCAGTAAGCCAATTTCTGGAGTGATATAATTTTCAGGTTTTATGAGTGTTGTTTTTTCTTTATTAGCGATTAAATCATTCACGGAAACTTTCAAATCTTTGGCCATTTTCTCAACAATAGGATACGCTTCTGGATGTACAGCTGAATTATCCAAAGGGTTTTTAGCATTAGAAATTCTAATAAAAGCGACACCTTGCTGATAGGCTTTGTCTCCTAATCTTGGCACTTTTTTTAGTTGTTTACGGTCTTCAAAAGGACCATTTTCGGAACGGTATTGCACAATGTTTTCTGCCAGTTTATCGCCAATTCCACTTACATAACTCAACAAATGCTTGCTTGCGGTATTGATGTTCACTCCTACAGAATTTACGCAGCGAATTACTGTATTGTCTAATTCCTCCTTCAATTTATTTTGGTCAACATCATGTTGGTATTGGCCTACGCCAATGGCTTTCGGGTCAATTTTTACTAATTCTGCCAATGGATCTGAAAGTCTCCTTCCGATAGAAACCGAACCACGAACCGTTACATCATAATTAGGAAATTCTTCTCTTGCAATTTTGGAAGCCGAATAAACCGATGCACCCGCTTCCGAAACTATAAAAACTTGAACAGGTTTGTCGAAAGCAATTTTTTTAATGAAGAATTCTGTTTCTCGCGAAGCGGTTCCATTCCCGATAGAAATTGCATCAATTTGGTATGCATTCACCATTGAACGAATTTTCTTCATTGCCATAGCATCTTCTTTTTGTGGCGCGTGAGGAAAAATAGTTTCGTTGTATAATAAATCGCCTTTTTCGTCCAAACACACTACTTTACAACCAGAACGAAATCCGGGGTCAATTGCTAAAATCCGTTTTTCGCCCAATGGCGGAGCTAATAATAACTGCCCTAAATTATTGGCAAAAACCTGAATCGAATTCGCATCCGCTTTGGCTTTGGCTTCTTGTAAAGTTTCGTTAGAAATTGCAGGATTCAGCAGTCGTTTGTAACTGTCTTCTATTGCCAACTGCAAATGCGGTGTTGTGTCGTTTTGTTTTTTTATGATTACTTCATCTATAATTTCATAAGCATCGTCAATTTCTATGTCTAATTTAAGTTTTACAAATCCTTCAGTTTCTGCACGAAGCATAGCTAATAAACGGTGTGAAGGCGCTTTGGAAATAGGTTCAGTCCAATCAAAATAGTTTTTGAATTTTTGAGCGTCATCTTCTTCCTGTTTTTTCTTAACCACTTTGGTTGAAATAACTGCTTTTCTTTGAAATAGTCTTCGCAACGCTTTTCGGATAATGATATTTTCGTTAATCCATTCGGCGATAATATCCCTTGCTCCTTGTAATGCTTCTTCTTCGTTTTTGATATTTGCATTAATATATTGGGTCGAAATAAAATCGACATCGTCATTTCCTTGCGCAAAAATAATTTTAGCCAAAGGTTCTAAACCGTTTTCTCTCGCCACATCGGCTTTTGTTTTTTTCTTCTTTTTATACGGCAAATAAAAATCCTCTAATTCCTGCAAATCGAAACTTTCCTGAATTTTTTTATTCAATTCTGGCGTAAGTGCTTTTTGTTCTTCTATAGATTTTAAAATCGCTTCTTTGCGTTTTAAAATCACTTCATATTCTTTTTGAAGCTTGGCAATTTGCTCTATAAAAACCTCATCCAGATTTCCGGTTTTGTCTTTTCGATAACGGGAAATAAACGGAATGGTACAGTCTTCTTGTAATAACTGAACGGTATTTTGGATGTTTATTGCCGTAGTGGCAACTGACTTGGCGATGAATTGTATGTTGTTCATTGACAAATTTTATTTTTTATATTAGACTTTTAGATATTTGTAATTCAAATAATTATGATTTATAAAAATAATCAAATGCAGGTATCATTAGAATTGTTTTATCTTCCATTTGTAAAGTGTCTTTTTGATTTTGAGTGATAATAATTCCTTCTTTTAAATCGAAAAATTGCATAGCTTCTAACAATCCATTAAGTTCTCTCGTTTTGTTGTCCTCATTAATTTCATAACAAACCTGAATTGCTGTTGTACATTTTTCTTTTTCAAAAAGCACAAAATCGCATTCATTTTTTTCTCTGAAATAATACATTTTTGCTCCTTTATTTCTCAAGAAAATATAAACTGCATTCTCCAGTTTTCGACCATTATCGGAACTAAAGCTAAGCGAATTGGCATTGATTAATCCGTTGTCTATTGCATATACTTTTCTTGGATTTACGGAAATGCTTTTGGCTGAATAGCTAAATTTATGAAGGAAAAACAATAAATAAGCATCTTCAAGCCAAGTTAAATAATCTACAACCGTATTTGTCGAACCAACCTGAAATGTTTTTTTTAGACTCGTATAAGTGGTTTCTTTTGCAATATTTGAAATTAAAAACAACGCAATGTCAATTAATGTTTTTGTATTTCTTATTCCGTATCTAATGGCAATGTCTCTAAATACAATGTCTTTGAAAAGGTTTTGTAAAACTTCGACATTGTTTGATTTTAGATACTCAGGAAAACCACCTCTTTCTAAATAGTTGGATAAAGTTTGTAAACTAGGTTCTTTTTTTTCGAAATCTAAAAACTCTACATACGAAAACGGAAATAATTCTGTGTTTAAATATCTTCCTGTTAATCTTGTTCCTAAATCCTTGCTCAACAAGGAAGCATTTGAACCTGTTACAAAAACTTTTTTTCCATAGTCGTGCAGTTGCCGAATATAAACTTCCCATTGTGCTACATTTTGTATTTCATCAAAGAAGTAAGCTTGAACATTTTTTGGGATTATTTCTTCTAATTTTGAAAAATCTGACACTTCAAAATTGATTATTCTTGGATCTTCAAAATTAAAATAGGCAACTTTATCATATTTCTGCATCAAAAAATTCAATAATGTGCTTTTTCCACAACGTCGTATTCCCGAAATCACTTGAATAAAACTATTATCAGTTTGAATCGAAGCTACTTTATTTCGAGACACATTGCTCTTATTTTGCTTAATTTTATCTTGTTGCAACAAATAAGCATTTTCTATTTCTGATTTTAGTAGCATCTGGGGAATTTATATTTTACAAATATACAAATTTATATTTTACAAATATACATTCTTATATTTTAGTAATATATAGATTTAACTTTTACTAAAATACAAATTTTTTATATCGGTTCCCGAATACTTATTGTCTAGCAATGACATTAATCCTGAACGATATAATCCTTTGGATCTTCTTTTTTATATTCTGGCTGAATGTTGATGTGGTTAATATGGAATTGTTGAAATAAAACCTGTTCTACTTTATGAAGTAATTCGTTGAATTCAGACATTTTTATATCATCTGAAACATCTAAATGTGCTTCTAGGTGCAATTCATCATCGTTTAGATGCCAAACATGGATATGGTGTAATTTATTCACGCCTTCAATTCTATGCACTTCCTCAACAATTTTATTGATATCTATATTTTCTGGAGTAAAAAGCATAAGCATTTTTGTTGAAGCTATCAATAAATTAAACCCAACAATAACTAAATAAACAGCAATTATAAGAGTCATTAAACTATCTACCCAATACCACTGAAAATATTTCATTAATATTCCACCTACCAAAACAGCAACCGATGCCATCATATCAGTAAATAAATGAATGTATGCTGATTTCATATTTAGATTATGATCAGCGTCCTTTTTCAACATCAATGCAGAAATTCCATTGGCTAAAATTCCTAAAATGGAAAGCCAAATCACTAAGTCAGATCCAATGACATTCGGATTGAAAAATCGTTCAACAGCCGTATAAATCAAAAATAAGGCTACAACAATCAATGTTAGAGCGTTTACAAATGCTGCTATTAATTCGGCTCTTTTATAACCAAAAGTTTGTGAGGTAGAAGCTTCTTTTCGGGATAGTTTATGTGCTATATAGCTAAAAATCAACGATAAAACATCCGAAAAATTATGGAGAGCATCTGATATTAAGGCCAAACTTCCCGAAAGAATTCCACCCACAATTTGTGCAACCGTAATTACAATGTTTAAAACAATAGAAAAAAGTAGATTTTTACCTTTGACTTCGTGTTTGTGAATGTGGATGTGATTGTGGCTCAATTTATTTTTGCGATAATGGTTTAATAAAATATTTAGCTATTAATAATCCTATGATGGTGTAAAATATAACTCCATAAATAAAAAATCTCCAATATTGTTTATATCCAATTCTATTCCCAGAAATTAACATCTCTGAAGACTTTTTAAGATGTTTCTTATAACAAAAATAATTGGTTAAAATAATTTCAATTTTTGTATAAAAATCAAATCCTAAATGTGTTTCTTCGAGTTTTTTAAGATCTCTACGATCCATCTCAGAAATTATTGTTATTTTAAGCTCTTTATCTATATTGTTATTTTTAAATAAATTTATTAATTGTTCATCTGATAATTTATCTAAATTTTTCATTTTCTAACAACTAATTTTATCAACCCTATTTTGGTGTCTTCCACCTTCAAAATTAGTATTCAGAAAAGTTTCCACCATTTCAATAGCTTGCGGAATTGAAGTATATCGCGCCGGAATACTTATTATATTGGCATCATTGTGTTGGCGCGCTAGCGCCGAAATTTCTTTTGTCCAACAAAGTGCTGCACGTATCCCTTGATGTTTGTTAGCCGACATTGAAATTCCATTACCTGAACCACAAATTAAAATTCCGAAATCGGCTTTTTTAGATTCTACATCATTTGCTACTGGATGTGCAAAATCAGGATAATCTACACTATCAAAAGTATCGGTTCCATAATTGTTAACTTCATGCCCTTTTGCTTCAAGCATAGTTAGAATCGCTTTTTTATATTCTGGTCCTGCGTGGTCGTTTCCTATGGAGATTTTCATATATTAATGAGCTATAATTTTACTGATGCAAATTTACTGAAAGTATTATGTATTTTGTAATTATCAAGTTTGTTTATTTATCAAGAATCCTTTTAAATTATCACTAAAAAAATACAATGTTAATAGAAAAGACAAATGCTTGATAATCAGTTTACATTAAATTAACATTAAATGTTTATAAGTTTATATAGAATTTTAGAAGTATTTTTTGGTGTTAAAGAAAAAATTTCCAATCAAAAATTGACTTGAATAAATCTAATTTACTTTCAATAATTTTTATAAAAGTTATTAATACTATAAATAGTTTTTTTAACAAAAAATACAAAATAAGTTATTTACAAAATAAGTTGTTTTTAAGTTATTAAAAGTTGTTGATTACATTTTTAAAAGTCTTCTTTTTAAACTCTTTAGGATTTTTTTTATATGTTAATAAATCATTATAAATAAGTAAAACTAAAAAATTCCTGTTTTTAAAATAAAGTTATTGTAACTATCAACACACCATAATAACCATTATAAATTAATTTAAATTTAAATTTTCTTTTTTATTTATTTAATAGATGTTGACAACTTTCAGAATCATTCAAAGTTATATTTTCTATAAATCTGAAAAGGAATATCTGAAATCTAATATCTTATTTGTAATTTTCAAACTTTAAGAAATATTATGAGTAAAAGACTAAGAAAGCCCGTAAAAAAAGAAAGTGATTTAACGGCAAAAATACTAAAGGTACTATCTCAAAGTGCAAACAAAGTATTTAATTATAAACAAATAGCAGCCAAATTAGAATTGGATGATACACAAAGTAGAAATCAAATTATAAAGGATTTAAAGATTTTGGCATCACAAAAAAAAATTACAGAATCAGAACCTGGAAAATATATGGTTGTGGAAGCTAGTAAAGATTATTATGAAGGAAAAATAGATATGACTGGTAGGAAAACAGCCTATTTTGTTTGTCCTGATTTTACTGAAGATGTGTTTATTCCAACCAATAATTTGAATCACGCACTTGATGGTGATATTGTAAAGGTCTATGTTTATAATAGAAGAAGCGGAAAAAGAGCTGAAGGTGAAGTAATAGAAGTAATAGAAAGAAAGAAAACAGACTTTGTTGGAGTAATTGATATTCAAAAGAATTTTGCTTTTGTTTCTACTGCAAATCCAAAAATGTACACCGATATTTTTATTTCTAAAGATAAATTAGGTGAAGCACAACAAGGAGATGTTGTTTTAGTTCATATAGAAGATTGGCCAAAAAGAGCCGATAGTCCGTTTGGATCTGTAATTAAAGTTTTAGGAAAACAAGGCGAACACAATACAGAAATTCACGCCATTCTAGCCGAATATGGTTTACCAGCTGATTTCCCGCTAGAAGTTGAAGTATATGCTCAAAAAATAGATACTTCTATTCAGGAAAGTGAAATAGCAAAACGTCGTGATATGAGAGATACACTAACGTTTACTATTGATCCAAAAGACGCAAAAGATTTTGATGATGCCTTATCTTTCAAAAAACTGGAAAATGGTAATTATGAAATTGGAATTCATATTGCCGATGTATCTTATTATCTTGAAGAAGGAACCATTTTAGATGATGAAGCATATCAACGTGCCACTTCGGTTTATTTAGTTGATAGAGTCGTTCCTATGTTGCCAGAAGTGCTATCCAACTTTGCTTGTTCGTTACGTCCACAAGAAGAAAAATATACTTTTTCGGCTATTTTCGAAATATCAGAAAAAGCAGAAGTAATTAATCAATGGTTTGGAAGAACTGTAATTTTTTCTGACCAACGATTTGCTTATGAAGAAGCGCAGTATATCATAGAAACAAAGGACAATCAGATTCCAAAGGAAACTTCCATTACTGGAGAATCGTATAAAGTTTCGGATGAAATCGTAAATGCAACTTTAAAATTAGACGAATTAGCTAAAATTTTAAGAAGAAAAAGAATGGCCGATGGTGCGATTTCTTTTGATAAAGTAGAAGTAAAATTCAATTTAAATGAAGCTTCAGAACCTGTTGGTGTTTTCTTTAAAACTTCAAAAGATGCCAATCATTTAATTGAGGAATTTATGCTTTTAGCTAATAAAAAAGTAGCCGAATTCATTGGTAAGCAAAAGAAAACCTTTATTTATCGTATTCACGATGAACCAAATGAAGATAAATTATTAGCAATGCAAAGTGTTATTGCAAAATTTGGACATAAAATTGATTTTAAAAGCGGTTCGGTTTCACAAGCTTTAAATAAATTAATGGCGGATGTACAAGGAAAAAAAGAACAAAATCTTATTGATACATTAGCAATTAGAAGTATGAGTAAAGCTAAATATTCTACTGATAATATTGGTCATTACGGATTGGCATTTGATTATTATTCTCATTTTACTTCTCCTATTCGTCGTTATCCAGATGTAATGGTACATCGTTTATTGCAACAATACCTTGACGGAGCAAAATCTGCCGATGCTGATGTGTATGAAGCAAAATGTTTACATTCCTCCTCAATGGAAGGTTTAGCTACCAATGCCGAGCGTGATAGCATTAAATACATGCAGGTTCGTTATATGCAGGATCATAAAGACGAAGAATTTTTGGGTGTAATTTCTGGAGTAACCGAATGGGGAATTTTTGTTGAAATCATCGAAAATAAATGTGAAGGAATGGTAAGAATCCGTGAAATTAAGGATGATTATTATACTTTCGACGAAAAACAATATGCATTAGTTGGGGCAACAACTCATAATTTATTACAATTAGGAGACGAAATTTACGTTAAGGTAAAAAATGCAGATCTGGTTAAGAAACAATTGGATTTTCATTTTATTAGAAAAAACGAATAATTTTTAATGGAGTCTAAAAATTGAAAATAAACATTCTTATGAGAAAATTAGTTTATAGTTTATTATTTATCAGTTCCTTATCATTTTCACAAACAGAAAAAAATGTTGGGGATTTTACTAAAGTGACTGCTTTTGATAAAATAGAAGTGACTCTAATTGCAGGTTCAGAAAACAAAGTGGTTTTATCGGGTGAAAATTCTGAAGAAGTAGAACTGATAAATAAAAATGGAGAATTAAAAATAAGGATGCCATTTACTAAAATGTTAAGCGGGGAAGATATTTCTGCAACTGTTTATTATATCAATCTTGAAGCAGTTGAGGCAAATGAAGGTTCAATACTTACTGCCGAAGACGAAATTACTACTATTAACTTTGATATTATCTGTAAAGAAGGAGCAACTATTACTATATCTAATTTACAAGCAGATAGATTACAAGTACGTACTTCTGCAGGAAGTGTAGTTACAGTAAATGGAACTGTAAAAAACCAAGATATTTTATCTAATTCTGGAGGAAAATTCAATGGTCAAAATTGTCTAAGTGAACAAACTACAGTCACAGTAAACGCTGGAGGAATTGCTAATGTTAACGCATCAAATTTTGTTGATGCAAAAACACGGGCTGGAGGAGAAATTATAATTTATGGTAAGCCAAAACAAATTAATCAAAAAACAATTGCAGGCGGAAGGATTGAACAAGCAAAATAAATTAAATATTTAATGTCATTAAATATTTAACAAATTAACAAATTCTTACATTTGTCATTACTTTTTTAAACTTCCATATGATTGAAGATATTATTACTGGAATTCCATTAGGTATTTTTCTAAGCTTTCTTTTAGGACCAGTATTTTTTGTGCTGTTGGAAACTAGTGCAATCAAGGGATTTAGAGCTGCATTTGTATTGGATTTGGGTGTAGTTGCAGCTGATATTGTTTTTATTTTTATTGCTTATTTTAGTAGTTACCGTCTTATTCAAAGTTTAAAAAACGATCCTTCCATTTTTATTTTTGGTGGGATAATAATGATGACCTATGGACTTATTTCTCTTTTAAAATTAAAAAAAATAAAGAAAAATATAGATTTAGAAAAGTTGGATGACGAAATCATAAAAAAAGATTATCTGGGATTATTTGCAAAAGGATTTATACTGAATTTTATCAATGTTGGAGTACTTTTATTTTGGTTTTTAGTATTGATTACTGTTGGTCCAAAACTACATTTACAGGATTCGAGAATGATTGTTTTTTTTGCTACGGTATTAATAACTTATTTAGTAATTGATATTGGTAAAATATTATTGGCAAAGCAATTAAAACACAAAATGACACCTAAAAACATTCTGATTATCAAAAAAGTAATTAGTTTTATATTGATGCTTTTTGGTTTGGTAATCATGATGCAGGGATGGTTTCCAAGTGACCAGAAACTGGTTAAAACAGCATTGGAAAAGATTGAATAAATCTAAAATTAAAGTCTATGAAAAAATTATTTTGCTTTCTTTTTATAGTTTTTTCATTGACACTTTCTGCACAAAAGGATTCGATTTCCAACAATAAACAATTAAAATCTGTAGTTTCAGCTGATAAATTAAATGTGGTTTATAGAGGATTAATTAATCCTATTTCAATTGCAGTTAATGGAGCAAAGTCTTTTACCGCTTCTGCACCAGGACTAGTATTTAAAGATGGAAAATATTACTTATCACCTGGCGCTGGAAAGGAAGTTATTGTTACTGTCAATATTATTCTAAATGATAATTCAGAAGAAGTTGAAAAACATAGTTTTAGAATTAAAAGTTGGAATTCAGCGAGAGCTTATATAAATGGTTCTAATTGTGATAATTGTATTGTTGAAATGACAAAAGAAGAATTAGAAACTGCTGAAATTACTTTGAAAATTGAAGATTTAGCAATGGATTTTAATTTAAAAATAAAATCGTTTCAAGTTTATTTTTATAAAAAACCAATTATAGAAGTTGAAGGTAATAAATTTAATAATAAAGTTTTAGATGAAATTAAAAAACTAAAAAAAGGAACTATTTTTTATTTGCCAAAATTTAGGATATCAACTTCCTTTAATGGTTGTATAGCAAATATTGCTCCAATCAAAATTATGATTGTTGAAAGAGAAATTCCAAAGCTAACAAAGACTTTTATTAAAGATAGTCTTAGAACTATAAAAAAAGAATTAAGGTTAAAGAAAAAGGAATTGCTTAGAAAATAACCCCAAAATACGCTTTATTGTCATTCCGAAGAATGAGGAATCTCAATTGATAATCGTTATGAGATTCTTCATTCTTCGGAATGACAAAATCGTCAACTAACACCTAAGATTATATTAATTTAAAGAAAATTAACCACAAAAAAAACTTCTATTTCTAGAAAACTTTTAGAGGCATCTACCGAAACTTCGGGATGGATTCGAAGCCCTATCTTTAATCTAATTTTTTCTAAAAATTAACCATAAAAAAACCTCCAAATTGCTTTGAAGGTTTTAGAGGCATCTCTTGAAATTTCGGGATGGATTCGAACCCTATCTTTAATCTAATTTTTTCTAAAAATTAACCATAAAAAAACCTCCAAATTGCTTTGAAGGTTTTAGAGGCATCTCCTGAAATTTCGGGATTGATTCGAACCCTATCTTTAATCTAATTTTTTTAAAAAATTAATCATAAAAAAACCTCCAAATTGCTTTGAAGTTTTTAGAGGCATCTCCCGAAACTTCGGGACGGATTCGAACTATATCTTTAATCTAATTTTTTCTAAAAATTAGACACAAAAAAAAGAGACACATTTCTGTATCTCTTCTTGAGGCATCGTCCGGATTCGAACCGGAGTAGGAGCTTTTGCAGAGCCCAGCCTAGCCGCTCGGCCACGACGCCATTATTGAACGGATGGCAAATGTAATAAATTAATTTTTTAATTTTTAATTTTTAATTTTTAATTTCTCTGATTTCTCTGATTTCTTCCAATTCAATAGTAACTGCTTCTACATCACCACCAATAGGAGGGTTTAGTTTTGAAACGCCCAGTACTATTCTGGAAACAGATGGAATTTCCTTAAAAATCCTTGTGATAATGCGTTGACCTACATGTTCCAATAAATGCGAACGAATAGCCATTTCCTCTACTACAATCTTGTTCAATAGTACATAATCTACCGTATCGTTTAAATCATCCGACTCGCATGATTTCCGTAAATCGGTTTTTATTTCTAAATCCACAGTATAATCTGAACCGATTCTTCCTTCTTCGACAAGGCAACCGTGATAGGAAAAAGTCCGAATATTTTTTAGTTTTATGGTTCCCATTGTATGTGTATTTGGCAATATGGCAATTTGTTTATCCGAAAAAATGGAATTAAATATTTGATTCCTGGTTTTAAATCAAATTACCAAATCAACGATTAACCAAATAGCCAACATTTATTTATCTTTGCTAAAATAAAACAAAAAAATGTCAACCGAAGAAAAATCCCTGAATTTCATTGAGCAAATAATAGAAGATAGTTTATCCAATGGATTACCACAGGAGAAATTACGCTTTCGTTTTCCGCCAGAACCAAATGGTTACTTACATATTGGTCATGCCAAAGCGATTTGTTTGAATTTTGGTTTGGGATTGAAATACAATGCGCCAGTAAATTTACGTTTTGACGATACTAATCCTGCGAAAGAAGAGCAAGAATATGTTGATGCAATTAAAGAAGATTTACAATGGTTGGGTTTTAAATGGGCAGAAGAACGATATGCTTCGGACTATTTTCAGCAATTATATGACTGGGCAGTTTTAATGATAAAAAACGGAAAAGCGTATATCGATAGTCAATCTTCTGAAGAAATGGCAACTCAAAAAGGAACGCCAACTCAACCAGGTGTTGATGGACCATACAGAAACCGTTCAATTGAAGAAAACCTAACTCTTTTTGAAGGAATGAAAAATGGTGATTTCTCAGAAGGAAGCCACGTTTTGAGAGCCAAAATTGATATGGCTTCTACCAATATGTTGATGCGAGATCCTTTGATGTACAGAGTTTTACATCGTCATCATCACAGAACAGGAAACGATTGGAAAATCTACCCAATGTATGATTACGCTCACGGCGAAAGTGATTATATCGAACAGATTTCGCACTCCATTTGTACCTTGGAATTTGTAATGCACCGCGAATTATACAATTGGTTTTTAGACCAGATTCAACCTGAACTTGTTTCAGGTTCTACCGAAATAAAAGTACGTCCAAATCAATATGAGTTTGCCCGTTTAAATTTGAATTATACCGTAATGAGTAAGAGAAAACTCTTGCAATTAGTTGAAGAAAAAATAGTTAACGGTTGGGACGATCCAAGAATGCCAACTATTTCCGGATTAAGAAGAAGAGGTTATACCGCAAATTCTATTCGTAAATTTTGTGAAACTATTGGTATTGCCAAGCGTGAAAACGTAATTGATGTTTCTCTTTTGGATTTCTGTTTACGTGAAGATTTAAACAAAACTGCACCTAGAGTAATGGCGGTTTTAGATCCTGTCAAACTAGTTATTACCAATTATCCTGAAGGTAAAGAAGAATGGCTTGAAGCCGAAAATAATCAAGAAGATGAAAACGCCGGTTTCAGAAAAGTTCCTTTTTCACGAGAATTATACATTGAAAGAGAGGACTTTTTAGAGGTTGCGCCAGCCAAGTTTTTCCGTTTAAGTATCGGAAATGAAGTACGCCTTAAAAATGGTTATATCATTAAAGGCGAAAGTGTTACTAAAGATTCAAAAGGCAATATTACCGAAATACAAGTAATTTATGATACCGATTCATTAAGCGGAAGCGGTTCTGAAGCTAGCAAAAGAAAAGTGGCCGGTACCTTGCATTGGGTTTCTATAAAACACGCTGTTGAAGCCGAAGTTAGATTATATGATCGACTATTTATTGACGAATCCCCAGACTCACATAAAGAGAAAAATTTCCTTGATTTTATGAATGAATCGTCCTTGGAAATAGTGAAAGGATTTGTTGAGCCAAGTCTTAAAGACGCCAAGCCAAATGATAAATTCCAGTTTCAACGTTTGGGTTATTATAACGTTGATAAAGACTCAACTACTTCAAAATTAGTGTTTAACAAAACTGTTGGGTTAAAAGATGCTTGGGAAGAAAAGGGAAAAAAAGAAGAAAATCTATTGATGAACACTTTAAAGGAAATCAATAAATATGTAAAGGAAAAAGAGGAAAACGCCGCCAAAATCATTTTAGAACCTATTATTGAAAACATACAATCAATTGATAATTATAGTTTGATTATCAACACGATCCTCAAAAATATAAAAAACGATAATAATGCATTATTGTTTGCTAATTTGATTTTGCATTATTCTGATAAAGTTTCAGCGAAAGACATCGAAAAAGAGTCTTTGACAAAATTATACGGAATGTCATTAAAAAGCCAATTATTTTCAAATAGAATTTTAGCTATAGAAAACTTAAAAAAGGATTCTGAAAATTTAAAAGATTTTCAATCTCAAATCACAGAATTGAAAAATGCAGAAAAAAATGAAAAAGTTTTAGAGGCATTGAAAACGATTTAATTTTACCACTATCAATTTTATATATGTAAAGCCAGCTTTTAAGTTGGCTTTTTCTATTATATATATTTTCTATTAAAATTTATTTTTTATCGTTTTTTACTATTAAAAATGACTTTCATAAATTGATTTTAAGAGATTTTTAAAAATAATGAGTTGTAGAGGTTATATTTTTAAAAATCATTCGGATTTTGGCTTTAAAATAAGTTTTTGCCTTTTAGACACAAAATTCAGCCCTATTTTCTATTTTTTTGTAACTTTATAAAAATTAAATTTTAATATGTCAAACAATAACGGAAATAATATTTTAGGTCTTTTGGTTGGAGCTGGAATTGGAGTTGCACTCGGAATTTTATTTGCTCCAGATAAAGGATCAAAAACCAGAGAAAAAATAAAAGAAGATTTTGATGGAGTAAAAGAAGATTTAAAAAATAAATTTGATTCGGTTACTGAAGAGATAAAAAATAAATTTTCTAACGAAAAAGAAAATCTGGAAGATAAATACGAAAATATGATTTCTGACGTAAGTCATAAAACCGAAGACGTAATTTCATTTCTGGAAGAGAAATTAGCGGAGCTGAAAAAACAAAACGCTAAATTTCAAAAATAATGGCATTCGAAGAACTACAGGAGAAAACCGAAGCAATTCAAGAAAGTACAAAAGCTTATATAGACAGCACCGTATCCTACTATAAACTTTGGGGTTTTAAGGTGGCGATGAAATCAACAACATTAATTTTAAAGTTTACTTTAATCGCTTTTTGTCTGATGATCGTTTTACTGTTCATTTCAGTAGCTGGCGCTTTATCGTTGGGAAAAACATTGGATAGCTATCCTCTTGGATTTTCAATTGTTGCGGGAATTTATTTGATACTTGCTGGATTATTATTTCTAGTAAAAGACAAAATTGTTGAAGGTCCGATTCTAGAAAAATTCTCCGAAATATTTTTTAACGACTAATTATGGAAACTAAAAAATATTCATCTTACGCTGAAATCGAGAGGGATTTAGAAATTCTAAAACTCGAAAAAGAAATCAATTACAAAAAATTATTGCTTAGTATTGAGACTACTAAAGAAAGTATTTTTCCATCAAATACTGTTTCAAAATTTTATAATTTATATAAAAATCTATTTTCAGGTATATACGGAACCATACTAAAAATAGGAGTTCCCTATCTTTTAGAATGGTTAATAAATAGAAAAAGAGGCGATTAAGCCTCTTTTTTTTTATAACTATAAAATTATTTTGCAGGTTCATCTGGATTTGAAGTATCACTTGGATTATAATCTGTAGAGGTATGATTTTTTGATTTTACGCGTTTTGGTTGTGTTTTCATATTTTCACCAATAATATTAGAAGCAGTAAAACTAGTTACCATTGTGTTCAACATATCACTAGCCGCTTGAGGGGAATTTGGCAATAAAATCAAATTGGAATTCGTATCAGCACCAATAGCCTGAAGCGTATCATAATGTTGGGTAATAACAATTAATGCTGACGCTTCTTGTGAATTAATGCCTACTTCATTCAAGACTTCTACACTTTCTACCAGTCCACGGGCAATTTCACGACGTTGATCAGCGATACCTTGACCTTGTAATTTTTTACTTTCTGCTTCTGCTTTGGCTTTTGCAACTATACGAATACGTTGTGCTTCAGACTCAAACATAGCCGCAGTTTTCTCTCTTTCTGCAGCGTTGATGCGGTTCATTGCATTTTTTACCTGGATATCAGGATCAATATCAGTAACCAATGTATTGATAATGTCATAACCATAAGTCGTCATCGCTTCGTTCAATTCGCGTTTTACTGCCACGGCGATATCGTCTTTACGAACAAAAACATCATCCAAAATTAATTTAGGAACTTCGGCACGAACGACATCAAAAACATAAGCTGTAATCTGATCGTGTGGATATTCCAATTTATAAAAGGCTTCATAAACATGTTCCGGAATAACTTTAAACTGAACCGAAACTTTCATTTTAATAAAAACGTTGTCTTTGGTTTGTGTTTCAATCAACACATCCAACTGTTGAATTTTTAGATTTACACGTCCAGCAATTCTGTCAATCATCGGAATTTTTAGATGTAAACCTGATTGCCTGTTGCTTAAAAATTTCCCGAAACGCTCTACCACTACTGTAGTTTGTTGCTTTACGGTAAAAAAGGATGACAGAAAAATAAATAGTCCGAAGACAATAATAATAATTAATGCAATGTCCATAATATTTGTGTTGGTTAAATTTATGGTTAAATTACAAAAATTACTTAAGGTTTACATCGTTACAATATTATTATAAGAATATTTTTATAAATAAAACTATTATAATCCCGTAGATATTTTATATTTGAGCGATTTATTATTTAAACCAATTATTATGAAAAAAATATTTTTAAGTATCTGTTTTCTTTTTTGTATTTATGTAAACGCACAAACAGTAATTGCAGAAGAGAAATATGGAGTAAAGACTCAGAATCCATTTTTTTATTCTTTTGTAAATAGCAATAAATTTTTTATTAATAAAGGAAGTGATAAATACGTATTTATTAATTCTACTGTTAATGATACTATTGTTACAAAAAGTTCTACTCTACTCAATAAATTAGAAAGATTAGCTACTGTGTCTAATACTGAACGTACTTTTAAATCTTATGATTCAAGTGGAAAAGCTTCTTATTATGATGCTAATGGAAAAGTTATTGGAACAGGTTTTTATACAGATTTTAAAGAAGAAAAAAAATGTTTCTATGGTGAAAATTTTACTGATCTATTTGAATTAGGAATAACTAATGAAGATAAAAATGCTGAAATTAAATTAGAAAAAAATGCATTATATCTTGAAACTATAGATTTTACTAAACGTAAAAACAAGAGAATTAAACTCGAAGCTTTGGATATTTCAAGACTTTCTGGAGAAAAATTAAACAAACCACACGAAAAAATAGGCTTTAAATGTCTTTTAAATAAAGATAATTCTTTCGATATTATTACAAAATCCATATCAAAGGATTATACCTCTACTATTTTATATAGAACTACTTATAATTTACTTGGAAAAAAAATTAATGACGTACCATTCAAATTAGAATTAAATAATAAATATTTTTTATATTCAAATAACGAAGGTGGCGATATAGGGCATACAACCAGAATGGTTTATGCTACATCAGGAACTGGTCAAAAAGGAGAGGGCGTTTTTACCGATGATTTATCTATTAATAATTTTATTGAAGATAACGAAACTGGTGATGTTTATATCTATGGACTTTATGGAGATAAAGCATATAAATTAAATAATCTTGCTAAGCCAAAAGGTTATTATGTCTTCAAATTTGATAAAAAGGGAAATAAAATTTGGGAGTCAATAAATGAATTAGAAAAAGACAAATATGATTTTTTTTCAACTATTTTTCACACACGTTTAATAAAAATGAATGATAAATATTGTTTTTATTTTATTCATGATCGAAGGCTAAATTATGGGTTAGTGGATGGTAAAAGTGGTAAATTATTGAAAAATAATGTATTAACTTTTTTTGGTGGAAGAATGGGAAGTAGCCTTAAATATTTTGAGCATTATGACGTTAAAGAAATTAAAAATAAAACTTTTGGTATTAATGGACTTATAGCTATGGATTATAGTACAAAATTTAAAAGTTATATAAATTCACTAGATCCTAAAATGGACATTCATTTTAATAGTTGGTTTTCAAACAAAGGTATTTATGTGCTTGAATTTTATAAAAAAACAAATTATAAAATATTGTTTTTTGAATATTAAATAAAAAATGCCCCGAAATATCGGGGCTTTGTTTTATAAACTTGCTATCGCTTTTTCTAATCGTTTAATCGTTTCGTCTTTGCCAATTATTTCTACAATATCAAATAAATGTGGTCCTTTTAAAGCGCCAACTAAACTCAAACGAAACGGCTGCATAACTTTTCCCATTCCAATTCCATTTTTCGTCATCCAGTCTTTTACAATGGTTTCTATATTCAATGAAGTAAAATCGCCAATGTTTTCCAATACACTAATCAATTCCTGTATTAATGGGGAAGTATCTTCTTTCCAGTTTTTAGTAGCTTTTTCGTCATAAGAGGTTGGTGCTTCAAAGAAGAAATTACTCAACTCCCAAAATTCGGAAACAAAATGCGCTCTTTCTTTTATCAATGAAACTATCTTTACTAATGTTTCGTTTGTCACACTGAGCGCAGTCGAAGTGCTTTTTTCATATACAATAGGCGCAAATGCTTTTGCTAAATCATCATCACTTTGCTTTTGCAGATATTGGTGATTAAACCATTTGTTTTTTTCCGGATCAAACTTCGCTCCTGCTTTGTGCACACGATTCAAATCGAAACTTTCAGCTAATTCTTCTAATGAGAATAATTCTTTTTCTGTTCCATCATTCCAACCCAATAAAGCCAGAAAGTTGATTACCGCTTCTGGTAAAAATCCTTTTTCCCTATAACCGGAAGAAATGCCTTCTTCTGTTTGCCATTCTAAAGGAAATACAGGAAAACCTAGCTTATCGCCATCACGTTTAGATAATTTTCCGTTGCCAATTGGTTTTAATATCAAAGGCAAATGTGCAAATTCTGGTGCTTCCCAATTGAATGCTCTGTACAATAAAACATGTAATGGCATTGATGGCAACCATTCCTCGCCACGAATTACGTGGCTTGTTTCCATTAAATGATCATCTACAATATTGGCCAAATGATAGGTTGGCATTCCGTCACTTTTAAACAAAACCTTATCATCCAATAAATTAGTTTCAAATTTTACTTCACCACGAATGATGTCGTGCAAATGCAAAGTTTCATTTACGGGCGTTTTAAATCGGATTACATAATGTTCGCCATTGGCAATTCTTTTAGCGGTTTCTTCTTCAGAAATTACTAATGAGGTATCGAGTTTTTCACGATTGTGCCAATTATAAATAAAAACCTTTCCGTTTTCTTCGTGTTGTTTTCTATGAAAATCCAATGCTTCCGGAGTATCAAATGCATAATAGGCATTACCGGAATTAATTAAAGTATCGGCATATTGCTGATAAAGGTGTTTTCTTTCAGATTGTTTATAGGGGCCAAACTTTTCATTTTTTCCTATGGTTTCATCCGGAGCTATTCCTAACCATTCCAAAGCTTCCATTATATATTCTTCAGCACCAGGAACAAAACGGTTCTGATCAGTATCCTCAATTCTTAAAAAGAAAATACCGTTGTTTTTTTTGGCAAATAAATAATTGAATAATGCAGTACGAACACCACCAATATGTAAAGGCCCAGTAGGACTTGGTGCAAAACGCACACGAACTTGCTTTGACATTTTTTAGATTTTTGCCAAAGATACAAATTCGGATTATGAATTCGGTTTGGATATTTTCCATCAAATGCTTTTCTTTTAACATTTTAAAAAGAATATAAATTAGTACTTTTATCGGTTACAATGA
This sequence comes from Bacteroidota bacterium, assembly GCA_040387655.1. Classification (GTDB taxonomy): domain Bacteria; phylum Bacteroidota; class Bacteroidia; order Flavobacteriales; family Flavobacteriaceae; genus Flavobacterium. The sequence continues at coordinate 107,266 of JAZKDI010000019.1, read as the reverse complement.
AATAAGCAATTCAAATTGGAAAATAAATCACTGATATACGACAAATTAGAAGCCTTCATTAAAAAATATTATACCAATGAACTTATAAAAGGTATTATATTCTTTATAGGTTTGGGACTGCTCTATTTTTTGGTTACCTTATTTATTGAATATTTCCTTTGGTTAAAACCAACAGGCAGAACGATTTTGTTTTGGACTTTTGTAGTTGTTGAACTGTATCTTTTGAGTAGGTTTATTTTATTTCCTATTTTTAAATTATTCAAGTTACAAAAAGGAATAGACTACAAACAAGCTTCTTCTATTATCGGAAATCATTTTGTTGAAGTAAGTGACAAGCTTACTAATTTTCTTCAATTAGCAGATACTGGTATCCAGCAGAATAATTCAGAATTGCTTTTTGCTTCAATTGAACAGAAAGCACAGTCGCTTCAACCAATTCCGTTTGGTAATGCCATTAATTTTAATAACAACAGGAAGTTTTTACCGTTAGCGATTATTCCGATTTTGTTTTTTGTTTTTTTTTATATTTCCGGTAACAGTAATTTAATTTCTCAGAGTTTCAACCGTGTTGTACATTTCAAAGAACAGTTCTTACCTCCTGCCCCATTTGAATTTGTTGTTTTAAACCCAAATTTGCAAACCGAACAAAACAAGGATTTTATTCTTAAGGTTAAATCGGTTGGTGATATTGTTCCAGAAACTGCTACAATCCACATTGGTGATGAAAGTTATTTAATGGAAAAAAACGGTGTTGGAGAATTTCAATTTAAAATCGAAAGACCAACAGCTAATGTTCTTTTTCATGTTGAAGCTAATGAAATTGCATCAGCAGATTATGAATTGGCGGTGATTACTGTTCCGTCTATAGCTAATTTTGAAATGATTTTAAATTTTCCGTCTTACCTTAATAAAAAGGCTGAATTGATAAAAGGCACTGGTAATGCTATTATTCCTGAAGGCACCAAGGTAACGTGGAAAATGAATACAATTGCAACTCAAAATGTAAATTGGTCTGATTCTAAGAGCTCGTTTTCTTTTTCTAAAAAGGAAAATATTTTCTTTTTAACTAAAAATATATTTCAAAATACTGATTATCAAATAGGTACTTCTAATTCTAAAGTTAAAAACTATGAAAGACTGAATTACCAGATTTCAGTTATCAAAGATCAGTTTCCTACTATTTCAGTAAATCATGCACCTGACAGTCTTAAAGTTGCCGATAATTATATTTTAGGTACAATTGCCGATGATTATGGTATTTCTAAATTACATATTGTTTATTATCCCAACAATAAACCTGAACAAGCTAAGCATGGCGTTGTTACTGTAAAGAAAGAAGTATATGATCAGTTTGTTTTTGTATTTCCAAGTACGCTTCCTGTTGAACAAGGTGTTTCTTATGATTACTATTTTGAAGTTTTTGACAACGATGCAATCCATAATTTTAAAAGCACAAAATCAACTGTTTTTTCTAATAGAATTATCACGGATGAAGAAAAGAAAGATGCTATTTTACAGCAACAGAATGACAATATCAATAGTCTTCAAAAATCACTTAAAAATCAGGATAAACAAATTTCGGATATAGAAAAGTTACAAAAGACAGCCAAAGAAAAAGACAATCTGGAGTTTAAAGATCAACAAAAAATGAATGATTTCATAAAGCGCCAACAGAAGCAAGATGAAATGATGAAAGAATTTTCTAAGAAAATGGAGGAGAACTTAGATAAATTTAAGACAGATAAAAAAGATGACTTTAAAGAAGAACTTGAAAAACGTCTTGATAATGCTCAAAAGGATTTAGAGAAAAACCAAAAGCTATTGGACGAACTTAAAGAACTTAATGACAAATTAAAAAATGAAGAATTAGTTGATAAATTGGATAAGTTCAAGCAAAACACTAAAAACCAAACTAAGAGTTTAGAGCAGTTAGTTGAGTTAACTAAAAAATACTATGTAGAAAAAAAGGCAGAACAATTAGCGGATAAGTTAGACAAATTAGCTGAAAAAGAAGAAGAGCTTTCTAACAAAGACAAAGAGAATGATGCTGATAAGCAAGAAGAAATCAATGCTGCCTTTGATAAAATCCAAGAAGAGTTAAAAGAATTGGACAAAGAAAACAAGGAATTAAAAACACCACTTGATATCCCTAAAGATGCTGAAAAAGAAAAAAGTATTGATGAAGATTTGAAGAAAGCATCTGATGAATTAAAGAAAGAGAACAAACCTAAAGCTAAACCAAAGCAGAAATCAGCTTCAAAAAAAATGAAAGAGATGAGTGGCAAAATGATGGAAGCTATGGCTGGTGGAGAAATGGAACAGTTAGAAGAAGATGTAAAAATGCTTCGTCAAATATTGGACAATCTTTTAGCATATTCCTTTTCTCAAGAATATCTATTGTCGGAATTTAAAGGATTAAAACGTGGTGCTCCTTCCTATAATAAGAATTTAAAATTGCAACAGGATTTAAGGCAACAGTTCCAACATGTTGATGACAGTTTATTTGCCATGTCTTTGCGTAACCCAAAAATTGCTGAAAACATAACAAAAGAAATAGGAAATGTCCATTATAATATTGATAAATCTTTAGAATCTTTAGCTGAAGCCCAAATACAAAAAGGGGTTTCACATCAACAATATGCTGTTAGTTCAGCAAATAAATTAGCTGATTTTTTAAGTGATATTCTTAATTCCATGCAAATGGAAATGAATGCAGATGGAGAAGGAAAAGGCAAAAGTGGCAAACCTAAACCCGGCTCTGGCTCTGGTATGCAACTTCCCGATATTATTAAAAAGCAGGAAGGATTAGGAAAAAAAATGAAAGATGGTATGAAGCCAGGTGAGAAACCTGGAGATAAGCCGGGTGATAAACCAGGAGACAAACCAGGTGAAGGCAAAGGCACTAAAGGAGAAAGCGGAAAAGACGGAAAAGATGGCAAAGGTAATTCTTCTGGTAATGAAGGGGAAAACGGAGAAGATGGCGAGGGAAATGCTGGTGAAATCATGAAGATTTATCAAGAACAAAAACAACTTCGTGAGTCATTACAAAAAGCTTTAGAGAAAGAAGGAATGGGAGGCAACGGACAAAATGCAATTGAGCAAATGAAGCAAATTGAAAAGCAATTATTAAACAAAGGTTTTAATAATGAAACGCTTCAAAAAATGCTTAATATAAAATATGAATTGCTCAAATTAGATAAAGCTGTTCAGCTTCAAGGCGAAGAACAAAAAAGGGAATCTGAAACTAACAGGAAGGATTATAACAATACTGCAAATCCGTTACCTTCCTCTTTACAAGATTATCTTAAAAGTATTGAAATATTAAATAGACAAAGTTTACCTTTGCGCCAGAATTACGATCAAAAAGTGCAACAATATTTCAAAAAACAATGATTAGTTTTAATTACGAAATAGATTTTATACTAGAAGATGAAGATGCTTTTTCTAAATGGTTATCACAAGTTATAGTTTCTGAAAACAAGAAAGAAGGAGAGATTAATTATATCTTTTGCGATGATGAATATTTGCATAAATTAAATGTTGAATACCTGAATCACGACACATTAACAGACATTATTAGTTTTGACTACTCTGTAGGAAATGAATTACATGGAGATGTTTTTGTTTCTGTTGAAAGAGTTCGTGAAAACGCAATCGATTTCAATACAAAATTTGAAGATGAATTAATGCGTGTGCTTGTTCACGGCGTTTTGCATTACTGCGGTTATAAAGATAAAAGTGATGAAGACGAACTTTTAATGCGTTCTAAAGAAGATGAAAAAATTGCTTTGTTCCACGTGGAACAATAATTAAACCTCTTTTAAAAGCTTATATGTTCCACGTGGAACTCAAATAATTTTCATTTGTAAAATGAAAAAAATCTTAATCAAATGTTTCAAGAAGAATATGATGTGATTGTAGTTGGTGCTGGGCATGCAGGTTCTGAAGCCGCTGCTGCAGCTGCAAATATGGGTTCTAAGACTTTGCTGGTTACTATGAGTTTGCAAAACATTGCGCAAATGTCATGTAATCCGGCAATGGGCGGAATTGCAAAAGGACAGATTGTTCGTGAAATCGATGCTCTTGGAGGTTATTCTGGAATCATTTCGGACAATACTGCCATTCAATTCAAAATGTTGAATAAATCAAAAGGTCCTGCAATGTGGTCTCCACGAGTTCAAAGTGACCGTATGCGTTTTGCAGAAGAATGGAGGTTAAAATTAGAAGCAACTCCAAACCTTGATTTCTATCAAGAAATGGTTGGTGGGTTGATTATTGAAAATGGTAAAATTAAAGGAATCAGAACTTCATTAGGGGTTGAGATAAAATCTAAGTCAGTTGTTTTAACCAATGGTACTTTTTTAAATGGGTTGATTCATATTGGAGAAAAACAATTTGGTGGAGGGCGTGCTGGTGAAAGTGCTGCATACGGAATTACTGAAGACTTGGTTAAAGTTGGTTTTGAATCAGGAAGAATGAAAACAGGAACACCACCACGTGTGGATGGCCGTTCTTTGGATTATTCAAAAATGAATGAAGAGAAAGGGGATGAACGTCCTGATAAATTTTCTTATTCCGATGAAACAAAACCTTTAGTTTATCAAAGATCGTGTCATATGACCTATACTTCACTTGAAGTCCATAACATATTGCGAGAAGGTTTTGATCGTTCCCCAATGTTTAATGGAAGAATCCAAAGTCTTGGCCCAAGATACTGTCCTTCTATTGAAGACAAAATTAATCGTTTTGCTGATAAAGAAAGACATCAGCTATTTGTTGAGCCCGAAGGTTGGAATACTTGTGAGGTCTATGTAAATGGTTTTTCAACTTCTTTGCCTGAAGAAATTCAATTTAAGGCACTTCGCTCAGTAGCGGGTTTCGAAAAAGTTAAATTTTTCAGACCTGGTTATGCAATTGAATATGACTACTTCCCTCCTACCCAATTGAAACATACCTTAGAAACTAAATTAGTTGAAGGATTATATTTTGCGGGACAGATAAATGGAACGACAGGATATGAAGAAGCTGCTTCACAAGGTTTGATGGCAGGAATTAATGCAGCCTTAAAAGTACAGGAAAAAGATCCTTTAATTTTAAAAAGGGATGAAGCCTATATCGGAGTACTGATCGATGACCTTATTACTAAAGGAACTGAAGAGCCTTATAGAATGTTTACATCTCGAGCTGAATATAGAACGTTGTTACGACAAGACAATGCAGATTTCAGATTGACTCCAATTGCACATGAAATTGGATTGGCTTCTGAAAAGCGTTTGCGACGTATGGAGCATAAATTAAATGAGTCAGAGAAACTGGTTGCTTTTTTTAAAGAAACAAGTGTTTCTATAGCTGAGACAAATCCTATTTTGGAATCAAAGGAAACTGCTCCAATTTCTCAAGGAGATAAAATGTTCAAAATATTTTCCCGTCCCCAAATTGATTTGGAAGATATTATGAAGTTTGAAAAAGTAAAAGAGTATATCAGTAATAATGAAGTTGATCAAGAAATTTTAGAACAAGCAGAAATTCAGGTTAAATATTCTGGTTATATAGAAAAAGAACGAAACAATGCAGATAAACTCACTAGACTTGAAGATGTGAAAATTCCTGAGGATTTTGATTATGATAAAATCAAGTCATTATCTTTTGAAGCTAAAGAAAAATTTAAAAAAATCAAACCTGTAACTATTTCTCAAGCCTCAAGAATAAGCGGAGTTTCGCCAAGTGATATTTCGGTATTATTGATTTTTATGGGTAGATAAGAATTTAGACATTAGAATTTAGATTTAAGATTTATTCTGACAACTAAAACTTCTAAAGTCTAATTTCTGAAATCTAAAATTAAATTGTTCCACGTGAAACTACTTTGTTAACCCTTGATACTATTAGGAAAACCCTAAAATAAAAAATACCCAATTGAAAATTCGTAAGTTGCGATTTTTAATTTAATTAAAATATGGACATTTCAAAACATCAATTATATTTAACAGTAAAAGATCATTCGGTTTCCAAAGAAACTTTCGATTTGTATCGTGATGAAAATTTAGACCTGTTAATTACTTTTCCTCAACCAGACGAAATCAGTTTGCCAGAATATTATAAAAGCGAAGACTATATTTCACATACAGATGGGAAGCGTTCTCTCTTTGAAAAAGGATATCAATTTATTAAAAACATCGCTTTAAAAAATAAATTGAATTTAATTAATAAGTTACATTCCCAAAAAGGAAATTTATTGGATATCGGAGCGGGAACAGGAGATTTTCTAACGGTTGCAAAAAATAATGGTTGGAATACAACAGGAATTGAACCGAATGAAAATGCAAGAAGCATCGCTCAAAATAAAGGAGTTTCATTTGTAGAAAACACAATTGGTTTAGAAAACAATTCTTTTGATATTATTACAATGTGGCATGTTTTAGAACATGTTCCAAATTTAGATAATCAGATCAAAGAATTGAGAAGATTAATTAAACCAAACGGGACCATTATAATAGCAGTTCCTAATTTCAAATCATATGATGCAAAACATTATGGAATTTTCTGGGCAGCTTATGATGTGCCAAGACATTTATGGCATTTTTCTAAAACAGCGATAAAATTACTTTTTGAAAAAGAAAATATGCGACTTGTAAATATACTTCCAATGAAATTTGATGCATTTTATGTTAGTTTGCTTTCAGAAAAATACAAAACTGGTAGAATGAATTTTATAAATGCTTTTTTAATCGGATTAAAATCCAACAATAAAGCAAGCATAAATAATGAGTTTTCCTCCCATATTTATATCATTAAAAACAATTAGACGCATTTTAAGCTAATTTAAGCTGTTTTTTAATGAAAAACTATCAATTAGGTTCATAAAAAGGTGATTGTTTTTTATATTAAAGTTATTGAGTTTGATTTTTATAGTTAAAAATTATTGTTTATGTAAAAACAATTAAAAAAACTTATACTAAAAAACTTATGCAACTTTTATCATTTTAATCACAACCATTCAAAAAATTAATACTTTTGCTATCAATTCATAAATACAAACCGAATGAAAAAATCGATACTACTTTTTGCTTTAGCGCTTTCTATTATTTCTTGTAATAAAGAAAATACCACTCCATCAAAAGAATTCAAAACTGCCTATGTAGATACTGCAAAATTAATGGAGGAATATACAGAATCTAAAGATATTCAAGAAAAATACAAAGCAAAGTCCCAAGAAATGGGAAGGGAATTGCAGGCAGAAGCAGCAAGATTCAAATCGGATGCAGCTAATTTCCAAAAAAATGCGCAAGCATATGGTCAAGCTTGGGCTCAGGAAAATGGGGCTAAATTGCAAAAAAGAGAACAGGAATTACAGTATGCACAGCAAGCAATGGCGCAACAGTTGCAACAAGAAAGCGGAGTAGAGCTAGATACTTTAGTAAATAGCGTTAAAAAATTCATCAAAAATTACGGTAAGGAAAAAGGATATGATTATATCTATGGAACTGGCGACGCAGTTTCTATTTTATATGCTCAGGACAAATATGACATTACAAAAGAAATCACACAATTATTAAATGACAGATATAAGTCATCAGCGAAAAAGGAAGAAAACCCTACTGAAGCCAAAAAATAACAATTGACAAATGATATTAAAATGCCTTCTGTATAGGAGGCATTTTTTATTATACATTGATTATCAATATATTATAATTAAATGGAAAGTATTTCTGAAGCAGCAGCGTTTACATTAAAATTTATCAACCAAACGCACCGATCCGTTTTTTTGACAGGAAAAGCCGGTACAGGAAAAACTACGCTGTTAAGGGAAATCATTCAATCTACTTATAAAAATACTGTAGTAGTTGCACCTACAGGTATTGCCGCCTTGAATGCTGGCGGAGTAACGATTCACTCTATGTTTCAACTTCCTTTTGGAGGATTTATACCAGATAATAGTTTACCACACTTTACAGAGTCTACAAAATTTGAAACCAAGGCTACTTTACGCAGGCATTTTAAGATGAGCGGACAAAAGAAAGCGGTAATCCAAAATATGGAATTACTGATTATTGATGAAGTAAGCATGCTCCGTTCAGATTTATTGGATGCCATAGATTTTATGATGCAAACCGTTCGTAAAAAGAGTTTGCCTTTTGGTGGAGTACAAGTTTTATTCATAGGGGATTTACTACAATTGCCACCGATTATACGTAATGAAGAATGGGAGACTTTACGTAAATATTATAAGGGAAAGTTCTTTTTCCATTCACATGTCATACAGCAAAATCCATTGCTTTATATCGAATTATCAAAAATATACCGTCAAACAGATGATCGGTTTATTTCGGTTTTGAATAATCTGCGCAACAACCAGATTTCTAATCAAGACATTCAGATGTTGAATGAGTTTGTGAAACCCGATTTTGATTTAAAAACAAACAAAGGGTATATAACTTTAACCACCCATAATGCAAAAGCAGATGCAACGAATACTCAGGCATTAGCAGATTTAAAAGGGGAATTAATTACATATAGACCTGATATTGTTGGCGATTTTCCAGATAAAATATTCCCTGTTGAGGAAAAACTAGAACTTAAAGTAGGTGCCCAAGTCATGTTTGTGAAAAACGATTTGTCTTTTGAAAAAAAATATTTCAACGGAAAAATGGGAGTCATACAATCCTTGTCGAGTCAAGAAATCATGATTCATTTTCCTGAAGAAAACAAAACCATTGAAGTTGAAAAATACGAATGGCAGAACATTCGCTACAGCGTCAATGACATGACAAAAGAAATAGAAGAAGAAGTTCTAGGGACTTTTGTTCATTATCCAATAAAATTAGCGTGGGCGATAACCGTTCATAAAAGCCAAGGATTAACTTTTGACAAAGCCGCGTTAGATGTTTCACAAGTTTTTCTGCCTGGACAGGCATATGTAGCGCTTTCACGATTACGTTCTTTAAACGGACTTATTTTACTCTCTCCGTTAAGAATGAATGGTATTTCCAATGACCAAGATGTAATGGATTATGCCTTAAGTAAAAGCACAGAGGAAACTTTGAAAAACTCATTACAACAAGAAACAAAAAATTTCATACATAACTATCTGAAAAACAGCTTTAATTGGATCGATTTAGAACAAGAGTGGCGAAACCATCGATTTAGTTATAATCAAGATGCAGAAAAATCAGAGAAATCAAAACATGCATTTTGGGCAGAAAAGAAAGCGAAAGAGGTTGAAAATCTTTTAGAACCATCCAGGAAATTTATGTCACAGCTAGACAGACTGTTTCAAGATGAAAGAACGGATATTTTTCATATTGCAGAACGAATCCAAGCTGCCTATGATTACTTTTTTAAACCTATGGACGAATTGGTTTATGAAATTCTGTGGAAATTGGAAGAAGTAAAGCGAACCAAAAAATCGAAAGCGTATTTTGAAGAGCTTTCAGTATTGGAAGAACTTCAGATAAAGGCAGTATTTCAATTGATGAAAGCCAAACTAATGGTTTCAACGGTGGCAGAAAACAAAACAATTTCAAAGGAAACATTGAATTCTGATGAAATCAAAACTTATAAAAGCATAAAATTAGAAAGCCTTTTAGCCGATTTCAAAAAAGTAAACATCAGCTTGATTGAAGATGAAGTTGATTTGGAACGATATACATCCAAAAAATCCAAAAAGGAGAAAGAACCAAAAAAATCAACAGTACAGGAAACCTATGAACTTTGGCAACAAAAAATTTCTGTAAATGAAATCGCGGAAACCAGAAAGTTAACCAAACAAACCATTTATGGGCATTTGGCAAAATTAATAGAATCCGAAACTGTTTTGATTACTGATGTTTTACCCGATGATAAAATAAAATCTCTAACTAAAGCTTTCAAAGGATACAAAGAAGAAACACTGAATTCCTTAAAAGAAAAACACGGAGAAAAATTCACATGGGACGAATTGAAAATGTTTAAGGCAAGTTTGAAGAATTAAATTTTCACATTTGCACCAATCATAAAATACCCTAAATCATAATCATTTTTCCCAAATTGTATATTTAAAATTTTGATTTCTAATGTTATAGGAAAATCAGGTTGTTTTATCCCTATTCCGAAACCAGTTGTAAAACCAGAATAGGTATGGTTGAAATCTTTTGGGTAATCTGCAGGATTTGATAATTCTCCGCCACTAGTACTCGTTCCTTTTGAGTCGCTTATAAAGCCTCCTAAAGTTAGAAAAAAAGAAAATGCCTTGTATTTTATAACATCATAATGAGCATTCAATTCTAGGGATTTGATTTTGAATTCGTGTTCCCCTGCATCCTCAATTAGAGTTGTTGAAAAACCGCCATAAACAAAGTTTGGATTCAGCCTAAACCTATTTTTTGTACCAAAACTTCTATGATATCCTAAAGAAAATACTGCTCCAAAACCAACCTCTTTAATTCCGTCGCTTGAACCAAGACCGATTCCTCCAGAAATAGAATTTTTAGAAATTGGTTTTTCCTGAGATTGTACAGAAATGTAGGTAAAAAGAATAAGAATAATCAGTATCCTTATTCTCATTTTATTGAAGATAGTCAATTGTTGTTTTTATTTCAGCAAATGTTCCGTTCAATGCCGCAAGAAAAGCAATTTGAGCATCTTTAGCCTTTACTGTTTCTCCATTATAGCTCAAGTCCTTAGTTGCACAGGCATCACCAATCACGATATTGTTAAAGCCAAAATCTGCAGCAGCACGAACAGAAGCATCAATACACATATGGGTCATTGAACCACAAATCACCAGATTCGTAATTTGATTGTCATTTAAATAATCTTGCAAATCAGTATTTTTAAAAGCATTAGGAGCATGTTTCACAATGTGTTTTTCACCTTGTTTAGGTGTTACATTAGTATGGATTTCTGCACCACTTGTATTTGGAATAAAAAAACTAGCGCCATCATGAGTGGCAATATGTTGCACATGGATAATGGAATTGTTTTCTAACCTGAATTTTTCAAGAAGCAATTTTGCATTTTCGCTGGCTTTATCGGCTCCAACAAGTGTCATTTTACCGTTTTCGAAATAATCGTTTTGAATGTCAATTAGCAGTAAGGCAGTTTTCATTTTTTTTGATTGTTTTTGTTTAAGTATGTAAGTATACGTAAATTATTGTCCTTGAGATTTATTGTCTCTTTCAAAACTACAAAAAGTAAAATTCTGTATAGTATCAAAAGGGGTTTTATGGTCTTCGACTACGCAATTGATTTTCCTGAAGCCATCGTTAAAGAGAGAACCCAAATCGTTTTCGTTATATTGTTTTATGTCAAGACCACTGCATTTTGTTGGACCTTTTTCTGAAAAAGTACCGATTATAAAATAACCTTTAATTGATTTTTTTATAATCGTTTTGTATTTTTCAATTTTATCGGAGGAAATTAAAAAATGAAATACAGCTCGGTCATGCCAAATATCATAGGTTTCTGAAGGGATAAATTCAGTTATATCAGTTACAATCCATTTTACTTTTCCCGCTTTTTCTCCTAAACGGTTTTTGGTTTTTTCCAATGCTTTTGCAGAAATATCTAAAACGGTAATATTTTCGTAACCTTCTGCTAATAAAAAATCTACAAGTTTACTTTCACCTCCACCTATATCAATGATTTTGGCCTTTTTATCGACTGGTAAAGATCTGATGAATTCTAAAGAGGTATGGGGAATTTCCTGGGTCCAGCTTACTTCATGTGGAGTTTTGGTTTCATAAATAGTATCCCAGTGCATTTTATTGGATTCATTCATATTTTAGAAGTTTAGCCAACGCGTAAAATCTTGTCCATTTTTCGGCCTTTAGCCAATTCATCAACCAGTTTATCCAAATATCGTACTTGTTGAGTTAGAGGAGTTGTAATTTCTTCAATACGATACCCACATATTAAACCTGTGATAAGATGTGCATTTGGATGTAATTTTGCCTTTTGGAAAAAAGTTTCAAAAGTGGCTTTTTCATCAATGAGTTCTTGTAGTTTTGTTTTGTCAAAACCAGTCAGCCATTCAATAACTTGGTGCAATTCTTCTTTAGTTCTATTTTTCTTTTCTACTTTAGTTATATAATGTGGATATACAGAGGCAAATGTCAATTTTGCAATTTTCGCATCGTGTTGTTCAGTGTTGGTCATGGTTTTATTTTCTTAATCGATAGGTTCCCAAAGTTCAATTTTATTTCCTTCCATGTCCATGATATGGACGAATTTTCCGTAATCATAAGTTTGCATAGTATCCACAATTGTTATGTTTTCTTTTTTTAATTCTATTATCAATGCTTCTAGATCAGTAACGCGATAATTAATCATAAACTCTTTTACAGAAGGGTCAAAATAATTGGATTTCTCCGAAAAAAGACTCCATTGCGTTGCTCCTTTTCTACTTATTTCCGATGCTTCCCTCCATTCAAAAGTAGCTCCGTAGCCATTGGTATCAATTCCAAGATGGGTTTTATACCATGCATTCATTTTTTTCGGGTCTTTGCATTTAAAAAAGATACCTCCAATACCTGTAACTTTTTTAGTATTGGTCTGTTTTTGTGTTAAAACGGAATGGTATAAAAAACCAAAACCAAATGAGGTTGCCAGCGCGAGAAGAATCAGTCCTTTTTTTATCATTTTATTTTTTCCTCGAATGGGAGTTAATGGATTACATATAAAAAACATTGAATTTATGGCCGTCAGGGTCAGAAAAAACAAATCCATAATACCCATTGCCAAATTCTTCTGGTCTAGAAACAATTGTTCCTCCAGCCTTTATAACTTCATTTTCCCATGTATTTACTTCTTCTTTGCTATCAGCTGAAAGAGTAAAAATGATTTCGTTTCCATATTTTATGTCGGCTATTTCCATTTTTACATTGGCTTTCAGAACTTCTTTTAAAAAGAAATGAATGATAAAATCATTTTCACCAACACAAAAACTCGTTAACTCATTAGAGGAACCATTAGGTTTAAATCCTAATTGAGTATAGAATTTACTAGTGCGCCCTAAATCTTCTACAGTGAAATTGGCCCATATCTTATGTGTTTTCATAAATCTTGATTTTTAATTCAGCCAATTTACCAAAATCACCGCTGGGATAAAATAAATTACAATGGTTCTTGCTCCATCATAATCCTTGGCAAGGCGTTGTCCGAAAAGCAGCATAATAAGTGTTATACAGGAAAAAATCCCACCATAAAAACCGAAAGTCCTACCGTGGTGCATATACAATTCGATTGCGCCAACGGTACATAAAACTCCAGCTATAAGTTCTAAAACCAAAATATTTGCAAGAGCGAGCGGAACTACATTTCTTAATGCAGTTTTGGCAAAATGAACTTTGAGCCAATCTACATTTTCCTGCCAGTGAAAAAGCTTGTCATAGCCGGATTGTATGAATGAAACCGCTAAAAAAACTAAAATTAAAATCGATGCTACATTGTTCATAATCTTTATTTTTTATGGATTAAACGTGTCAGTTTTATAGATAAATCAGTAAGGATGATTTTGGCATTTCCATTGCGCTCAATATGGTAAACAGCATCAGAAAGCTCTTTGAAAATAGCTTCTATATTGTTTCCGTTTACAAAAGGTGCAAAATTTTCGAGTTTGAATTTTTCTACTTTTGGTTCCATATAAACTAGGCTCGTACTTTGATAATTCAACAACAAAGCCTGACGGAACATATCAATACAGAAATGAAGGAATTTTTTTTGTGTTTCCCTTCCCAAACCAGCAATTTCCTCGCTCCAAACAATTAAATCCTGAATCGCAGCGGCATTGCCTTTGGCTCGGAACGCCGCCCTAACCCAAGATACAAACCATTCTTCAAAAGGTAAATCGTCTCCATCTTGATGTAGTAAATGCAGGGCTTTATTATAGTTACCTTGAGACTGATGGGCTATTTTTGTCGCTGTCCTGAATTCTTCGTTTTCACGTGAAACCAAGGCTTCGGCAATTATTTTCTCGGGCAAAGCATTGAAATGCAAAATCTGACATCGCGAACGAATGGTTTGGATAATATCTTCTTCGTTTTCTGAAATAAGGATAAACAATGTTTTTTCGAGTGGTTCTTCAAGTAGTTTCAATAGTTTATTAGATGCTGGTATATTCATTTTGTCAGCCATCCAGATAATCATTATTTTAAATCCACCTTCGTATGATTTTAAGGCTAATGATTTTAATATTTCAGTAGCATCTTCTACTCTAATTTCTCCTTGTTTGTTTGCCACCCCAAGAATTTGATACCATTCCGATAATCCGCCATAGGGGTTTTGAACCATAAATTCCCGCCATTCGGTAATAAAATCAATGCTTTTGGGTTTTGTTTTTACATCCTCAGTTGTTACTGATGGATAAATAAAATGCAAGTCAGGATGTCCAAAGTTTCCGAATTTTATATTACAGGATTCGTTTCCTCCTGAATTTTCATTACCTGAATTTTGACATAAAATATATTGGGAATAAGCTATCGCCATTGCTAATGTACCACATCCTTCGGGTCCTACAAACAATTGTGCATGCGGAATCCTGCCCGAAGCAGCGGTTTTTGTAAGGTGGTTTTTGAGGTGTTCCTGTCCTAAAATTTCTGAAAATTGCATAGAACAAATATAACAGAAAGTTGTTAAATGTAACTCCATTTGCAGTCAGGAAAAAGAAAATGCAAAAAATAAAAAATCATATATTTGCCTTTTTAAAATAAAAACCAAAAATAAAAAAGACAATGAAAACCATTAAAGACTTTAATTTTTCAGGTAAAAAAGCGTTAATCCGAGTTGATTTTAATGTCCCTTTAGACGAAAATTTCAATGTGACAGATGCTACTAGGATTGAAGCTGCAAAACCTACGATTGATAAAATTATTAGTGATGGCGGAAGTGTTATTTTAATGTCCCATTTAGGAAGGCCAAAAGGAAAGGAAGAAAAATATTCATTAAAACATATTGTTAAAAAAGCTTCAGAGATATTAGGAACCGAAGTAATTTTTGCCACAGATAGTAAAGGGGAAATTGCGCAATCTGCAGCAAAAAATTTAAAACCTGGTCAGGTTTTGTTATTGGAAAATTTACGTTTTTACGAAGAAGAAGAAAAAGGGGATGTTGCTTTTGCCAAAGAATTAGCTTCTTTAGGTGATATTTATGTTAACGATGCTTTTGGTACTGCTCACAGAGCACACGCGTCTACTACAATTATTGCGCAGTTTTTTGCTGAGAATAAATGTTTTGGTGCTTTATTGGCAAAAGAAATCGAAAGCTTAAACAAAGTTTTGCAAAACAGTGAAAAACCTGTAACAGCAGTTCTTGGCGGATCAAAAGTTTCTTCTAAAATTACGGTGATTGAAAACATTCTCGATAAAATTGACCATATGATTATTGGTGGCGGGATGACTTTTACGTTCATTAAAGCATTGGGTGGTAAAATTGGAAATTCTATTTGTGAAGACGATAAAATGGAACTGGCATTGGAGATTTTGAAAAAGGCGAAGGAAAAAAACGTTCAGATTCATCTTCCAGTTGATATGGTGATTGCGGATAAATTCTCGAATGATGCCGAAACAAAGATTGTCAACGTAAATGAAATTCCAGATGGATGGCAAGGCTTGGATGCTGGGCCAAAATCATTGGAAGCAATTCAAAAAGTGATTATGGAATCAAAAACGATTCTTTGGAACGGTCCATTGGGAGTATTTGAATTACCAAAATTTGCAAACGGAACTATTTCTTTAGGAAAATTTATATCAGAATCTACTGCAAATGGTGCTTTTTCATTAGTAGGAGGAGGGGATTCTGTCGCTGCTGTAAAACAATTCGAATTAGAAGATAAGATGAGCTATGTTTCTACTGGTGGTGGGGCAATGCTTGAAATGCTTGAAGGGAAAACACTTCCAGGAATTGCTGCTATTCTAAAATAATGCTTGAATTTGTGAAATAATTTTTTCTTTTTTTAGATATAAACCATTAAGTTTGCAAACCAAAAAATATGCAATTTATTGAAATATAGCATATTGTAATAAATATTATGAAATTAAAAACCAACGTTTTATTCCTATTCTTACTACTATCATTACAGTTTTATGGGCAGGATAGTTACCGAAATTTTTCGAATTTAGGTCGCGTTTCTTACTTGGACTCTATAAAATCAACTTTTATCCATGATAAATTGACTGCACGTGTTGATAGTCTTTGGATGAAAGATTTGGTTAACCTGGATTTATACAATGATCTTTCTTCGGATATTGAGAATATCAACATCGACGAAAATGTAGATTATGAATTGCCAACAGCTTTATTAAAGGAAAGGCTGAAAAAAATGGACGAGAAATCCCCATTTAATATCGAATACAACAAAGGACTTGAAAACATCATTAAATCATTCTTAAAAAACAGAAGGAAATCCTTTGAAAGGCTAATGGCTATTTCAGAATATTATTTCCCGATGTTTGAAGAGGCACTGTCTAAACAAAATGTTCCCTTAGAAATTAAATATTTGGCTGTCGTTGAATCGGCTTTGAATCCAAAAGCGGTTTCTCGGGTTGGAGCAACAGGGCTTTGGCAATTTATGTATCATACAGGCAAGGATTATAGTTTAGACATTAATTCGTATGTGGACGAAAGGAGTGACCCATTAAAATCAAGCGAAGCAGCGGCTTTATATATGTCAAACATGTATAAGTTATTTGGTGATTGGGATCTGGTTTTAGCTTCGTATAATTCAGGACCAGGAAATGTTACCAAAGCGATTCGACGTGCTGGTGGACAACAGAATTTTTGGAACATCAGAAAAAAATTACCCAAAGAAACACAAGGTTATGTTCCGGCTTTTTTAGCCACGATGTACATTTATGAATACCATAAGGAACACGGAATTGTACCTAATCGTGCGACCATAAAACATTTTGCCACAGATACGGTAATGGTAAGACAGCAAATTTCTTTTAAACAAATTTCGGATTTATTGGATATTCCAATTTCACAGTTGCAATTATTAAATCCGGCATACAAAAGAAATATTGTTCCTTATGTTTCTGGTGAAAAATACAATTTAAGGTTACCAGTTAATAAAATAGGTGTTTATACTTCAAACGAACGAAAAATTTATGCCTATGTTCAGCATGAAGCAAATAAAAGGGAAAGACCTTATAGTAGCGTTGCTTCAAATTCAAGAAATGACGATGATGATGAACAATCTACTGTTTCAAGAACAAGAACGTATAAAGTAAAAAGAGGGGATAACCTTAGCGAAATTGCTAATAAATATGACGTTTCTGTAGCCGATATAAAAAAATGGAACAAACTCCGCAGCAATAGATTGGATTATGGAAGAAGTTTAAAAATCAAAACTTTTAGCAAAGTTACTGTCGCAGCCAATAAACCAATAAAAAAGGAAACGCCAACTATTACTGCTCCAAGTGCTATTGCATCTAATGAGGGTAAAAAGTCACAGATTTATACGGTTCAATATGGCGAAAACCTCAAAGCTATTGCAGCAAAATTTAAAGTTTCGCCTGCAGATATCAAAAAATGGAACAATCTTGAGGACAATGCCATTTTCTCTGGAATTGAATTGAGGATTTTTATTGCAGAAAAAGGCTTGGCAGTAAATAAAGAAATCAAACAAGAAAAAAAGACTGTAATAACCGAAGAAGACGTTATAGTTGCCATTAATCAAGACGAAGGGTTTTATATAGTCGAAAAAGGGGATAACCTAAACAATATTGCCAAAAAATACAATACAACTACTGCTCAGATTAAAGATTGGAACAATTTAGAAGACAATCTAGTACTGTTAGGGACTAAATTAAGAATAGCACCAATACCTCCAGAATATAAAACGGAGGAACATATTGTTGAAAAAGGGGATAACCTAGGGATTATTGCTAGAAAATACAATGTGACCCTTGCCCAAATCAAAGAATGGAACAATCTTGAAGATACCAATATCAAAGTAGGAAATGTGTTGATTGTGTCTAAAACGGAAGTAGTTCCAGTATATGAAGCGGTAGCTGAAAAAACCAATAAAAACCAAAAATTCAATTCAAAACAACAACAGGAATATTATGTAAAAAAAGGGGATTCCCTTTTCAGCATTGCAAAAAAATATCCAGGAGTTAGTATTTCTGACATTAAAAAATGGAACGGAATCAATAACGAAAGTTTAAAACCTGGAATGAAATTGAAAATAAACGGATAATAAAAATCTTTCCTTAAATTTGGGCTTTAATCATTAATACAAAACAATGAATAAAGCCCATTTTTTATGCCTTTTTGTTTGCTTATCGCTTTTTGGATGCGGCAATAAAAAAGAAAAAAACTCTTTACTCACTTCTGCAAAAATAAATACCATTTCGGTAATTATAGATGATCAATTATGGGATGGGGAAATAGGGGACAGCATCAGAAATAAATTTGCTTCTCCAGTAATAGGACTGCCTCAAGAAGAACCTCTTTTTACGATCAATCAATTTCCCGTTAAACTCCTTGAAGGATATAGAACCAATAGTAGGAATATAATCGTAATAAAAAAGGAAACTAAAAGCCGCTACGAAATAAAGGAAAACGAATTTTCAACCCCTCAGAACGTCATCTATATTTCTGGAAAAACAACAAACGAAATTATTGACACCATCCAAAAAAAAGCAACGGCAATTGTCCAAAAAATAAGGCAAACAGAAATTGCCGAAAACCAAAGATTAATCGATACTTCTTTATTAAAAACGGATCGGATAAAATCTAAGTTTAAAATAAAAATAAATGTACCAAAGACCTACAAATATGTTTTGGAAAAAACCAAGTTCATTTGGCTCAAAAAAGAAATCACCAGTGGCAACAACAGTATTTTAATTTATCAAATTCCTTTAAACAACATAGAGAAACATCCTAATTCAAGTGTGGTCAGTAATATTATCAAAATGCGTGACTCTATAGGGAAACTTTATATTCATGGTTCGGTTGCAAATACAAGAATGATTACAGAAGAAGCGTATGCGCCTTATTTTTTTAATATAAAGATTGATGGCAAAGTTACCTACGAAACTAAGGGCACCTGGGAGATGAAAAATGATTTCATGTCCGGGCCGTTTATTAATTATTGCATAACCGATTTAAAAAATAACCGAATGTTGGTTCTCGAAGGGTTTTGTTATGCACCTTCAAAAGAAAAAAGGGATTTAATGTTTGAAATGGAATCCATTATCAAATCAATAAAGTTTGTAAAATAAATCGTTCTAGACAAAAAATACTCAAACTGACGGTTTATAATTAAAATAAAATAATTTCTACACAATGAACATAAAATGGCAAATTAAGCCTTTTGAGGCATTATCTCTAAACGAACTATACCAAACCCTAAGACTACGAAGCGAGATCTTTGTAGTGGAGCAAAACTGCGTTTATCAGGACATTGACAATAAAGATCAGAAAGCATTACATCTTCTTGGAGAATATGAAGGTCAAATCGTGGCTTATGCCAGACTTTTTAAAGCGAGTGATTATTTTGATCAAGCCTCAATTGGGAGGGTAATTGTAGATGCCAATTTTCGCGATAAAAAATGGGGACATGATATGATGCGTGAAGCTATTGCCGGAATAAAATTGCATTTTAATGAAAGTAAAATCACCATTTCGGCACAATTGTACTTGAAAAAATTCTATGAAAGCCACGGTTTTGTTCAAACCAGCGAAATGTATCTAGAGGATGATATTCCGCATATTGAGATGAAGAGAGAATAAACAGATTTCTATATTGATTTTGAAAGCGTTTTGCGGATGGCTAAAGAGCTAAGTTCGGAAACTTTTTATTTTCTTTATAATTTGCGTACCAACATAATCTTTAAGTTTCGGATATTTACTTCTATAGTAAACATTCCAATAGCTTACAATTCGCTTTTCTGTTTTCTGCCACAAACTTGGATTTTCTACTATAAACTTTTGATAATTAGAAATTGTATTTTCATTTATTTGTCTTTCTAAAACTTCTAATATTTCAATTATATATTCACCCAAAACTTGGAAAACAAAAGGCATGATAAAATATTCTTTTCTATTATTTAATTTTTCCAGACTTCGCTGTCTGATATAACCATCATGATGACTCAAACAAAGACAATTTAAAATCACACTTTGCAAATCTGATAAAACAATTTCAGAATTGGGAATTTCATCAAAATATAATCTTTCAGGAATAGACAATTTTTCGTTGTTTATTATTATATCACGGGAAACTTCTGGATGGATTTCAAATTTCCTTTCAGACAATAACGTAATTACTTGCGCCACGTCTTTTTCGATCTCTTTAGGAAACGCTTTAAGAATTTTTTGTTTGTCTATTTCTTGCATTTATCTTTCTGAAAAAGAGGTTGGAATTGTTGTATAACGTTTCGTCAACTTTGAGCAGGTGGAGTTTTGTTACTGATGTTTACAAATATATCGAAAAGATTGAAAGAAAAAAGCTAAAAAATAGAAGGAAATGCAAACACCTGTTCTTCCAGATACACAACTAACCCACTTGTTCAAAACCACTCTTAACTACTGTAGTGAAGCATTTAGTATTTTTAATTATAGTCATCAGTTGCATTGTAACTCCAAAGCCTTTGAGAAGGACGTGTATTTTATTCAAGTAATCCTTGTCCTCGAATGTAATATGTTAGTCCTAATATTCCATAGGTTAGCGCAAAACTAATTATAAACACAAGAATAATAGTAAGACGATAATTTGTTCGTTTTTCTTCCTTTAATTTGTCCACATAAAGTTTAGTGAAAGGAATATTTTTTAAAACACCCCACAATAAAAAGTAAACAATTATTACGGGAATTAAAAATAGAATAAAAACAAAAAAGATTGCTCCCTTATTCCATTCACTAAGAAAAATTAAATTCATATCGGGATAAATTATTAATTTGTTTATCGTTATTTCTGGCAGTTAACTTGTATATGTATCATAAATCAAATAAAACTATACAATTTTAGCTAGATTGGTATGACAAATTTATCCTTGTCTTTATTCTTTTATTAAAACTAAACCTTCGTAATCACTAATTCAACTCTTCTATCATATTCAGATCCTTTTCCTAACGGAACCGTATTGCCATATCCTTTAAAAGTCATTCGGAGTTTAGGAATTCTCTTTAAAACCAAATATTTATAAACCGATTGTGCCCTATTTTGTGAAAGTTGCCTTTTTCTCGTATCCATATCTATGGCTTCTTTTTGATACGGAGGCGTACAGCAAACATGACCCTGAACTTCAAATTGGAGGTTTTTATACTTGTGTAGCAAAAGCGCCACTTTATCCAATTGATTTTTAGCTTTTACAGTCAATTTACTGCTTCCTCTTTCAAACAATAAATTTTCCAGATACACATGGTCTCCTACAATATGTTTTTTCTGAATAGTGGTAAAAAAACCAGGGATTTCAATTTTGGGCAATTCTTTAAGATTGATTACCACATCCACTCGGCGGTTTTTTGAACGCACTTCGGGCAAATTTTCAACTAAATCATCATCAATCATAATGCGCCCCTTTCCTTCGATGGTCACAATGATTTTATTTTTAATGCCGTTCTCAATCAATTTGTCCTTGATAGTATTAGCCCTGTTACTGGATAGTTTAAAATTGTATTCTTCTTTTCCAACATCATCACAATACCCAAAAATCTGAATCGATTCTATTCGGGTTGAATCGGTTTTTTTGATGTAATCCACTACGGCATCACCTTGATTGGCATCCAGACTGAATTTATCAAATTGAAAATAAACCGATTGTATGACTTCTTCTTGCGCATGTAGAAAGCCAAAAAACAATAAAGGCAGTAGTTTTAATAAACGCATCTTTATATTTTTAAAATCTTATTGTATTCTGATGAATTGTTCAAAATACCAGTTGCTTTTGTTATCTCGAAATTGTTTTTGATATAGTATAAATAAAGGCCTTCCTTGTATTGGTAGCGTTTTATGATTTCATCCAAAATCAATTTTTTAATTTCTTTTTCGTTTTTGTTCAACAGGTTTTCTTCGCTTTTTTTCAATGCAGTTAATAAAAGCTGGTATTCTGCTGCAATAGATTCGTCTATTTTTTCTTTTTTGGCTGCAGCCAAAGTTTTCTTCAAAGCTACTTCTGTTTCGGTATCAAAAGTGAAATTTTCTTTCTTTAAAAATTGTTTGAAGCTAATAAAATCAGCATCCGTGATTGTTGGAATAGTATTGCCTAGATTTGGGTTTTTATAATAATAATCCGTCACAAAATTAAAGATTCCGTCATTGGCAACTAAAGCTTCAGTGATTGTGCTGAGCTTGGTTTCAGCAAATTCAACATCGGGCAAAACCCCACCACCATCATAAACTGTTCTTCCTTTTCTGGTTTTAAAAGCATTATAATTCTCTGCTTTGGTTCGTGTTGCTTTTCCGTCTTTGTCTTTATTGCTATAATCCAATGCCTGTATACATCTTCCCGATGGGGTATAATATCTTGCGATGGTAATTTTTACTTGTGTACCATAGCTCAAATCAATTGGCCGCTGAACCAATCCTTTACCAAAACTACGGCTTCCTATAACTACGGCACGGTCTAAATCCTGTAAGGCACCGGCAACAATTTCTGAAGCCGAAGCGCTTTTACCATCAACAATAATTACTAATGGAATATTTACATCTATAGGGTCCCGATTGGTTTTATAAGTATTATTGTGTTTTTCAATCTTTGATTTTGTAGTAACAATGATTTCGTTCTTTGGCACAAATAAATTGCAGATATTTACTGCTTCGTTTAACAATCCCCCAGGATTTCCTCTCAAATCAAGGATAATCCTTTCGGCACCGTCTTTTTTTAATTGTTCCAATGCTTCCTTAGTTTGTGACGATGCCTTATTAGTAAATTGCGACAGGACAATGTAACCAGTTTTATCATCGATTTTCCCGAAGTATGGAACCGCTTTTACATCTACTTCCTCAAGTACAAGTTGGGTAGTTAAGAGTTTGCCTTGTCGTTTGTATTTGATCTCTATTTTGGCATTTTTTGCCCCTCTCAACAATTGGCCTGCATCTTCTTTAAAATCTTCGAGGTTCACATCACCAATCTGGATTATTTCATCGCCTGCTTTTAATCCGGCTTTATCGGCGGGATAATTTTTATAAGGCTCTTTAACGATAAGTTTGCCTTCTTTTCGGGTAATCATAGCCCCAATTCCGGTATATTCTCCAGTGCTGTTGATTTTGAATTTTACAACATCCTGTTCATTGAAATAATTGGTATAAGGATCTAAATCGGCCAACATGCTTTTTATCGCATGGTCCATCAATTCACCAGGATTGGTATCGTCAACATAATTCATATTGACGGATTTGAACAAGGTCGTGAAAATTTCTATTTGTTTGGCGACTTCAAAAAAGTCTTGTGAGAAACTGGTTCCTATAAAAAATATTGCGCTGGCAACTACAGGAATGATATATCTTTTTTTTAAAAAACTATACATGGTTTAAAGTGTTTTTCTTTTGAATCTTTTCTTGATGAAATAAATTGTGCCGACTAAAATAAGGATAAATGGCCAAAGTTGTAGCAATCCGATAAAGAAACTTGAAATTCCGTTGAATCCGGATTTAATGGCATTCCAGATTTTTGTTCCATAAGATGCCGTCACACCGGTTTCAGCAGGAATGGTTTTGTAAAACTCAATAGTGATGGTACTCATTGAAACCCTGCTTTGCATGTATCTCAATTGTCCTTCTTTAGCTTCTATTTCTTCACGAATTGCAGAAAGCTGGGTTTCTATTTCCAACATTTCCGATACTTTATTTGCTTTTTTCAGTAATTCAAGATAACGTGCTTCTAATACTTTTTTGGCTTTAAGCCGAGCATCGACATCAATATAATCTTCTGTTATGTCTTGGGAGGAAATTTCCTTTTTGTCAAAATAATTTACGCCATTTGAAATGTCAGTTAAAAAGGAATCAAAATTTTGGCTAGGTACTCGAACAGTAATTTTTCTATAAAGGCATTCGTAATTTTTGCCTTCATTGTCATTTTGGATAAGAGCTGAATGTTTTTTTACCGAAGCATTCGTTTTATCATAAGTGGCTTGTAAATCATCAGTTTGGAAACGAAGATCTCCAGTCTTAATTATTTTTGCTTCTCCAATTTTCTGGACAGGTTCGCTTGGTGTATTTTCAAATGAAGCATCGTTTTTCATTGAAGCGGCATGTTTTATCGAAGCGGAATTATTATTATCATAATCAGCTGCTTCAGCTGTAGAATCTTCTATGGCTGGTACAGCAATCATTTGGGATTCAACTACAGCTTCTTCTGTTTTTTGACATCCTACTAATCCCAAAAATAAAATAAGGCATGAAAATAATGATTTCATAAATACTGATTTAGAAAAGAAGAACGTAAAAAGGAAACCAAATAGTATATTACAAGAGGAAAGCCATTGGGCAGTGCTTTTCAGATTGTCAAACTGCTTCTTTAAGTTGAGACGAAAGGTCCTCGATTGAAGGATATATTGCAGCAGCAATTTTTTGAATTGGATAGAAAAGCATTGAATTTTCTAAGGTTTCCTTTTTCGCAAAAATATTTGAACTATTGATTTTCAAGAAAAAATTTAAACTGATACTCAAAATCAACATGCTTTTTAGAAAACCGAAAATCCCACCGGCCAATTTATTAATTAATCCTAAACTCGCAAAATTAGCTACTGTTGTGAGGAATTTTGCCAGAAAAGAAATCCCTATAACGACTAATATAAAAGTCAGTATAAAAGCAGTAATCTGAATTGTTTTTGGTGACCAAGGAACATGGCCTGCAATAATCGTTTTCATTAAATGCGAAAATTTTATAGCAACATAAATCCCAATAACCAAAGACACAAATGAAGCCAATTCTACAAAAAAACCATTCCATATCCCTCGGATAAGACCGTATAAAAGCAAAACGCCTAAAAGAATATCAAGAAAACCCATTATATTATTGATTAAAGCTCAAAGATAAAAGAATAATCCGTTTTCAAGTTCCTATCTTTGCAGACTAATTTTGATGAAAGATTTTATTTTTGAAAGCTTAAGCAATCCTAAATCTAAAATCTGTCATCCTGAGCGCAGTCGAAGGGCAAAATCTAAAATCTAAAATCAATGTCAAGGGATATACAACTCAAAGAACGCTGGGAACAGCTCGTAAATATACTTTCCAATCAATTTTCACAAGGGGAAGATTTGGATTTGGATGCCATAATTTATTTAATTGGTGTGCAGGAACTCGGAAAAGTGCATCAAACTTATAAGAAAGACGAAAAATTAAACCTCATGCATATTGCCATTTGTAGGCTATTGACGCCTTATGGTTTCTACGAATTTGATTATGTAGATACTGATGGATGGCCACATTATACTGTAAAAGAAGAATTACCGCCACTAAAAGCTGGAGAACAATCAGTTTTGATGAAAGAAGCCATTGTAAATTATTTTCTTGAAAAAGAGTTGATAGATTAGTAAAATACTGACAACGGATTAGTGAATAGTTAGGATAAGTCTTTAATTTTAAAGACTAATTACTAATTACTAATCACTATTTACCATTTACCATTTTCTAATCGCTAAAAAACAACTAAATTTGCACCTCAATTACGGCTCGAAAATGACAGATAAAATAAAAGAATATATTGGAGAAGCAGAAGCTTTTACTACAGATAATAAAGAAAACCTAGAGGCGTTCCGAATTAAATTTTTGGGTAGCAAAGGACTTTTAAAAGACTTTTTTGCCGAATTTAAAAATGTTCCAAACGACCAGAAAAAAGAATTTGGGCAGGTGATCAATTTGCTTAAAAACACTGCCGAAGAAAAGGTAAAAACCATTCAGGAATTGCTTGAAAGCAAAGAAGAAATAAAAGGGTTTTATGGCGATTTAACCCGTCCAGCCGAGCCTTTGAATATTGGTTCGCGTCATCCTATTTCAATAGTAAAAAACCAAATTATTGATATTTTTGCCAACATTGGTTTCAATGTTTCCGAAGGACCGGAAATTGAAGACGATTGGCATAATTTCACCGCATTGAATTTGCCAGAATACCATCCGGCAAGGGATATGCAGGATACTTTTTTTATACAAACAAATCCAGATACTTTATTGCGTACCCATACTTCTTCGGTTCAGGTACGTTATATGGAAAACAATAAACCGCCAATTCGGACGATTTCACCTGGAAGGGTTTTCCGTAATGAAGCAGTTTCATCACGTTCCCACTGTATTTTTCACCAAGTGGAAGGCTTGTATATTGACAAGGATGTTTCTTTTGCCGATTTAAAACAGACGCTTTTATATTTCACAAAGGAAATGTTCGGAAAATCAAAAATTCGTTTGCGTCCGTCTTATTTTCCGTTCACTGAACCAAGTGCCGAAATTGATATTTACTGGGGTTTAAAAACCGAAACCGATTACCGAATCACAAAAGGAACAGGTTGGTTGGAAATAGGTGGTTGCGGAATGGTAGATCCTAATGTATTGAAAAATTGCGGAATTAATACTGATGAATACAATGGTTTTGCTTTTGGAATGGGAGTGGAGCGTATCGCAATGTTATTGTACCAAATTGGCGATATCCGAATGTTTTATGAAAACGATGTTCGGTTTTTAGAGCAGTTTAAATCAAGTATATAAAAGATTTATAATGAAGTCAGATATCATTATCCCAGAAGTAGAAAATGTTTTTCTTGCTGCAGTTCAGGAGTGGAATGACGATTTCATGTCTAAAATCTGGTATGTCTATT
Source organism: Bacteroidota bacterium (assembly GCA_040387655.1). Classification (GTDB taxonomy): domain Bacteria; phylum Bacteroidota; class Bacteroidia; order Flavobacteriales; family Flavobacteriaceae; genus Flavobacterium. The sequence continues at coordinate 80,532 of JAZKDI010000019.1, read as the reverse complement.
TAGTAAATGACAGTGACTTTGATTTAGATGCAGTAATGGTCGTTTCTAAAGCCTTTGGAACTATTGATGGCGAAATGAAAAAAACGTCGCTTTTGCGTCATGCTTTTGTCGCTGTTCCGGCTGTTTCAGTCGTAAAAGTAGAAATGTTAGCCGATAGCGTTTTAGTATTGAACAATGAATTTATGGTTACTTTTTTTATCAACAATACTCTTTACGATAAAAAATTTATTTTTAAGGCACATTCTATACATGAAGATTTTATAGAAGAAGTACCTATTTTGTTTGTTGACGGTGTAATGGTGAAGTAATTTATCTTCGAGTCTTTCGGGTTTTTGTTTTCCATCGCATATAACCCACAAAGAAAATCCCTAAAGCGATAAAAATCAATGTTCTTTTCAATACGCCGAAAGTAAGGAAAGAAGTTTCAAAAGAAGCATAAAAAAAATCAAGTGAAGACATAAAAAGACTAAGACAAATCCCCCAAATTAGTCCTATTTTTATTTGATATTTCCATCTTTCGCTAATCATATTATTTTTTAGAATCTTTCTTTACTTTTTCTTTCCAAATATAATAGCCAAATCCAAAAATTCCTCCTACAATAGAAACAAATAATTGTAATAAAAAACCAGTAGACAAGAATTCTTCACTAAAAGAAGTTCTTAAACTGCGAGGAAAGCTCATGCAAATTGAAAGTAATATTCCAAAAGGCAATCCTATTTTAATCTGATATTTCCATCTTTCATTTATCATATTACTTTTTGGTAGCTTTAGATTTAATTTTAGCTTTCCAGTTAAAATAACCGATAATAAACACGCCGGCTAATAAGAACATAACAAGTCTGATAATAAATTTTTTCGAGAAAAAAGCTTCATCAAATGTAGTGCAATAGCCGTCCCACAAAGTTAAACACAAAGTCATAAAAAGCGCATAAAATCCACCGCTTTTAATTTGATATTTCCACCTTTCGGACATAGTTAATCCAATTTATCTGTTAGTTTTTCAAATACTTTTTTAGCTTCTTTTCCTTCGTATAAAATACTGTAAACAGCATCAATTATTGGGGTTTTTGCACCATAACCCTCATTGAGCTTATAAGCGCTTTTAGAAGCATAATAGCCTTCGGCAACCATACTCATTTCCATCATTGCAGATTTCACCGTATAGCCTTTACCAATCATGTTTCCGAACATTCTGTTTCTGGAGAACACAGAATAACCCGTAACCAATAAATCACCTAAATAAGCCGAATCGTTAATGTTACGCTTCATTTTGTGGACCTTCTTTATGAATTTCTTCATTTCCCGAATACCATTACTCATCAATACTGATTGAAAATTATCTCCATAACCCAATCCGTGAGCAATTCCTGCAGCTATGGCATAAATGTTTTTGAGCATTGCGGCATATTCTGTTCCAATGATATCGTCAGAAATTTTTGCTTTGATATAATTTCCAGATAAATATTTTGCTACGATTTTTGCTTTCGAATCATCCCCACAAGCAATGGTTAAATAGGATAAACGTTCCAGTGCTACTTCTTCAGCATGACATGGACCTGTTATGACTCCAATATTTTCTATTGGAATATCATATGTAATATTGAAATGTTCCCCTACAATTAAACTTGTTTCAGGAACAATTCCCTTGATTGCAGAGAAAATAACTTTATTTTTGAGGGAATGTGTCAGGTTTTTTAATTCGGTTCCTAAAAAAGCCGAAGGAATCGCAAAAATTATATAATCGGCATAAGAGACCGCTTCATTAATATCAGAAGTAAGCCTTAGTTTTTCGATATTAAATTCTACCGAACTTAAATAATTAGGATTGTGATGATGCAATTTTATATGTTCAATGGCATCTGTATTGCGCATGTACCAAGAGATTTCCGGTAAATTTACGCACAACATTTTTGCAATTGCTGTTGCCCAGCTTCCGCCACCAATAACGGCAAATTTTGGAGATTCAGTCATTTTTTGGATTTTAAAATAAACCAAAAGTAACCAAAATTTTTATAAGCCAATTGAATTGAAAAGTTCTCAAAACTTAATTTATATAAAAGTTAAATTAAAGATTAACTTAAATTTATGATTTTCAACGTAATAACATAAAATGTTTGTCGTTTTAGTTAGTATAAGCTTCGGTTTTGGAGTTTATAATAGTTTTGTTTAGGTGTTATTTAGAAAGACGTTCTGGATTATTCTAGAACGTCTTTTGATTTTTAGACTATTTCGAATAATAGTAATCAAGTTTTTATTGCATAATTGCTACATTTGCAATAGAATAACCGATTTTGAAGTTATGAAATTTTTTTTCCTCCCTTTATTATTTATACTGAATCTTGCGTATTCGCAAGCGCCCAATGTTAGTTATTCAACGCCAAATGTTTTTGAAGTAAACCAACCTATTGCTGATTTAATTCCGACTAATTCTGGAGGAGCTGTTATTGCATCAACATTGGTATCTACTTTTGCTGGTTCTGGTAACGTAGGGGCTAATGATGGAAATGGCACTGCTGCAACTTTTAATCTTCCAACAGTTGTTACTATTGATAATTTTGAGAATGTGTTTGTAATTGACAGAAACAATAATATAATCAGAAAAATTACCCCTGCAGGTGATGTTACCACTTTTGCTGGTTCTGGAATTTCTGGTTCCGATGATGGAATTGGTACTGCTGCTAGTTTTAATTACCCAAGCGCTGGTGTTTTTGATTCTCAAAACAACCTTTTCGTTTCTGATCAAAGCAATCATATAATAAGAAAAATTACACCCGATGGCACTGTTACTACTTTTGCAGGAACAGGTAATATTGGTTCAGATGATGGTATCGGAACGGCGGCCAGTTTTTATTTTCCAGACGGAATGGCAATAGATTCCAATGATAATTTATACGTTGCCGATTTTGGTAATAATAAAGTTAGAAAAATTATGCCCGATGGAACCGTTTTTACTTTTGCAGGAACAGGAATGCAGGGTTCGGCAGACGGAACAGTTAACACTGCACAATTCAATGGGTTAACAGGTGTTTGCGTTGATAGTTTAGGAAACGTTTTCATTGCGGATTACTATAACAACAAAATTAGGAAAATTGATACTATGGGAAATGTATCCACATTTGCCGGAACCGGCACTGCAGGTTCAACTGATGGAAATGGATCGATGGCAAGTTTTTATTATCCTACTATTGTATCTGTTGACAATGACAATAATTTGTTTGTTACCGATAAGGAAAATAATAAAATAAGGAAAATCACAAATGACGGTATAGTTACTACTTTTGCCGGAGATGGAACGATAGGGGCGGCTGATGGCGATGTTGCCACCGCACAATTCAATTCACCTACTGGTATTGCAATTGATGATATGAATACAGTTTTTATTTCTGATTATGGAAATAATAAGATCAGAAAAATTAACACCTATGGATATACTGTTTTTCCAGCATTACCTCCAGGTTTAAACTTTGATCCTACAACGGGAATAATCAGCGGAACTCCTACTATGACTTCTCCGTCTACAGATTATACGGTAACGGCTACAAATCCTGACGGCACGAGTACTTTTGTTGTGAATATTACCATTGCAACATTGGCAATACCTGATTTAGCGAATACAACCTTTAAGATTTATCCAAATCCAGTAAAGGATATTTTACATGTTATTTCCGCTGAAAGTATTTCTGAAATTAGTATTTCAAATCTTTTGGGCCAAAGGATATTGTATAAAAGCAATCTTTCTTCTCAAGAAAAACTCGACGTTTCCACGTTATCCAATGGATTGTATTTGATTCAGGCCAAAAGTGGGGATAGCATCAATTTTGTAAAGTTTTTGAAAGAATAATTACTTCTGATTATTTTCTAGTAATTCATTTTTCATGAAATTTATTCGATAACTTAATGGCTAATAGTATTTCAATAATTATATTTGTGTAAATTTTACGCATTTATAAAATGATAGAAAATCAAAACATTAAAATAGCAGTCGATGCCATTGTTTTTGGATATCAAAACAACAAGTTATTTGTGCTGTTAATTCAACAAAAATTTGGAACAGATGAATCCTATTGGGCATTACCTGGAGGATTAGTGAAACACGAAGAATCTTTGCAAGATGCTGTGAAACGCGAGCTAAAAGAAGAAACAAATGTATCGCTGAATTACATGGAACAGCTTTTTACTTTTGGTGATGATTTATTTCGTGATTCAAGAAATCGGGTTGTTTCTGTAGCCTATTTTGCTTTGGTTGATCCAACAAAAATGAAACTAATTGCAGCTACCGATGCCGAAAGAGCGCAATGGTTTCAAGTGGATGCGGTTCCGAATTTGGCTTTTGACCATAATTTAATTGTAAAAAAAGGACTTGAAAGACTAAAATCAAAGCTTACCTACGAACCTATTGGCTTTGATTTATTAACTAAAGAATTTTTATTTTCAGAACTTGAAAATCTGTATTGTACAATTCTTGAAAAAGAAATTGACCGAAGAAATTTTAGAAAAAAGATTTTAAGTTTTGGAATCATAGAAGAAACTGAAAATTATTCTCCTATAAAAAGTGGCAGACCTGCTAAATTATTTAAGTTCAACAAAGCAAAATACGGGATTTTAAAAAATGAAGGCTTTCACTTCGAAATAAAATTTGCTTAAACCAATCCAAAATAATAAAATCATTTCCTTTCCATTTCGATTTAAGAAATCATTTTAAGAAACAAGACAAAACCTGGTCTTGGTTTTCTGAAGAAAAAGTAAAAGAAGAACAACAAGAAGCATATAAAACTGATTTATTAAAAATTCATACCGAATTGATCCAGAAACGGAACCGAAAGTCTATGAAATTTTAAGTGCTGCAAAGAATAAATTATGAATTTATACCCATTACAATTTATCAATCGCAAACACAAAGGATGAGTGTTCAAATGCTTTGTGCAGGAGAAATTTTTTTTCATGAAGCTCCCCCTGAAGAACAATGTAATTGAAAGCTAGAGTGGTTTGAAGAAACATTTTGGGAAACAACAAATGGAATCTTTATAAAAGCTTTTGAAACCACGCAGATACAAAAACTAAAAGAAAAATGACTAGATCAAAAGCTAGCAAAAGACTATTTAAAGAAGTCACAGAATAAAAAACATTGCTTTGCGTAAATTTTACACAAAAAATATTAGGATATTAAATTTAATAAATTAACTTTGTGTAATAATAACGCAAATAGAAAAATATGATACTCAATCTAGATAAAAATTTCAGTGTTTTTTCAGGAGAAAAAGAAATAGAATTTCAAAATTTTACCTTTTCAGGTGGAGAGCCACATATCAAAATCAACCCGGATTTTGACTATAATCAACCCGTTACAATAACACACCGAATAAATTCTTTTAATGATTTAGGTTTGTTGTGTATAACAGTAGACGCTTTAAAACGAATGGATGTAAAGATTATTAATCTCTTTATTCCTTATTTTCCTGCAGCGCGTCAAGACAGAGTGATGATAAAAGGCGAACCTTTATCGGTAAAAGTATATGCAGACATTTTGAACGCGATGACTTTGAATAAAATTTTGGTTTTTGATGCTCATTCCGAAGTCACTCCAGCTTTACTCAACAATGGTGAAGTAATTTCAAATCATAATTTTATAAGTCAAGTCCTGAAAATTATTGGAACTAACATCAAATTAATCTCTCCCGACGGCGGGGCATTAAAGAAAATCTATAAAGTTTCAGAATTTTTAGGAGGCATTGATGTGGTTGAATGTAGTAAAAGCAGAGATGTAAAAACAGGAAAACTATCTGGATTCAAAGTGTATGATGAGGACTTAAAAGGTTCAGATTGTTTGATTGTTGATGACATATGTGATGCTGGCGGAACATTTTTAGGCTTGGCAGAAGAATTAAAAAAGAAAAATGCAGGAAAATTGTATCTCGCAATAAGCCACGGAATTTTCAACAAAGGTTTTGTAGAATTAGAAAAACAATTTACTACCATTTTTACAACAGATTCATTTAAGAATATTGAAGAAAAAAGTGTTGTGCAAATACAATTAAGTCAACTTTTATGATACAGCTTAAAATTATTAAAGGAGACATTACAGAAATTAAAGCAGATGCTATTGTAAATGCAGCTAATACTTCTTTACTTGGTGGCGGTGGAGTAGATGGAGCAATACATAGAAAAGGAGGAAAGGCAATTTTAGAAGAATGTATTGCCGTAAGAAATAAACAAGGTGGTTGTAATGTTGGCGAGGCTGTTATTACTACTGGAGGAAATTTACCTGCAAAATTTGTTATTCATACAGTTGGTCCCGTTTGGAATGGAGACAAAGAAGAAAAGAAAATACAATTGGCGAATTGTTATTTAAATTGTTTGAAAATAGCAGAAAATAATAATTTTAAATCCATTGCTTTTCCAAATATCAGCACAGGAATTTACCATTTTCCAAAAGATAAAGCGGCAGTAATTGCAATTGAATTGATGCAATCATTTCAATTTAATTCTCTTGAAGAAGTGATTTTTGTCTGTTTTGATGATGAAAATTATGATTTATACAGAAAGAGTTTGCTCTAAAAAATAAAAAAATGAGAGAACAAGAAATTAAAAATATAAGTAAGTTTTTGAGTTTAATTTTGCGCCATGCACCAGAAACAATTCAATTAGAATTAGATAAAAATGGTTGGGCAAATGTCAATGATTTGATAGTTAAATCAGATCAACATGGAAAAACATTTGATTTTGAATTGTTAGAAGAAATTGTAGAGACTAATGATAAAAAACGATTTGCTTTTAATGAAGACTTAACTAAGATTAGAGCAAATCAAGGACATTCTATTAATGTTGAATTGAATTTAAATGAAGTAGAACCTTCGAATTTTTTGTATCACGGAACAGTGCAGAAGTTTATTGATTCGATAAAAGAGAAAGGGTTACAAAAAATGAATAGACAGCATGTTCATTTGAGTAAAAACGAAGAAACGGCTATAAAAGTAGCTTTAAGAAGAGGAAAACCAATTGTTTTAAAAGTAGATGCACAAAAAATGCATAATGAGGGTTTCAAATTCTATTTATCAGAAAACAACGTTTGGTTAATTGATGAGGTTCCGGTTAAATTTATTGATTTTGAATCATGAAAAGAACATTAGTAATTGGAGATATTCATGGAGGACTAAAAGGATTAGTTCAATTATTAGAAAGAGTAAAACTATTAGAAAATGATAGATTAATTTTTCTTGGAGATTATGTTGATGGTTGGTCAGAATCTGCTCAAGTCATAGATTTTTTAATTGCTCTATCTCAGAAATATTCCTGTATTTTTATTAAAGGTAACCATGATGTTTGGTGTTATGAATGGCTAAAAAATCAAAATGTAAATGATATTTGGGCGTTGCATGGAGGGAGATCTACAATTGAAAGCTATAATGATATTGATGTTAGAACAAAAGAAAAACATCTTGAGTTTTTTGCAAATATGAAAGATTATTTTGTCGATGAAAATAATAATTTATTTATTCATGCAGGTTTTTCTTCAATGCATGGGCCAGAAAACGAACATTATACTACAAATTACAATTGGGACAGGACACTCTGGGAAATGGCTTTAACAATGGATAAGAGAATCAAGAAAGATTCACTTTCATATCCTAAAAGGTTATTAATCTACAACGAAATTTATATAGGACATACACCAACTTTAAATTATAATGTTGAGGTACCAATGCAGGGATGTAACGTTTGGAATATCGATACTGGTGCTGGTTTCTATGGAAGATTGACTTGTATTGATATTCAGACTAAACTTTTTTGGCAAAGTGATGTTTTACAATCATTATATCCAAATGAAAAAGGGAGAAATAACACTTAAAAAATGAAAAATAAAATAGAATCAGGATTGTTTGGATTAGCAATCGGAGATGCTTTAGGAGTTCCCGTAGAGTTTGAATCTAGAGAATTTTTAATTCAAAATCCAATTAAGGAAATGATAGGTTTTGGAACACATCATCAACCACTAGGAACATGGAGTGATGATAGTTCTTTGGCTTTTTGTTTAGCAGAAAGTTTATGTAAACATTATGATTTGTTTGACATTGCTAGAAATTTTGTAAAATGGTATAGTGCCGAATTATGGACTCCACATGGACGAGTTTTTGATATTGGAATTGCTACTACACATGCAATTCATAATATAGCAAAGGGTCATGAGCCTGAATTATGCGGAGGTTTTTCTGAAAGTGACAACGGAAACGGTTCATTAATGCGTATTTTACGATTGATTTTTTATCTTGAAAATGAAAAAGACATTGAGATTATTTTTAAAAAAGTAAAAGATGTTTCATCGATTACCCATGCCCATTTTCGTTCAGTATTTGCTTGTTTTATCTATGTAACTTATTGTTTGGAGATTTTAAAGAACAAAGAGAAATTCGAAGCATATAGAGCAATGCAAAATATTGTTTCGATTTTTTTAAAAGACAAACAGTTTAATTCAACTGAAATTCAATTATTCCATAGAATTTTAAAGAATGATATTTCAAAAATTAACGAAGAGGATATTTATTCATCCGGATATGTTTTACACAGTTTGGAAGCGAGTTTATGGTGTTTTTTAAATTCCGATTCTTATGAAAAAACTGTTTTGAAAGCTGTTAATTTAGGCGAAGATACTGATACAACTGGAGCAATTACAGGTGGATTGGCAGGAATATATTATGGGATAGAAAACATTCCAAATAAATGGATAGAAAATTTGGTAAAAACCAATGATATAAAAGATTTAACAAAACGATTGTCAGAAAACTTAATAAAATAAAAAAACATGAACCCATTACTATTAACAGACGGTTACAAAGTGGATCACAGAAGACAGTATCCAACAGGAACAACATTAGTATATTCTAACTGGACACCAAGAAAATCAAGAATTGAAGGAATTGATGAAGTAGTATTCTTCGGATTGCAATATTTTATTAAGAAATACATCATTCAGGATTTTGATTTGTATTTTTTTAAACAACCAAAAGAGGAAGTTGTCAAAAAATACGCTCGCAGAATCAATAATTATTTGGGAGAAAACCAAGTGGGTACAAAACATATCGAAGATTTACACGATTTGGGTTATATCCCAATGGTTTTTAAGGCTTTGCCAGAAGGTGCTTCCGTTCCTATTCGAGTGCCAATGTTTACGATGTACAATACTTTGCCTGATTTTTTTTGGTTAACCAATTATTTTGAAACCTTACTTTCGGCGGTAGTTTGGTTACCTTGTAACTCGGCTACAATTGCAAAACAATACCGTATCGTTTTGGATAAATATGCTAAAGAAACGGCTTCTATTCCCGAATTTGTAGATTGGCAAGGACACGATTTCTCTATGCGAGGAATGGGCGGAATTGAAGCTGCGGTAACTTCGGCGGCAGGGCATTTATTGAGTTTTACAGGTTCAGATACAATTCCGGCGATAGATTTCTTCGAAGAATATTACAATGCAAACTCTGATAATGAATTAATTGCAGGTTCGGTTGCAGCAACTGAACATTCGGTAATGTGCATGGGAACTACCGAAGGCGAGTATGAAACGTTCAAAAGATTAATTTGCGAGATTTATCCAAAAGGAATCGTTTCCATTGTTTCTGACACTTGGGATTTATGGAAGGTATTAACTGATTATTTACCTCGCTTAAAAGAAGAAATCATCAGTAGAGAAGGTAAAGTTGTAGTTCGTCCAGATAGCGGAAATCCAGTAGATATTATTTGTGGCAATCCAAACGGTAAAACAGTACAGGAAAAGAAAGGCGTAATCGAACTTTTATGGGATGTTTTTGGCGGAAGCGTAAATGAGAAAGGATTTAAAGAATTAGTTCCGCAAATAGGCGCTATTTATGGCGATAGTATTACGGTTGAAAGAGCAATCCAAATTTGTGAACGATTGAAAGATAAAGGTTTTGCTTCTACCAATGTTGTTTTAGGAATAGGTTCTTTTACTTATCAATACAACACGAGAGATACTTTTGGCTTTGCCATGAAAGCGACTTATGGTGAAGTAAACGGGCAGGGGAGAGCCATCTTTAAAGATCCAATTACAGATGACGGAACTAAAAAATCTGCCAAAGGGTTAATAAAAATCGATTTGATAAACGGAGAATATATTTTAACCGACCAAGTTTCTTGGGAAGAAGAACAAACCGGTGAACTAAAAGAAGTTTTCAGAGATGGAAAATTAGTCATAGATTATTCCTTGGCCGAAATTAGAAGCCGTTTAAAAGAAAATCAATTGTAATAACTTCCGAATTATCATCCAAAGAATATCTTAATTCAGGAAATGGTGTTTAAAACAAAATTTCCTGAATTAAAAAATTAGAAGTTTTCACCGCTTTTGGGTTAAAAATCTCGTCTAATTTTGCATTCAGAACATAATATTTTCCTTTCGCAAAAATCCCAGTTGCTGGAAAAGTCATTACAGATGGTTTGCTTGTTACAATTTTAGCATTCGTAAAATCATTGTCGGTAGTTAGTTTGAATATTTCTTTCTTAGAATTTGAAATCACGATTAATTCGGAATTTCCATTCAAAAAGATCCCATCACAACCAAGAATCGGTTCACAGTTTATTTTAGTAATTTGTTTTGGATTTTTCAAGGAAACTTTATATAATTCTCCAGTGTTCGATTGTGCTACAATTAAGTAGCCATTTTTATGACATACAAGACCGTTGAGGTTAAAACCTTTCTTATTCCAGAGTTCTGAAGTGGTAAAAATGCTTGCTTTTCCTTTTGGCGTAATTTTGAAAATCATTGGCGAAGCGCTATTCGTCACATAAACATTTCCAACTGAATCAAAATCAACATCATTGGCAAAATTATTTCCAGTGGTATTCAATGCGCCTAAATCGGCAATGAACTTTCTTTTTCCAGTAGTTAAATCAAACGCAATCAGTTTGGCTAATTTTAATTTGGTTTCTGCTTTGGCATGAATTGAAACTCCAGGGTCAGAAACACAAACATATAGCAAATTACGCTTTTCGTCAGCATGAATTCCCACAGCGCTTATTAATTCTTCATCAGTAATAAATTCAGTATAAGTTCCATTAGGAGTAACTTTTCCAATTTTTCCATAATGCATAGAACTTACAAAAAAAACGTCTTGCTTTTTACTGTATGCAATTCCTTCAGGATATAACTCGTTAGAATTGAAGGCAATGTCTTGAGCATTAAGATTAAAAATAAAAAAAGCGACGATTATAAGTGTAAATAGTTTTTTCATGGTTCAATAAATTAGGTTTATAGGTTTTAAATTTTTTTATAAAAATTATTATGGTCAATATATTCCCAAACTTTATTTGAAAGTAAAGGTTGTACATTTTTCTTGTTCTTAATGTTTTCACGAATAAAAGTCGACGAAATTTCTACAATTGGAGCATGAATCAAATGAATTTTGGGATGGTTTTCGAAAATTGGATTATTTACTTCTGATGAAACTCTTGGATAAACATATAAGTCATGATTTTGCAAAATTGCTTCATAATTTTTCCATTTGTGAAACGATTTCAGATTGTCTTCGCCCATAATTAAGGAAAAAGTATAATCGGGATATTTTTCCTGTAAATGCACTAAAGTATTCACGGTATAATTGGGCTGAGGTAATTTAAACTCAATATCCGAGGGTTTTATTTTCGGAAAATCGGCTGTAGCCAAAAAAACCATTTGCAAACGATGCGCATCATCCAATAATGTAGCTTTCTTTTTAAGCGGATTGTGTGGCGTTACGACCATCCATATTTGATCCAAATCAGAATGCTCCGCCAAATGATTGGCAATAATCAAATGCCCAATATGAATGGGATTAAAGGTTCCGAAATAGAGTCCGATATTCATTTTTTAGGTTTTAGGTGTTGGGTTTTAGGTGTTGGGTTTTACTAATACCTAAAACCCAGAACCTAGTACCATTATTTAGTCACATAATCCTTAACCAAATCATACGCTTCTTTCAATGCGATTTCCAAATCATAATTTTTGATAATCACATCAAATTGTGGCGCGGTTGCCAATTCGACTGAGGCTTTTGCGATTCGCATATTGATTTTATCCTCGGTTTCGGTAGAGCGTTCTTTTAAACGGCGTTTAAGTTCGTCGATGCTTGGAGGTTTTACAAAAACGGCCAATGTTTCTTCAGGAAATTTATGCTTGATTCGCAATCCGCCAGCAACATCAATGTCGAAAATCACGTTTTTCCCTTTTGCCCAAATGCGTTCGATTTCGCTTTTTAAGGTACCATAAAAATTATCGCGATAGACTTCTTCCCATTCTAGGAAATCTTCTGCTTTGATGTGTTTTTTGAATTCTTCTAGCGATATAAAATAATAATCCGTGCCGTTGATTTCTTCGCCGCGTGGTTCACGTGAAGCTGCCGAAACAGAAAATTCCAGATTCAAGTCTTCTTTTCCTAATAAATGTCTTACTATGGTTGTTTTTCCCGAACCGGATGGCGCTGAAAAAACGATTAATTTTCCTTTGTTCATTATTATGCTGAATTATTATTGTTGTAATATTTTAAAATAACAAAATACCCTAATAAGAAACCCGAAAATTCGGAAAGTATATTAGTAAACATTTCAATTAATCTATTAATATTTTCATAATCATGATAAAAAACATCATAAATTTTTAGTCCGAAATATAAAAACTCAATTAATAAAATCACTCCCCAAATGACTAATGTAAATTTTAAAAAAGGCTTTAAGTTTTTTTCAAAAATCAAGAATAGTATTGAGGAAGTAAAAAAGAAAATTAAAATTCCTCTTGATATGATAAAGAACAGACCTTTATTAAAATTTTCATCAAGTAAATGTCCTTCTCCCTTCTTATAAGCTTCTCCTAAATCTAAAAAATTTGTTGTTAAATAATATTCTGTTAGGCAATAGGATAATATAATAGCAATAAAACAACATAAAATTAATACTATTTTTAAAATCGACTTAGTCATTATAAATTATTTTCTTTAATAAAAGAAATTGATTTTGTATCCACTGTAAATTTTGTTTTAACTTCTTTCTCTTGACTCGAATCTATAATTTTGAATTTCAAAAGGCTCTTGTCTACAGATTCAATATCTTCTGAATAAATATTGCCACGGCAATTTTCAACTTCTTCTTCCTCTTTATAATTTAAATTATTATTAGAATCAAAACTCAATATTATATAACCAAAATCAGTTGCTCCTCCACATCTCCCTTGCAAATTTGGATTTCCAACTTCAGTATATTCTAAGAGAATTTTTGTTTCAGTTTCAGACTTTGTGTAATTAATTATTTCTAAACCGGAATAATTTATCAAATAATCTGCTAGATTAATCGTGGTGTCTTTATCTAATTTTAAAAATGAATAATCGGTTTCAATTAAACAGTTCTCAAGATTGAATATCTTAATTTTTAGTTCGTTACCCTTATTTATCCACTTGTTATTCGTATCATTATCAGTGATGATAAATTTTTCATCAAAATCAGTAATTGCTCTTAGATAATCTGTTTTCCCCCAAACAGATTCACCTGGAATATCAAAATCAGCAATTTTTTTTTCCAATGATTTATCCTTTAATGAGTAAAGAGTTAAACCATTTGAAAAATCAAATAAGCCTATTAGAGGAATGTGTTTTTTTATCTTGTTATATTGATACCAACCTTTTACAGAATAAATGCAAGTGTGGTCTTCTGAATAAGTGCTTACTTTAAGATAAATTGTAATGTCATATTTACCATCTATTGTACCATATAAAATTTTATCTTTTATCTTCAATTGTTCAAGGTTAATATTGTACTGCTGAGAATACATATTAAAAGAAATTATGAGGAATAAAAATATTTTTTTTATCATTTTACAACACATTCAAAACCTGCTCCTTGATTTTTTCCAATTCGTCTTTCATCTGAACAACCAATTTCTGCATTTGTGCGTGATTGGATTTAGAACCCATGGTATTGATCTCACGTCCCATTTCCTGTGTGATGAAACCTAGTTTTCTACCATTGGCTTCAGTTCCCTTAATGGTTTCCAAGAAATAATCGAGATGATTTGTTAAACGTACTTTCTCTTCGGTAATATCTAATTTTTCAAGGTAATAAATCAATTCCTGTTCAAAACGGTTTTCATCAACATTCACTTTCAATTCAGCAATCGCTGTTTGCAAACGGTCTTTTATCGCTTGTACTCTTTCTGGATCAAGTGCTAAAGCTTCGTTCATATACTGACGGATATTGCCTATTCGCAATTGGAATTCTTTTTCTAATGAAGCGCCTTCGTCTTTTCTAAAAGTCAAGATGTTTTGTAACGCTTCTTTGATTACTTTTTGGATTTCTGCCCAATCGTTTTCGTCTATTTCGTCGCGTTCGGTTTTTAGCGCATCAGGCATTCTGATCGCCATTTTCATCAATTCGGTTTCATCTGCACTAGCATACACTTCACGCAATTGATTGATGTAGGCTTTAACTATTGGAACATTAACTTTTGTAGAGGTCTGTTCAGCTGTACTTTCAATAAAAATAGAGAAATCGACTTTTCCACGTTCTAATGCTAATGCAATTTCGTTACGCAAACCCAATTCCATTTCACGATACAATGACGGAACACGAACATTCAAATCCAATCCCTTGCTGTTTAACGATTTTACTTCTACTGTTATTTTTTTGGTTGGCAATTGCGAAGTGGCTTTACCAAAACCAGTCATTGATTGTATCATAGTTCTATATAAGTGTTCAAATTTAGTGAAAAAGTCATTAGTAAAGAGTGATTAGCAATTAGCTTTTTACGTATTACTCTTCACGAATCGCTTTCTTTTGCGTAACAAGATATACACCAGCGAATATCATTGTGGCTGAAATCAGTTTGATTAACGACAAGTCGTCCTTTCCTAGTCCAATTGCAAAAACAGTGGCAAACAAAGGCTGTAAATAGATAAAAACAGCAACTGTAGTAGGCTTTAGTTCTTTCATTGAAAGCAAGTTCAATAAGTAGGTTAAAAAAGTTGAAAAAACTACAACAAAACCAATTTTCCAATAAATATCTGTTGGAACAATTGCCCAATTTACAGTCTGAAATTCATTCCATCCAAAGGGTAAAACGAAGATAAAACCGAACAGATAAATCCATTTTACAAAAGTAAAAGCATTGTATTTATCCATTAATTTCTTTACGATGATGAGATAAAAACCATACGAAACAGCATTGATAAAAACCAATAAATTACCTAAACTGGCATTTGTGGCGTTTCCTATTGATTTTCCGTAAAGGATTAAAAAAGCGGTTCCGACTAATCCGAGGATGATTCCGAAAACTTTGCGTTTCAGCATTCGTTCCTTCATAATTATAGCCGAAAGAATCAAAACAATTATAGGCGTTGTCACCATAATCACCGAGGCAGAAATTGGAGAAGTATAACTTAATCCTTTGAAAAAGGTAAGCATATTCAACGCTACGCCAAAAAATGCGGCAGCTGCAATTCTTGGAAAATCAGTGAGTGCAATTTTTTCTTTTGGAGCAAAAAGCCAAACCAGCCAGAACAAAATCACCGAACCACCAACACGCAATAAGATAAACCCATATGCATTTATGTATAAAGGCATGACGTCTTTTGCAATGGTAAAAGTAACTCCGTAAATAAGAGAAACTAAAGTAGCGCCAATTAAGGCAAGATTTCTTTTAGACATTATCAAAAGCTTTCATTACCTGTAACATATTTTGTTGTGAATTTCCGATATAGATTTTACCATCAATTATAAAAACGGGACGGCTCAAAAAAGTATAATGTTCTAAAATGTATTTTTTGTAATCATCTTCGGTTAGCGACTGATTTTTCAGATCCATAGATTTGTAAAGCTGTGCCTTTTTGCTAAAAAGCGCTTCATAACTGCCAGAAAGGCGATGCATTTCTTCCAATTCTTCTACCGTAATTGGGTTTTGCTTGATATCATGAAAAACTAGATTACTGTCTTTTGGTAATGATTTTATAATTTTTCTACAAGTATCGCAGGAAGCGAGATAATATATTTTGTCAGTCATTGTTTTTCTTTTTGCAAAGGAAATTCATTTGGCACTTAAAATCCCTATTTTTATAAAAAAATTAAAGATGCAACAATCATTTGATATTACCAGAACAAGCAGAAAAGTAGTATCCCAATTTTTGGAAAACTATACTTTGGAACAACTTAATAAAATACCAGTGGGTTTTAATAACAACATTATTTGGAATATCGGTCATATAATTGTGGTACAACAAATGTTGGTTTATAAATTATCAGGTTTACCAATGCAGGTTTCAGACGAAATGGTCTTCAACTATAAAAAAGGAACCAAGCCAGAAACGGAGGTTTCTCAACCCGAAGTAGATGAAATTAAATCATTTCTGTTTAAAACTATTGAACAAACTGAAATAGATTTTGGAAACAAAATATTCAAAAATTACCAAGAATTTACTACGATGTCTGGCTTTACCATAAAAAATGCCGAAGCAGCTATTGTATTCAATTATTACCACGAAGCGATGCATACCGGAATAATAATGGGAATCAGGAAATTTGTTTAATTATTTTTCTTCTTTAATAAACGTTACAAACTTCTCAAACAACTGAATGGTTTTTGTGTTGATTTCTTCATAGGATAATCGGTCTTTGGTTTGATACAAAAACATAAACGCATACGGTTTGTTTATATTTTCTATCAATAAGTGTTTGTTGAGACGATAGGTTTCGCGAAGAACGCGTTTAAAGTAATTTCGGTCAACCGCTTTCTTAAAATGTTTTTTTGATACTGAAACCCCCATTTTTAATGGGGTGTCTTCACCAAAAACAGTAGGTACAAAAACCAATCGCAACGGATATTTCGATACTGTTTTGCCTTCTGAAAACAATAAATCAATAGTGTTTTTGCTTTTTAGTTTTTCTATTTTAGGATAGGTAAAAGACATTTTTTAATGAGGTAATAAAAAGCAAAGGTACAAAGGCAATAACAAAATCAAATTTTTACTTAGCTAATTTATATTTTCCCAATCTTTTTCTAGAATTGCAAGTTCGCTGTTTAAATGGTTTTTCTTAAAAAACTGAATCAGTTCACTCAGCCTTTTTCTATTATCATATTTGATACTACTGTATAATTTCCTTTGGCATTTAGAACATAACCTCGAAACGTTTTTGTCGGTTTCAGGGATGTTATTGGTGCCATTCATGACACAATTAGCATCAATGCAATGATGTAAACTGAACATGTGGCCAATTTCATGCGAAGAAATTTTTAAAAGCCGCGTTAAGCATAAATCGAAATTCTCTTGTTTTAATTCTTGGTCTTGTAATCTAAATATCGAAGTAACGCCAACCTTATTTTCAAATGAGGCTAATCCAAAAACATAATTCCATTCTGGACTTGGATATAAATCCAATGAACTGATTCCCATCATGACTATAGCGTTTTTAGGCTTTTGTTTCACTAAGACGGAATCCAAAATATAACTTGCCAGCAATTGTTCATTGTTTTCAGCACCAATTCTTCTTTTGTTTTCAGGAACAATATTGTTTGAAATTTTACTTGAAACAACTACTTTCAAT
This sequence comes from Bacteroidota bacterium, assembly GCA_040387655.1. Classification (GTDB taxonomy): domain Bacteria; phylum Bacteroidota; class Bacteroidia; order Flavobacteriales; family Flavobacteriaceae; genus Flavobacterium. Next base: position 62,966 of record JAZKDI010000019.1, on the reverse strand, counting down.
TGAAAAAATACCTCTAGATATTGTCTTGTTAGCTCAATTTGTTGTTCTTGTAAAGCATTAAAATCACCTATTGGCTTTAAATAAATTGTTTTTCTTTCTGCGGAAGGTAAAATCGGCTTTGCCTCTTTAAATTCTTCAAAAGTCTGCCCTTTTTCATCATGAACAGATAACCATTCTCCTTCAATGGGTTTAGAAAGTTCCGAATCATTTTTAGAAACATTGTACAAATACGATGTAGGAGTATCCGATTTACAGGAAACAAATAAAATTAGTGCGAGCAAACAAAGTCTTTTCATCATATTTCCTATGTTTTTATAAAACCAAGTTTTGTTAAACAAAACTTTTATTTTCTCATTAAATGGTCTTGTTAATGATAACGACTATTTTGTTGAAATCTGCAGCTGCATTGATCACGCCTTTGTACTCGTCGAATTTATCTAAAGGATAATTTACGATGTTGTAATATTCAGTATTATCAATTGTAATTTCATCACCTTTTTTCTCAAAACTGCTTTTGAAACCTGCTTCAGACTTACCATTGATATTGGTTTTAAAATCCATAACCAATTTTTCAAGGTTTTTTACCGTGGCGCCTTTTGGTAAAATAAGGATTATTTTTCGGGTATAGGAATGAGGAAAATCTATTTCTACAGGCAATGTTCTTTTGTTTTCTTGGTACAGCTCCATTTGTTTCCCAATTGTTTTCCCAATTGAAAAAAGGTAATTTCCACCGGCTTTCTGAATCAGGTCTTTTCCTTCAAAAGTTAAGTCTAGGATGAAAGGTTTTTTTCCGATGAATTCCGTTCCCTCGTTTTGAGCGGTTAAAGTTTTATATTCTGTATCCACCGTATAGTTTTCGGCTATGCTTTTTAATATCGTTTTATACTGTTCGGCAGAAGTAAAGTCTTTAATAGGTTGTAGATTGATAGCTGAGTAGCCTCCAAAACTAATTTTATTGGTAATGGTAGGATTTTCTATGTCTTTTGTAAAATCAATCGTTATATCCATCGTATCGTGAGTGATTTCGGTTCCCGGAATTTGAATGAAATTGATTTCACCAATCCCCATGGTAACGCCCGCGAACATTTTATCTTTAACAAACAAACCATTGTTGTTTGCAAGATTGGATGGAATCAACGGAATCCGGTATTCGATTTCTGTTGGAGTAAGGTATTTTTTTATTGCTGGGAAATAGAAAAGAACATCGTTTAGGTTTTCATAACTTTCAAAATCCGCATCAAACGGAATTTTATAGCGGCTTGAAGTGATAACTAGGTTGTTTTCTATTTTTAGGTTTTTAAATACCGCCAGATACAATTTTAGAATGTCGGCCTGATTGGCTTGTTTCGTCTTGATTACGTCAGCCATCGTGGCTTTCGATTCTATATATTGGCTATACGTAATGCTTTTTTTGATTTTGTTTTCAATGTTCCATATTTGGTCTTGTGGATCATTTGATTTTGGAATTGTTTTACAAAAATCATCAATAACCTTTAGTTGTTTTTTGTCAAATTCCGGGTTCATGCGTTCGTAAAAATTCGTAGCAAATTCCTTAAAATTATTCATGTTTCTAGCTCTGCTTGCCAGGTTTGCATCTAATTTATATCGGAACATTTTTAGTTTGATGTTCCAATTAGAGCTTTTTTCATCATCATCCAAACCAGGAACATCTTTATCGGATAGGGAAAGTATTATTTTTTTGGCGATTTTGGCTGTATCAGAAACGGGTTCACTCAATCCATTATAGGATTTGGTTTTAAAAACCAAGTGTTCTGGATAAATCAATTCAAAATTAAGGTTTGCAATAGGATATTCGTCTTGCATTTTGAACGTTTTCCCATTTAATTCAGGGGCTTCTTCCAATATGAGGATGCGCTCAATAACGGCTCCTTTTTCTAATCCATTAACCGCAAAATAATTGTATTTTACTCCTTTTTCCTCATCAACCTCTTCTTTGATGTCTTTTTTGTCAAGTTTGATAATCTTCCCGTTTTTTAAAATTACCCTTACTTTGTTTGTAACGATGCTTTCATTTGTATTAAATGGAATATAGATTCTGTTGTTTCGCTCTATGGCATCGTCTGCATTAATATATGTTTTCTCATGCAGCAATGAATATTGTTTTGCTGTTCCACCAGTTACTACAATTTCAATCTTTATGTTACGGTCAAGAATAACCTCATTTTGGTTTTTGTATTGGTCAGGAATAATTATAGCCGTCTGCTTTTCGTTCCAACTGTAATCTTTGAAAGAATAATCTTGAGCAAAAAATACGGATGTATTTAATAATGCCAATAATACGATAATGCCTTTTAGGAGTTCTTTTTTCATTTCTCTATTAAAATTACGGTTTCGGAGTAGTTGGGTTTTAATTTTTTAATGGTTTCGTTCCAAAGTTCAAAATCTTTTTTATCTAAAAGTAATTTCTTCAGTTGCATTTCAATATTCAAACAAACCTTGTTGTTTTTGACTTCGTATGTAAATGCTGCCTTCATATAATCATTGTCTAAGCTAAAATTTTTTGGCAGGTATTTTACTTTGCAGTTTGCAGGTATTTCTAATTCGTATTTTGTATTTGTTGAGGTTAAAAACTCGAATTCAAATTTTGCTTCACGGTCTTTTTCTATAATAAGCTTGTCATAATACTTGTCTAAGAATAAATTAAGGTATATTTCTTTATCTACTTTAACGATATAGTTGTCTAAATCAAAGTTGAAATTTATTACATAGGGCTTGTCACGATCAGTGAGGTTCTCTTCAGTAAAATCTTTTAGATTAAATTTGTTGTTGCCTTTTAAAACAAGGCTTTTAATCATTTCAAAACGGGTTTTATTAGTTGCATCACCTATTTGTGCCAAATAAAAACTTCTATTGAATCCTGTGTATTGTGTTTTTCCTGAACCAATTAGTTTGTCTTTTGCTATGGATAGTTTCACAACTTCTTCCATTTCATTCATTTTAGCCGGAACAATGGGAACAGTAATTATTTTATAGTTGTCGTTTTCATTGAATAGTGCTTCTTTTCCTTGAATAAAAGCGGTTGGGATCCCATAACGGGTTTCTTTGTCCGTAGCATCCAAAAAGATATATTCACCGCCATTTTTAAATACCGCAATCATGTGGTTGTCAACTGATGGGGTTGATAATTCGTTATAAGTATAAGGAATGCTCCTGCTTCCTATCCAAGAAATACAAACGTCTTTTACTTTTGCATATTTTGCCATAGAGCTAATTATGCTTGCCATGTCCTTGCAATCCCCAAACTTTCTTTCACAAACCAGACTCGCTTCACGGGGTATGAATCCTTCGTATCCGTTTTCAAAAGCAATGTATTTTATATTGTCTTTTACCCAATAAAAAATACGCTTGACCTTCTCTTCATCCGTCGTTAGGTTTTTCGTAAGTTCAAGTGTGATGGCTTTTAAATTGCTGTCTTCGGTTTTGTTTAAATTTTTGACAAAACCTTTATAATAATTGAATAATTTATTGACATCGTCTAAGACTTCCGTTTTTTTATCATCAATGGTGTAGTCTTTAATATAAACATTGATGTGCGGAATGTGGTATAGGAATCCAGGCGAATTTCCTTCATATTTAACGGGCTTTATGTCTTTTAATGTCCATTTATAAATCCATTTCCCTTTTTTTTCAGTTCTTGTAAATTGAATGGTATTGTTTGGGTCATTAAAAATTTTGTAACCAATATTGATTCCTTTTTCGGTTTTAATTTCTAATGATGAATTTTTAATTGGAAGATTGTTCCCGAAAATAAATTTATGCAGTAAAAAAGGATCTACAAATTCCGTTTGATATTCATATACTTTTTTGGCTCCTGCTTCCAGATTGGGAAAAATCAATTGGCGTTCCTTTACATCATTGTAAAATATAGAACTTTCAGACGCTTGCTTTTCATTGGACTGAGTTACTTTTATTTTCTTTTCCTTCCCGTTGTTATTGATAAGCGAATAAGCATCGTAGCTCTTTAATTTTATTAGTTCAGAATATGAAAATGATTCTTTGTTGTTTTGTATCCCATTTTCAGAAAGGATAATGGATTCATAGTAATTTTCCTGAATGACTTTCAGTTTTTTGTTTTCTATCGAAAAATCATAGGATTGACTATCGGATATAATCAATTCATTAAAATCGGGATAGGCTTTCTTATAATCCTGAAGCGTGTTTTGTGCTGCTGAAGCAATACAAAATCCACTAAAGACAATAAGATAAAAATTTTTACTTGATGATTTCAACCAATTCATTTGAATCATATTTTTTTGTTAGTATCAACTTTCCGTTCTCATATATCAACGTGTTGCCATGCAATTCATCATTTTTGTAATTGGATGTAAGCCATGGTTTTCCATCTTCTTTAAAATATTCTTGCTTGCCTTCAAAATCCTGGTTACTGAAGTTTTCTTTTCTGTAAATTTTGCCATTTACATAATATTCAATACGTTGTCCGTTTAATAAATTGGCAGTATAATCGGTTTCTATTTCAGGTTTGCCTTCCATGCTGTAAATAATAAATTTACCTTCTTTGTTTCCTTTGACCAAATTAAATTTTATAGCTGTTTTTCCATTCGGATATAGGGATTCTATTTGAGCGGTTTCGCCTTTTATTTCTACTTTTTCGGATAATTCACCTGCTTTGTTTTTCTTGATGTAATATTTGATGCTGTTTTGTTCATACCCTAGAATTAGTAACGCTTCGCCTTTTAGATTATAATAATAATAGTCCCCTTCAATCATCCCGTCTAATTGGTTAAATTCACTGGATTTCGATTTATTATAATAGTAGCGGGTGGTTTTGCCATGTTCATCACCAAAAAAATTCTCATCTACCACTCTTATATTACCCACAGCGTCATAACTTTTATCTTGGCCGTTGAGTTTCCCACAATAATAAGTGCTTTCACTGTAAATTGTTCCTAGTGGGCTGTAACTTTTATAGGATTTGTGTCGTATGCCATTCACATATTCCGACTCCCTAATCATAGTGTTGAATTTGTCCTTAAATAGGGATTTTCCGTTAGCTTCTCCATTTACCATGTCTAATATTTGAGAAGTGGTACCGTTGCTATAGGTTGTTGTAAATTTACCGGTTCTGTTTTTATAGTCAATCGTATTTTCTTTTACCCCTTTTGTATCATAGCTTTCGCTATAGGTTTGATTGTCATTGATGTATTTGTCAATATATGAAATTTTTCCGTCCTGTCTGTAACTGATTTTATTATAATTGACATTCCCATCAATTATAAAACCTTCGGTACTAATGGCACCGCTTGAATAAAATGTTTTGAAAGGACCGTTTTGTTGTCCTTTCGCATAAGCGAAAACACGGTTCAGTTTTCCGTTTTCATATACTTCATAAACGCCATTGATGGTGTCGTTAGTATAATTTTTTATAGAGCCTATCTGTGCATTTCTATCATATTGGTAGCTCAATCCATTTTGTACCCCTTTTGCATACATTTCTTTTAGTCTTAACGACCCAGAAGAGTAGTTATGTTTCCACTCTTTAATTTTCTTGCCTTTTTCAAATTCTCCCGAAACCAGTACGTTCCCATTAAAGTCATTCATTATAAAGGTCTTTTTCATTAAGTTTACCTCTACCGGTTTTGGATTCGTTTTAGAATATTGAAGTCCTGATTTTAATTCTCCGCCTTTATACTTTTCTTCAAAATACTTGTTTTCCTTACTGTCAAAATAGCTGTAGCTTTCTATCTCTTCTTTTTCGTTATAAATGGATTCCAACGATTTTTTCCCGTTGGCAAAATAACTGATTGATTTTTTTAGTTTCCCGTTTTCGTAAAAGTTTTCTTTTTCCAGAACAGCATTGCTGAAATAGGATTTATAGGAACCTTGTGTTTTTCCTTCTTTATAGACTGCTTCTGATTTTACTATTTTACCATCATAGTATTCAATGCATTTACCGTCAAATAAATCATTTAAATAGCTATAGGACTGAGTCAAATCCCCCGCTTCGTTATAGTTTAAACTAAGGCCGGAAAATTTTCCGTTCACGATATTTGATTCGGTTTTTTTGCTTCCATTAGGATATTGGCAAATAAGCTTTCCGTTTCGTTCCCCATTAGTGAAATTTACTTCGCAGTCTTTTCCGCCATTAACGTAATAAGTGGTTCCCATACCGTTTAACTCTCCTGCTTTATACGTTCGTTCGGTACTGATATTACCATTGGAATAATAAAAAATATATTTGCCATCCAATTTTCCGTTTACTAAGTTTTTCTGCTCAGTAATATTCCCTTTTTCGTCAAAATATTTTTGGACACCATCCAACTCGTCATTTTTAAAATTAAGTTCGCCTTCAACAATGCCTTCTTTTGTAAGCAACTTATATTTCCCTTCTCTTTTTCCGTTTACTTGCGCGCCCACTAAATAGGGAACTCCGCCTTCAAGGGTAACGACAACCTCTGTTTGTTTCCCAAAAAGATCCGTATTCCTTTTTGCAAAGTTGCTCCAGAAATCCTTAAGCATATAATCTTGGTAGAAAGTGGTTATTTTCTTTTTTTGTGAAGTTAGTTTTTTTCCTAATTTTTCTTCCATTCCCAATAGGATATAATAGGACAATCCTTCAAACTGATTTTTTTCAACAATGCTTTTTAGCCACGGGATATATGTAGTTTCAAAAAAACCATTGCCCATTTTATGCTCAGCGGCATATTCTGTTACTGCTTGTGCCTGACGGATAACCACATCGTCAATTTTGGATTTTACTTTATAGGCGCTTTTTAGAGGAAGTTGGTTTCTAAGGATAGTTTCTATTTCTTCAAAATTGTCCCCTGTTTTAGTAAAGACCAATTTGTTTTTATCTAAATAGTTCTGGCCATATTTTGCATTCATTTTTAGTATCGCATCTTCGGCGTGACGGCCATTTGGTAAAATAACCAAGTAACTCATTAAAGCCATTGTGCCTTCGGTAATCTTTCCGTTTTCAAACGCCATTAAGCCTAATAAATAATGGGAAGATGCGTGATTTGGATTAACGGTAATTGATTTTTCAAGTAGGTCCAATGCTTTTTGGTTTTCTTCTTTCCTGATATATAAAAGGGCAAAATTGTATAAAAAATTAGAAGAATTGGAAAGGTACTTTTCACCTTCCTTAAAGATTTTTTCTGCTTTGTCGTATTCTTTTTCATCACTTAAAAAACTGCCGTATATGGTAAATAAATTAGGCAGCTCCTCCATCTTTTTATCGGAATGCAAGTTTTCAAAATAGGCTTTTGCTTCTGTTTTGTTTTCTAATGCCCCAAGTGCCAACCCTTTTTCATACAATGCAGTAGTATATTTTGGATCTGTTTTAGTGATTTTATCAAACTCTTTTATCGCTTCCTTATATTGTTCTTTGTCATAAAGCTTAATTCCTTTATTAATTATGGAATCATTGTTATAAACAAAAGTATAATCTGTTTGTGAATAGGCATTAGTGAAGTATAGACCAATAATAAGAATTAGCGTTTTTTTCATTTTAATAAAGTTTTATCAAATATAGTTTTTTTAACAAACCCTTTGTAAGAATTTAAAAAAATTCTTATTTTTTGCCAAAAAACCCCGTATTTGTTGAGAAAAATCGAAATGATATAAGATTACTTTAAAATTGTATAAGATAGAAGCCCTGCTGTCATAGTAATTTTGGATTATAGAAATTTTAAAAAATAAATATTATGAAAAATTCACTTTTAATGTTGGCTGTTGTTGGATGCATCAGTTTAACCTCCTGTAATAATGACGATGAAAACGGAAGCAATAACCTAACATCTGATTTGACAGGTACTTATGAACTAACGTCAATGACAGTACCAACTAGCGAAGACTTTGACAATGATGGTGATAGCCATACCAATTTAGTTAGCGAAGGGTCTTGTTATAACGATTCATGGATTAGTTTCCATTCAGACGGAACCTATGACGAAAGCTATAGCTACAGTTCAATGGGTAGCGGGGGATTGACCCTAGAATGTAATACAAGAACAACTTCAGGTACCTATACTCAAAATGATGATCAAATCATTACTGTTCCAGAAGCTGGCTCAGGAGAATCAACTGCGACTTATACTTTTAATGCAGCTACCCACATTTTAACACGTACAGAAAACAATGGGGATTATTCAGGTTGGAACCAAGCAACTTCACTTTGGGCTAATTTGACTGGGAACTTACAAATCGTTTTGACAAAATATACAGAAAATGAAAACGATAACGGTAATACCGACGATGATGAAAACAATACCGACAGTACTTCACATGCCGAATTAATAGGTGACTTTGATTTAAGTGCGATGATTGTGGGTACAGCTCAGGATTTAAACAACGATGGTACAAGTTCAACAAATTTAATGTCAGAAAGTAACTGTTACAGTGCTTCACACATTACTTTTAACTCAAATGGGACTTATAGCGAAAACTCTTCCTATAACCTTATTTCGGGTTCTGGTTTATCATTAACTTGTAATTCTGAAATAGTTACGGGAACATGGTCACGTCATGGAAACGAAATTGTTACTAGAAGCACTACAAATGTAATCACGCATTTTATGATCAATACTTCTAACAACACCATTTCAAGTTCAGATCATAATGATAATTATGCTACTTATAATTTAGCTTCTCATTTATATGCTATGCTAACTGGTAACGTAGATTATACATACGAAAAAGATTAAATTTAGTTAAGTTTTGTTAAAATTGGTTGATTGCTATTGAGAGTCATACCTCAATAGAAAAAGGCTACAACATTCGTTGTAGCCTTTTTGATTTATTGTTTTTAATCAAGGTTTTTGACTACTTAATTTAAAAATAATAATTGCGTATAAACAATTATTATTTAATAAGAATACTTGTTACAAATCTAAAGGCTAATTGCGATTTTGTTAGTAAACTGTAGAAATGCGGTGGTGCGGTTTTGCTTCTCTATTTTAGCGTTTATTAACCCTAAAAACTCTAAAAAACATGGGAAACATCACCGAGAACAAATTGAACGCTATTATTCTTGCTGCCGATATCACGGCAATTAATACTACCATTACCACCATTGCTTCAAAATTGCCTGTAGGCAGTCTTACTGACGAGCAACGCACAGCACTTAAATCTATTGATGTTAGCAACAAGATATTTGTTGAGGATGTCCTTATTGAACTCACAGCGAGTGGAACGGGTATCATACCCACATTCATTAACCAGGCGTTTATACAAAATGACTTGTCGCTATATGAGCAGTTAGACACTATAGAAGCAAGTTTACTAAACGTTCAGCAACGTATCACTGACCTAAAACGAATTTCTGGAGACGAGGCATATACGGCTGCATTAGCGGTGTATAGAATTTTTGACGGCGCTAATCAAGCAGGTGTTCCTAATGCAAAACAAGCTTATGAAAGATTGAAAGCGCGTTTTGATGCTCAAGGGAGTACTGGCAGGCCTGCTGCACCAAGCATTTAATAGTTGCAATATTAAAAGAAGTGGTTAGGGATTAAACCCGAGCCACTTTTTTTATGAAAAGTTAGGTAATATCCGCAATAAGTTCGGGATTTGACCATATAAGTTCGAAATATACCCATATATGTTAGGCTACAACCGAATTAAATTCGGGATTTGCCCATATAAGTTCGAGATATACCTCTATAAATTTGGCTAAAACCAAATTAAGTTCGGAGTTTGCCCCTATAAGTTCGAGATATACCTCTATAAATTAGGCTAAAGCCGAATTAAGTTCGGGATTTGCCCCTATAAGTTAGGCTATAACCCAATTAAGTTTGGGATTTGCCCATATGAATTCGACTACAGCCGAAAATAAGTAAAAGATTTACCCCTTCAAATTTACAAACCACATACAATGAACGACAACCAAATAACCGAGGAAATACATATTGGGAAACTACTCAAAGCCTATATCGACTCTAACCGAATCTATAAAAGTGCCTTGGCTAGAAAACTGAAAAGGAATGACAGTACTATTTTGGACTACCAGAAAAACAATAATTTGAGCACATTGGTTTTACAGCAATTGAGCCACGCGCTGCAACATAATTTTTTTCAGGACATTGCCGCTTTATTGCCCACAAGCTATTCTACCAATGCCCCAGTGGATACTAAGGATAAAGATGAAATCACTGCTTTGCAATTAGAGATTACCATACTAAAAGCAGAGAAAGCAGTATTGTTACAGGCATTGAGTGGAAAAGAATAGTAGCCCTAAAAGAAATTCCTTAGAGTACTTATAAAACAAAAACAGGCTGTCTTCTAGACAGCCTGTTTTAGGAAAAGGCAAATGCTTTTTTAAATAATATTATAGAACTATTATCGTTTCACGCACTAATTCTCCATTTGAGTTGCACGAGCGAGACGCTCGCGCTAGCAGAGGGATATTGTGGTCAATTAATCAAGTTCAATTTTCCCACCATCGAGGTATATCTTGTCTAAAATATAAATTGTTTAAGAGTTATTAATTAGTGTAGTGAAAATCAAACCGTCCATCAGTTATATGATGCACGACTCCATACGTATCCTCAACATCGTACCAAAATGTACCCGAAACAATATAATTAATGCGATCCAATTTAGTAATAGTCAATTTTCCTGTGTGCGTGTGTGATGTATATGACGGCATAAAACCGTTATAAGTATATGCTCCATAAGTATTACCATCATTTAATTCATATAAATCATAAGTTTCTCCTTCTTGAATTGGTTTTTTTCTTGTTCCAACTCCTAAATCGGTTAAATTAAAACTATCATCTTCATTCCCAAAAGCCATTACAAAATAATAGTCTCCATCTACAAACTGATAAAAACAGTTTGTAGCATTATTATAATGACTAGGTATAAATGCTTTGCCATCCAGTAAACAGCCCACTTTATTAGCTCCAGTTTGAGTAGCTGGGGGCAAAAGGTCAATAGGATTAATGGTTTTATGGTCGTCTTTGTCGCAGGAAGACAATGTGAGAATAACGAAGCAGAGAAAGATTAGGTTTTTCATTTTGTAAACGTTTAATGATTTAAATGTAAATTATTTTATAAAACTAATCTCATAAAAAAATTGATAATTATTTTTTTAACTTTTAGCAAACAAAAAAGCCAAACATTACGTTTGGCTTTACTTACTACTTTACTATCAAGAACTCTGATCGCCTATTAATGGCATGTTGCTCTTCGGTGCAATTGTCGCCACAGGAAATCCGGAGTTGGGTTTCGCCACAGCCTTTGCCCGATATGCGATTCGGTTCAATGCCCTTCGAAATTATATATTGCACGGTAGATTGTGCCCTCCTTTCAGAGAGGTCCATATTGTATTTGTCCGTTCCTTGACTGTCTGTATGGGATTTGGAACGAATAACCAGTTTCGGGTTGTTTTTCATGACCTGAACCAGCTTGTCGAGTTCAAAAGCTCCTTCTTGGGTGATGTTGCTTTTGTCGAATTCAAAGAAAATCGATTTCAGTACAATTTCTGTTTCGGTGACTATTACATCAATAGGTTCGAGTCCTGCATTGATGGTTTTTGTTTCGGATGTATCTGTTTTTGCCACTTCAAAAGTATTGCTTTCATAACCATCTTTCGCTACCTGCACGCTATAGGTTTTGCCACATGCTACCTGAAATGAAACAATCCCTTTTGCATTCGTGGTTTCGGTCGCAATGACATTTTTCTTGTCGTCAAGAATAGCTACTCTTGCCTGATCTAGCATTGCACCTGTTTTTAAATTACTCACAATGGTATTGACCTCTAATTTACAAAGTGGTAAAGCGCCATAAATGTCGTCGTTGCCGCTTCTGTTACTTGAAAAATACCCGGTTTTTTTTGACGTGTTGAAACTAAAGGCAAAATCGTCTTTTTCACTGTTGATTGGTTTGCCCAGGTTTTTGGCTTCGCTTCCAGCATCCAGATCGATCATGAAAACATCCAGTCCCCCCAATCCTGGTCTTCCGCTTGAAGCGAAATAAAGAAAATGATTGTCCAATGCAAAAGGGAAACTTTCATCGCCTTCGGTATTTACCTTGTCTCCAAGATTTTCAGGTTTCTCGTAGCTGCCGTCATCGTTTATCGCCACTTTCCAGATGTCAACCCCACCAATACTCCCCGGCATATTCGACGAAAAATAAAGGGTTTTGCCGTCCTTGCTCAAACTGGGATTACTAGTAGAATAGGCTGAACTATTAAATGGCAAAGCAGTAATATTTCCCCATTTGGCCTCAGTCTTCGTGGCTTTAAAAATATAATTAGTCGATTTTTTCAGCTTATTGGCTTTGTCTTTTACATAACTTTTTTCACGAAAACCATCGCTGGTAAAATAAGCAGTGTTGCCGTCCCGGCTTATGGTTAAAAAGCCGTCATGGTAATCCGAATTGAGTTCGGCTACCGGTTCTATATTACTGATAGTCCCATCTATATTATAAGTCGCACTGTAAATATCCAGATAAGGTTCGTTGTTCCAACCATAGGTTTTATTGGATTTATTACCCCTAGCGCTCGTGAAATAAAAGGTATTGTCATGAAGCAACGGTCCAAAATCCGATTTTCCACTATTGATGTCCAGCGTTTTTACGTTATATAATTTAGCTTGGTCCAATAACTGCGGAATATAATTGGGGTCTTCATTAAATGCTTTTGCCCTTAAATCATTGGGTTCCATTAAAGCAAATTTTTTCATCTGAACATTTGCCTCTTGATACTTTCCAGATGCCTTGAGCATTTGCGCATAGCGGTAATAGGTTTCTGAATCTTGTTTGTCTTCCGTTGCTTTTTGATAATACACCACGGCTTCTTCGGGTTTGAAAATAGCATAGTAACTATCTGCTAACTGCTTATAGATGTATTTGCTTTTTTTGCCGTTGTCTATGAGTTTTAAATATTCCTTGGCTGCCTTTACATATTCATATTTTACGAATAGTTTATCGGCAGTTTGCGTATCCTTGTTTTGGGCAAAAACCAATGTGCTTCCCAACACAAAACTCATTATTATAGAGATACTTTTCATTGTGGCTGTTTTATGTTTTAGAAATACCTTGGTGATTGCGATACTTTTTTAGAAAAATTCAAATCGAACAAAATGATTATTTCATGTGACGATGGGGTTGTCGTATTCAAGTCTGAAATAATATGGTCGTATGCATAACCAATTCTTAACGAAGGCGAAACTGCATAGTTTACCATTGCCCCGAAAGAATCATCTAGGCGATAAGTTGCCCCCGCCTCAAATTTGTTATAAAACAAAAAATTGGCCGACACATCCAGTGATGTTGGTGCATTGAATGCCGATTTTATCATCGTAAAAGGTTTGAACTTTACATTTTGGTTCAAATCAAAGACATAGCCCCCGGTTAAAAAATAATGCTGGATTTCATTTCCGTATTTTATACCGTTATAATCCAAGTGGGCGGTTTTTAGCAGGTTGGGAATAGAAAATGCCACATAATATTTATTCGTATAATAAAAAACGCCTGTTCCAATATTGAAATTGGCATTATTAGTATCTTCCGCGAAAGCGTCATCATTAATATCTGGAAGCGTAGGCGCAATTTCACTGTTCAAACCGATCTTCTGGAAAGTCAATCCGGCTTTTATCCCAAATGCGAGTTTATGTTCCCCACCCAACTTTAAAGTATAGGAGAAATCCCCATAGAGGTTGTTCTCTTCTACCGGTCCCAATTTATCTGATATAATTGACAATCCCAAACCCACATTTTTTCCTATTGGAGCAGAACCCGATAGTGAAAATGTTTTTGGTGCATCTTCAATTTCAATCCATTGTTTACGGTACAATAATCCAAAAGACAGGTTTTCCTTAGATCCTGCATAGGCTGGATTTATTACGTTCATATTATACATATACTGTGTATAATGAGGGTCTTGTTGCGCAGAAACATCAAACGATATGATGAATAATAAAAGGCTGAGGCTAACTATTTTGTTCATGGTTTTGATTCGCTTATCGGTTAATATAAATCCAGCCTGTTTTTGTTTCCCCGGTATTTCTTTCAAAAACATAATAATAGGTTCCGTCTGGTAATTCGTCCCCTTTATCGGATTGCCCGTGCCATTGATTGGTGTAATTGCTATAGCTAAACACTTTGGTTCCGTATCTATTAAAGATGCTTATTTTTTTAATGTCTGATAAAATAAACGCTTCATTGGATCCGTCTCCATTAGGGGAAATCCCTTTTTGAATTGTACAAGTGGTTGAGTCAACTGTAAAATCCTGGGTATTGGAACACGCATTGGAATTTACCGTTACCGTATAAATACCGGTTGGTAATCCTTGGATTTCTATTGACGGCACGCTAGAAGGACCAAAATTATATCCATTTGGACCAGTCCATTGATACGTAACTGTTAAAGGGTCAAACGAACCGGCAACCGGAGTAGCTGTCAATACGTATTTTGAACCTTGACATTCGTCCTCAATCGCAATGGCAATAGCCGAAGCAATAACGACGGTTGCCGTGGTATTAATAGCTGAACAGCCACCAGACGACGGAATTGAATAAGTAACCACATAATTTCCTGCGGTACTCGTAGCTGGGTTTATTGCTCCTGTTGTTGCATCGAGTGTCAATCCGCTAGGAGCTGACGTATAGCTACCTCCGCTAGTTCCTGTTAAAACTACTGCTTGAACCGTATCTGTAGAACAATATGAACCCGCATAATCAATTGTTGCTTGTGGGACTGTGGTTATTGTAATTACAGTTGTTGCCGAAACAGCCCCGCATCCGCTTGTTCCCGCAATAAAATTAGTTACGGTATAAGTGCCTGCTGTACTTGCCGCTAAATTCACCAATCCAGTAGTTGGATCAATTACCAATCCAGTACTGGAACTAAATGTTCCTGCAACTCCGCCTCCTGAAAAAACAGGCAACGGATTACTGGCATCTTGACAATAAGGGGAATTCACGTAACTAAAAGTCGCGGTTGCCGAACCTACTATCGTAATGTCAAAAGTCGCTGAAACAGGAGTACAACCACCTGAAGCAGCTACTGTATTTGTAATCGTATAGTTTCCAGGAGTACTCGTGCTTAAAGTAATTGCCCCGGTAGAAGAATCTAACGAAAGACCCGGCGAAGAGGTAAAAGTCCCAGCGATACCGCCACTTGTATAAGTCAATATTGGATTCGTCCCATTCTGGCAATAAGTTACCGCATCATAATTAAAAGTAGCAGTAGGTTGAGTTACAATGTTTATTGTTGCAGTAGCTATTACAGTTGGACATCCAGAAGCTGCAGCTATTGTATAACTTACTACATAAGTCCCCAATGCGCTCGTGCTTGGTGTAAACGACGCTGTTGATACATCAAAAGACAATCCCACTGATGGTGATACGGAATAACTTCCTCCGTTTGTTCCGGTTTGCGTTATGGTTTGTAAAGTTGAATTGGTACTGCAAAAAGAAGCCGAACCATAGTTGATCGTTGCTGACGAAGGAGTTGAAATAGTAATGCTCCATGTAGAAACTGATGTTGGACAGGTTCCTGCAGCTGTAACTGTATTCGAAACCGTATAAGTCCCAACTGTACTTGCAGCCAAGTTAATTTGTCCAGTTACGGCATCTATTACCAATCCTGGATTATTAGCAGTATAGCTACCCGCAGTAGCTCCAGCAGTCAAGATTGGAGAGGGGTTCGCCGCATTTTTACAATAAAAAGTAGCCGAATAACTAAAATTTGTATACGGACAACAAACGGTAGGAACGGGTCCGCCAGTTTGTGTGATCCTTATAAATCCTTTTTCCCCGGGTAAAGTAGCCGCTGTATAATTCGTAATCATTAATACATATACTTCCCCGGCAATGGTTCCATTTAAAGAAAATGTTTCTGTTGGTGCTCCTGAGAAACTGCATCCTCCAGTTGGGGGCAAAGTATTGCTTTGATTAATGGTACTACAGGCAATGGCATTGCTTGCATATGGACCCCAAGCCACAAAATCTACATCCAATCCTGTTCCGGTGAAACTACTGTTTGTATTTTGTTCAATAAAAAAACTATAATTCCCATTGGTTGGAATCTGTAAGTAATAATACGTTGGCGAAGGTGCGGAACCCAGACAGCCAGTTGGACCCGATGTACTTGGAACACCCACATTATTGGGGAATATAATCGGGTTAATGGCACATAATGGCAGTGCCGTTGGGCAAGTTCCAGATTTTGTTCCGATGCAGATATCAAAAGTAATGGGTACACTATCCGTATTGGGTGAATAGACCCTTACATAATAAGTCTGCCCTATGGTCAGGCCCGTTTCTACGCCTCCATTTTCAGTAACACACGTCCCAACTTGGGTCAGGGAACCACAATTTACTCCCGTGTATAAACTATAGTTTAAAAAGTCAGAAGCAAATAAAGAAACATAATGTGTACTGTCTGTAGCTACAAAATGAAACCATACATCATCGTCATCTTCGGTTGCACCACAGGAATTTGCCTGAGGAGAGGCCGTTGCACCTGTTATGGTTGCTGCCACGGTTTGCAAACAGTTTGTGTTTTCGTTTACTGGCAAAAACACCGAACCTATACATTCATCATTGACTATTAAGGTTTGGAAATTCTTTGGCGTAGACCATATACTTGAATCCGAAGCGGAGCAAACTGCCCTTACATAAAAATCATAACAAGTAGCCGCTGTCAACCCTGTATAAACTAAAGGATTTGAAGTCGTCGCCACCCAACCCGTTGTACTGGCTGTAGGAATTGGTGATCCGCAAGGTAAAACCAACACTTGCCAATTATTGGCTTGGGAACCATCTGGATTTAAATTTTGGTTCCAACCCAGAGAAACACTGGTTTGAGTAATACTAGTTGTTGTTAATAAATTAGGTTTTACACAGGTTGCGGGCGGGGCACAAGTAACATTCGAAATCCATCCTGGATTATTTACACCACTGTCGCTACTGAAGGCAAAAGTCAAACTTCCGTCGGCAGCAGTTGAGGTAAAAGGTCCTGGAATAGTTGTACCCCAATAAGAGCCCGGTAGTCCTTCAGGAACATTTCCGGCTGGATTGGCACTTGCTATTTGTGGTGCTGAAGTCGAATTTCCATCAAAAACATACAATCCGTCCCAAGTAGCTTCAGTATTAAACGAAGTAAACGTTACTGTAACCAATTCTCCTGGAACTGTTGGATAAATGGTAACTGTAGAAGTTGTAAAATCAGAATCATTAGGGTAATCATCAGTTGGCCCACCAGCATCGTTAAAGAAACCTCCGCAACCTGGAATTGTGGTTGCAGTTACTGCAGAAGACCAATCACTGGAATCACTAGCAGAACAAACGGCCCTAACATAAAAAGCATAACATTGCCCAGAAATCAAACCGGTCACATCAAAAGGATTGGTTCCTGCCGCTACAAAACCAGTAGAACCAGCCGTAGGTAAAGGAGAGCCACAAGGCAATGCCAACACTTCCCATGCTGTAGCCTGGGTAGTGTCTGGATTTAAAGGCTGTACCCAATCTACCCTAACCGAACTTGAAGTTATAGTTGTCGTATTCAATGTTATGGGTTTCACACAAGTTGCGGGCGGCGCACAAGTTACATTCGCAATCCACCCTGATTCTTGGAACGAACCATCGCTACTAAAGGCAAAAGTCAAGCTTCCGTCAGCGGCAGTAGAAGTAAATGGCCCTGGAATAATGGTACCCCAATAAGCACCTGGCAAACCTTCAGGTACACCTCCAGCTGGATTGGCACTTGCAATTTGTGGTGCCGAAGTTGAATTTCCGTCAAAAACATACAGACCATCATAACTAGGCTCTGTATTGAAAGAAGTAAAAGTCACTGTAACCAGATCTCCCGGAGTTACCGGATAAATGGTCAATGTTGTGGTGGTAAAATCAGAATCGGGCAAATAGTCCCCGCTTATTCCCCCTTCATCAACAAAATTCCCTCCGCAAACAGGGGGTGCTGCCTGAGTGGTATAATTAAATGGCCCTACCCATAAGCTTCCTGAGAAAGTACATAGTGCCCTCACATAGTATTTGTAATTTGTTAATGCAACAAGTCCTGTTTGCAGGTAATTATTTGTAGCCGATGTTCCTGTAGCAACTCCTGTAGGCGTGGCACTGGCGAGCATGTTTTCTATTTCAAAAGAAGAAGTCCCTCCAGGATTTGCCCATGTTAAATTTGCGCTGGTGGCTGTAATTGTATCGGCATCCAATGTCGTTGGGTCCAAGCATTGTGGTACCAATAAAACATCATCCAATAGCCAGGAATCCCCGCTTAGTCCCGCTACCGTTTGGGTATATTCATCTACAAAGGCAATATAAACAGATTGTCCCACAAAGGCGTTGAGGCTAACAACTTTTTCTTCATACACATTATATACGGTACTTAATTGGTCTTCACTCCATTCTTGAACTAAAGTCGTGTAAGCAGTTTCATCGGTTTGGTTTGCCGGATTTGCACCAGATGCGATTCGGATTTGGTATTTTGTGCCTTGGTTTCCGTTTACTTTTGATCGGGACCAAAATCGCAGCTGTCCGTTTAAAGGAACAGTAACTAATGGCATTGCCAAGAAATCCTTTGACATATTTCCCATTCCGATATTCTGCCTGCTGTTGATTTCGGCAGCGATTGTACCTGAATGAGGTATCGAAGCATTTGTAGTCCAGGAGTTAGAACCAAAACTGTTTTGAAAAACCACCCAGTTTCCTGGGGTCGTGGGAGGAAATGTTCCGCTTTCGAAGCCTTCATTTATTACTTGTGAAAAACTGGCAATGGAAATTAAGAATACCGAAAGGGATAAAATATATTTTTTCATAATTATGAAATGATAAGAAGAGTAGTGTTTTTGATGTTTGTTGGATTCCAAATTTAACGAAATTTATAAAAATAGCTCCTTAAATTTATTTTTTTATTGCAAATAATCACTTTAAAATTGTTAATTACCATTGTTATAGTTAGTTTGTGTAAGAATAATTTTTGGCTGTTGAAAGAAAATAGCTGTTACAAAAAAAGTGGTATCGTCTGTAACAACCCCATTATGGTTTGAACGAACATTAAACCCTATTGCAACATCAAGAGAGGCATTGCAACAACAAGAGACACCATTGCAACAACCCGAACTGCCATTGTAACATGCCGAACTGCCATTGCGGCAGGCTCGGATGCCGTTGAACGAGCAAGAGATGCTGTTGTAAGTTTTACAACAAGGTCTAAGTATCTTTTTAACCTATCTATTGCAGCTACAGTAATGTAGAAATTGCTCAATTGCCTTTGGTTTTAACCAAAAGCGCCATAAGGAATGTGAATTATTAAATTGGCTAAAGCTGAATAGTGTTGTTGTTTTGGCTGAAGCCGATTCTTTTGCAACTATTTTATCCTTTGGTTAAAACCAAAGGCAATTGATAAAGTTCTTACAATCGGATGGTTTTTTACTTACATTTGGTTTATATTCTTTTGACATACAAGTTCTTTAAATTTATATTTCAACAGATTTCAACACACCATGAAAA
Source organism: Bacteroidota bacterium (assembly GCA_040387655.1). Lineage (GTDB taxonomy): Bacteria > Bacteroidota > Bacteroidia > Flavobacteriales > Flavobacteriaceae > Flavobacterium. Next base: position 43,511 of record JAZKDI010000019.1, on the reverse strand, counting down.
CAAATATCAAATTACTAATTCTATTTTTTACAATAAACACTTTCGGACAACAGATTGTAAATTTGTCAACATACAATTCGGGTAGTAATAATAATAAATACTTTAAAGATTTAAATAATGTCTACCCTAATTATGTTGGAACATGGGAATACTTTAATGAGTCAGAGACTTTTCGAGTAATTCTTACAAAAAAAACTAGATCTTCTTATGACAACATAGACACTGGTTGTTTTATAGATGAAATACAAGGTCATTTTATGTTGATTGAAAATGCTGGACAGCCAAATGAAACTATTATTTACACTTCTGATAAAGAATATCTTAATTCTGGTGAAAATTGGATTTCAGCAATTTTACTGATACCTTATTCAAATACGACCAGAGGAACAATAATAGATAATTGCATTGAACCTACTCTTAATGAAACGAATAAGATGGGAATGTTAAAATTTACTATAAACACCGCTACAGTCCCTTATACGGCACATTGGGAAGTAATTGAGAGACAAGGACTCCGCATCTTGAATGGGCCAATTTTTAAAGTGCCTCTAGATATTATATTAACAAAAAGATAATTATACTTATAAAGGACTAAATTTTATTTAACCTAACCGCCTAGTTCCAAAAAACAAGGCGGTTTTTCTTTTATTATAAACTATCAACAATAAATCATTAACTTTCCATAAATGAATTAAATTTGCAATTCAAACTTGATTATGTTAGAAAAAGAAACCATACGATTCGAAAAAAGTGCCATTGTAGGCATTATAACCCAAAACCAAAGCGAAGAGAAACTCAATGAATACCTTGACGAGCTCGAGTTCCTAACCTATACTGCTGGCGGTGAGGTATTGAAGCGTTTTTCACAAAAAATGGAACGCCCAAACCCTAAGACATTTGTGGGAACAGGAAAGATTGAAGAAATCCACCATTATGTAAAAGAAAACGGGATTTCTACTTTGATATTTGATGATGAATTATCCCCATCACAACAAAAGAATATTTCCAAAATCATCACAGAGTGCAAAATCCTTGACAGAACCCATCTTATTCTCGATATTTTTGCACAACGCGCCGAAACTTCTTATGCTAGGACTCAGGTAGAACTGGCGCAATGCCAATATTTATTACCGCGTTTATCCGGTATGTGGACTCACTTGGAGCGTCAAAAAGGGGGAATCGGGATGCGCGGACCAGGTGAAACGGAAATTGAAACCGACCGCCGTATTGTTCGTGACCGTATCGCTTTATTGAAAGAAAAGATTAAAACCATCGACAAACAAATGGGGGTGCAACGGAGCAACCGCGGTGCTATGGTTCGTGTGGCTTTAGTAGGATATACGAATGTGGGGAAATCTACTTTGATGAATGCAGTAGGGAAAAGCGATGTTTTTGTAGAAAATAAATTGTTTGCTACTTTAGACACCACGGTACGAAAAGTAGTGATTAAAAACTTGCCTTTCTTGCTTTCTGATACTGTTGGATTCATTAGAAAATTACCAACACAACTTGTGGATTCCTTTAAAAGTACCTTGGACGAGGTTCGTGAAGCCGATTTATTATTGCATGTTGTCGATATTTCACACGCAGATTTTGAAGATCACATCGCTTCTGTAAACCAGACTTTATTGGACATTAAAGCCAGTAACAAACCCATCATAATGGTTTTTAATAAAATCGACGCTTACAAACATTTGACCATCGATCATGATGATTTAATTACCGAAAAAACGAAAAAACATTACACTCTAGAAGAATGGAAATCGACTTGGATGAGCCATGTGGGCGAGGAAAATGCCTTGTTTATATCGGCAACCAACAAAGAAAATTTTGAGGAATTCAGGGAACGTCTATACGAGGCGGTAAGACAAATCCATATTACTAGGTTCCCTTATAATAAGTTTTTATATCCTGATTATAAGGATGCTGTAGAGAAAGAGGATGATTAATTTGAGGCCTTTTTAAATGTAGATAATATTTTATAGACAGTATCCGGATTTTCTTGAGCGTAATAATTAAAATGTAATTTTTCAATATTATAAAATTCATTTAATCCTTGTACGGGATATTCTGGTGAGCATATTAATTTGGGTTCTGTCCATTCTTGAGCTATAATTGCTAATGGTTGATTTGAAGCTACGCTCCAAGTCGCATAACTTCCAGCGATTTTTGGTAAATATTTCAGACGCTTAATCAAATCCAAAATTTCGTTTATTTTGGCATCAACATCAACGTTAATTATAATCAAGTGTGGGGCATCAAAATCATCTGACATCGCCACACTATCGCGTGTTACTGTTATTTGTTTCTGCAAAACTAAAACCCAAAATTAATCCCTACACCAAAAACTTGTCTGGTTTGCAATCCCCTATACGCGTTGTTGTCATAAATACTTTGAAAGGACAAATTGGTTGATATATAGCGGTTGACTTTCATCACTACATTCAATTGGTAATTGACATCTACATTTTTTGTTTCCTCTAAATAATTGGAATACAGACTCAAGATGTTTTCTAAAGTAACATTCGCCAATAAACCAAACTTATAATACCCTGAAGCATAAAACCCTAATTCATATCTGAGGCTTTCTCCTTCCTCAACACCAAAATAGGCATCGTCTGGCAACGTAAAATCAGGATCAACTATAGTTACTTTTGAAGTCAGGGGAGCGAGGTTAAAACTAAGATTGTTGTCTTTTTTCCATAACATTCCCGGTCCAAAAGTTAAATAGCCCGGAGATAATAAGTTAGTTGTTTGTGTTCTAAATTCGGCACCATTTCCGTCTTTTTCATAAATGTAACCTTTGGTCATTTGTGTCCTGAAATTCAGCAATGCGGAATAGTACCAATATCCTTTTGCTTTTTTTCCGTAAAGGGAGTTGAATTCAAAACGGTCATCTGTTTTCTTTTCGTAAGGGGAGTTTTTGGTTTTTACCAAACCGTATGAAGCAATTACTTTATTGTCCCAAGTGATATCGTCTTTTTTATAGTTCAAGTCATAATTGATGCTTGCATTGCCAGAAATATTGTTTTCCCCTCCTGCAGCCCAATGACTAAAATTGGATTGATTGAAAAGAAACGAGAAATTACCTTTGCTTGTCCAGGCTTTTGTAGTGTCTTTTACAACCGTATCTTCTTGTGCCTGAAGTGAGTTTAAACTTAGTATACAAAATAAAATTATAGCTAATTGTTTCATATCTGTTAGTGTTAAATTAGAGTTTATTTTTTCTTATATAATGGTACTGCAGAACAGGCTTCACCATACATGATACTTTTTGCGAAAGGCGTCAAATATTGTGCCGCCAAGACATAGGCACTCATTGGTACCGGTTTTTTTGAACAGCCTTTTAATATGATAGGTTTGTTTTGATAAACCGAAAAATCTACCGTTGACAATATATCCTGATATAGTGCACTGTTTAGATCAGCAATGGTTCCCGTAACGATTTTTTTTGCAAAAGGAACTAAATGAACCGTTACCAAAATTGATGCCCATGCCGGAATAATAGCATCGGTGCTACAATAAATCGCTATATATTGATTTTGGTATTGCGACCAATCATGATTTTTCAAAGTTTCGCGAAAGTCTTTTTCCTTTAATAGAAAACCTTCAATAAGCCATTGTGAAATATCAATTTGCACTAGGCTCCCGTTTGGATAATAGTCTTCAAGATCAAAGACTTCCAAGACACTATTGGCAACTTTATTGATTATTTCGTCCATTCTTTTAGTATTCAGTTTTTCAGTATTCAGTGGCAAAACTGCCAACTGCTAACTGAAAACTAATTAAAGCATTCCCAGTTCTAATTTAGCTTCTTCACTCATTAAATCCTTGCTCCATGGCGGATCAAAGGTAATTTCAACTTCAGCAGCCTTTATATTTTCAATAGATTTTACTTTTTCTTCTACTTCTCTTGGTAAAGTTTCGGCTACTGGGCAATTTGGAGAGGTTAAAGTCATTAGGATTTTAACTTCATAATCTTCATTGACCATTACGTCATAAATCAATCCGAGTTCATAGATATCAACTGGAATTTCCGGATCATAAATCGTTTTTAGTTTCTTAACGATTTGTTCCCCTAGAAAATTAGTGTCTATTATTGTTTCTTCCATAATATTGTAATTGCAATTGTAGCAATTTATTTAGTTGTTATTGTTCATTTTTTGACTGAAAAGCCAATGCATACATCTTTATTTGTTTGATCATAGAAACCAAACCATTTGCACGCGTTGGTGACAAATGCTCTTTTAATCCTATTTCATCAATAAAATCCGTATTAGCTTCCAGGATGTCTTTTGCTTTTTGATTGGAGAAAGCACGGATTAAAATGGCAATGATGCCTTTGGTTAAAATAGCGTCGCTATCGGCAGTAAAAATTATTTTATCGTCTTGTTGTACGCCATTTAACCAAACTTTCGACTGACAGCCTAGTATAAGGTTTTCATCGGTCTTACACTCTTCTTTTATCAAAGGCAAGTTTTTTCCTAAATCGATAATGTATTCATAGCGCTGCATCCAATCATCAAACATCGAAAACTCATCTACTATTTCTTCCTGTATGGCTTTTATGGTCATTTTTATGCTGAATTTATTTCAGTTTATTATTGTTTCTCTGCTAACGCTAGTATTTTTTCAACTATTATTTTAATTTCTACTGGAGGATTACCAGCATCAAAATCAGATGATTGATACGGGGTTTTCCCCGAAATTATTTTGAAATGAGCAATTGCTGCACCATCATAAAACCGTGCTTCGGATGGAGCTTTTAAGCTTGGCAATCCTTTTAAATTCACCTTTTTATACAATTCTAGGATTTCTTTCCAATCCGTATCCGATATTTTCTTGGCAATTGGAACGATTTCCCTTTGTTTAGTTACTGAAATCGATTGGTTTTCTATAGTTGCCCTATAATAAAAACCTCGTGTATAAGCTTCATATTCCATTACTATTGGTTGCACACTCATTGTTTTTGCTTCAGAATTTGATGCAGTGACTGCTTTTTTCTGACAATTGCAACTGGTACAAATCAATAACACCGATGCTAAAAAAGTTAATAGTTTCATGGTTATAATTTTTTAAGTTAACATAAGTTGGGCTTTTTTAACTGCTTCTACAAAGATATCAATTTCTTCTTTGGTATTATAAAAGGAAAAAGAGGCACGGATGGTTCCCGGAATATTGAAAAAACCCATGATCGGTTGTGCACAATGGTGTCCCGTTCGTACAGCTATGCCCAGTTTGTCAATAATTGTACCAATATCATACGGATGAATCCCCTCAATATTGAATGAAATTACAGATGTTTTTTCATTAGAAGTACCATAAATTTTTAAACCTTCGATTTCCAATAACCTTTGGGTTCCATAAGCAAGTAATTCTTTTTCTTGTTTTTGGATGTTTTGAAATCCAACCGCATTCATATAGTCAATGGCTGTTCCCAATACAATTCCGCCAGCAATATTTGGTGTTCCAGCTTCAAATTTATGCGGTAGATCTGCATAAGTCGTTTTTTCAAAACTAACTTCCTTAATCATTTCGCCACCACCTTGATAGGGCGGTAATTTGTTTAGCCATGCTTCTTTTCCGTATAAAATGCCAGTTCCTGTTGGACCACACATTTTATGTCCTGAAAAAACATAAAAATCACAGTCTAATTCTTGAACATCTGGTTTAAGGTGTGGCACCGCTTGTGCGCCATCAATAAGAATTGCTGCGCCGAATCCATGCGCCTTATCAATCATATATTTTATAGGATTGATTGTGCCCAGCGCATTGGAAATGTGATTTACAGCAACTAATTTGGTATTATGGGAAAGCAATTGGTCATATTCAGACATAATCAATTCTCCCTTTTCATTCATGGGAATTACTTTTAAAGTTGCCCCTGTTTTTTCGCATAGCATCTGCCACGGAACAATATTGGAATGATGCTCTAATGCAGAAACCAACACCTCATCGCCTGATTTTAAAATGGAAGCAAAACCATTGGCTACCGCATTAATTCCATGCGTTGTTCCCGAAGTAAAAATTATTTCATGGGCAAATTTTGCATTGATATGATTTTGGATTGTATTTCTCGAATGTTCATAAGCATCTGTAGCAAGCTGGCTTAATGTATGCACACCACGGTGAATATTGGCATTTATTTCCTTATAATATTGTGCAATAGCATCAATTACTACTTGAGGTTTTTGTGAGGTTGCACCGTTATCAAAATAAACTAAGGGTTTGCCGTTTACTTTTTGGGATAATATGGGAAATTGTGCACGTATTTTTTGAACATCAAACATATATTCTGAATTTGATACAAATTTACGGTATGTTCTTGAATATTCATTTAATTATTAGTCCTATCTAATGTAAATTATACAACTAATTCTTATAATGACATAATATTTGAACTTAACTTAGTTTATACTTTTGATTACTAATTAAAATTTCAATATTATGAATATCAAAAGACTTTTTGGTGGTTTGTTAACCATTCTAGGAATTATAGGATTGATTTATACCGCTGTTGTTTTTGCAAACACAGGCGGAAGCGAACGGGATATAAGATCACTTATTATATATGGGATTTTAGGAGTGGTTTTCTTTATGGCTGGAATTGGGTTGGTAAAAACAACAAAAGATGAATCGTAGATGATTTATCAATAAATTGTTTTATAAAAAAGTATAAGTAAACCCTATATTGATTGTAATTGCTGGAAATCCATCAGGAAAATTAAAGCCATGGTTATTAGCTTCAATGAAGAAACTTTCCATTGCTTCATTTTCATTGTTTCGGGCATAAGCAATTGTGTATTTTCTTAAGTAGCCTTTGTAATTTTCTGTACCTACCTGAAAACTTTTTCCGTAACCATAGGATAAAATAATCTTTCCATTATCAGAAATATCAAACGCTATCTTACTATTTAAATATATTGGAAGTATTCCTGTGTCGTGTCTGATATTCGCTTCCATCCCAGAGTAAATTCCTAAAAACAAACTTTCTTCTTGATTGTGAATACCTAAACCCCCTCTAAAACTTACTCCTCCGTATGTAAAAAACTTTGTTTCACCTTGCGGATTAGTTACAAAAAAAGAGGTAATTCCTCCAATTTCGCCTTCATAATAAAAATTATCTTTAAAAAACTGCGCATATAATGATTGGCTGCCAAAAACAAAAAGTAGTAGGAACCCAAAAATATTTCTCATGATTTTTACAAATCAAAACCCATATCCACTTCCAATTTAGTGGCAATAATCTTGGCGATTTTACTTCTCAGTTCCGGAATTTTGATACTGGATGTTACTTCACTGGTGAAAGCATACATTAATAATGCTTTGGCTTTTTTCTTAGGAATTCCTCTTTGTTGCATATAGAACATAGCGGTATCGTCTAATTGGCCAATAGTACATCCATGTGAACATTTTACATCATCAGCAAATATTTCCAATTGGGGTTTGGCATTAATCGTTGCCTTGTCACTAAGAAGAATATTATTGTTTTTCTGAAAAGCATCTGTTTTTTGAGCTTCTTTTTCAACAAATATTTTGCCGTTGAAAACTCCTGTAGAAGCCCCATCAAAAATTCCTTTATAGTTTTGATGGCTTTCACAATTAGGAGTAGCATGTTGCACTAAAGTATAATGGTCCACATGTTGTTTATCGCTAATTATAGTTATCCCTTTTAGAGTACTGTCTATTCTTTCCCCTTGCTGATAAAAGTTAAGGTTGTTTCTTGTGATGTTTCCACCAAAAGAAAAAGTATGTACAGCGACACGGCTTTCCTGTTTTTGAGCGATATAAGTATTATCTATCAGATTTGCCGTTTGTACGTCATTCTGAATTTTATAATATTCTACAATTGCACGTTTTTGGGCAAAAATCTCAGTTACTGAATTGGTTAAAACTGGATTTTCATTTAGGCTTTGATGTCTTTCAATAATTTGGATATGTGCGTTTTCACCAACAATTATAAGGTTTCTTGGCTGCGTCATCAAAGCAGTTTCGTTTCCAGTCGAAAAATAGATGATTTCAATTGGCTTTTCAACTACTTTGCTTTTTGGTACATTCACATAGGCACCTTCGCTTGCAAAAGCTGTATTCAACGAAGTTAAACTCTCTTCTTTGTTTGCGATTTGGTTAAAATAGTTGTCAATAACCATTTTATATTTTGGTTTGGTCAATGCAGATGACATTAAACAAACATCAAGTCCGTCATGTGTAGTGGAAGATAAAAACGAGCTAAAGACACCGTCTATAAATATAATTTTATAAGTGTCGATATCATTTAAGAAGTACTTTTTTACATCTTTAAATTCAATTGCATTCTCATGTTTTGGAAATACGGAATAGTCATTTTTTAAAATAGCATTCAGCGAAGTATATTTCCAGGCTTCCTCTTTTTTTGTTGGGAAACCTTTGTTTTCAAAGTTTTTTATTGCTGAAGTGCGTATGTCATGTAACTCATTATGCACATCTATACTTTCTTCAAATGCCATAAAAGACGAGACTAATTTATCTTTTAACTCCATTTTAATTCTCGCTTTTTAACCAATCGTATCCTTTTTCCTCTAACTCTAATGCTAATTCTGCACCACCGCTTTTTACAATTTTACCATCGTGCAAAACATGGACAAAATCAGGAATAATATAATCCAACAATCGTTGATAATGTGTAATTACGATTACTGCATTGTCCTTGCTTTTTAATTTGTTCACTCCGTTAGCTACTATACGTAAAGCATCAATGTCCAATCCTGAATCGGTTTCGTCAAGTATAGCTAATTTAGGTTCCAGCATTGCCATTTGAAAAATCTCGTTTCTTTTCTTTTCACCTCCTGAGAAACCCTCGTTTAATGAACGTGATAGAAATTTTCGGTCTATTTCCAATAGTTCTGATTTTTCACGGATCAATTTAAGCATTTCATTAGCAGCCATAGGCTCTAATCCTTTTGCATTACGAGTTTCATTAATAGCTGTTTTCATGAAGTTCGTTACCGAAACACCTGGTATTTCTACTGGATATTGAAACGATAGGAAAACGCCTTTATGTGCTCTTTCTTCGGGTGCTAATTCAGATATATCTTCTCCTTCCAAAAGGATTTCCCCTTCAGTCACTTCATAATTTTCATTACCCGCAATTATTGCAGAAAGTGTACTTTTTCCAGCACCATTTGGCCCCATTATCGCATGGACTTCTCCGGCTTTAACTTCAAGGTTAATACCTTTTAGAATTGCTTTGTCTTCTATTCCTGCGTGTAAATTTTTTATTGATAACATAATTCTGTTTCTGTTTTTTTATAAAATCTGAAGATTATCCTACAGACCCTTCTAATGAAATTTCTAATAATTTTTGAGCTTCAACGGCAAATTCCATTGGTAATTTATTCAAGACATCCTTACTGAAACCATTCACAATCAATGCAATTGCTTTCTCTGTAGGAATTCCTCTTTGGTTACAATAAAAAACCTGATCTTCTCCAATTTTACTTGTCGTTGCTTCATGTTCTATTTTTGCCGACGTATTTTTACTCTCGATATAAGGAAATGTATGTGCCCCGCAATTATTCCCCATTAATAAGGAATCACATTGTGAAAAATTCCGGGCATTATCTGCTCCAGCTCCAATTCTTACTAAACCACGGTAACTATTTTGGGATTTTCCTGCAGAAATACCTTTAGAAATAATCGTTGACTTTGTGTTTTTACCGATGTGAACCATTTTTGTCCCTGTATCGGCTTGTTGGTAATTATTAGTTACCGCAATCGAATAAAATTCTCCAATTGAATTATCCCCTTTTAAGATACAAGAAGGATATTTCCATGTTACAGCGGAACCAGTTTCAACTTGTGTCCAGGAAATTTTTGCGTTTTTCTCGCACATTCCTCTTTTGGTCACAAAGTTATATACACCACCTTTTCCTTCCTTATTACCAGGATACCAATTTTGAACGGTCGAATATTTAATTTCAGCATTATCCAAGGCGATTAATTCAACAACCGCAGCATGCAATTGGTTTTCGTCGCGACTTGGTGCTGTACAACCTTCTAGGTAAGATACATAACTTCCTTCGTCTGCAATTAAAAGCGTTCTTTCGAACTGCCCTGTTCCTGCTTGATTGATTCGGAAATAAGTGGATAATTCCATTGGGCAACGAACGCCTTTTGGAATGTAACAAAAACTACCATCAGAGAAAACAGCTGAATTTAATGCAGCATAAAAATTATCCCTTTGTGGCACAATAGTTCCAATATATTTCTGAACCAATTCTGGATGTTCCTTTATTGCTTCTGAAATTGGGCAGAAAATAATTCCTTTTTCAGATAATGTCTTTTTAAATGTTGTTGCAACTGAAACAGAATCAACTACGATATCCATTGCAACATTATTCATCATTTTTTGCTCATCCAATGAAATCCCCAGTTTTTTATACATTGCTAAAAGCTCAGGGTCCACATCGTCTAATGTTTTATTTGGGTCAACCGATTTTGGTGCCGAGTAATAAGCGATGGCTTGAAAATCCGGTTTTTCATAATGCACATTTGCCCATTCCGGTTCAACCATTTCCTGCCAAGCACGGAACGCTTCAATGCGCCAATCGGTCATCCATTGTGGTTCTTCTTTTTTAAGGGAAATAGCGCGAACGATATCTTCGTTTAATCCAATAGGGAAAGTTTCGGAATCCAAATCGGTATAAAAACCATATTCATATTCCTTAGTTTCTAATTCTATCTTTAAATCGTCTTCAGTATATTTACTCATTATTTTAATTTAAAGTGAAAACGATTCCCCGCAACCACAAGTTCTATTAGCATTTGGATTATTGAAAACAAAACCTTTTCCGTTCAACCCTCCTGAAAATTCCAATATGGTTCCTGCTAAGTATAAGAAACTTTTTTTCTCAACTGCAATGGTAATCTCATTATCAACAAATATTTTATCGTCTTCTCCTTTGGTTTTGTCAAATTTTAAATCATAAGACAAACCAGAGCATCCCCCGCTTTTAACACCTACTCTTACATAATCGGTTGCGGCATCAAAACCATCATCTTTCATTAGGCCGATGATTTTCTCTTTGGCTGTATCAGAAACCTTTATCATAATCTTATTTGGATATTGTCTAAATTAATGTGCAAAGATATTACAAATATCTCTTTAACCCATAATTGCTATGATAATTATAACTATTAACAGATAGAAAAAATTGATTCGGTAGTTGAAAAAAGATGTATTTTATTAAATTGCGGGTTTAAATCACTTTTTACAAATGAAATTATATCCTATAGAAAGCGGAAATTTTAAACTTGATGGGGGCGCAATGTTTGGAGTAGTTCCAAAAACACTTTGGAACAAGACCAATCCGGCAGACGAAAATAATTTAATTGATATTGCGGCGCGCTGTTTATTAATTGAAGATGGAAATCGATTGTTATTGATTGATACCGGAATGGGAGACAAGCAATCGGAGAAATTTTTTGGTTATTATTCGCTTTGGGGAACACATTCTATAGACAAGTCACTAGCAAAATACGGTTTTCACCGTGATGATATTACTGATGTTTTTATGACTCATTTGCATTTTGACCATTGTGGAGGAAGCGTGCAATGGAATAAAGACAAAACAGGATACGAGCCTGCTTTTAAAAACGCCAAATTTTGGACTAACGACAATCATTGGGAATGGGCGACAAAACCAAATGCCCGGGAAAAAGCATCTTTCCTTTCAGAAAATATTTTACCAATGCAGGAAAGCGGCCAGCTTAATTTTATCAAAAGGCCTAGTAGTGATTTCTTGGAAAAATCAGAATTGGATTTCGGGATTTTCTTTGTTGATGGGCATACCGAAAAAATGATGATCCCGCATATTCAATATAAAGATAAAACTATTGTTTTTATGGCCGATTTATTGCCCACCGCTGGACATTTGCCTTTACCTTATGTTATGGGTTATGATACAAGACCCCTTTTGACATTACCAGAAAAAGCAAAATTTTTAAATACTGCAGCAGAAAATAATTATTATTTATTTTTGGAACATGATGCCCATAACGAAATCATAACCGTAGAAAAAACAGACAAAGGAATTCGTTTAAAAGAAGTTTTTACTTGTGATGACATACTAAAATAAAGTTAATTAATTAACGAACTGTAACAGACTTAAACTATTTTCGTCCTATTATCTTAAATTTAAAACCAATTATAAAAATGGAAATAATCAAATTAAACCACTTACCGCTTTTAGCCTTACTAGCAGTATCGTTTGCGGGAAATGCACAAAGTGCAACCAGTTTTCAGACAAAAAAAGGAAAATTGAGCGAAACAGAATTAAAAAGATGGAGTCATCTTGATTTAGCAAAAGACAGTATTCCTGGAATGAGCGTTGACAAAGCCTATGCTGAATTGTTGAAAAACAAAAAAAGCACTAAAGTAATTGTAGGAATTGTGGATTCTGGTGTTGATATCGAGCACGAGGATTTGAAATCGGTTGTTTGGACCAACAAAAAAGAAATTGCTGGAAACGGAATTGACGATGACAAGAACGGTTATATCGATGACATTCATGGCTGGAATTTCTTAGGGGACATAACTAAAGAAAACCTAGAGTACGAAAGAATTCTTGCCAACAAAAACTTAGTTGACGATGCAACCTACCAAGCTGCAAAAAAACTCAACGACGAAAAAATTGAAAGTGCTACTAAAGCAAAAGCGCAATTAGACCAAATGCTTACAGCAACTAATTCAGCCGATGAAGTGTTGAAAAAGCATTTTGGAAAAGCAGAATATACTGCTGAAGAAGTAAAAGCAATCGACTCTAAAGATGCTGAAATTCTAAAAAGCAAAATGATCATGCAACGTATGCTTTCTTTTGGTTTGCCACTAGATGGCTTGAAAAAAGAAATTCAAAAAGAATTAGACGGAGGAACTGCTGTTTTGAGTGGAAACAATCTAAAAACTAATTACAGAAAAGTTCTTGGTGACAATCCTGAGGATATCAAAGACACAAAATACGGTAACAACAATGTGATGGGCCCAGATAAAGAAGAAATTCTTCACGGAACTCACGTTGCAGGAATTGTTGCCCAAACAAGAAACAACAACATTGGTGGAGACGGAATTGCAAACAATGTAGAAATTCTTACTGTTCGTGCCGTGCCAGATGGTGACGAGTATGATAAAGACATCGCTCTTGGAATCCGTTATGCGGTTGACAATGGTGCAAAAGTAATTAACGGTAGTTTCGGAAAAAGCTTTTCTCCTCACAAACAATGGGTTTATGACGCAATAAAATATGCTGAATCAAAAGATGTATTAATTGTTCATGCTGCAGGAAATGATGCAAAAGACATTGACGTTGACAACAATTTCCCTAATGATTCTGACGATAAAAAAACAGAATTTGCAGACAATATGATTACTGTGGGTGCCTTGAATTTTGAATATGGTGGTAAAATGGTTGCTAATTTTTCTAATGTTGGAAAAATCAATGTAGATGTTTTTGCTCCAGGAGTTCAAATTTATGCTTCTACACCAAACAATAAATACCAGTTTTTACAAGGAACATCAATGGCTTCTCCAAATGTTGCAGGTGTTGCTGCTTTGATTCGTTCTTATTATCCAAAACTTTCTGCAAAGCAAGTAAAATATATACTTATGAATTCTGGAACAGCAATCACATCGGATGTTGCTTTTGATGGAAATGAGGTAGCTTTTGCAAATCTTTCTAAATCCGGAAAAATTGTAAATGCTTACAGCGCTCTAAAAATGGCTGAAGAAATGTCTAAAGGAAAGATAAAGCCTATCAAAGGTTAACTTTCAAAAAATAAAATTTTTTAAGCTTGTTAAAATTTCTAAATTTTAGCAAGCTTTTTTATTTATATTTGTCGCAAATATCTTATAAATAATATCTTACAATGAAAAAAATCCTTTTGCTTGTCGCTTTTAATTTCGCTTTTGGAACTATTTCGGCACAACAATCCCCTTATTGGCAACAACATGCCGATTATAAAATGGAAGTTTCAATGGATGTGAAAACGTATCAATATAAGGGAAAACAAGAGTTAGTTTACACCAATAACTCCCCAGATACCTTAAAAAAAGTATTTTATCATTTGTATCCAAATGCTTTTCAGCCAGGAAGTGAAATGGACATGCGTTTAAGAAACATCAAGGATCCAGATGGTCGAATGATCAATAAAACAAAAATTGACGGCAAGGATGTAAAGGAAAGCCGAATCAAAACATTAAAACCAAATGAAATAGGTTACTTAAAAATCCTTAACTTCAAACAAGACGGAAAACCTGCTGTAGCAAAAGAAGTAGAAACGATTCTAGAAGTTACTCTGGCTAAGCCAATTTTACCAGGTGAAAAAACAACTTTTACATTGGATTTTGGAGGACAAGTTCCATTACAAATCCGTCGTTCTGGACGAAACAATGCCGAAGGCGTTGAATTATCCATGTCTCAATGGTACCCAAAATTAGCCGAATACGATTTTGAAGGTTGGCATGCCGATCCATACATAGCAAGGGAATTTCACGGAGTTTGGGGAAATTTTGATGTAAAAATTACAATTGATAAGGATTATATACTGGGAGGTACAGGATATTTGCAAAATAAAAACGAAATTGGTTGTGGTTATCAGGATGCGAGCACGGAAATTGTAGTTCCGACAAACAATAAAACAAAAGCCAAATCAAAAAGCAGTGCTAAATCAAAAAGTAATGTCAAAACTAAAACCTGGCATTTTATTGCGCCAAATGTGCACGACTTTACTTGGGCTGCAGATAAGGAATACCTTCACGATGTAATTCAGGTTCCTGATGGAACGACACTGCATTTTCTGTACAAAAACAATCCAAAAATTATCGACAACTGGAAAAAAGTAGAGCCAGAAACAGTAAAGTTAATGCAGCTTTATAACACTACTGTAGGTAAATATCCTTATGACCAATACTCCATAATTCAAGGTGGTGATGGCGGAATGGAATATGCAATGTGTACCTTGATTTTAGGAAACGGTACCTATGACGGCTTATTAGGCGTCATTGCACACGAAATGGGACATTCATGGTTCCAGCATATTCTTGCTACAAACGAAAGTAAACATGGCTGGATGGATGAAGGGTTTACTTCATTTCTAGAAGATTATGGCAGAAACGAGCTTGCAGGTGATAAAAAAGTTCATAACCCATATAGTGGCGCTTATAATGGTTATTATAACATGGCAAATTCTGGAAAAGAATTGCCTCAAAGTACCCATGCTGACCGCTTTGACGAAAACAGAATTTATAGCATTACTTCTTATAGTAAAGGAGAGGTTTTTTTAACCCAATTAGGCTATTTAATTGGTGAAAACAATTTGATGAAAACCATAAAAAGGTATTTTAATGAATTCAAATTCAAGCACCCTACTCCTAATGATATTAAACGCGTAGCCGAAAAAGTTTCAGGAGCAGAGTTGGATTGGTACCTTACAGATTGGACACAAACCACTAGTACTATAGATTATGGTATCAAAAACGTTTTAGTGACTGATACCAATACCAATGTTTCATTAGAAAGAATAGGCAGGATCCCAATGCCAATAGACATTGTGGTAGAATATGTAGATGGAACAAAAGAAGGTTTTTATATCCCTTTAAGAATGATGAGCTACGTTAAGGAAAACCCATACCCAGATATGAAAAGAACCGTTTTAACGGATTGGAATTGGGGTAATCCAAATTATGAATTGACCCTCAAGAGCAAATCTGGCATCAAGAAAATCAGTATTGACCCAAGTGGTTTAATGGCCGATGTAAACAAAGACAATAACTTCTTTGCTAAATAAATTAGTGCCTAAATAATATCAAAAGCCAAACGTAATGTTTGGCTTTTTTGTTTCCCATTTTGTCATTGCGAGGAACGAAGCAATCTATGTAGAGTAAAAAAAAGATTGCTTCGTACCTTGCAATGAAGTTATGTGGTCCAGCTGAGAAAATGGAACCCATTATTCTTTTCCACTTAATACCTGAATCAATACTGCTTTCTCGGCTTTTAATATAGTTATCTCTAATTTCAATGCAGTGATTTCCTCTGCTATTGTGGTATCAACTGCCACATCGGTGGTGTAGCTTGCAGGCAATAAAGCGGCAATGTCTTGAAAAAAATTATGTTTCAAGGCATGGCATAACGATAATAGAATGGTAGTACTCAAATTATTGCTTTTTTGATAATCTATAATTGTACTGTCTTTTCTATTGAGTTTTTAGCCAAGGAACTTTTATAGATGCGGTTAGCATCTATGTAGGTTTTGATTAGATTTCCCACATGTATTTCTTCATTTTTATTATTGTCAGTCATTTTTATTGCTTTTATAGTATTGAAGTCGTTTTATTGAGGTTCTAGGCTAATTTAATTAGGCTTTGACCTAATTTATTGCGGTTTTAAGTAAGTTTAATTTGGTTTCAAACTAATTTAATTCGGTTATAGCCTAATTTATTATTGTTATAGCCTAAATAAATTTGGTTCTACCCTAATTTAATTTGGTTCTAGCCTATTATATTATTGTTCTCGCCTAAATCAATTTGTCTATAACCTAATTTATTGCGGTTTTAACCTTGTGATATAATAAAAAATCAATAAGAATTGTAAAATCGAACATGATTAATTGACCACAATATCATCAATATCAAAATTAGTCGTTAGAGCAGGATTTGAAATCCCTGATCCGGTATATTCAAAAATAATAAAGCCGTTGCCAACATTGGGTAATAAATAAGGCAAGCCGCCTACAGGAACACTAGAGTTAAAAGCGGAATTAGAACCATCACTCAAATAAAAATTATCTGTTATGGGAATCAATGTTGCCGTATGGATATCAGTTCCCGGAACATAATCGGTGCTATAATAAATTGCAATGGGATTTCCGGTAAAAAAAGAAACCTTTGTTTTAAAAGAAAGGGAGTTGCTGCCATTCATGCTAACAGGTATAATAAAAAGTGCCTTGTTTTTTTCGGCAGGTGTGCCAAAAGAAGACATCTCAATATATTTATTGCTACTTGCGGTTCTGCAACGCCAGGTTTTACTCCCAATAACTGGATCATTGATATAAGCGGGAAAATTATTCTGTCCCGTCGTGGCACTTCCTGAAGTATAACTTTCAAAATTTTCACTGATTATCGAAGGAAAAGAAATAGAATTCCCAACTATAGGAGGATGTTCGTCAATCCTTGGATTATTTAGTTTTATATCGGATTCATACCGGATGATAAACTGATAATCAGAACCATATTTAGTCAAAACCCCACGAATTTTACCGTTTTTATTGGGAACTGTATTTCCTGTAAAAGGACAAAAACTACTGAACCTGATAATTCTTGAACTGCCTCCAGAACCGTCAGCCAATAAATGATTGGTTGCTCCGCCACCCGAATCAATATCATAATAGGTTCGGTTTATCGATGTTTCTGCAAACTGCACTTCTTCAAGTTCAATCAGGGTATTTTGGTTGGCATTGGTATAGGCAGTACTAAGGTTCATTGTCCTTACAAATGCTTCTTCAATGACTTTTTCAGCCGAGGGGAATAAATGGTTTTGCCACTCATTTTCTGGAATTCTGCCAATTGTATTTTCAAAAAAACTCCCGATTTGAAGTGAACCATACACTTTTGCCGTATATAAACCTTTTAGTTTTATGTATATCTTTCTTCCTGGATTAAAACCTTTTCCATAAAGTGTGGTGGCATTGAGCGGAATACTGAAGCCAATTGGGTTCGAACCATCGGTTGGGATGGTTTGAAATGAAACGGATTTATAAAATGTTCCTTTTTCATCGCTTGAGGTTACATAAGCTTCAATAATATCGTCGGCAGTGTATTCAACGGGTGTTGAAGTAGCATCGGCATTTATCAAAGCCACAGTTTGATTGGGAACCAAATCATAGGTAACTAAAGTCACTTCTGGGACCGAATAATGAGTGTCATTAACACAGTTACATAGACTAATTGCCAAGACTAATAATAGCGTTTTAGGGAAGAGGGATTTCATAAGGTGTGTTTAATGCTGTTGAAAAAGGCGAACATTGTCAATTTCATAGGTTCCGTCGAGAGAAGTATTTGTACCGGAGCCTTTGACTTTAAAGGCAAAATGAACAATACCATTATAACTGGATAAATCAATTATACCCGAATCAAAAAAATCAAAATTAGTGTCATACTCCAATGGCGGCAAAGTAAATGGTAGTGCTTCCCAATTAGCGGTTGTTACATTTGTTCCATCAAAATTAGTGGATACTAAAAACTCTAATGAATTCCCATAAGTAGAAACATAGGCCTGCGCCGATTGAAATGCTATTTTTTCGTTTTCACTGGTGTCCATGTTGATTGCTGGGGAAATTAACCACGCTACATTCGCATATTCTCCAGACAAATACCCGCTGAATTCAGCATATTTATCCGAATAAAAAACCCCTTGTTTCCATTTTACAGTTCCTTTTTCGGCAAAATTCGTCCAGTTGATTATATTCAAATCGGCACCATCCAAGTTATTGGAAGCAAAATCTTCCGACAATAATAAAGGACTAAAATCAGGGTTTACGATATCTTTTTCAGGAGAACAGGAACAGAGCATCAAAACAGTTGCGATAAATGGTATGTATTTCATACTATTGGAAATTAATAAAAAGGTTTAAAAAATAAGTTCGCCCATATCCATAAAAATATTTCGGCGCAAAAGCAGGAGTCCCGCTTGAAACATCTTGATTGAGCTCCCTAAAGTTGGCATTTCTGGTTTGCTCAAATCCGCCTGTTTTATAAATAGTGTTGAACACATTGTTTATGGAGGCGAAAAAACCATAAGTCTGATTTTTTATTTTCCAGGATTTCCCACCAGTAAGGTTTACTAAAGAAAAATCCTCAAATTGTTTTTGTTTTAAAAGTGCCGCAGTTCTTTCAGCGGTAGCTTCAGGAAAAGGAAGCCCATAGGAATCGTCAGGGTTTTTAAGGAAGTTGTCTGTCCTTAATAGTGTAGCAATATCGATATAGTTATTGGTAAGGTAATTTAAATTCGCACCGATCCACCAGAATTTGGGATCCCTATATTCTGTCCCTATAGAATAGGCACTTTGTGGCCCTCCAGCTAATCGGTATCCTTTTAATTTTGCTTCGCCAAAATCGATTGCCGGATTTGTATTCGTAGGGGAGGCGAGATTGTCATTGTTGAGTGCCACATGCGGATTGTTGTTATAAATATATTCACCATAAGCAGCACAAGCAGTCAATTTTAAGGTAGAATTGATTTGGTATTCAATTCCTAATTCGGTTCCAATATTTAATTTATCTATATTGGTTACGGTTTCTGCAACAAAAGCATCTCCGCCGTCATTGTTTTCGTTCTTAAAAATGCCTTCGCCAAAGAAAAAAGAAGTTTCGGTTGCCTGTTGGATTTTCGAATAGTAAGTGGTGAACCTTGTTTTGAAACTCGGCGTATTAATAATGTAATTGGCATCAATGCTCATGATATTTTCACTGGAAACCCCATTTATTGCATTGTTGTTCAATCGGGCATTGGGGAATACGTTCCGAAGACTAGGAGCTTTTGTTATATAAGCCCCATTGAAGGAAATAAAATTCCTGCCTGTTATTTTATAAGTCAAGCCTCCCTTAAACCCGAAATTTTCATAATTGTATTTTTGGCTTTTGCCAAAGGAAACTGAGGGATACAATCCATTTTTATACAATCCATCGCGTTGATAGTTACTTCCCGAAAAAGTTTGGGCCAAATAAAAATCTATTTTTTTATAAATAAACTTGAATTGGGTAAACGCATCAAATGTAGTTGCCAGCAAATTATAATTGTAACCAAAGGTGTCGCCAACAACTACTTTTCTATTGGGATGATTTAAATCAGGCTGCTGTTCTGAACCAGTCTGGAAATTATCATAATCCTCAAAAAACCGACCTCCTAAAAGATCGAGTACATTTTGAAAATTATGTGATTTTAATTTCCTGAAAGTAGTGCCGGCATTGAGTATAATATTATCAGCTAATTGGGAATACAAAACGGCATTTGCTGTCCAGAGCTTGTCGTCAGTGCGGTCTTCATATAAGATATATGCACTGTGACCATCAACAGTTGAAAGGTTAGTGTTGTAAAGCAAATCCCAATTTAGTTGTCTTTTGGTTAGAAAATTAGCGGTATTTGCCAATGCAATATTAGCAGGGTCATCGCCTTGAAAATCAGTATAGTCATCCGGATTGTAAAGTGAAGTATAGTAGCTGGGTAAATTCCTGTAATAGGTGGGATCGGGATTGTCTGCTCCTTGATAGTCTAAACGGCTGTTGCCAATTTTTCCTTCTTGATGAGCAATCGTAGAATTGAGGTTGGTTTTCGTATTGATTTTCCAATAATGGGATAACATTAAGATAGGTTCTTCAACTTCTTTGACTCGGGAATTTCTTTTGTTTCCATTTTGATAACCCCAGTTGGCATTGTATTTAAAACCTGCTAGTCGTGTAACTTCATCTGTATTTGGAGAATTTTTTCCTCGGCTGTTTTTTGCATAAATGGAAGTGAAATTCAAAGAATGATGGCCATTGATTTTTTTCTCGACACTGCAAAAGAAGGAATTCGCATTATAATCAGTCCCTTCAAAATAACCTTCTTGTGCCAAGCGGTTGCCGGCAGAAATTACAAACGCCCACCCATTCTGATTCATTCCCGATGCATGGGTTGCCATTGTCCTCCAACTGTAATTTGTATTGGTTCCAGAAAATGAAATTCTTGAGCCGGGTCTATAAACGGAAGCTCGGGTGTTGATTTCATTGGTTCCCAGAATACCTCCAAAACTATAATCGGAAGGCGAGCTACCAGTCGTGAATTCTTGATTTCTAGTAGCGTCATTCAAACCGCCCCAATTACTGTATTGTGGGCGGCCATCATAAATTTTATTCATGGTAATCCCATTTATCATTACCAAAGCGTTTTCATTGTCAAGTCCCCTGGTTCTAAATCGCGCCTGACCCCAATTAAAAGCTGCGGCTTGTTGAAACGCATCCCGTGAAGACTGCAATAAACCAGAGGTACTTTCTGAACCGCTATTGTCATCGTTAAGCTCGGCTTCAGTCAATGAAATTAAGCTCAATTGCTGTTCGTTTGTTATGTCTTCTTCCATTTGGATTATTCCTAGATCTACAACAATTGTATCTACCACGATTGACAATATCAAGTCTTTATACCCCATGCTTTTCAGCTGGACTATGTGGTTGCCAGCTGTAATATTTTCAAATAGAAATTTTCCGTCTTTATTGGTAATTTGATATTGAGGATTGTTCTGAACAGTAACTGAAACATTAGGTAATGGTTTTGCGTTTTTTCCATCCAGAACAATACCTGTAATTCCGCCAGAATTTTGTGCCAAAAAAGAAAGAGGGGAAATTCCAAGAAACAAACAGAAAAAAAATTTACACATGCTATTTTATTTTCTAGAAAATTGAAGATTAAATTTAACGGCGGTGAAATTACATGATAAAATCTTACAAATAAAAATTTATGATTTATCTAACAATTTTGCATTTATAAGTTATATTCTTATTAAATTATAGACGCTTTTAATTTTAGGACAATAATAATTTATATTTGTTCTAATTGTTTAAAACCCCAAAATGATGAATTTTAAAAATACTATTGCGTTGTTATTTGTTTTCTTTTGTAATGTTGCCGTTTATTCACAAGAAAAAATATATAAAATACACACCATTGCTTTTTATAATTGCGAAAACCTTTTTGATACGATTGACGGAGAAAATTTTGATGAAGAATATTTACCTAAGAAAGGATGGACTGCAAAAAAGTACCAACAAAAATTAAATAATCTTGGCAGGGTACTTTCCCAAATAGGGACAAATGACAAACAAAAAGAATCCCCTACAATTATTGGGGTTTGTGAAGTAGAAAACCGCGGCGTTTTAGAAGATTTAGTTAAAAATCATCAGCTTATAAATAAGGATTACGGAATTGTTCATTTTGATTCCCCAGATAGAAGAGGTATTGATGTGGGGTTTATATATCAAAAAAAATATTTTAGGCCCACGAGTTATATTAATGTTCCGCTATTGATTTATAAAAATGCCAGTCAGGGTAAAAAGAAAATTCAGGATGACGAAGAGGATGAGATAGTAATTGACGAAAAAGGGAAAAGAGTTTACACAAGGGACATACTGTTAGTTACAGGAATATTAGAGGGCGAAGAAATCAATATTTTGGTAAATCATTGGCCATCACGTTCAGGCGGAGAGAAAAAAAGCAGTCCGTTTAGGGAAGCAGCCGGAAGATTAAATAAAAAAATCATGGACTCTATTTATAAGGTTAACCCAAAGGCAAAAATAATCACGATGGGAGATTTAAACGATGGGAGTTATAATAGAAGTGTCAAAGAAGGCATTGGAGCCAAATTAAAAAAAGAAGAAGTAAAGCGTTTCGGGATTTACAACCCTTTTGAACAAATGGCAAAAGACGGGAATGCCACATTGTATTTTAGGGATGCAGGCGATATTTTTGATCAGATTATGGTATCTGAAACTTTGATACAAAAAGATCTTTTTTCTTTACACTATTGGAAAGCGGGAATATTCAACAAACCTTTTTTAATAGAAACAGTAGGGCAATATAAGGGTTATCCAAAAAGGAACTCATTATTGGAACCCGGTTTTAGCGATCATTTCCCCGTATATATTTATTTGATTAAAGAAGGAAAGTAAGAGAAAAAGATGCACAGACACAAAGGCGCAAAGCGTTTCTCAAAACTTTGTACCTTTGTGCTTTATTAACTTTGCACCTCAAATTATGCCAATAGCTAAACCTTTCAATCTCCTTAAATGGATAGATGAAAACCGCCATTTACTAAAACCGCCTGTTGGGAATAAAAATATCTATGTTGATTCTGGGGATTTTATTGTGATGATAGTAGCTGGACCCAATGCCAGAAAAGATTATCATTATAATGAAACCGAAGAATTATTTTATCAAATTGAAGGAAATATCACGGTTTATATCCAAGAAGAAGGAGAGAAAAAAGCGATGGATTTGGGGGCAGGCGATATGTACCTTAATCCTGCAAAAATACCGCATTCGCCTGTTCGCTCAGAAAATTCAATAGGTTTGGTTATCGAAAGAAAAAGAACGGATAGTAATGCTAAAGACGGTTTATTATGGTTTTGTGACAACTGTAACCATAAATTATATGAAGTTTATTTTGGACTGAACGATATCGAAAATGACTTTCTCCCACACTTTAAGCATTTTTATAATTCGGTAGCATTGCGAACTTGCTCTAAATGTAGTACTGTAATGGAAACCGATTCAAGATTTGTGGTTAAAGAATAAATTTATTTCGGCTTTAAATCATAACTTTGCAAAAAAATATAACAAATTTCACTAAAATAGTTACAATGACAACAACAATTGCAGAAGAATTCGGAATGAAAGAAGCATTGAAAGCATTAGGAATAAAAGAAGTTAACGATGGAACTTCAACTGGTTCAAACAGTTTTTCTTCTGGAGATATCATTGAAAGTTATTCACCAGTTGATGGTCAATTAATTGGAAAAGTAAAAACAACTACTGCCGCTGATTACGAAAAAGTAATGCAAAGCGCAACGGAAGCTTTCAAAATGTTCCGCGCTATGCCAGCGCCACAGCGTGGGGAAATAGTTCGTCAGTTCGGAAATAAATTAAGGGAATTAAAAGAGCCCCTAGGGAAACTGGTTTCTTACGAAATGGGAAAATCTTTACAAGAAGGTTATGGTGAAGTTCAGGAAATGATTGACATTTGCGACTTCGCAGTAGGTTTATCACGTCAATTAAATGGACAAACTATTCCATCTGAACGTCCTGGTCACGTAATGAGAGAACAATGGCATTCAATTGGTGTTGTTGGAATTATTTCTGCATTCAACTTTCCAGTAGCAGTTTGGGCTTGGAATACCGCTTTAGCTTGGATTTGTGGAGACGTTTGTGTATGGAAAGGTTCTGAAAAAGCACCAATTTGTACTGTAGCTTGTCAAAATATTATTGCGGATGTTTTAAAAGCAAATAATTTACCAGAAGGAATTTCTTGTATTATTAATGGAGATTACAAAGTAGGTGAAATGATGACTACTGACGTAAGAATTCCATTAGTATCTGCAACAGGTTCAACAAGAATGGGAAGAATTGTTGGTGCAACTGTAGCACAACGTTTCGGAAAATCTTTATTAGAATTAGGTGGAAACAACGCCATTATCATCACGCCAACTGCTGATTTAAAAGTAGTAGTTCCTGGAGCGGTATTCGGAGCGGTTGGAACTGCCGGACAAAGATGTACTTCTACTCGTAGATTAATCATTCACGAATCGGTTTATGATAAAGTAAGAGATGCAATTGTTGGTGCTTACGGGCAATTAACGATTGGAAATCCATTAGATCAAAAAAATCATATCGGTCCACTTATCGATACAGATGCAGTAAACACATATTTAGCTGCGATTGAAAAAGCTAAAGCTGAAGGTGGAAAAGTATTAGTTGAAGGTGGTGTTTTATCTGGAGAAGGTTACGAATCTGGATGTTACGTGAAACCAGCTATTATTGAGGCTGAAAATCATTTCGAAATTGTACAACACGAAACTTTTGCTCCAATTTTATACTTAATGAAATATGAAGGTGAGGTAGAAAACGCAATTGACAAACAAAATGGTGTAGCTCAAGGTTTATCTTCTGCAATTATGACAAATAGTATGAAAGAAGCGGAGAAGTTTTTATCATTCGCAGGTTCTGACTGTGGAATTGCTAACGTAAACATTGGAACTTCTGGTGCTGAAATTGGTGGTGCTTTTGGTGGAGAAAAAGAAACTGGTGGTGGAAGAGAATCGGGTTCAGATGCTTGGAAAGTGTATATGAGAAGACAAACTAATACGGTTAACTACTCTGACCAATTGCCTTTAGCACAAGGAATTAAATTTGATTTGTAATTTTCAAATAAATTATATGAAATAAAAAAAGCGACTGAATTCAGTCGCTTTTTTTATGATTGTATAGTTTTACAAATTAAAACTCACTCCAAAGGTAAACACAAACTGGTTGTTGTATTTTTCATAACCTTCAGCATTAGTATTGTATTTTGCAATAGGAATTCCGCCTTCGGCATACAATCCAAAACCATCAGTAAAAAAATAACGAAAACCAAGATGTCCTCCAAAATTACGTGTTCCTAAATCTAGTCCAGGATAAATATCCATTGCTTTGTCAAGTTTAAATACATTACCAAGATTAGCGTTGAATCTAACTTTAGCATCGACTCTGTCGTCAAAATCAGGTTTTTCTCCCACATTTTCAGGTATTCCTAAAATATAACTTGCTACAAATCCGTAGGACATATTCTCGCCCAAACCAAAATCAGCAGAAGCCGAAATTCCTGTACCGTGATCCTGAAAGTTTGCGCCTATCTGACCTTTTATATCGCCTTTTCCTATAAATGCCTGTGCGTTTACAAAGCAGCTAGCAGAGAGTAATAATAATGTAATTACTTTTTTCATTTTATTTTATTTTAGTTTGTAACAAAGATATAGGAATTCCATTTACACAAATTACAAAATTCCTTGTTTTTCTTACAATTTAATTATCCGATGTTTAATTATTTCTTCCCTTTTCGTCAGGATAAAGCTCATTTAATGGATTACTTTGCCAAAATTCTTTCGTATTTACATCCATAGCGGTTAATGATCCTTTAAAAGCAGCGCCAGTATCTATATTCCATACATTGGCTTTCTGAACAGGTACGGTTTCTTTGATTCTGGAAACTGGCGTATGGCCTATAAATATTTCTTTATATAAAGTGAATCGTTTTGGATAAAAAAGATGATCAGGTTTCATTTCTGGATCTAATGCCAATGCTGTTTCCCAAAGGGTTCGTTCCCAATAAAACATTCTTGGAAAATGCTCGTGAGTCACACCATTCATATTGGTAAAACCGGCGTGAACAAACAATCGATTTTCCGAATCCAAGAAATAATTTTCGAGAGTCAGTAAAAATTCGATATGCTGATTTTGAATTTCTTCGGATACTTTTGAGTAAGCCATAACAGTTGATTCGCCACCGTGATTGTACCAAGTTGGGTTGTCGTGATTTTTTTGTAGCCAATGCAATAATAACTCATCGTGATTGCCTCGAAGGAAAATACAGAAATTAGTATTTTTTAACTGAATTAAATAATCTAGAACCTGAGGCGATTCGCTCCAGCCATCGACATAATCGCCAAGGAAAATTAAAGTATCGTTTCTGGTGACTTTGGCTCTTTCCATCACTTGGATTAAGGCTCTTAATCCGCCGTGAATATCGCCTATAACTAATGTTCTTCCCATTTTATTGAATATCGTATTTCATTTTTCTCAAAATTCTCATTGCTTCTTTAAAGGACAAATATACATTAGAATTAATTTGCGCTTTCAAAAATGGTTTGGCATCTATCAGTTTTTGTTTGGCTTCCTCAAATCCGTTGAGGTAACAAATCATTAAAGTCGAAGGTAAATTCTCTAAATCTGCACTTTCCCTTTCTGACAAAAGCTGGTTTTTTTCTAATTTAGAAATTAAAGCCAAATTCGAATTATAAATATGAAAAAGCATTTTCCGATTGTATTCCGGTGGCTGAAACAGCATTTCCCGTTCTATTTTATAATAGCCATTATCCTGAAAATGAATGCAGACTTTCTCTAATTCATAAAAGCTTGTTTTGTCGTTTAATCCGAGAGAAACATATTCGGTTATCGTAAAACTATCATCGGTATATTCAACAGAAACTTCATCGAGAGCTGAATAAAATAATTTGACTTGCTCGTTGATTAGCTCGATATCCACGCGCGAAAAATAAGTTCTGTCTTTTACTTTTTTTGGAATTCCTGCCCAACAAATCACAAAGAGTTCCTTGAAAACCTTATACTTTGGAGAAATATCTTTATGCCGAAAATTCATAAAATCAATTACACCATCTAAGGTATAACCAATGCTGTTACGGGAATTATTCTCAATTCCGAGAACGGTTTCAGCATTCTGATAATTTTTTTCATAGGAATCTTCAATAGCCATAGTATTACTTCCAATCCTTATAAAAATGCTGGTAGCAGAAATAGTATGAATTCCTTTTTTGAAATAGGAAGTTTTATTTTGAGGACGAATTGTAACTAAACCAATTACCCGGTCTTTTGGTAAATTTGGGAAAGGCACATTTTCATATTGGATTTTTGGAGGATTTTCTAAAAAGGCATTAACCAGATTTTGAATTCTACTATCGTCAAAAAAATCATCGCCTACAATTTCATTGTTCTGATCTTCCACTCCAACCACGATATAGGAATTATTAGTAGGATTGGAATTTGATAACGCACAAATGTGCTTCAAAAACTTGGCTTTTCCCTCGCGTGTATGCAAATTCAACTGACGCTTTTTATCATAAAAACTGCACTCATCATTATGAGCAAGCAGGTTTTTAATCAAAAGGCGTTTGTTGATCATTGGAAATTAAATTGTTTTATTCACAATTGTAGAACTCGCCTGAGCAGTACTCATAACAATCAAATCGGCAATATTTACATGATACGGTCTTGATACTACAAAATGAATAATATCGGCAATATCTTCTGGCTGTAACACATCAAAACCTGTGTAGACTTTTGCCGCTCTTGCAGTATCTCCTTTAAAACGCACTTCAGAAAACTCAGTCTCCACCATTCCGGGATGAATTGCTCCAACACGGATTCCAAACGGATTCAAATCAATTCGCATACCTTGTGTTAACGCATCCACTGCATGTTTACTTGCACAATATACATTTCCGTTAGGATAGACTTCTTTTGCAGCGGTTGATCCTATATTGATAATGTGGCCTGACTTTTTTTGTGTCATTTGTGGAATAACAGCTTTGGAAACATACAGCAACCCTTTTACATTAATATCCATCATCGAATCCCAATCTTCAATAGTCCCAGTTTGAATCGGATCCATTCCGTGAGCATTACCAGCATTGTTAATTAATACATCAATTGAAGCAAATTGAGTTGGTAAATTTGCTATTGATGCTGATACTTTTTCATTATCCCGAACATCAAATGCTAAAGTATGGACGTTAGTAAAAGCCGAAAGTTCTTTTTGAAGGTCATTTAATCGGTCTTCCCTTCTCCCGCATAGAATAATCTGATAATTGTTTCGGGCTAATATTCTGGCGGTTGCTCTTCCAATTCCGCTTGTGGCTCCTGTAATTAAGGCAGTTTTTGTCATTGATTTTCAAGTAATTGTTTAGTAGTAAATACCTCGATTAAATTCATCATAAATTTAGTTCTTAAAAATAGAAAAAGAAAATCATAAATCATCCTTAAAACCAAGGGTTTCAAATAATTTTTAACGCATCGTTAACATTATACTTCTAAAAAAAAATTGAATTTGCACTACCAAAATCAAAAGACTAATTTCAAGATTTAATATTAAGGATATGGAAGAAAATACGGCTACTTTAGACATCAGGGCAATCAATGAAAAAATTGAAAGAGAAAGCGCCTTTATAGACCTTCTCAGTATGGAGATGAACAAAGTTATTGTAGGGCAGAAACACATGATCGAAAGGTTATTGATTGGACTTTTAGGTCAGGGTCATATTTTATTGGAAGGTGTTCCCGGATTGGCAAAAACATTGGCAATTAACACCTTGTCTCAAGCAGTTCACGGTTCTTTTAGCCGAATTCAGTTTACGCCGGATTTATTGCCTGCGGATGTTGTAGGAACAATGATTTATAATATTAAAGCAAACGAGTTTTCAATAAAAAAAGGACCTATATTCGCTAACTTCGTTTTGGCAGATGAGATTAACCGTGCTCCTGCAAAAGTACAATCGGCTTTGCTGGAAGCGATGCAGGAAAAACAAGTGACTATTGGCGATACCACTTTTAAATTAGACAAACCATTTTTAGTTTTGGCTACTCAAAACCCAATTGAGCAGGAAGGAACGTATCCTTTACCAGAAGCACAAGTCGATCGTTTTATGTTGAAAACCGTTATCGACTATCCAAAAATGGATGAAGAAAGAATGGTAATCCGTCAGAACTTAAAAGGGTCATACGAAAAAGTAAATCCAGTAGTATCAGTAGAGCAAATTCTTCGCGCACAGGAAGCCGTTCGTGAGGTTTATATGGATGAGAAAATAGAGAAATATATTTTGGATATTATTTTTGCCACGCGTTATCCTGAAAAATACAAATTAGAATCATTGAAGCCATTAATCAGTTTTGGTTCGTCACCACGTGGAAGTATCAACTTGGCAAATGCTGCAAAATGTTATGCTTTCATCAAACGTCGGGGTTATGTAATTCCAGAAGATGTTCGCGCCGTGGTTCACGATGTATTGCGTCACAGAATCGGAATTACCTATGAAGCCGAAGCCGAAAATATAATCTCAGTAGATATCATCAATAAAATCGTAAACGAGATCGAAGTTCCATAAATCAGTTGGTAGTATTCAGTTTTTAGTATTCAGTAATTCACGAATCTAATAACTGATCACTAAATACTGATCACTGATCACTAAAGAGAAATGGATACCAAAGAATTACTAAAAAAAGTACGTAAAATAGAAATCAAAACCCGAAGATTGAGCGATCATATCTTTTCGGGAGAATACCATACTTCTTTTAAGGGACGTGGAATGACTTTTTCTGAAGTCCGTCCGTACCAATTTGGTGATGATATCCGAGCAATTGATTGGAATGTAACGGCAAGATACAACGAAGCCCACGTCAAAGTTTTTGAAGAAGAAAGAGAACTGACGATGATGCTGATGGTGGATATTTCGGGTTCAGAAAGTTTCGGTTCCAAAAATCAATTCAAGAAAGATATAGTTACCGAAATTGCTGCAACAATGGCTTTTTCGGCAACACAGAACAATGACAAAATTGGGTTGATTTTATTTTCAGACCAAATCGAATTGTATATTCCGCCAAAAAAAGGAAAATCACACGTATTAAGGATCATTCGGGAATTAATTGAATTTCATCCAAAAAGCAATAAAACAGATGTCGCTCAAGCGTTGAAGTTTTTATCTGGAACTCAAAAAAAGAAAGCGATCGTTTTTATGATTTCGGATTTTATGAGTGGGGAATTTGAACAGACACTGAAAATTGCTTCCAAGAAACATGATATTACGGGAATCCGTGTGTATGATATCCGAGAAGAAAAAATGCCCGATTTAGGAATGGTGCCAATGCTGGACGCTGAAAGTGGGGAAATACAATTGGTAAATACGGGTTCAAAATCGGTCCGATTGGAATATGAAAAGCACTATCGTGAAAAAGTAAATTATTTCAAGGAAACTTTCAGAAAATCAGGTTCTGGAATAGTAGACACTAGGGTTGACGAAAGTTATGTAACTAAATTATTGAGCTATTTTAAATCGAGATAGCTTCGACAGACTCAGCTACCGAGGCTAGAAACAAGTATAATTCTCACATCTCGGCTCCCTCTCCTTCGGAGAGGGTTGGGGTGAGGAAAAAAACAAAAAATGAAATTAAAACTTTACATATTTTTATTATTGGTATCATCTTCCTTTTTTGCACAGCAAAAGCAGGTAGAAACTAGCATTGATACCATTAAAAATAAAATTGGTGCTCAATTTAATCTGACTCTAAAAACGACTGTCGATACGAGTTCAATTGTGGTTTTTCCAAACCTTAAAAACTTCGGAAACCTTGAAGTTATTCGTTCGTATGTTATTGACACTATCGAAAATGGCGCTCAATACCAATTAATAAAAAGATACGGATTAACGCAGTTCGATTCTGGAAAATACACGATTCCGAGTCTGAAAGTGTTGATTAACAACAAATTATTTTTAAGCGATTCGATTAAAGTTGAGGTGGCGAATGTTGCTGTTGATACCTTACGCCAAAAAATGTTCGACATCAAACCCATTGCCGAAGAATCGTCTGATTACAGCGGACTCTGGAAATACATTTTTATTCTGTTATTGATTTTAGGGATTGGGGCGCTGATTTATTTTGGAATGAAAAAATACCAAACCAAAAAAGCCGAACAAGAGATAATCAAAACCCCTATAGAAAAAGCAACCACTTTATTGCAAAATTTAGAGAAAAAGGAATTGTGGCAAAAAGGGGAAATCAAAACCTATTATAGTGAATTAACTGATATTGCAAGGAATTATATCGAAGAAGCAATTGAAATCCCTGCGATGGAAAGCACGACTTCCGAATTAATTGTAGCGCTTCGGGCAGCATCTGTGAGAAAGAAAATGACGCTTTCGCCAGAGATTCTAGAGAATTTAGAGCGTGTTTTAAAACAAGCCGATTTAGTAAAATTTGCAAAATCAAAACCTTTGGATTTTGAAATTACTGAAGACCGGAACAAAATCGAAAAAGCAATTCTGACTTTAGACAATTCCATTCCGATTGAAGTAGAAGCCATCGAAGAAAATTTACTAAACGAGGCTCAAAAACTAAAACAAGCAGAGCTTTTGAAGAAAAAACAGAAAAAAACGAGAATCATAACAGCAGTTGGTTTCGTGATTGGAGCAATTTTAGGGTTGTTTATTTTCTTTGTTATGACAAAAGGATTTGCTTATGTTAAAGACAATGTTTTAGGGCATCCAACAAAAGAATTATTAGAATCAGAATGGATTCAGAGTAATTACGGAAATCCGAGCGTGGCGATAGAAACCCCAAAAGTGTTAAAGCGAATCGATATTTCAAAATCATTGCCGCCAGAAGGAATGGCATTGATAAAAGAAATGCAGTCGTTTGCTTATGGAAGTATTCTGGACAATTTTTACCTGATGGTTTCAACGGCAAAATTTAAGCAGGAGACGCAAATTGATTTACCAAAAGCACTAGAAGGTTCATTACAGTTTATGGAAGCTCAAGGCGCACAAAATGTAATCATCAAACAAGAGGAATTTAATACTAAAGAAGGAATAAGTGGTTTGAAAGGCTACGGAACTTTTTCAAAAATTGATGGAATCCAGAAGAAGAGCGTGAAAATCTATTATGAAATAATAGTTTTCAGTCAGGAAGGCGGTTTACAGCAAATTATTTTGTTACACGAAGAAGGCGATAATTATGCAGAGCAGATTTCGGAGAGAGTGTTAAATTCGGTTGAATTCAAAAAAGTAGAAAGCAATGAGTAATGTGACTTTTTTAAACCCTGGATTTTTCTGGCTGTTTTTATTACTTCCTGTTGCACTTACTTGGCAATTTTGGAAAAGAAATGAACAAACTGCGACTTTAAAGATGAGTTCTTTAGAAGGTTTTAAAACCTCAAAATCGATTTGGGCAAAAGTAAAACCTTTTTTATTTGTATTCCGATTATTGGCTTTAAGCTCCTTGATTGTTGCAATGGCAAGACCAAGAACAGTTGATATAAGTAGTAAAACTAAAACTACCAGAGGAATTGACATCGTTATGGCGATTGACGTTTCGGGAAGTATGTTGGCCAAAGATTTAAAACCCAACCGTATGGAAGGTTTAAAAGTAGTGGCAGAAAATTTCGTCGAAGCAAGACCTAACGACCGTATAGGTTTGGTAGTTTATGCTTCTGAAGCTTATACAAAAACTCCTGTAACGAGTGATAAAGCTGTAGTTTTGGATGCTGTTAGAAGTATAAAATACGATAGTAATTTGCAGGACGGAACTGGAATCGGAATGGGATTGACAACGGCTATAAATCGATTAAAAGACAGTCAGGCTAAAAGTAAAATCATTATTTTAATGACCGATGGTGTTAACAATGCGGGGTTTATAGAACCCGAAACAGCTTCTGATATTGCAAAGGAATTTGGGATTAAAGTATATACGATAGGAATTGGAACCAATGGAATGGCCGAATTTCCGTATGCAATGGCTCCAAATGGTCAACTTTTATTTAAAATGATGCAGGTTGAAATCGACGAGCAATTGATGAAAAATATTGCCAATAAAACAGGAGGAAAGTATTTTAGGGCTACAAGCAATAAAAAACTGGAATCCATTTATAACGAAATAAATAAATTGGAAACTACAGAAATCGAAGAATTGAAATTCTATGATTTTGACGAAAAATTTAGGCCATTTGCCCTCTTTGCCGGATTACTTTTGTTAGTTGAAATTGGATTGCGAAATACGGTTTTCAAAAGTTTTATATAATGGAATTAGACGAAAAAAAATATTTATATCTTTTATTTTTAATACCAATATTGGTCTTGCTATTCCTGTATAATCAATATTGGAAAAGAAAAAAACAAAGAGAATTTGGCGATTTGGAAATGGTGAAAAAACTAAGTCCGGAAAAATCGGTTTTTAAACCAATACTGAAATTTTCGATTTTCATATTGGCAATGGCATGTATCATAATAGGTTTGGTAAACCCAAAAATCGGAACCAAATCTGAAACTGTAAAAAGGGAAGGGATCGATATTGTCTTTGCAGTCGATGTTTCAAAAAGTATGCTTTGCGAAGATGTTGCACCTAGTAGATTGGAAAAAAGCAAGCAAATTGTCTCTCAGATTATCAATCAATTATCAGGAGACCGCATTGGGATTGTGGCTTATGCCGGAAGTGCGTATCCCGTTTTGCCTATTACTACTGATTATAGTGTAGCCAAAATGTTTTTACAAAGTATGAATCCAGACATGGTGTCTTCAGTTGGAACTTCGTTAGGTGATGCGATTACGATTTCGTCTAATTATTTCGAAAAAGACAGTAAAACCAGCAAATTGATTGTTTTAATTTCTGATGGAGAAGATCATCTGGAAGGAGAACAGGAAGCTGCAGAGGAAGCTAATAAAAACGGAATAAAAATCCTTTCAATAGGAGTAGGGACTGAAAAAGGAGGGCCTATTCCATTAAAAAACAATGGTATCGTTCAGAGCTTCAAAAGAGACAATAACAATGAAGTAGTTATAACTAAAAGAGTTAAGGAAAGTCTGATATCTATGTCTAAAGCTACTGGTGGCAAATACATTGATGGTGATAATACTAAAGAAGTTTTGAAAAACGTAAAAGAAGCATTGGACAATATTGAAAAAACCGAATTTGAAACCCAACAATTTACTGACTTTAATTCACAGTTTCAATGGTTTTTAGGAATTGGTTTTCTTTTATTGTTTGTTGATATTTTCCTTTTGGAAAGAAAAACAGATTGGATAACAAAACTGAATTTATTTAACGAAGAGAAGTAAAACTCCTGCAAGGTTTTTAAAACCTTGTAGGTATGATAATACATAAAAAATAAAAGTATGAGTTACGATTTAATGGTGTTTAGAAAAGAAGCTGCTCCAAAGACAAGAACAGATTTCATGAAATGGTATGACGACCAAACAGAATGGACCGAAGATCATAGCTATGATGACCCAGTAAACACTTCGATTGAGTTGCGAAATTGGTTTATGGAAATGATTCATACTTTTCCTGCTATGAATGGACCATTTGCAAGTCAAGATGACGACGACTTAAATGTTTCAGACTATAGTATTGGTAAAGATGTTATTTATGTTGCATTTGCTTGGTCTTTGGCTGAAGATGCTTACAAAAAAATGTTAGAACTTGCAGAGAAACACGGTGTGGGTTTTTTTGATGCTAGTGGAGATGATGGCGATATTTTTTTTCCTGAAAACGGGAAATTAAAACTAATTGGAAGTTCTAATAATTCTAACAGTTTATTAAATGATAATTATTCAAACGAACAGAAAAATAAAACTTGGTGGAAGTTTTGGTAAAAATTAATTCAGAAATGAAAATCATAAAAATAATCATATTTGTTTTTCTCTTATTCCCCTTATGGGAATCAACGGTATATGCTCAAGAAAAAGACTCCGATTTGCCAAAAGCGAATGAAGAATATGCTGAAAAAAAGTTCGCGGAAGCAGAAGCCAATTACCGAATTTCAGAATCTAAAAACCCGAAGAAAGCGATTGCTTCCTATAATTTAGGGAACGCTATTTATAGTCAGAAACAAGTAAGTGAAGCACAATTTTCATATAAAAAAGCTATAAAAGACGCCACAACCAGAGTAGAAAAACACCAAGCATTCCATAATTTAGGGAATGTGTATATGAAAGAAAAAAAATATACAGAAGCGGTTGAAGCCTATAAAAACGCATTGCGAAACAATCCTGATGATGAACAAACTAGGTATAATTATGCTCTTGCAAAGAAAATGCTGAAAGACAATCCTCCAAAAAAGGATGATAAGAAAGACGATAAAAAGGATAAGAAAAAAGATAAAAAGGAAGACAAGAAAGAAGATAAAAAGGACAACAAAGACGATAAAAAAGATAAGAAGGACGATAAAAAAGAAGGGGACGGAAAAGACAAAAAAGACAATCCGTCGCAACCAAAACCAAAAGGTGGAATATCCAAAGAAAGAATGCAAAACCTATTAGACGCAGTAGGAAACGAGGAAAAGAAAGTACAGGATAAAGTAAATGCCAAAAAAGTAAAAGGCAAACCTGTACAAACAGAAAAAGATTGGTAGAATTTAAAAAATAAAATCATTATACCTTGACTCCCTCTCCTTTGGAGAGGGTTGGGGTGAGGAAAATTAGATAATTTGAAAAATGAAGAAAATAATTATTTTAATTGTTTTATTTACACTGAATGCTGCTTTTGCTCAAGTACAATTTGAGGCTAAAGTCAGCAAGCAATCTCTCGGAATAAACGAGCGTTTGCGCATTGATTTTTCCATGAACGGTGATGGAGATAATTTCGTTCCGCCAAATTTTGAAGGATTCAGAATCGTTGCTGGACCAAGTCAATCGATTAGTCAATCCTGGATAAACGGACGTAGCACTTTCAATAAAACCTATTCTTATTTTTTATTGCCGTTGCAAAGAGGAAATGTGCTTATTAAACAAGCATCCATTGAAATTAATGGACAGATTTATAAAACTTCGCCTATAAAAATCAATGTAACTGCCGCTACAGAACAGCCAAGGGATCCTAATGATGCTCCTCAAGTATCTGCCGACGATGCTTTGCATTTAGTTGCCGAAGTTTCCAATACAAATCCTTATATTAATGAGCCGATTACAGTGGTTTATAAATTGTATTTTGCCAATATTGGAATAAGTGGTTCACGAGAATTAGACAAACCGAAATACAATGATTTTTGGAGTCAGAATATTGAAATAAAACAATTTAACGCCGAACAAGGGAAATTCAAAGGCGAAGATTATCGTTTTATAGTGTTGAAAAAAGTGGTTTTATTTTCTCAAAAATCAGGTAAACTAACTATCGAGCCATTTTCTATGGATGTCGATGTGCAATTACCGACTAATAGAAGAAACATTTTTGGTCAGGTATTAGTTGTTGATGACCATAAACGCGTTTCAGCAGGAACTAAAACAATTAATGTCAAGCCTCTTCCAGAGAGAGGAAAGCCAGTTGATTTTTCTGGTGCTGTCGGGAATTTTGACTTTAAAGTAACACCTTCAAAAACCAATTTAAAAGTTGGAGAAAGTCTGGATTTGAACATTAGCGTTAGCGGAAAAGGAAATTTAAAACTGTTTACGTTGCCAAAACCAGTTGTGCCAAGTTCACTCGAAATGTATGATCCCGTTCACGACGAAAAAGTCAACACCACATTGGCTGGAATGACAGGAAAAATAGCCGATAAATACACTATTATTCCACAATTCAAAGGAAAATATGCAATAAAATCAATGTCGTTTACCTATTTTGATTTGAATTCTAATAGCTACAAAACGCTTACTTCGCCTGAAATTATGGTAAATGTAATGGATGGACCAACGGCTTCGGAAGGTTCGGTTGCATCGACAGGAGTGAATAAAGCAGCTATTGAAAGTACCACGCAATTCAAATTTATTAAACTGAAAACCAAGTTGGTTTCGATGCGTCAAAAAGACTTTTTGGGTTCTAATTTGTTTTATGGGTTGATGTTGTTCCCATTTCTATTTATTCCTTTTATAGTGATTTTCAAAAAGAAAAAAGAAGCATTGGATGGTGATGTAGCTGGAAATAAAATCAAATTATCGAATAAACTAGCCAAGAAATATTTATCAGAAGCCAAAAAAGAAATTGGAAACAAAGAACCATTTTATATTGCATTGGAAAAAGCATTGCACAATTTCCTGAAAGCAAAACTACACATTGAAACATCGGAAATGAGTAAGGACAAAATCAGCGAAATATTATTGTCCAGAAATGCACGGCCGGAAACGATCTCAGCCTTTATTAATTTGACGGAAAACTGCGAATTTGCCCGTTATGCTCCGGCTTCGAGTGTTGCAATTCAACAGGATTTCGACAAGGCAGTAACGATTATTTCGGAATTGGAAAAGCAAATTTCGTAACCACAAAGTTCACAAAGTAGGCGCGAAGTTCACAATAATTTGAATAAAATGAGAAACATATTTTACATATTCTTACTAACAACCCAAGTTTTCTTTGCCCAAAACGGTTTTGAAACTGGCAATGTATTATACCAAAAAGGGAATTACCAAGAAGCGGTCACGTCTTATGAAAGCGTTTTAAATACCAAAAAACATTCGGCGGAATTGTATTTTAATTTAGGGAATTGTTATTATAAACTCAACAAAGTGGCGCCATCGATTTATAATTATGAAAAGGCATTGTTGCTAAATCCAGAAGATGTAGAAATTCAGAACAATCTAAAATTTGCCCAAAAATTACAAATCGATGAAGTGAAAGAAGTTCCAAAAGTAGGTTTCAGCAAACTCATTCAGGATTTCACTTCAACTTTTCATTACAATACTTGGGCTTGGATTTCAGTTGGATTTTCGACATTATTTTTATTGTTTTTTGTTGGCTATTATTTTTCGCAAACAACAACATCAAAAAGAGTTTTCTTCATTGGGTTATTCTTTGTGCTTTTTCTTTTATTGATATGTGTTTCGGCTGCTTTTTTTGAAAGAAATCAGAATCAAAATGACCGACCAGCTATTGTTTTTGCGGAAGTAGTTTCTGTAAAATCGGAACCTAAAAACAATTCGAATGATGCTTTTGTACTTCACGAAGGAACAAAAGTGTATGTAAAAGAGACACTAGATAATTGGCTTAAAATTCAATTGGCTGATGGAACTGATGGGTGGATTGAAAAAGGGAATGTGAAGGAGTTGAAGTAATTTATGCTTCACTTAAAATCCAGATATGGTCAGTAAATACTTTTAAACCTAAACCACTATATTTACAAAAATTATAAAAATGAAATTCAATACTAAAACCATACACGGTGGACAACACCACGATCCTTCAACAGGAGCCGTAATGCCACCAGTTTACCAGACATCAACATTTGTACAAACAAGTCCGGGACAACCGATAAATCCGGATTATGAATATTCCCGTGCAGCAAACCCAACACGTTCTGCATTAGAAAATGCTTTGGCAAGTATTGAAAATGGAGTTCGTGGATTGGCTTTTTCATCCGGATTAGCAGCTACAGATTGTGTTTTGCGTTCTTTTAAAGCAGGTGACGAAATCATCGCAATGGACGATTTATATGGAGGAACCTACAGAATGTTTACCCGAATTTATAAAGATTCGGGGATAAAATTCCATTTTGTAGATATGAATGATATTGCCAAATTCAAATCATTAATCAACAAAAACACAAAGATGGTTTGGGTAGAAACACCTACAAATCCATTGATGAAATTAGCTGACATTCAGGAAATAGGTAAAATTACTAAAGCAAATAACATTCTTTTTGCTGTAGATAATACTTTTGCAACACCATATTTACAAAAACCTTTGGATTTTGGAGCTGATATAGTAATGCATTCGGCAACAAAATATCTTGGCGGACATTCAGATGTTATAGCTGGAGCTTTGATAGTAAAAGATGCAGCTTTAGGAGACCAATTGCATTTTCAGCAATTTGCAACTGGAGCGACATTAGGGCCAATGGATAGTTTTTTGGTTTTGAGAGGAATAAAAACCTTGCATTTACGTGTACAACGTCATTGTGAAAACGGAGCAAAAGTTGCTGAATATTTAGAAAAACATCCTGCAATAGCTACTGTTTTTTATCCGGGACTACCCAATCATCCGTATCATGAAATTGCCAAAAAACAAATGCAGAATGGTTTTGGAGGAATGGTGTCGTTTACTTTTAAATCAGGTAAAAAAGAAGCCGCAATACAATTCCTTGAAAAACTGAAAGTATTCACTTTGGCAGAATCGTTAGGAGGCGTTGAATCGCTTGCGAATCATCCGGCTCTGATGACCCATGCATCAATTCCTGAAGATAAAAGAAAAGAAGTTGGGATTTCAGATGATTTAGTTCGTTTAAGTGTCGGTATTGAAGATATAGAAGATTTAATAGAAGATTTAGAGCAAGCTTTAAAATAAAAAAAATGCCCGATATCAATCGGGCATTTTTTTATAATTTCTTAAAAATTTTATTGCAAATAATAAATATAACCAAAGTTAAACCATACTAACCAATCATTTGCCTTGTTTTCTGTATAAATGGTGTCGTCTGGGTTTAAACCATCCACCCAATTTGAAAAATAGTATTGAAAACGAAGATCAACCAATAAATCCGAAAGTTCGGTTAATTTGTATCGTGTGCCTAAACTAGTAACAATTGACCAAACATGCCCCCCAGAATTAGTTGTGGCTCCATAATATTTCGGGATTGTAGTAGTAGGTGAATTCAATGGACCTAAAAGAGAATATGCTTCTGGATCATAAGACGAATATTGACCTCCTAAACTCACATATGGCCCAAAACTTCCATTTGTAGCTGAAAATTGGCGAATGCTCCACGGAAAATATTCTAATTGAACACCCACGTTTGTAACCGCAGTGCTTCCTCTCATAGCTCTCAATTTGTCGGCGCCTGGCGAGGTATGCTCTGGTGAAACCCATTCTCCAAAATGCTTTAACTGTGTTTTATTGTACGATAATTCACTTCTGAATTTAAAATGGTCATTGAAATAGGTGTCTGAAGTATAACAATTACAAACCGCTTTATATGAAAAATTAATATAATGCACAATTCCGATCCCATAACCTGTATTCCCTGCATTTGTAGTAAAATCATATCTTTCCCCATAATCTGACTGAAAGGCTACTGGACCGGCAATAACTCCAATTTCTTGTGCCAAACCAAACTGCGCAAGAAGATTATTGGAGAAACCCAAATACAATAAAAAAACAAGGATAAAACGCTTTTGCATGTAAAAATAAGTGTTTGCGTAGGGCAAATATAAGTAAAACAATATCTAAGAAACAATGTTATCTGTTAAATAGCTTTTGTACTCAAAATATAAATATAGTTGGTTAATTTTAATTATCAAAACAATTAAACGAAAAGCTATTAATTAGTATTGTTTTATTTCATCAAAAATTTAACTTTAATTTGAAGTAGTTATAAATTATTCATCGTTTGAAGATAATAATTAGTTAGCACTTCATTCTTTTTAAAGTGAATTGGAAAACCAATCAATCAAACTTTTTAAATAATCCAAAAAGTTCTTTTTAAATTAAAAAAAAGACTTTTCGGGTGATGGCTTTTTAATAAAATAAAAAAATATAACATTTTTTAAAAACTTTGTTATTTTTTTTAAAAACGGTTTTTTTAACAAACGACTTTAATTATTATTGGCTATTTTCGAAAACTATTTGTATTTACTTAAATTTTAACTTATTTACCCCAAAGTTCTTTATATGGAAATAAAATTACTTAAAAAAAATTTACAAACATTTAACGATTATTGCTATCAAATAAACACATGCACGTGTTTCGTATAAAAAAAATATGCCGCTTCAATACAAATTGTATGAGCGGCTTTTTGTTTTTTAAAATCTATTTTATAACCTTTTACAAATATTTCAAATGAAAAAACCCATAAGTGTCTATAATTATTTTCTGATAAAAAATATTTTCACAACATTATTAATAGTAATGTTTGTGTCAAATGTTTGTGCACAAGAAAATGTTGAAAAAATGTCTACAATTACTTCAATTAAAACAAAAAGTAAAAATTGGACATTACTACTCAATAACGAATATGTAATTGTTAACTATAAATATGAGGAATGTAATTTACTTTCTGAAGGCAGTTATAATGAAAATGTTTATTTACAGATAGTTAATAAAACTTCTAAAGAAATTAAAGCACAATGGAATACCGAATATTGGTATAATGGAAAATGTAATGGATGCGAAATAGGAAATAATGAGAATTTTAAAACAGTTTTATTAAGCCCTAATCAAATCGTAGAAGGGGAATGTTCTAAAGAATGCAATCAAGCATTAATGATTTTCTCTGAAATGTTAAATTTTGAAATCAAATCTAAACTTACAAATTTTAATATTAGGGATTTACAAATAACATTTGTCAAATAATCCCGAGATATTTCAATATTAAAACACACAATATGAAGAATTCTACTCTGTCAAAATATATAATTAATAATGTATTATTTATACTTCTGATTATAAATTCATTTTATGCTTCAGCACAATGTCCAGTAACTTCTTTTGCCAATCCTACAACGATTTACTGTGGTGACAAAGCAGTTTTAGGGGCATTAGGAAGCGGTTGCAAGCCACTTAACAATGACTTTAATGGAGGTACAATTGGTGCTTGGCAAGCCTCTCCTGGAGGAGTTGTAACAAATGGTACTGGATTTTATGCGTGTGCTGGACCTCCAGCAGAAGGTGCGAACTATCTTTGGATGGGAGGTACTGTGGCTGCTCCTAGAGGACTTACTTCAAATAATTATGATTTAACACAATGTGGAGCAACTTCTGGAACACTCTGTTTTGATATGAAGTATGCAACTCAGGGAAATACTGATCCATGTGAAGGAATTGATTTACCAGCAGAAGGGATAAGCGTTCAATATTCAACTTCAGGACCAGCAGGACCGTGGATTACACTTCAATATTATGATCCAAATGGAGGTTATGATACGTTACTAACTTCATGGAACCGATATTGCCTTATTATTCCTCCTGGCGCCTTAACTACTTCTACTTGTTTTCGTTGGTATCAAAGTCAATCATCAGGAGCAGGTTTTGACACATGGGGACTGGACAATATGGTTTTGACATTAAATGCTCCTGGCTATACTTATGATTGGGCACATGATGCACAGGGACCTACAGATTCAGCCTTTACACCAGATGTATATCCAACATCAACTACAACTTATACTGTAACATACACAAATGGGGTAGGCGCTCCTTGTACCAGTTCCGTTACAGTAAATGTTATAGCTCCAACAGTGACTGCAACAGCTTCACCTACAACAATATGTGCAGGTGGAACATCCCAATTAACCGCTACAAGTTCATTAATCTCTGTCCCGGTAACAAGCTGTGGCATAAACGCAACTTCAGCTTGCCCTCCTAATAGTCAGGGAGATGAAAAAAAAGTAGGTAATGGAGCATTAGTTTATGGATACAATGATGGGTCCTATCCTACATTTGGTAATTTTGGTTCCGCCTATGCGACTACTCATATATTGTATAGGGCAAGTGATTTATTAGCTGCTGGAATGACAGCTGGACAAATAAATTCCCTGGCTTTTGATGTAAATATTATGAGAAACAGTGCGGGTAGTGTTGTTTATCCTGAAATTAAAATAGATATGGGATGTACATCTGCTACTACAATGGTAAGCTATACAAATCCTGCTGTTTCATTTTCAAATGTTTACACTCCTAAATCTTACACTATGAATGTAGGGACAAAGTATTTTTTCTTTGATAAATCATATAATTGGGATGGGGTACAAAATATAGTAATTAGAATATGCTGGCGTGTTGCTACTGGAGCTAGTTCAAGTGCAATGAGCCGCTATGCTTTTACGAGTGATAATAGCCCTGGTTATAATTGTGTCTTTTCAGGTAACTCTAACTTTGAAGATGGACAATGTGCCATTTCATCTTTTACAAGTTTGCAAAGTAGAAGACCTAATACAACTTTTGGTTTTTGCAAACCTAGAAGTGTTCCATTGGTTTACACATGGACACCTCCTATTGGTCTATCCAATCCAAATGTTTATAATCCTATAGCTACGCCTGGGTCAACTACAACCTATACCGTGAGCGTACAAGAAGCAGGCACTCCAGCAGCTTGTGCTGCTACAGCTTCTGTAACTGTTACAATTTCAACAGTAGGATCCTTAACTCCTATAAATGGCAGTCGTTGTGGAACGGGAACTGTGGCTATTTCAGTAGGAGGAGCTTGTGCAGGAGGTACGATAAATTGGTATAATGTAGCTTCTGGAGGAACTTCGATAGCTACAGGCGTTAATTTTACAACACCATCTATATCAGCAACAACAACTTATTATGCATCTTGTAAAATAGGAGCTTGTGAAGGAGGTAGAATTCCAGTAGTTGCCACTATAAACTCACCTATAACCCCCACCTTCACTCCTCCCGCAGCAATTTGTTCTGGAGGAACGGCGCCTACCTTGCCAACGAGTTCAAATAACGCTCCACCAATAACAGGGACATGGTCGGGACCGGTGAGCAACACG
>JAZKDI010000018.1:0-69758 GCA_040387655.1 Bacteroidota bacterium | reverse complement strand
CGCCTAATTTGTCTACGATAATCGCTTTAACTCTTGATGCAATGTCTGACATAATATCTAATTTTAAAATTTAATTTGTTGGCAAAAATAAAAAACTTTATTTGAATACCACGTTATTAGTTAATAAATAATTGAATACGAAAATAGAAAAATATTTTTATAAAGACTCCCTAA
The DNA here is from genome assembly GCA_040387655.1 of Bacteroidota bacterium. GTDB lineage: Bacteria > Bacteroidota > Bacteroidia > Flavobacteriales > Flavobacteriaceae > Flavobacterium. The sequence continues at coordinate 69,584 of JAZKDI010000018.1, read as the reverse complement.
ATTCATTTAATATCATTTATTATTCTTTTTTTTGCATAATAAATCTGAACGGTCAATGAAAAAGATAGTAGTATTTGCATCGGGTTCGGGAACAAATGCCGAAAACATTATTGAATATTTCAACGAAAAAAATTCAGCCTCTGTAGTTGCTGTTTTTTCCAATAATGAAAATGCAAAAGTATTGGAGCGAGCAAAAAAATGGAATGTACCTACGGTGGTTTTCACCAAAGAAGAATTGGGAAGTGGTATTGTATTGCGAAAACTACAGTCATTTCAGCCTGATTTAATTGTACTTGCCGGTTTTTTACTCAAATTTCCACAAAATATAATCGAAGCGTATCCAAATCAAATCATAAACATACATCCGGCACTTTTACCAAAATATGGCGGTAAAGGTATGTATGGAATAAAAGTACATCAATCTATTCTGGACAATAAAGAATTGGAAACCGGAATCTCGATTCATTATGTAAACGAGCATTATGACGAAGGGAATATTATTTTTCAGAAAAATGTAACGATCGATTTTTGCAAATCGCCTGAAGAAATCGCCGAAAAAGTACATGAATTGGAACAAAAATATTTTCCGGAAGTCATAGAGAGATTATTAGATGATTCGAATGTTAGTAATTTCGAAAAATCCAAAAATCCAAAAATCTAATTATCTAGAATGTCTCACGAAGTCCACATCTACACTGACGGCGCAGCTAAAGGAAACCCTGGAAACGGAGGTTATGGCGTTGTTATGGAACTAGTAGGAACGCCACACAAAAAAGAATTCTACGAAGGGTTCCGACATACTACAAATAATAGAATGGAATTACTGGCCGTAATCGTTGGTCTTGAAAAACTCAAGAATCCAAATATGAAAGTATTGGTGGTTTCCGACTCAAAATATGTAGTCGATGCAGTAGAGAAAAAATGGGTTTTTGGCTGGGAGAAAAAAGGATTTGCAGGAAAGAAAAACCCCGATTTATGGAGACGTTTTTTACAGATTTACAGAAAACACCAAGTTGATTTTAAATGGATAAAAGGGCATAACAACCATCCACAAAATGAACGCTGTGATGAACTGGCGGTTATGGGCGCATTGGGAGACCAACTTTCAATTGATGCTTTTTATGAAAAAGAAGAGGGGAAGTTGTTTTGACAGGCAATTAAAAAAATTATTACTTTTATTAAAAAAATTAAAAATGAGGAAGAAAATAACTTGGATACGCTCTTTAATTACTGGAATTAATGTTGGTCTCTTAACGCTTTTTGGCTGTACCGATACAACTGAAGCGCCAAATTCACACGATAACTATGTTTATATAAACAATACATCAAAAGACATTGTTTTCACTATTAATGGGTTTGATGGAATATCTCAAAGTATATCATTACCAGTTCAAGATTCTTTAACAGTATCATATACAGGTAATCCAGGAACTATGCCCTTTATGACGTCTTCTTCAGGATCTCACATTGGCGGTAATTCAGTAAACATTAAATTTAGTGGTAATAAATGTCTAAGTTATACAAGGGTGAGTGATACTGGAGTTTTTAATTTTATGAATTATGACAATCCTTCAGAGAGAAGTCATAAAGATTTTACTCTATATTATACAATAACAGAAGATATGTATAGTCCAGCAACAACTTGTCCTTAAAACAAGTAAATATTTATTTTTTTAAAACCGCATTATCATTGATAAACCGCTTTTTATTTTAAGAAAACTTTGCGACCTACAACCTTTGCAACTTTGTTTCTTATAAACTATCTTTGCGTCTTAATCCGAATCCAAGAAAATGAATAAATTATTGATTGTTGGTACAGTTGCTTTTGATGCCATTGAAACCCCTTTTGGTAAAACCGATAAAATTTTAGGCGGAGCCGCGACTTATATTGGCCTTTCTGCTGCTCATTTCAAACTAGAATCAGCTATTGTTTCTATTGTTGGAGATGATTTCCCTCAAGAATATTTGGATTTATTTACAAAAAGAAACATTGACATTTCTGGAATTGAAGTGGTTAAAGGTGGAAAAACTTTTTTCTGGAGCGGACGCTATCATAACGATTTGAATTCGAGGGATACCTTGGTAACCGAATTAAACACATTGGCAGATTTTAATCCTGTTGTGCCACAAAATTTCAAGAATGCAGATATTGTTATGTTAGGAAACTTACATCCGATTGTGCAATCTGGGGTTTTAGACCAAATGGAAACGACACCAAAACTCGTGGTTTTAGATACTATGAATTTTTGGATGGACTGTGCATTGCCAGAATTATTGGATGTAATAAAGAGAGTAGATGTAATTACTGTTAACGATGAAGAGGCAAGACAGCTTTCGGGAGAATATTCACTAGTCAAAGCAGCTGCTAAAATTCAGGAAATGGGACCTAAATATGTGGTAATTAAAAAAGGAGAGCATGGCGCCTTATTGTTTCATAAAAAAGAAGTTTTCTTTGCTCCGGCATTGCCTCTCGAAGAAGTCTTTGACCCAACAGGAGCAGGTGATACATTTGCAGGAGGATTTTCAGGATTTATTACGCAAAGCGAAAACGTATCTTTTGAGAATATGAAGAAAGCGATTATTTATGGATCTAATTTAGCCTCATTTTGTGTAGAGAAATTTGGAACAGAAAGAATGATTGATTTACAGAAGGAAGAAGTGGTTTCAAGATTGAAACAATTCAAATCTTTAACCCAATTTGATATAGAACTATAAAATAAATATGCCTCGGAAACGGGGCTTTTTTAATAAATAAAAATATGAGTGACGCACTAAAACACGAATGCGGTATAGCTTTTTTAAGATTATTAAAGCCGCTGGAATTTTATAAGGAAAAATACGGAACTGCTTTTTACGGAATTCAGAAAATGTATCTTTTGATGGAAAAACAGCACAATCGTGGACAAGACGGAGCTGGTTTTGCGAGTATAAAACTAGACATGGAAGCGGGTGAAAGATACATTAGCCGTGTGCGTTCCAATGCACCACAAGCCATTCAGGATGTATTTGCACAAATTAACGAAAGAGTTAATGACGAATTAGTTGCAAATCCTGAGTTTGCAGATAATGTTGAACTTCAGAAAAAACATATTCCGTATGTGGGAGAAGTATTTTTAGGACACGTACGTTATGGAACTTTTGGTAAAAACAGCATTGAAAGCGTTCACCCTTTTTTACGTCAGAATAATTGGATGCACCGTAACTTAATTGTTGCCGGGAATTTTAACATGACGAATGTTAAAGAACTTTTTAGCAGTTTGATAGAATTGGGACAACATCCAAAAGAAATGGCGGATACTGTTACTGTAATGGAAAAAATAGGTCATTTTCTTGATGACGAAGTGACTGAATTATACCAACAATGCAAAACCGAAGGGCTTTCAAAAAGAGAGGCTTCTCCAGTAATTGCAGAAAGACTGGATGTAAAAAAAATACTTAAACGTGCGTCTAAAGGCTGGGATGGTGGATTTGCAATGGCAGGAATGGTAGGTCATGGAGATGCTTTTGTACTTCGTGATCCGGCAGGGATTCGTCCAGCTTATTTTTATCAAGATGATGAAATAGTAGTAGTCGCTTCTGAAAGACCAGTAATACAAACCGTTTTTAATGTTGATTTTGAAAAAGTACAGGAATTAAAACCTGGAAATGCTTTAATAATAAAGAAAAACGGAAAAGTAACCGAAGAAGAAATTATTACCCCAACAGTTAAAAAAGCTTGTTCATTTGAACGTATTTATTTTTCAAGAGGAAGCGATGCCGAAATTTATCAAGAGCGAAAAAATTTAGGAAAATTAATCCTTCCTGCTGTTCTTGATGCTATTGATAGTGATACAGACAATACCGTTTTTTCTTATATCCCAAACACTGCCGAAACTTCCTTTTATGGAATCGTAGAAGCAGCACAGGATTTTCTGAACCAAAGAAAGAACAATTACATTCTTGAGAATAAAGATACCTTGACAAAAGAGACATTACAACAGCTTCTTGAAGTAAAAATCAGAACGGAGAAAGTAGCCATAAAAGATGCGAAACTTCGAACTTTTATTACTGAAGACAGCAGTCGTGATGATTTGGTTGCCCATGTTTACGATGTGACTTACGGAGTTATAAAGCCAACCGATAATCTTGTAATTATAGATGATAGTATTGTTCGTGGTACGACTTTGAAAATGAGTATTATCAAAATGATGGACCGATTGAAACCAAAAAGCATCATTATTGTTTCCTCAGCGCCACAAATCCGTTATCCGGATTGTTACGGAATCGATATGGCAAAACTGGAAGGCCTTGTTGCGTTTCAAGCTGCATTAGAATTGCTTAAAGAAAGAAACCTATATCATATTGTAGATGATGTTTACAAAAAATGTAAAGCACAGGAAAACCTAAAAGACAGTGAAGTAGTGAATTATGTTACTGAAATCTATGCACCATTCCATCATCAGGAAATTTCAGATAAAATAGCTGTAATGCTAAAAGACAAATCTGTAAATGCAGAAGTAAAAATCATTTTTCAGACCGTAGAAAATCTTCATATAGCTTGTCCAAAAAATCTGGGAGACTGGTATTTCACTGGAGATTACCCAACAGATGGAGGAAATAGAGTAGTAAATAGAGCGTTTATGAATTTTTATGAAGGAAAAGATGCGAGGGCTTATTAAGGATTGTTCGATAGTTTGTTTTACATTATTATTAACCACAAAAAAACCACTTGTTGTCATTCCGTAGAAATCTCATTTGTTTATACAGCATTTCAAAGACAAAATTGTATTATAAAAACCAGATATTAACTAAAAAATGTTTTTAAATCCTGATAGTTAGGTTCAGAAACTGTGGCACCTAAACCATTCTTTAGTTTTGTATTTAGTGAATTTATAATCCTTTTTAGCATTGCCATGTAAAACATAATTTCCAATCCCCTTTTTACTTATTATAACAAATTGAAAATGAGAAGTTGGATACCTCTTTTTAGCTGTTAATTATCAAAATTTTGATTTATTAACTATATTTACCCTAAATTATTTATAAAAACTTTTATGAAAAAGCTGCTACTTTACCTTTTTGTTACATCCTTTAGTTTTGCGCAGACTTTAGATCCTAGTTTTGGAACTGGAGGAATTGTGAATTTGAATACATCTAATGCACCTTCATTTCAAAAAGTATTAGATGGTGAATTACAGTCAGATGGTAAAATAATTTATGTAGGCGGTATTTATAGAATAGACAATCCGTATGTTCATTCTTATGGTTTTATAGCAAGGAACAATGTAGATGGAACTAAAGATAATAGTTTTAATAACACTGGGTTTATAACTGTATGTAGCGGGCAACTGCAAGCAGTTACTATACAAAATGACAATAAAATAGTAGCTGTTGGAGGAAATGGTATTCATCGATTCTTATCTAATGGTGACGTCGACACTTCCTTTAATTTAAAAGGGAGTTTAAATATTATTCTTAATCATCAAGTAATGGAAATTAATGATGTTAATATTCAAAACGATAATAAAATTGTAGTTTCTGGTTATATACCTACTAATACTGATTTTGATTTTGCAGTTGTACGAATAAATACTGATGGAACCCTGGACAGCACTTTTGATGGAGATGGAATATTATTAATTTCTAATGATTTTAGAAATGATTACGCTTTTTCAAATAAAATTATGGATGACGGAAAAATCCTTATTGCAGGATATTCAAAAGCAGGTACTAAATCTGATTTTGCTTTAGCAAAAATTAATTCAGACGGTACCTTAGATTCTACATTTGGAACCAATGGTAAAGTGATATCAACAATATCGACTGGAAATGATTTAATTAGGAATATCGAAATCCAATCAGATGGTAAAGTTTTAGTTTTTGGTTCAACTTCGCTTAAATTTACTATGGTAAGATATACAAGTGATGGAGTTTTAGACACTACATTTGATACTGACGGTATATTAATTCTCAATCATAATATGGGTATAGGTAATCCAAGATTAAAAATATTGTTAAATGGGAAAATGATTTTAGCAGGTACTTCAGATAACGATTATAAGGTTATACAATTATTAGCTGATGGTAGTTATGATTCTACTTTTGATTCTGATGGTGTTTTAATAGTTAATGAAAATAAAGATTCATTAAATTTTTTAATAGAAAAGCCTGACGGAAAATTAATAACCGGAGGTTATAGTTATGACGTTAGTTTAAATGATTATACAATAAAAGAATTCGAATTAGATGCAGACGGTGCTATCTTATCAAATAACACAAAAAAATTATACTTATCATATGAAACTAATCTAGGAGCTTCTATAGAGTTGAATGATCAATCTATTCTAACTTTATCAAGTGATTTTATAAACAATCAAGCATCTATTGTCATAAAAAAAATATTAGCTAATGGGGAACAAGATATGAGTTTTGGTATTTCAGGAAGAGTAGATATTCCTTATGGAACTACTAGTGGCTTAAGTAAAGCAATTCAATTATCTGATAATAAAATTTTAGTTTCAACTTATAGTGCTAGTCTAATTAGATTAAATCCAGATGGTCAATTAGATTCTACTTTTGGAACAGGAGGTGTTTTAAATATAAGAAATTTATCAAACGCATTAGGAGTTATTGATGATTTTATAATATCAAATGATAATAAAATATTACTTGCTGTTGATTATTATGATTCCAATGATGGTAGTGATAATACTGGTGTTTTGAAATTAAATATGAACGGAACAATTGATAATTCATTCGGGACTAATGGAATAGTTATGTATAAATTTAATGAAGATGATAATTATTATGAATATCCAGTCTCTATAATTCAAGATTTTTCTGATAAAATAGTTTTGACATCATTATCATCAAACCGTTCTGAAGCGAATAATTCTGACATTAATGTTTCAAAATTAAATTTTGATGGTACATTTGACAATACTTTTGGAACTAATGGCAAAGTCACACACATATGTAATGAACCTATTTCTCAATATGGAATTATTAACACATCAGAAAATGGTTATATAATAAATTATTCCTCATACGGTGGACTAATTAAAAATGGTTATTCACATACCATGAAATTGAATAACGATGGAACTATAAATACTAATTTCGGTAATAATGGTATTGCAGAAGATTTTGCTGGTTCTTCAAATACTAGCGCAATGATATTGCAAACTGATGATAAAATTTTAAAAGCAGGAATTAAAAACAATCAATTTTCAATAAGTAGGTATAATCCAGATGGTTCAATTGACATAACTTTTGGTAATTCTGGTGAAATTAGTACTCCAATATCAATTGAGTCTAAAATCGATAACATATTAATTCAATCTGATGGAAAATTACTTGCTACTGGTTATTCTTTTGATGGTGACAGACAAGTAATAACATTAGCAAGATATGGTGGTTTAACATTAGGAACTATTGATTTTGCAATTGCTAAAAATAATATACTAGTTTATCCTAATCCTATAGAGCTAGAAGCTACTTTTGAGTATTCATTAAATCAGAACACTACGGTTTCTATTGCTATTGTTGATCTGGAAGGGAGGATAGTAAAAACCATTGCTACTAATCAGGAAAAAGCTGCTGGTAAACAATTGTTAAATATAAGTTTAGATAGTGATATGAGTAGCGGGAATTATTTCATCAAGATTTCTTCGCCTCAAGGGACACAATCAGTACAGATTATCAAAAAATAATAGAATGTCCAGCGTAATGTTAGGGTTTTTTTGCTTTCGGACATAATAATAGTAGAGGGAAAGTTTAATTAAAATTAGCAACTTAAAGTTAAAAGTTACCGATTGCAAAAACAAAAAAACCGCCAGTTTTCGCCAACGGTTATTATAAGTCAATTATTGAACAAGCAAATTATCGAATTAACTATTTCTCTAAAGCGTATCTTCTAGCTACTTCTGTCCAGTTAATTACATTGAAAAAAGCTTCGATATAATCAGGTCTTCTGTTTTGATAGTTGAGGTAATAAGCGTGTTCCCATACATCCATTCCTAGAATTGGTGTTCCACCACAACCTACTTCTGGCATTAAAGGATTGTCCTGATTTGGCGTTCCGCAAACTTCCAATTTTCCACCTTTGTGCACACAAAGCCAAGCCCATCCTGAACCAAATTGAGTAGCTCCAGCTTTAGCAAACTTTGCCTTAAACTCATCAAAAGTCACAAAATCCCTTTCAATTGCTTCTGCTAAATCGCCGCTTGGCAATCCGCCACCATCAGGAGACATTACTGTCCAAAACAAATTATGGTTATAAAAACCTCCGCCATTATTGCGAACGGCAGCATTTTTTTTGTCTAGATTAATTAAAATATTTTCAATTGTCAAACCATCTAATTCTGTTCCAGCAATAGCAGCATTTAGGTTTGTAGTATAAGCATTATGATGTTTAGAGTGGTGAATTTCCATCGTTTTTGCATCAATATGTGGTTCTAATGCATCATATGCATAAGGTAATTTTGGTAATTCAAAAGCCATACTATTTTTGTTTTTAAATGATTAAATAAATAATGATTTCAAAAATAAACAATTAACTTTGGAATTGAAATAAACACCCACTATAATTTTATTAAAATGGGAATTTTGTAAATCGTAAATCAAAATGCTGCCCTAAAACTGAAAACTGCAATGACAAGACCTTCTTTCTCGATTTACGATGCATCTGCCGGTTCTGGAAAAACATATGCGCTTGTAAAAGAATATTTGAAAATTATTCTTGTTGCAAAAAAAAACGATGCCTACAGAAATATTCTCGCCATCACTTTTACCAATAAGGCAGTTCATGAAATGAAATCAAGAATTGTTGGAAGTTTGTCTGAATTTACAAAAGAGGAACCTAATCAAAAGGCTCTGGGCTTAATGCAGGACTTAGCAATTGAAACAGGGCTTTCTGTTGTTGACATAAAAACGAAATCCCAACAAATAATCAAGCATATTATCCATAACTATGCAGCTTTTGACATTTCAACCATCGATAAATTTACTCTTAAAGTAATACGGGCTTTTGCACATGATTTAGGGTTGCCCATTACTTTTGAAACTACTACGGATACCGAAAATTTATTGGCGGAAGCCGTAGATTCTATTATCGCTCAAGCTGGTGAAGTAGATACATTGACAAAATTGCTGATCGATTTTACAATGGAAAAAACCGATGATGACAAGTCATGGGATATTTCAAGGGAAATTCTGGAAATGGGAAAGTTGATACTCAACGAAAACAACCGGGAAGAAATCACGCATTTTCAGGATAAGAAAATCGAAGATTTCATTGCTATAAAAAAGAAAATAGGAGAAGCTTTCACGGTGTTGGAAACCGAAAATATAAATTCTGCTACAGAAGCTTTTTTATTGATAGAGAAAAATGGCATTGACACAAAATCCTTTGCTTATGAAACTTTTCCGAAGCACCTCAAATTTATTATAGACAAAGATCCTCGTGAAAACAATCATAGATTTGAAAATTTTGAAGAGATAAAAATTAAAAGCAAAGCAAAAGACCAAACTATAATCGAGCAGCTTATCCCAGAATTTTTATTCCTTTTGACGAAAGTCTATGGAAACAATGAAAAGAAAAATTTTTATAAAGCCTTTTTAAAAAATATCACTCCTCTCTCGTTGCTCAATGAAATCAGCGATAAGTTAAAAACCATTCAGCAAGAACAAAATATTCTTTCTATTGCCGAGTTCAATGCCTTGATTTATAGGGAGATTCAAAACCAACCAGCACCCTTTATTTACGAACGCTTGGGAGAACGCTACCGCCATTTTTTCATAGACGAATTTCAGGACACTTCACAAATGCAATGGCAGAACCTGATTCCGCTTATAGACAATGCCTTGGCTGGAGAAGAAAACGGAGAGAAAGGGACATTGATGATTGTGGGTGATCCAAAACAGTCAATTTACCGATGGCGTGGCGGTAAAGCCGAACAGTTTATTGCTTTGAGCAAAGACGAAAATCCGTTTAGTAATAAAGAAAAAAAACTGGTCCATTTAGACAAAAATTATCGTAGTTACTCTGAAGTGATTGATTTTAACAATCAATTTTTTAAATTAATTGCATCCGAATTTGAAAATGAGGAATATAAGGATTTATATGAAAACCGAAGCCATCAAAAGGAAAACGACGGCAAGGGAGGTTATGTGAACATTTCATTTTTGCCGATAATTGATAAAGGAGGCGTTCAGGATGAAGAAGAAGTATTGGACAAAACGGCTTTATATGTTTTAGCCACCTTGAATACCATTCATAAAGTAGTGGCACAAGGTTTTGAATACAAGGACATAGTTATTCTGAGCCGAAAAAAGAGTGAGGGAATAGCAATAGCCAATTACCTGACAGAACAAAATATCCCCCTATTGTCTTCTGAAACGCTGATGATTCAAAATGCCACTGAAGTCAGATTGATTATCCATTTATTAAAGTACTTGAAAAACAGTACCGACAAGGAGTCTAAAGCTTATTTCTTGGAATATTTGGCCAAAAACAGCCAAAACCGATTGCCAATACATGATTTTATAGCGCAAGGAATTGCATTTATAAATGAAAGTGAATTTGAAACTTGGTTGGAGAGTTTCGACCTAGGCTTGTCTTTTCAAAATATCCGAAAGAAATCATTGTATGAAGCAGTAGAAGTTATAATTACCAAGTTTCTGAATCCACAAAACAGCAATGCGTATGTCCAATATTTTTTAGATATAGTGCTTGAACGTGATATTCGGAATCAAGCTGGCATAGCTGATTTTTTGGAGTATTGGAATAAAAACGGCGAAAAATTTAGCATTCCGTCCCCTGAAGGAAATAATGCTGTGCGCATCATGACCATCCATAAATCGAAAGGTTTGGAATTTCCAGTTGTAATTATGCCTTTTGCCGATGAGGATTACAGTAAAGGCCCCAATGAAAAAATATGGCTAAATGCCGATGAGGTACAATTTGGGTTACCCAAAGTTTTGGTAGATAAAAACAGTGCTGTAACAAATTATGGAGAAGACGCAACTAAGGTATATAATCAAAAAAAACAAGAAGAATTATTAGATGATGTAAATGTTCTCTATGTTGCACTCACTCGTGCCGAAGAGCAATTGTATATCATATCTCAAGATGTCAAGCCTAATAAAACTTCAGGGGAATATCCTAATACTATGGCGTCATTGTTTATAAAGTATTTAATTAACCGAAACGAATATCAGGAAAACAAACTCGAATATACATTTGGAAATCCTATTAAATTGTCGTCTGAAAAAAAACATATAAATACGTCTAAGACAATTCCGTTAGTTAAAAAAATCCTTAACCCAAAGAACATAAAAATTGCACAAAGAGAATCATTGATGTGGGGGACGCATCAGCAGGAATCAATTGAATATGGGAATCTGATTCACGAAATACTTTCATTTGTGAAAACCAAAAATGATGTTGATGTAGCAATCACAAAAGCATTGGAAAACGGATTGATTAATTTAAGACAAAAAGAAGCAGTTCATAAAACCATTCATGAAATTGTACATCATTCGGAGCTGGATTATTGTTTTTCTGTAGGGAACGAGATTTTAAACGAACAAACCATTATCCAAAAGGAAGGGCATTTAATAAAACCTGACCGATTGGTATTGACAAAAAACAAGGAAGTCTATCTTATAGATTATAAAACGGGAGTTCATCAACCAAAATATACTACGCAACTTAATAACTATCAAATAGCTATAGAAAAAATGGGTTATAAAGTGACAAAAAAATCATTGGTTTATATAGGAGAACAAATCAATGTAGTAAATTTGTAGCCAAATTTGAATCAGCAAATACTATTTTAAAATAAAAAATAAAACATGTACGGAAAAATACAACAACACTTGCAGTCAGAACTTCAAACTATTGAAGACAATGGGATTTTCAAATCAGAAAGAATCATTACTTCGCCTCAAGGAGCAGAAATAACAGTAAACGGAGAAACTGTTTTAAATTTTTGTGCCAATAATTATTTAGGATTATCATCCCATCCAGAAGTAATTCAGGCTGCAAAAGATGCCTTGGATTCTCATGGCTTCGGAATGTCATCTGTTCGTTTCATTTGTGGAACCCAGGACATCCATAAAACTTTGGAAAAAAAAATAGCAGATTTCTACGGAACTGAAGACACGATTTTATACGCAGCAGCGTTCGATGCAAACGGAGGTGTTTTTGAACCTTTATTAGGAGAACAAGATTGTATAATCTCGGATAGTTTGAACCATGCTTCGATTATCGATGGAGTTCGTTTGTGTAAAGCGGCTCGTTACCGTTATGAAAATTCCAATATGGAAGATTTAGAACAACAATTAATCAAAGCTACCGAAGCGGGAACCCGTTTCAAATTAATCGTTACCGACGGAGTGTTTTCAATGGATGGTTTAGTAGCGCCACTAGATAAAATCTGTGATTTGGCCGACAAGTACGATGCCATGGTAATGGTAGATGAATGCCATGCAGCAGGTTTTATTGGAGCAACAGGAAAAGGAACAATGGAAGCCAAAGGCGTTATGGGACGTGTAGATATTATTACAGGAACCCTTGGAAAAGCATTGGGTGGTGCAATGGGAGGTTATACAACTGCAAAAAAAGAAGTTATTGAAATTTTACGTCAACGTTCCCGTCCTTATTTGTTTTCAAATTCATTGGCTCCAGCAATTGTAGGAGCTTCTATAAAAGTATTTGAATTACTGGAAAAAGACAACGTATTAAGGGATAAATTAGAATGGAACACTAATTATTTTAAAGCAGGAATGAAAAAAGCCGGTTTTGATATCATAGATGGAGATTCTGCAATTGTTCCAGTTATGTTATATGATGCAAAACTATCTCAAACTATGGCTAATGAATTATTGAAAAAAGGAATTTATGTTATTGGATTCTTTTTCCCGGTAGTGCCTAAAGACAAAGCGAGAATCAGAGTGCAGCTTTCTGCTGGACACTCTCAAGCCCATTTAGATAGCGCCATTAGTGCTTTTACAGAAGTAGGAAAAATGTTAAAAGTTATATAATTCCTATATTTCCGTTTTTTTTCGTGTATTAATTTTGTAATTAATTAATTACACGTTACTTTTGCTTTATTAACATTGTAACCTAAACATAATTTTTTATGAAACATTTAAACAAACTAGTTGCAGCTATATGCCTATTTGTAGGTCTTGGCACGCAAGCTCAAGATAGTAATAATCCGTGGGCAGTCTCATTCGGAGTAAATGCTGTCGATACAAGAGTAGGCGCAGCAGAATACATGGGAACACAATTTTCCGAATATTTTGATGCAAATGACGATTGGAACATCCTGCCTTCTGTGTCTTATGTAAACGTATCTAGATACTTTGGAAGAAACATATCTTTCGGAGCTTCTGCATCTATAAATAAAATCGATAGATTTGTTAGACATAGTGTTACACCTTCGCTAGATCACATTGTAACTAATCCTGGAGATTTGGATTATTTTGCAATTGACGGAGTTATCAAATATAGTTTTATGAATATGTTAGGTTCAAAATATTTTGATCCAAATATACAAGTGGGTGGTGGTTACGCAGTTTTTGGCGAAGCAACATACGGAACAATAAATGGTGGTATAGGATTGAATATCTGGTTTTCAGAGCAAATTGGTCTTAGCTTACAAACGACTTACAAATACTCTGATCAAAACAAAGACAGAGAAATTGGACACCCAGACGGAACAGACGGAGTTATTACTAAAGACTTAGTACCTACACATTCACAAACTGTAGTAGGTGTTATCTTCAAATTTGGAGGTAAAGATTCTGATGGAGATGGAATTTATGACAGAGACGATGCTTGTCCACAAGTTGCGGGTCTAAAACAATTCAAAGGATGTCCTGATACAGATAAAGATGGTATCGTTGATTCAAGCGACGAATGTCCAGAAATTGCTGGTTTAGCAGCATTAAATGGTTGTCCTGATTCAGATGGAGACGGAATTGCTGATGCAAAAGATGCTTGTCCAGAAATCGCAGGTCTAGCTTCTTTAGAAGGTTGTCCTGATACAGATGGAGATGGTCTTGCTGATAAAGATGACAAATGTCCTGAAGTTAGCGGCCCTACTGAAAATGGAGGGTGCCCATGGCCAGATACTGATGGAGATAGCGTTTTAGATAAAGACGATAAATGTCCAGAAGTTAAAGGTACTGTTGCAAACAACGGATGTCCAGAAGTTTCTTTAGAAGTTATCAAAAAATTAAATGCATACGCTAAAATAATTTTGTTCAACTCAGGAAAAGCTTCTTTCCAAGCACAAACATTCCCAGTTTTACAATCTATTGCAGCAATATTGAAAGAATACCCATCAGCTAGATTTAGCATTGAAGGGCATACTGATACAGATGGAAAAGATGCCGATAACTTGGTATTGTCTAAAAATAGAGCTTATGCAGTTAAAAAATATTTATTCGATAACGGAATCGCTACTGATAGATTAACATCTGAAGGATATGGTGAAACTAGACCAATAGATAGTAACAAAACTGCTAAAGGAAAAGCAAACAACCGTAGAGTAGAAGTGAAATTGATGAAATAATTTAGTTTCTAATAGATTATCAAAACGTCCCAATTTATTGGGACGTTTTTTTTATTCAAAATTTTGACATTCAATTTTACATCTAATTTATAAAAATCGTTACTTTTTTCACTATTTGATTTGGTTTTTATAAGTATAGAATTAGCTTTGCGTTTCTAAAAATAATTCCTGAATTGAAGTCTTACAATAAATTTTTAATTAGCCTAATAACACTATTGAGTGCAGTTTCTTATGCGCAGGATGCTAATAATAAATGGGCTTTGTCATTTGGTGTAAACGCTATTGATTTTAGAACAAGTGCAGGGGGAGGTAAAAATTGGTTAGACAATCATTTTTCACAATTGTTTATGATAAAAAAAAATTGGAACACCTTGCCTTCTATAACATTAGGTGCTTCAAAATATATTGGATATAATGTTTCTGCAAATTTCGGGTTATCAATAAATAAGATTGATAAATATGAGTATAATGCAAATCAAAACGAGTTTTACAATTCTAAATCCGTTTCATATTATGATTTTAGTTTAAGGGCATCTTATAGTTTTATGAAGTTGATTCATTCTAAAAAAATTGAACCAACTTATAATTTAGGAATGGGTTATACCGTATTGGGAAAAAATAATTTTCAAACTGTGGATATGGGCTTGGGACTGAAGTATTGGAAGTATAAAAACATTGGAATTTCTGCTACAGGAATATATAAATGGGCAGCTTTTTCTAATACAAATGTTAATTACACTAATCATCGTTCTCATATTCAGTGGTTATTAACGGTGAATTATAAATTTGGAGCAAAAGATACCGACAAGGATGGTATTTATGACAAACAAGACGCTTGTCCCCAAACTGCAGGATTATTAAAGTATCAAAGTTGTCCTGATTCTGACGGAGATACGATTATAGATAAAAATGACGAATGTCCAGAA
Organism: Bacteroidota bacterium; assembly: GCA_040387655.1. Classification (GTDB taxonomy): domain Bacteria; phylum Bacteroidota; class Bacteroidia; order Flavobacteriales; family Flavobacteriaceae; genus Flavobacterium. Next base: position 54,094 of record JAZKDI010000018.1, on the reverse strand, counting down.
ATAGCCGGATTAGTCGCTTTTAATGGATGTCCAGACACTGATGGCGATGGCATTCCTGATAAAGACGATAAGTGTCCAGAATTGCCTGGGTTACTTACATTCAAAGGCTGTCAAGATACTGACGAAGACGGCATTGTTGATCAAGAAGACGAATGTTGTTTGATTATTGGCCCAAAAGAAAACAAAGGTTGCCCTTGGCCTGATAGTGATGCAGATGGAGTGGCTGACAAAGATGATAAATGCCCTCAAGAAATAGGTACGATTGCTAACAATGGATGTCCAGAAGTTCCTGAAGAAGTGATTATGAAGTTAAATGAATATGCAAAAACCATATTTTTTAAACCAGGGAAATCTACTTTTAAAGCAGAAACCCTATTAGTCTTACAATCCATAGTTGAAATTTTAGAGCAATATCCAAGGGATAATTTTAGTATAGAAGGACATTCTGATTCTAAAGGAGATCCCGAAAAAAACCTTAGACTTTCAAAAAACCGTGCTGCAGCAGTTAGAAAATATTTTATTTATAACGGAATAGCGCCAGAAAGACTAACATCTGAAGGTTATGGGGATACGCAGCCTATTGATACTAATGAATCAAAATCTGGTAGGGTAAACAATAGAAGGGTTGATGTCAAATTAGTAAAATAAAACAATAAAGATTTATGAAAAACACCTCGATTTATCGGGGTATTTTTTTACATTTATAAAATGACAAATCTTTCTTTTCTTGATAAAATAGCGGAAGTTTTAGCAACGGATTATGCTGAAAAATTTTCTTCTACAACTATAGTTCTACCTAATAAAAGAGCAAAAATCTTTTTAATGGAAGCCCTGAAAAAACAAGTGAAAAACAATGTTCTTGCGCCAGAAATAATTAGTATAGAAGATTTTATTCAAGACATTTCCAATATTAGGTCTATTGATTCAATTGAGTTGCTATTTGAGTTTTATGAAGTCTATTTGTCCGTTACAAATAAAGAAAATCAGGACACTTTCGAAATTTTTGCAAACTGGGCGAAAACACTATTACAGGACTTTAATGAAATAGACCGATACTTATTAGAGCCTAATAAGGTTTTAAAATACCTGGAAAACATAAAAGAAATAGAGCATTGGTCTGTTGATGCTGAAAAAAAAACTGATTTAATTGAAAAACACCTTGCTTTTTGGAAATTACTCCCTCAATACTATGAAGTTTTCTATTCTCATTTACTCAATAAAGGGACGGGTTATCAAGGTTTAATATATAGGGAAGCAGATAAAAAAATCAATCAGTTTGCCAATTCGATAAAAGACAAGCAATATGTTTTTGCAGGTTTCAATGCACTGAATGCAGCAGAAGAAAAAATCATACAATATCTAATAAATACAGGTCAAGCAAAAATTTATTGGGATGCCGATGAAAGTTTTCTAAACGATCCATACCATGATGCAGGATTGTTTGTGCGTCGTTTCAAAGGAAGTTGGAAACACTATAAGTCACATCCTTTTGAATGGATTGTAAACGATTTTTCACAATCAAAAAACATTCAAATAATTGGTACTCCAAAAACAATTGGTCAAGCCAAAATTACAGGAAGCATTATTGATGGGATTATTGCTGAAAACCCTGATTCTTCATTAGACAAAGTCGCTGTAGTGCTTGGTGATGAAAACATGCTCGTTCCGCTTTTGTATGCCTTGCCTGAAAGTGTTGGAGCCTTAAACATCACGATGGGTTATTCCAGCAAGAACAATCCTGCACAAATACTTATAGCCAAACTTTTTAAAATGCACACTAATGCATTATCCCGAAACAGCTACGTGTTTTATTATAAAGAGGTTCTGGATATTTTAACTCACCCACTAGTGGAACCATATGCTAAAACCAATTCATTGGTAAATATCATTAATCAGAACAATTATACCTTTATTACCCATAAAAAACTATTTGAACTCAATGAAAACCAAAATGAATTGTTCAATTTGCTTTTTAAAAAATGGGAATCGGGTTCGATAGGGGTTTTAGAAAATATTTCGATTTTATTGCAATACCTGAAAAACAAATTAGGAAATGACAATGAACAAGAAAAAATTGCTAAAGCCTTTGTTTTCAGTATTTTTAAAGTAATCAATAAACTTATTAATTACTATGCAAAGTACCCACATATTAATAAGATAGAAACTCTGAATGCCATTTATAAACAAATTATTGATTTGGCTGAAGTTTCTTTTGAGGGAGAACCATTAAACGGTTTGCAAATAATGGGTGTGCTTGAAAGCCGGGTTTTGGATTTTGAAACGGTGATTATTACATCAATGAATGAAGGGAAATTCCCCGCTGGAAAATCGCAAAATTCATTTATTCCTTATGATATAAAAAGAGAATTGGAATTGCCTACTTTCAAAGAAAAAGATGCTATTTATACGTATCATTTTTATCATTTGCTACAACGGGCTAAAAACATTTATTTAATTTATAATACCGAAAGCGAAGGATTTGATTCTGGAGAAAAAAGCCGCTTCATAACCCAACTTGAAGTTGAAAAACAACCCAATCATACTTTAACCCACGAAATTTATAATGCTGTATTACCTGAGATTGCTTATCAACCGATTGTAATTCCGAAATCGGAAAGTGTAATGATTAGGTTAAAAGAAATAGCAGAAACTGGATTTTCGCCATCAGCATTGACCAGTTACATAAGAAATCCAATTGATTTTTATTTCCAAAAAATCCTTCGGATCCGGGAAGTAGAAGAAGTAGAAGAAAATATTGCCCTGAATACTTTAGGGACAATTATCCACGAAACATTAGAAGTATTATACACTCCTTTTGTTGGAAAATTTTTAGCTGAAAACGACATTTTAAGTTGCTTTAAACTATTGGATGAGGAAGTCCTGAAACAATTCAAATTAGTTTACAAAGAAGGCGAAATCAAGAAAGGAAGAAATCTACTTGCATTTGAAGTGGCAAAACGCAATGTTTCCAATTTTTTGAAAGTGGAATTGGAAAGTATAAAAAATGGCGATGCTATAAAAATATTGGATTTGGAAAAGCCCTGTGAAATGGTTTTGGAACATCCTAATCTGCCTTTTCCAATAAAAATAGCGGGAAAAGTAGATAGAATAGAGGAACGAAACGGGGTTATTCGGATTATTGATTATAAAACCGGAAAGGTGGATAAAACCAATATAAGCCTCAAATCCTGGAAAGGCTTGACTACCGATATAAAAAACGATAAGATAATCCAGATTTTGGCATACGCATTTATGCTTCAAAACACTTTTGAAAATCAACCAATTGAAGCGGGAATTATTTCCTTCAAAAATTTAAAATCAGGTTTTCTGCCATTCATCTTTTCGGAAGACAAAGAAAAAAAATCAATAATCAATGATGCAATTATGGCTGATTATTTAGAACAGATTTCTTATTTGCTGAGTGAAATTTTTAATCCAGAAATTCCATTTAATGAAAAAACCTAAATATTTTTCAAAAAGGATTTCAACGAATCTGATAAAAGTTCGCGGTTTTCTATATGGCTCATGTGCCCATCAGGGAAAGTAACTAATTGCACATCAGTATTTTTGATCTGCTCAATATTTTCGTCATAATTCAATACTGTATCTTTTTTTCCTAAAATAAGTAATTTGGAAAATGGGCTAAAATGCAGTAAGACTTCACGGTCTTTTCTGATTTTCATCCCTTCCAGTGAGGCCACAATTCCTTGAAGGGGTGTTTTTAAGGCTTCTTTTTTTACATTTTCTATTTCTTCTGCCAGTCGTTCCCGATTGTCTTCACTGAACAAGTTAGTTATGGAAATCCTAACAAAATTGGTATAATTCTGTTTAACAGCTTTAATTGCACGGTCACGATTCATTTTTCTTTCTTCACTATCTCCATACGAAGTCGAGTTCATTAAAACCAATGCTTTAACGTTTTCAGGATACAATTCGGCGAAAGCCAAAGCTACATAACCACCCATGGAATGCCCAATTAAAACTGCTTTTCTAATTTTTAAATCGGATAAAACGGCATGAACCACATCGGCATTGTCTTCCATAGAATGAACATAACCCAAACTTTCGGTTTCTCCATGACCTAATAAATCAATCGTAATAACCCTGTATTTATTGGAAACTTCAGGAATTAGTGAATCCCACATTGTTTTGTTTTCCAAAAAGCCATGAAGCAAGACAATAGCGGTGCCTTTTCCGTATTCGGAATAAGAGATGTTGGTGTTTTTGAAGTGAATAGTTTTCAATGAAATTATTTTATTGTTAAAGCATAAATTGCAAATGAAGCCAACCAATGCCCGCCTCCATAACCACTTTCAAACAATGTGGGTAAAGATTTATTTATAAAATTATTGGCAGTGGTTTCAAATTTATGTTTTAATGGATGATTTTTTGGTAATACCGAGGCGATGCTTTTCATATTCCATGCTCTGCTAAAACACAAACCGTCTAAATGTACGATTTGATAATCGTTGCGGTCGCTTACAGAAGGAATCAAGCAAATTTGGTTAATTCCCTCTTTTGTGAAATATTTTTTTAGCCATTTAAGAAATTCATCCTTCTTTAAAATACGTTTCATTAAATCGGCAGCCTGCAGGCTTGGAGAGAAAAAATCAGTACCGTCAGGTTCTAAATGAGCAGGAATTTTTGAATTTGGATAATAAAAAGCCCTTCCTTTTTCAGTAATCTGTTGTAAGAAATCAGAGTTATTGGTTGCTTTTGCCCAATCATAGGCAAAACATAAACCGAATGCGGTATTCGGATGAACACCAGTTCGGTTTGGATAGGTTTGCTTTGGCAAATAGGTTTTCCAAAGTGAGACAATTTTAGTAGTTAGTGGCTGTAGTGATTCACGCCATTTTTTTCCATATTCTGAATCCCAAGTATAAAGTTCTTCATCTAATTTTAAAATCCACGCCCATCCATACGTCCTTTCAAAACTGTCAGAAGCGGTATATTTTCCAAAATAAGCAGCTTCAATTTCCATTTTGTCTTTTTGAAAAGATTGATCAAGAATAAGAATAATCGAATCTTTATTTTTAAGATTTGGAAATTCTTTTAAAAGTTTAATTAGCATCCAGTGACCGTGAACACTACTATGCCAGTCTAAACAGCCATAAAATACAGGATGCAGTTCATTGGGTAGTAAAATTGCGTCTTTTTTTGAATCGGAAAGATGTGAAGTTTTATTAGGGAATTCAGTATTTATACAATGTAATGGAAGTTTACTGAGTTTTAATGCTGTTTCTTCAGTTAGCGTTTGCTGTGAAAACAATTTGAATGTAACCAAAAGACATAGGATAATAATTCTCATGATAGCAAGATATTTGGTGAAGGGCACTCAATAATTATTTCAAATTTAATATAAAAAACGGCTCACATTTCTGCATGCCGTTTAAATCTAATATCTATCCCGAAGCGTCGGGACTTAAATCTAAATTAATTCATCAAACTCTCGATTTCTTCTACTTCAATCGGAATGTTTTTCATCAAATTAAGTGGTTCTCCTTTTTTCTGGATTACCAGATTGTCTTCTAACCTGATTCCGAAACCTTCAGCCGGAATATAAATTCCTGGCTCAACGGTAAAAACCATGTTGGCTTGCATTGGTTCGTGCAACAATCCATAATCGTGGGTGTCTAAACCAAGATGATGTGACGTTCCGTGCATGAAATATTTTTTATAGGCAGGCCATTCTGGATTTTCATTTTTCACATCTACTTTGTCGATTAAACCTAAACCTAATAATTCGGAAGTCATGATTTTGCCAACTTCTACATGGTATTGTTTCCATAAAGTTCCAGGAACAAGCATTTTTGTAGCTTCGTTTTTTACTTTTAAAACTGCATTATAAACCGCTTTTTGCCTATCGGTAAACTTTCCAGAAACGGGAATCATCCTAGTCATATCGCTGGAATAATTCGCATATTCCGCAGCAACGTCCAAAAGAATCAAATCGCCGGCTTTGCATTGTTGGTTATTTTCGATGTAATGCAACACATTCGCATTGTTTCCTGAAGCGATAATTGGCGTATAGGCAAAACCTTTAGAGCGGTTACGCACAAATTCGTGAATTAATTCGGCTTCAATTTCGTATTCGGTTACATTTGGTTTTACAAAAGGCAACAATCTTCTAAATCCTTTTTCTGTAATGTTGCATGCATTTTGGATTAAATCCAATTCTTCACTTTCTTTTATAGAACGAATACGTTGCAAAATAGGATTGCTTTTCGCTACTTGATGTGCTGGGTATTTCTCTTTCCACCATTTTACGAAACGGGCTTCACGTGTTTCTGTTTCTACCGAAGCACGATAATGTTCATTCGTATTGATGTATATGGTATCTGAATACGTCATCATTTCGTTCAGGACTTTATGAAAATCAGTTAACCAATAAACCGTTTTGATGCCAGAAACGTCATATGCGCGTTCTTTAGTAAGTTTTTCTCCTTCCCAAATTGCAATATGTTCGTTGGTTTCTTTTAGAAATAACATTTCGCGTTGGTTTTCATAAGGTGCGTCAGGAAAAAGCAATAAAATACTTTCTTCTTGGTCAACACCTGATAAATATAAAATATCCCGATGTTGTGCAAAAGGCAAAGTACTATCTGCAGAAACCGGATAAATATCATTGGAGTTAAAAACCGCAACACTGTTAGGTTTCATTTGCGCAATAAATTTTGCACGGTTTTTTATATAAAGCTGACGGTCAATTTGATGGTATTTCATGTAGATAATTTATTTGATTGATAGAAATAATTAAGATTCCAAATTTAAAACTTTAAATATAAAAGCAGTGATTAGAAAGTAAATTTTTAAAATAAGTTTATCAATTAAAATATTTTATTGTAATTTTCGTTCCCCAAGAAGAACTTGCGTGTATAACTATAATAGGATGGTTCTTTTTTGTACTTAAAATTTATATTATGAAAATTAAAAATGTCTTTTTTTTATTATTGGCCAGTGTTGTTTTTTTCTCTTGTGAGGATATGGACGATGTCTTAAAAGAGCCAATGCTTATAGTTAAATTCAAGTTTGATAAAAATCAGGAAAGGCTAAATAACATTGGACAAGTAGCCGAAGTAGCCTCTGGAAATGCAGGGCAGTCGCCAAAGTTCAATACCATTTCTTCCCATTATATTGAGTTGGCCCCAAATGCAAATACCCAAATAGGTCAAGGTGCAATTTTATACCATGCTTCCGAAACTCCTGAAGGAGGAGCCGATGCAATTGATTTCAGTAAGGCAGTAATTGTAAAAGAAGGTGAAACTTTCTTGCAAATTCCATTAAAAGATATAGCAAATGGTAGTTATGAATGGGTTAGGGTTTCATTAGCCTATCAAAACTATGATATCCAAATTCTACAAGCAGGTGTTGAATACACAGGTACGCTAGCAAGTTTCGTGGGTTTTAATACTTATATCACTACGCATTATATTGGAGAAAGTGCTTTTGTTGTCAATGCAAACAGATTACAAGGATATTGGGCATTGAATGTTGAAAGCGTTCCTTTTGAAGGACAAGCGCCAGAAGGGGCAACCACAGTTCCTAACCCTATTGCCTCAACATCTCCCATTCCCGCTGGTTCCTGTGTAGTCACTGGAAAATTTGCAAACAACTTAGTCATCACAGGAAATGAAAAAAGGGATATCAAAATAACACTTTCCTTATCAATCAATAATAGCTTTGAATGGCAAGAAGTAAATGCAGACGGAAAATTTGAACCTTCAGCCGGAGAAAATGTGGTTGACATGGGATTAAGAGGATTAATTCCTTCATTTTCAGTAGTATATTAACAAAACTTAAATCAATTTTTCAAATAAAAAGGGTCTTTTTAAAATCATTATAAATAAGAGCGGTAAGGTTGTGGCATATTTCATTTTGCCCTATTTTTGTTTCATTTTTTAAACAAATTTTTCAAACTTATGGCAAAATCTGCAATATTGAAATCGTCAATAGCAAAAAAGGTTGCTATGGCGCTTTCAGGACTCTTTTTGATGTTGTTTCTCGCGCAGCATTTCTTTATCAATTTAACTTCGGTATTCAGCGAAAATACCTTTAATTCGATTTCCCATTTTATGGGGAATAATCCTTTGGTTCAGTTTGTTATTCAGCCAATTTTAATTGTAGGAGTGCTTTTTCACTTCATAATGGGCTTTGTTTTGGATTTCCAGAACCGTGCATCAAGACCGGTTTCTTATGCAAGTTATAATGGAGCTTCAAATGCTTCTTGGGCATCAAGAAATATGATTATTTCGGGTTCAGTAGTGTTGGCATTCCTAGCCTTGCATTTCTATGATTTTTGGTTTCCAGAAATGGTCTATAAATATGTAGATGCTAGTCCTTTGGATGAAACCCGTTACTTTCACGAATTGGCAGAAAAATTCGAAAGCCCTGTGAGAACAATATTATATTGTTTGTCATTCTTATTGTTGTCCTTGCACTTATGGCACGGATTCAGTTCTTCATTCCAATCAGTTGGAGCAAGAAGGGTTTCAGTAGGGACACAAAAATTTGGATATGCTTTCGCAATAATTGTTCCTTTAGGATTTATTTTTATCGCATTATTCCATCATATTAATGCTTTTCATTCTCATATATAACTAATCTCTTATGGCATTAGATTCAAAAATACCAGCTGGTCCAATTTCGGACAAATGGACAGATTATAAAGATCATATTAATTTAGTAAATCCGGCAAACAAGCGTAATTTAGATATTATCATTGTTGGAACTGGACTTGCAGGAGGTTCTGCAGCAGCGACATTGGCAGAATTAGGTTATAACGTAAAAGCATTTTGCTTTCAGGATTCACCACGTCGTGCGCACTCTATCGCGGCACAAGGAGGTATTAATGCTGCGAAAAATTATCAAGGAGATGGGGATTCAACTTTCCGTTTGTTTTATGATACTGTAAAAGGTGGTGATTATCGTGCCCGTGAAGCAAACGTTCACCGTTTAGCGGAAGTTTCTGCAAATATCATTGACCAATGTGTGGCTCAAGGAGTTCCGTTGGCACGTGAATATGGTGGATTATTGGATAACCGTTCTTTTGGAGGGACTTTGGTTTCTAGAACTTTTTATGCAAAAGGACAAACCGGGCAACAATTATTATTAGGCGCTTATTCGGCTATGAACCGTCAGATAGGTCGTGGAAAAATAAAAATGCACAACCGTCACGAAATGCTGGATTTAGTTATCGTAAACGGAAAAGCAAGAGGAATTATCGCTCGTAACTTAGTTACAGGAGAAATAGAAAGACATTCGGCTCACGCTGTAGTTATTGCTTCTGGAGGTTACGGAAACGTATTTTTCCTTTCTACAAATGCAATGGGTTCTAATGCTACAGCAGCATGGAAAATCCATAAAAAAGGAGCGTACTTTGCAAATCCTTGTTACACACAAATTCACCCAACGTGTATTCCGGTTTCAGGAGATCACCAATCAAAACTGACTTTGATGTCGGAATCTTTGAGAAATGACGGACGTATTTGGGTTCCTGCAAAATTGGAAGATGCAAAGGCAATCCGTGAAGGAAAGAAAAAACCAACCGATTTGTCTGAAGCAGAAAGAGATTATTACTTAGAAAGAAGATACCCTTCTTTTGGAAACTTAGTTCCTCGTGACGTGGCTTCTAGAGCTGCAAAAGAAAGATGTGATGCTGGTTTCGGAGTAAATAAAACGGGTGAAGCTGTTTATTTGGACTTTGCTGCAGCAATTCAGCGTTACGGAAAAGAACAGGTTTATATTAAAGGTTTAGATGCAAATGACACTAAACTAATTATCAAATTAGGAACAGAAGTAGTTGCCAATAAATACGGTAACTTGTTCCAGATGTATGAAAAAATCGTTGACGAAAATCCATACGTTACCCCAATGATGATTTATCCAGCCGTGCATTATACTATGGGTGGAACTTGGGTTGACTATAATTTGCAAACTACAATTCCAGGTTGTTTTTCTATTGGGGAATCCAACTTCTCAGATCACGGAGCTAACCGTTTAGGAGCTTCTGCCTTGATGCAGGGATTGGCTGATGGTTATTTCGTATTGCCTTATACTATCGGGGATTATTTAGCGCCAGACATTAAAATGGGAGCTATCTCTACTGATTTGCCAGAATTCGTAGCAGCTGAAAAAGCGGTAACGGACCAAATCAATAAATTCATGAACAATAACGGAACACATTCTGTTGACTATTTCCACAAGAAACTAGGAAAAATTATGTGGGACAAAGTTGGTATGGCTCGTAATGCAAAAGGATTAAACGAAGCTATAACTGAAATTGCCGCATTACGCGAAGAATTCTATAAAGATGTAAAAGTACCCGGAACAGATAAAGGCTTCAATCAGGAATTGGAAAAAGCGACACGTGTTGCCGATTTCCTTGAATTGGGAGAATTGTTCGCGAAAGATGCATTACACCGTAACGAGTCTTGTGGAGGTCACTTCCGTGAAGAATATGCAACAGAAGATGGAGAAGCGCAACGTGACGATGAAAACTTTGCTTACGTAGCAGCATGGGAATACACAGGAAAACCTAGCGAAGCAGTTTTACACAAAGAGCCATTGGTTTTCGACAATGTTAAATTGGTAACCCGTAGTTATAAGTAGAAATTAGTCAAATGTCAAATGTCATAAAGTCAAACGACTTTCGACTTTCGACTTTAAGACTTTCAAACTAAAAAATATGAAACTTACATTAAAAATATGGCGTCAGAAAAACGCCCAGGATAAAGGAGCAATGGTTGATTATCAAATCGACGGAATTGAACCAGATATGTCATTCCTTGAAATGCTTGACGTTTTCAACGAAGATTTAATCAACAAAGGCGGAGAGCCAGTTGCTTTTGACCACGATTGCCGTGAAGGAATTTGCGGAATGTGTTCTTTGTTTATCAATGGTGAAGCACACGGACCAGACAGATTGGTAACTACTTGTCAATTGCACATGCGTATGTTTAAGGATGGGGATACCATTACAATCGAGCCATTCAGAGCTAAAGGTTTTCCGGTAGTGAAGGATTTGGTTGTTGATAGAAGTTCGTTTGACAGAATCCAGCACGCAGGTGGATTTATTTCGGTTAATACTTCTGGAAATACGATTGATGCGAATACGATTCCAATCAATAAAAAAGACGCTGACGATGCTTTTGATGCTGCAACATGTATTGGTTGTGGTGCATGTGTTGCAACTTGTAAAAATGCTTCGGCGATGTTATTCGTTGCTGCAAAAGTTTCTCAATTTGCTTTATTGCCACAAGGAAGAGTTGAAGCTACTGACCGTGTACTGAATATGGTAAACCAGATGGATGCTGAAGGTTTTGGTAATTGTACCAATACTGGTGCTTGTGAAGTGGAATGCCCAAAAGGAATTTCTTTAGACACAATTGCAAGAATGAACAGGGAATATTTAATGGCTAGTGCAAAATAAATTTTCGGCTAAAGTCAAATAAAATAGAAAAACGCGTTCATTACGAACGCGTTTTTTTGTGGATAAAAGTCAATTAATTTAATTATATTTATAATATGAAAACATTTTTCTTCAATATTTACAAATGTATTTTTTTTAGTTTTATCTTTTTTTCATGCTCAATGATGTATGCGCAAGAAAGTGGAATAAGTTTGATTAATACAAAAACTGATAATGTAGATTTTATAAAAGAAAATAGAAGAGTAGTAATTAAAACAGCAGATGGTAAAAAATATAGAGGAAAGTTCAAAATTATTAATACCGAATCTATCAGAATCAGAAAAGATACTATTGCTATAAACTCTGTCGAAAAAATAAGAATACGACCTATTATAGTAAATGTTTTATCTAAAACGTTATTGATTATAGGTACTACTGCAATAGTTGCTGGAGCAGCGGCTGGAGGTTATGGAGTATTGGTAATTCCAGTTGGAGTTTTAATCGACGGAGTAGGATTAATTCTTCCGTTACTTCCATATGATCATCTCAACAAAAATTGGGATTATAAAATAGTAATGAGTAAATAGCATTCCAATAATATTTAATTCCCATACCTCCATTTATAAGTTAATTTAAGTTAATCTATAAATTATAATAATATATTTCACAGTTTTATAATGTGAATTATATAATATTTGATTTCAATTATGCGACTTGAATTTTCTGTTTGAAAAAGCAATTCCACTATATTTACTGGTATAAAAATAGGTTCAATATGAAAAAAATCTTGTTAGCAATATTAATTTTATATTCCAACTTATCCCTGATTGCTCAGGACCTCAAAATAATGACTTATAATATCCGATTGGATGTAGCAAGTGACCATAAAAATTCATGGTCAAACAGAAAGGAATTTTTCTGTTCACAATTGAATTTTTATGAACCGGATATATTTGGAATCCAAGAAGCATTACCTAATCAAGTCATTGATATTTCATTAGCTTTACCAAAATATACGAATGTAGGAATAGGTAGGGACGGAATAGGAAAAGGGGAATCTTCTACTATTTATTTCAAAAAAGACAGGTTTGAAACGCTTCAGGAAAACACTTTTTGGCTTTCAGAAACTCCAAAAAAAGTATCAAAAGGCTGGGATGCGGCATACAACAGAATCTGTACCTATGTTTTGCTGAAAGATAAAATTTCAAACAAGACTTTTTGGGTTTTTAATACCCATTTGGATCATCTTGGGAATATTGCAAAAAACAAATCCATTACCTTGATACTTTCAAAAATCAAGCAATTAAATACAAATGAATTTCCTGTATTCTTGATAGGTGATTTCAATTCTGATTCCACCGATGACCATATGCTAAAGCTAAAATTGGAAATGAACGATTCATATGAAATCTCAGGTCAAAAACCATTTGGTTCAATTGGAACTTTCAATGGTTTTCATCATAATAGAAAACCAAAACAGAGATTGGATTATATATTTCTATCTAAAAACAATTTTTTTAAGATCAAAAAATACGCAGTTTTAACGGACTCAAAAGATTTGAGATATCCTTCTGACCACTTTCCAGTTTATATTGAAACTATAATAGAATAATGCAATATTTGTCTAATTCATTCCAACTCCATTTATAAATTCATTCAAATTAATCTGAAATAAAGTTCCTTCAACTAAGTCTTTAATACTGTCTAATTCTTTAGTTGAAAAAGCCAAATCCACTTGTGCAAAAGGAGTTTTTAGCAAAAATTTTCCACAATTATTTCGTAAATCACAACCTTGACAGCAATTGTCTTTCACGCTATCATCAATCAATTTTCTAAAAGCAATTAGCTCAGGAAAAGTAACATATAAACCAGTTTCTTTAAATACTAATTGAATTTTATCGAGTAAAATAGTGTTTTGTTTTTTCCAATAAAAAGCAACTCCAAAATCATTAAAATAGATTCGTTCAATTTCTTTCATATTGAGAATATTAGCTAGTTTGGTTTTTATTTTTTCGATTCAATATAAAAGTAATATATAAGGTAATTGATGCTAAAACAATCCAAAAAATATCTACAAAAAATATCTGAAATTGCTGGTTTATAAGTGAATTCCAAAACCAATTTCCAGTTACAATTCCGTTTGTTATTGGAATTAAAACCCCTAAAATACTTCCTGAAAGTAATGTGTATTTATTGGTAAAGGCATTATTTTTTCGAATAATAAAAAATAAAGTAAGTAGTAGCCATCCGATGAAATAAATATAATAAATGTTAGATTCACCTAATGGATGAAAAACTTTTGCAGCAATAAAAATCAACGCAGTGATAGGATACATACTCAAACAAATTGCCAAATAAATACGAACTACCCATTCATTAAAACGGCGTTTTTTCTCAGGTATATTCTTTTTATCTCTTGCGGTGAGCCAAATCATAACCCCGGAAATAATTACAAAACAAGTCGTGATACCAAGTATGAAACTTATAATTTTTAAGGCATATCCTCCATAATCAGCATAATGAATCCGAAATAAAACATTCTTTACTCCGTCGAGATAGGTGTTTTCTGTAATTGGGTTTTTCTGAGATATAATTTTATTACTACTGATTTTATAAACCATATTCCCTATACCAGTCAATTGCTTGTCATAATTTAGATTTCCTTCAACAATAGCGTGCATATTTGCATCGCCATAATTTTGAATTTTTAGAGTAGTAATCTCAAAATCATCCCAGGTATTTTTAGTTTGAGCTACTAATTGATTAATGTTATAATGTGCTGTTAGTGTTTTATTGGCAAATAAATATTCGGGATCAGTATATTCTAAATCTTTATATAATTTTTTATCATCACCAGCATACAAAGTCAGAACACTTGGTGCTACGATAAAAATTTTTATCATAAAAAACGCACCAGTTACTGCATAGACAAATTGAAATGGCAAGCCAATCATTCCTAATGCGGTATGTGCATCTGTCCAAAGTGTTTTTAATTTTTCCTTTGGTCTGAAGACAAAAAAGTTACTAATGATTTTTTTCCAATGCACTAAAACGCCAGTTACAATGGCAAATAAAAAAAACAACGCAACAAAACCAGAAAGATAATAGCCAACCGGATACGGAATTTGTGCCAAGAAATGCAGTCGGTATAAAAATTCTCCTAAAGAATAAGATTCTTCATAAGTTTCGGTTTTATATGTTTTTGGGTCTAAATAAAAAAACTGCTCTTCCTTTGCTTTTTTTATTTCCAATAAATCTTTGCTAGGTTCAAGATAAATTGCGAGTGTTTTTTCCTTACCCGATTTTGATATAGAAAGAGTTCGCCCGTGAAGCACATATTTTTTATTCAATGAATCCAAAATAGTGTTATAGTCTGGTTCTGCCGGATTTTGAATTGCTATTGATTCGTTGCGTTCCCAATTGATGATTTCATCTCTGAAATAAGCAAATGAACCAGTAAAAAAAATAACGAATAATACTACGCTAATGACAATTCCGCTTACGGTATGCGTATGAAAAAAAATATTGTAATTTCTATTGTTCATAATTTAGAGATGATAGATTTTCCCGAGATAAATTAATAAGCTAAAAATTGCGGTTAAACCAAGGTAAATTCCCCAAATTTTCCAGCCACTTTTTGCCATAAAAGCTACGACCATTAAAGCTACCCAAAGGATAAAACCACTAAATGCCATTGTTATAATGACATCAACCTGATTAAACCAACTGGCTAAAGCCAAATGAAAACTCATAGAAACAAAATAACCACCAAGAATTGCGGCAGTAATTTTGAGGAAACGCTGCCATTTGGACTGCGTTAGATATTTAGTATTTGCCGGCATAAATCTTAAAATTTTAATATTGAAACTCAATATATTGAGTAATTATAAACAAAGCAATAACCCATTTTAGGTTAATCATTTTTAACGGACTTAGCAGGATCATTAAACTTCCGAAAGCCATCAATTCTATAAAAAACAATAAAGAGCCGTGTCCTAAAGCAGTTTGTAATACTAAAAGAACATAAGAGAGAATAAGTAGTGTTGTTCCAATAATTTTTGATTGTTTAGTGTTAGTGTTAATCCATTTCGTAAAAGTGGAATCAAGAAACAAAGTGGCTTTTTTTGAAGTATAATACACCAAATAAAATCCAAAAAATAGAATAAAACCAGCGAATGTTTGCATAAGATATAATTAAAAAAACACCTTCCTAAATATTTTTAGGAAGGTGTAATTATTAGTTTTATTAAAACTTATAAGAGAAACTTGCAGCAACACTTCTTGGTGTTTGCGGACGCACCGTTGACCATCCGTCATAAGTTTCTTCGTTTGTAATATTGTCTAATTTTAAAGTCAGATTGTATTTATCAGTACCATAAAATACTGAAGCATTCATTCTAACATATTCTGGAATTGTAAAAGTTCCTACTACATTTCTGTTCATAATTTTATTGTCTCCAGCATAATTTCCTCCAAAACCAAGTCCGAAACCATTTAATGATGGTCCAGAAAATTTATAACTTGCCCATAAGTTTGCTAAATTTAATGGTCCCGCACTTTCTGGCCTATTGCCTACAAAACTTGGATCTCCTTCAAATAGGAAACTATCATTATAGCTATAACCAAGAACAATATTTAATCCCTTTATTGGATTTGCAACAATTTCTGCCTCAAAACCTTTGTTCTTTTGAGCTCCATCTTGATAATTAGTTTGAATTGGTGCACCTGCAGGACTTGAAGTATAAACTGTATAAACTTGGTCTTTAACTTCAGTTGTGTAATAACTTAAAGTAGTGTATAATTTATCTTTGAATAAATTCAATTTTGTTCCTGCTTCAAATTGGTTGGCGTGTTCTGGTCCAAAAGTTCTTGGAGTTGAAGTTCCATCTGCAGCTACATCGCTTCCTGGACTAACATTTGAAAATCCATCCATATAGTTTGCAAAAAGAGAAACTTTATCAAGAATTGGTTGAAATACTACGCCAAATTTTGGAGAAAAAGCCGTTTGATTATAATTGTCTGCTTTTGTAGTTACGTCACCTTCGTTCAGGAAACGGTCAACTCTAACACTTGCCATTACTGATAATGAAGGTATAATGTTTAAAACATCCGAAACATAAGAACTAAACACTTCTTGTTTGCTTCTGTTGTTATTTACAGGTGCAGCTACTAAAAGTGCATCAGAACCTGCTACTGATAAAACGCCGCTATCTCCATCTAAAACATAATCAGCTGGATTTGTAATGCCAAAAACATTTTCGTTTACCGTTTGCAAACTGTCATCTCCAATATAAATTCCACCATTGGCAACATATCCTGTCCCATTATCAGTTTGATTTCTGTTGAAATAATCTACACCTACAACCATTCTGTTTCTTAATGATCCAATTTTGAAATCACCGATAAAATTTTGTTGAATGTCAGTAGTTAAACCACTATAATTTTGGTAATTGAAATAACGTCCAAGAACAACTCCTTGCGTTATTGCTGGATAATATTGAGTCCCTTCATACAAATATGAATAATATCCTTTAGATTTTGATGAGCTACGAGATAAAATAGATTGTGAAGTCCATTCACTTGAAATTTTATAATTCATCTGCCCTTGCAAACTAAATGACGGTGTCAATAATGAAAGCTGGTTGCTAGTATATGAACGCTTGTTGTCATATCCTAATTCATCAATGTTATGTACTCTTAAAGGCGCACCTCTATCCAAGAATAGCATTGTTGGATTAGTACTTTCCGATTGCATAATTTCGGTATTAATCAAGAATGATAATTTCTCGCTTGCTTTGAATGACAATGAAGGCGCAGCAAAAAATGATTTTCTGAATCCTGCATCTTGAAAACTATCTTCAGTATGATAAGCAGTATTCATTCTGAAATTCACAGATTTATCAGCAGTTAATGGTGTATTTACATCGGCAGTAACACGGTTTAAACCATAACTTCCGCTAGTGTAAGCAATTTCGCCTCCAAATTTCTCATAAGGCTTTTTAGTTCCAATGTTGATTAAACCACCATAAGAAATCAAACTGCTTCCAAATAAAGTTCCAGAAGGACCTTTGATAACTTCAATTCTTTCAATATTTGCAGGATCCAGCGTTCCGTTTGTTAATCCTGGAACGCCATTAATCATCGATACCTGAACTGGGAATCCTCTTAAGGAGAAATATCCTGAACCATCACCTCCACGTCCCGTAGAAACCCAAAGTTGTGTTAATCCCGGTGCATTCTTTAAGGCGTCATCAAGATTTGTGACCACTTGTTCTTTTAAAAGTTCGGCAGATATAGTTGAATATACCTGAGAATTTTCAAGATTTTTTAGCGGGATACGAGAAACCTGCTGGCTTTCTTTTCTTGCAAAACTGTTTGTTTTTCCGTTTACAACAACTTCTTTTATTGTTTTAACAGAATCTTTTTCAGTTTCTTGAGCAAATAAAGGTGTACTCACCAGCAGAAACATACTTACTTTTAAAATGGGTATTGATAATCTAGTTTTCATAATTTTATTTAGAATTGTTATTAAGGTTATTTATTTTACGGTAATTACATAAGTGGCCACTTTCCAGATATCATCGTATTTTTTGCCGTTTAATTCTCCAGCAGTTTTATCAGTAAGAGCAAATTCAACCATATAATTTCCTGGCCATAATGGTATGAAGTTAATTTCCCCTTTTTCGTTACTATACAATTGTTTTCCCCATCCATTTGGAGCAAATACTTTTATTTCTTGGTTTGGTGCAATATTTAAATTGTTCAAAGCCAAAATTTTAACTGCGGAATTTTGTTTAGCTGTAGTAGCCATTTCTGAAAATAGGCTAACAATATTCGAATTGATTGTTGCTTCATTGACTTCAGTTTTATTTCCAATAGTTACGGTAGCACTCGAGTTATAATCCAATTTTGTAGTGCCATAAATATCTTTCGGGATATGTCGCATTACAATCGTGTAAATACCATCCTCAGTTGGGGTAAAAAAAGTTTGATAGCTATTTTCTAATGCGGTAGAAGTTAATTTGATTTCTTTTTTTGAAGGCGAAATCGCAAACAAGGTGAAATTTTTTAAATCCGAAAACCATTTGGCTGTTGGGCTAATATCTTTATCACCAAATTCTCCAAAGAAGACATTAATTTCTTGAGGTTTTCCTTTCGCTCCCGTTGCTTTGGTTTCTATCCAAAGCGTGTGGGCAAATAATTGAGGACTGATGAATAATGCGAATAACGCAATGACAAGTGATTTGATAGTTAAGTATTTCATAGTTTATTTAGAATGATTTTTAATAGCGCAAATGTATATTTCAAATCAATACAAAACAATATTATTTTTATTTATTTTAAATAAGAATAGTATTAATTCGATTACTCCTTGATTTACAGTAAAAGAATTTAAAGATTGTTTTTATATTAATTAGTTATATTTGATATTCAAATTTTCAAAATGAAAAAAACTCTTTTATTACTTCTGTTTCCTTTATTGGCTTTGAGCCAAAGCAACAATCAACAATATGTAAACCCATTTATAGGAACCGGTGGTCACGGTCATACTTTTCCTGGAGCAACGGCACCTTTTGGTATGGTGCAATTATCTCCCGACACCAGAATTGATGGGAGCTGGGATGGATGCGGCGGTTATCATTACAGTGACAATGTAATTTACGGATTTTCGCATACCCATTTAAATGGAGTTGGTGTTTCGGATTTTGGGGATATTATGCTTATGCCAACAATGGGCGAACCGAGTTTCGACAACAAAGTATATTCTTCTACATTTTCGCATCAAAGTGAAAAAGCAGAAGCCGGGTTTTATTCGGTGAAATTAGAAAAACACAATATTGATGTACGGTTAACAGCTTCAACCCGAGTTGGTTTTCACGAATATACTTTCAATAATGACGGTCAAGCCAATGTCATTTTGGACTTAAATCATCGGGACAAGTTATTGGAAGGTGATATCAGAATTATTGACGACAAAACAATTGAAGTTTTAAGAAGAAGTGAAGCTTGGGCAAGAGATCAATATGTTTTTGCCCGAATTGAGTTTAATGTTCCGATGAAAATCAATAAAATAAAAGCCAATGGTGAACAAAAGCAAGAATTTTATTCTGGTACTGAAGTCGCTTTAAGTTTCTCCAAACAAGTAAAAAAAGGAGAAAAAATTTTAGTAAAAGTGTCGCTTTCGCCAACCAGTTACGAAGGTGCAAAACTGAATATGTCGGAAATACCACATTGGGATTTTGAAAAAGTAAAGAAAGAAACAAAAGAACTTTGGAACCAACAATTATCTAAAATTGAGGTAACTGAGTCCAACAAAGATAAGTTAGCCATTTTCTACACTGCTTTATACCACACGATGGTGCAACCGAATATTGCTCAGGATATAGACGGAAAATATCGCGGAAGAGATAATAAAATCCATCAGACAGAAGGTTTTGACTACTATTCGGTTTTCTCGCTTTGGGACACATTCCGTGCAGCAAATCCTTTATACACCTTGATTGAAAAGAAACGTACATCCGACTTTATTAATACCTTTCTAAAACAGTACGAACAAGGCGGACGATTGCCCGTTTGGGAATTGGCTTCGAACGAAACCGATTGTATGATTGGCTATCACTCGGTTTCCGTAATGGCGGATGCGATGGTAAAAGGCATCACAGGTTTTGATTATGAAAAAGCATTTGAAGCCGCAAAACATAGCGCAATGTTAGACCATTTGGGATTAGATGCTTATAAAAAACAAAGATTTATTTCGATAGATGACGAACACGAAAGTGTGTCCAAAACTTTGGAATATGCTTATGACGATTGGTGTATTGCGCAGATGGCCGCAATTTTGAATAAAACAGAAGACTATAATTATTTTATAAAGCGTTCCCAAAGTTGGAAAAACGTTTTTGATTGGAACACTGGTTTTATGCGACCAAAGAAAAATGGCGGTTGGGACAAACCCTTTGACCCAAGAGAAGTTAATAATAATTATACCGAAGGCAATTCGTGGCAGTATTCTTTCTTCGTTCCACAGGATATTCAAGGAATGATTGCAGCTTATGGAGGTGCAGCTAAATTTGAAGCCAAACTCGATGAAATGTTCAACAGCGAATCTAAAACTACTGGTCGAGAACAAGCGGATGTTACAGGTTTAATTGGGCAATATGCTCACGGAAACGAACCAAGCCATCACATGGCATATTTGTATAATTATGTTGGGAAACCTGAAAAAACCACAGAGAAAGTACATTATATCCTAAATGAATTTTATAAAAACACTCCTGATGGATTAATAGGCAATGAAGATTGCGGGCAAATGAGTGCTTGGTATGTTTTGAGTTCAATGGGGATTTATGCGGTTACTCCAGGAAAGCCAGAATGGACTACTACAAAATCTTACTTTGATAAAATTACTGTAAATTTCGAAAAGGGTTATTTGAATAAAATTACAAGCAAAGATTCTGTAGATAAAAATTATAACTTTGGTTTTTTTGAACAAAATTTTGGGAATAAATATGATCTAAACAGTTATTATTCTTCTAAATACATTCCAGTTCCTGTTATTCAAGCGGAAAGTAAATCGTTTAAGGATAAGTTGACAATTTCGTTATTGTCACAAAACAATATACAAATTTATTACCATATTGAAGATTTAGAAGGAAATAGAATAATCCCTTTTCAACCATATAAAGAACCATTTGAAATTAGTCAATCTGCTAAAATTATTGCTTTGACATTACCAAAAAGGCTTGTCGAACCAAAACCAAATTCTTCGAGCAACACCATTTCCGCCACTTTCTTCAAAAAACCAAACAAGTACACCATTAACATCAAATCAAAATACAATCCACAATACCACGCTGGCGGTCCGGAAGGTTTGATAGATGGAATTAAAGGAACAGAAAACTGGCGTAAAGGCGATTGGCAAGGCTATCAATCACAGGATTTTGAAGCGGTTATTGATTTACAAAAAGAGCAACACGTGAATTCATTTTCTGCTAATTTCTTGCAGGATTCACGTTCCTGGATATTAATGCCAACCAAAGTAGAATATTATGTATCCAAAGACAATGTCAATTTCACCTTAGTTGGAACCGTTGAAAATAAAATGGATCCCAAAGAAACCGAAAATAAAATTGTGCCTTTTGAACTAGGGATGTCTCTCGGAGCAAATGCCCGTTATGTAAAAGTTATCGCTTACAATTATGGAAAACTACCCGAATGGCATCAGGGTTTTGGTGGTGATGCGTTTATTTTTATTGATGAAATAATAGTTAGTAATGATTCTGATGAAATGGGTGTCATAATGTATTGTCCTCCTAATATTTTATTTAATTATAATGATGCTTCTCTAACTGTGAGAGCAAAAGAAAATTTAAATCGGTTTTATATTAATTTTTTGAAAAAAAATCCAATAGTAAAAATTATAATTGATGGGCATTGCGACACACGAGAAAAAAAGAGTAAGAAATTATCTTTTAATAGAGCTAAAGCAATAAAAGATTATTTTGTTGCAAACGGAATTGATGAAAAAAGAGTCACAACCGAAAGTTATGCTGCAACTCACCTAATAGTTAATTGCGGGAAAGATAAAAAGTGTACCGAAGAAGAACATCAAATTAACAGAAGATGTGAGTTTGTATTTATAGTTGATTGATAAGTTCATACCAACCCTTTCAGAGTCCAAAACTCTGACAGGGTTTAAAAATTTAGAAAACGTATAAAACAGTTCTAATTCAACCCTCTATAATTTGGGAGAACCCAATAGTTAACCGAATTATGCGTTGTAAAAAATCAAACAAAATCAAACAGATGTGTGGGTTTTTAGTACACCCTTTTTAATAATTGAATAATAGCAATTAATATATTTGCCTTTAGTAAGCATAACTATCAGCATTAAGATTTATGCTAATATAATCTTCCTTAATTTTGGAAAAATCCTTTAGCTAACGGAAATTAATAAACAACAATTAGTAAATGAAAAAAACACTTTGCCTTTACATATTAATCTTTGCTGTAATTCAATTAAAAGCTCAAGAAACTTTTTATCGGCCAACCTCCAACTTGGCAATGAACAATACCGAAAAAGGCAATTTAGATATTGGAATCAACCATGAATTTGGTAATCAGCAATTGCAAGCTATTTACAATTTGTCTGAAAAATATTTTGTTTTCGGGACTTTAAATATCAACCGTGCTAAATATACCTATCAAACATTTTTGGGTGGCGAAAGAACAGCTCAAGAAGACAATTCAGGTTTTAGTTTTGGAGGAGGAATACAAAAATTCGGAAGAATTGGAAATTACAAATATTTAGAACTAATTGGTGGAGTTGAATTGCAAAATGTTGATCGTTTTGAATTTTCCCCATATTATCCAGATGATATAGATTATTTATCTGAAAAATACTTTAAGTTATTTCTGCAGTTCAATATGATGAAAAATAGAAAGAACTATGATTTTGGATATTCATTAAAATTGGGTTATTTAAAATTTGCGGATTATAAAAGTACAAATGGTGAAGATTTCAATGGGCAGCATTTTTTTTTATTGGATCCAACACTAAACTTCAACTTTAAATTTTTGCCTAAAAGGAATTTGAAACTAACCACACAAATTGGTTTTTCAGTTGCTTTAAATGAAATTAGTGACAGGCAGTATTTCGATTCAGGAGGTTATACCGAAACCACAAACCGTTTATTTGCGGGTATTTTAAAAATTGGATTACAGTATTATTTTCCAATTCAAAAAAAGGAAAATAATTTAACAAAGTAATCGATTTAACAAATAAATTTTCGAGTTAAGTCCGAGTTAAGTTCATTCCTAAAAGTTCTAAATTAGTACTTTTGAATAAAAAACAAACAATGAAAATCGCCCTAATCCAATCGTCCTTAATTTGGGAAAACCCAATCGCCAACCGAGCTTATTTCGAAGAAAAAATAAATGCCATTACCGAAAATATTGACTTAATTGTATTGCCTGAAATGTTTACCACAGGCTTCACGATGAATCCAAATCAGGTTGCCGAAACTATGCAGGGTGAAACAGTTTTGTGGCTACAAACTTTGGCAAAAGCCAAAAAATCAGCCATTACAGGAAGCATAATTATAGCAGAGGATAATAATTATTACAATAGGTTCCTGTTTGTTTTTCCGAATGGGGAAATCCAACATTATGACAAAAGGCATTTGTTCACACTTGCTGGAGAAGACAAAACCTATACAGCGGGAACTCAGAAATTGATAGTAAATTATAAAGACTTTAAAATATGTCCGCTCATTTGTTACGATTTGCGTTTCCCTGTGTTTGCGCGTAATACCGAAGATTATGGTCTTTTAATCTATGTTGCCAGTTGGCCAGAAGTTCGTATCACAGCTTGGGATACTTTATTAAGAGCGCGTGCAATCGAGAATTTAAGTTATGTTATTGGGGTAAATAGAATAGGGGAAGACGACAACAAACATATCTACACGGGACATTCGCAGGCAATTGACTTTTTAGGCAATTATTTGATTGAGCCAATACACAATACCGAAGGAGTTTTTATTACAACTCTAGACAAGGAAAAATTGATGGAAACCAGACAAAAACTCAATTTTTTAAATGATAGGGACGAGTTTGAGATTTTACTTTAATGAATGACAAATTAACCACAAATTTATCTGTGCAAATTTGCGAAATCTGTCGTCTGAATATTATTTTTTTTCTGGGGCTGAGCTTGTCGAAGCCGAAGTTTTAAACCCCAAATCAAAAACCTGTTCCACATCCCAATTTGCCCTGACATCTATTTGTTTAGGGAAATAAATAACTTCTTCAGTTTGGCGTTTTTCTAGGTAACTACCAGAATCCCATTCCTTGTTTTTATTTTCGTCATAAATTACCCGTAAAGTGTAAAGGGACGGAATTATATAATTGAAATCTACGGTAGTTTCTTTTTCTGAATATCCGGATAGGATAACTTCTCCTTTTTCATTGGTAAGCTCTACGATTACGGGAAACTGACGCACGTTTTGTAGTACCACACGTAAATTACCATAATCAGAAGTATTTTTAGTATTGAGTTTATACGATAAACTATCATTTGTTTCTTCTAAGTAATCTGTCATCGCGCCAGGCAAAATAGTAAATTCATATTTTTGCAAAGGCTCTTTTTCAAAATCAAATTTCAATTCTTGGGTAAATTCATCATATTCAGTTTTGAAACCAACTACCACAGCATCTTTATTGGTTATTTTTATTTTTGAATTATCGAATTTAATCAATGGACGCGAAGCAATAAGAGTAAATTTTTCCCGTAAAGGCAAATCACCTTTTTGTTTTGGAGTAAATTTCAGAGTATCTTTTTTCTGGTTTTTAAGTTTAAAGACGAAATCGTTTTTATAGTTTTCATTGGTCACAGCCAGCCTTAATGAATCGGCTTTTATTGGTGTAAACCAAACCTGCACAGAGTCTTTCTCAGGCAATTTAGTAACGATTGTAGGTAGGATGTCGTTTCCTTTTTTCAAAACAATTTTTAAGTCCTTCGGTTTTCCTTCATAACCAATTGTAAGTCGGTTCCCAGAAGCCTGACTTGGTTTTAAGGTTTTAAAAGCGGGGGTTTCCTTAAATAGCTCAATTTCATATAGGGTATCTGTTGGGATTGTAACATACTCTTTGTGAAAACCGATTTTATCTTCAGAGGGATTGAATTTATTATTGCTGTTCACATCTTTCATTGCAACGAGCAGGTATTTTCCAGCTTTTAGATTTTCTAACAAAAAAGCATTGCCTTCCAATGTATTAGTTACGTACCTCGGAACATTCTTATAGATTACAGAATCCTTCAATTTAGAATCTGCTTCATATAACATAACCGATACATAATTATCGGTTGTTTTGCTCAAAGCATCTTTAATGGTTCCGCCTAGTTTTAGTGAATCAATAAAAGGACCAGTAGAAAACACATATTTGAATTGTTGGTAAGGGTTGTTTTCGTTGTTGTCTTCAATGCTTTTGCCAAAATTAAAACTGTAAGTAGTATTAGGCAGTAAAGGCTCGTTTAGTTTAATAGTAATGGTTCTGCTTGCCGTAGTTGGAGAAATAGTAGGTGCTTTTTCCATTGGTGGCGAAATAATCAATTGTTTATTCACGTCTTTGAGTTTGATATATTCATCAAAATTCAGGGTGATTATATCCCCTTTAAAGTTCGTACTGAAATTTTTAGGGTAACTTGTTCTTAAAATCGGTGCAAGGGTATCTTTTGTACCTCCAGTAATTGACCCTCTTTTGGCACAACTAATTAGGATTAGCAAAAATAATAAGGGTATATATCTCAAATTGTTTTTCAACATAGTTGTAATTTTTCTAAAACACAAAATAACAATTATATTCAGTGGAAACGAAATGTTTTGGTTTTTTATTTGTTTAACCAATTTGTCATCCTGAGCGCAGTTTAAGGCAACAATTATTGACCTTGATCAGAATCAGTTGGTGGAAGGATTTTAAATTCCTTTACTTTAATAATAATTTTGCCATCTATCTGCTCTTTTGTATTACTATAACAGCATTTATAGTCTTCTAGTTTAGGTATCATTTCGTCTATTTTGCCCACATCCACAACATAAAACTCAGCATAGAATTTTAAAAATGCCATATTGCCTATCCAATAAAAACTATTATAATTCTTCCAATAATCACCATGAATAAAATATAATTTTCTACTAAATTCTTCAACAGATTTGCTATAACAACTGTCTTTTTCAAACTTATAAACTAATTTATATGCCTGAGAACTAGATTTGCCATAGATATAAAAGTTTTTCCGGTAGCTTTCCATTAATTCCGTTTTCTTTTCAGGAAATTTTATGATATGGTTTGATGTAGCAATTGCATCTCCAGCCAAGTAATAATGTTCAGGAACATTTATTTCATAGAGAAAAATCCCTTTTTCTAATTTTGCATTGCATTTTTCTAAAAATGAAATTTCTTTAGCTTGTTCAATATCTACAATTTCAGGTTCAACTATTGGCAAAGTTGGTCTTTTAGTTGTAGAACAACTAGCTAAAAAAATTAATATATACAGAATAATTATTTTTTTCATTTTATATAATTAAAATATTCAAGAATGCGACATCGCCATACAAACCACACTAATTCTCGCCCCAGGAATTTTCTGCAACGCCCTTCCGCAAGCTTCAAGAGTGGAACCTGTTGTTAAAACATCATCAATCAAAAGGAAATGTTTGTTGTGGTCTTTCTCGTTGAAAGTCACGTCGAAGGTAGTCTCCTTAATTTCGGTTCGCCCAAGAAGGTTCTTCTTGGATTGTGTTTTGGAATAAGAATTCCGTTGCAATATTTTTGGGTTATAACTCACTTCTAAATTTTTTGAGAGTGCTTCTCCAAAAGTCGTTATTTGGTTATAACCTCTTGACTTCAGCCTTTTTCTATGGAGTGGCACTGGAATAATGACGTCGAATTGTGGGATAGTCGAAGATTTTAAATCCTCGGCAAACCATTCGCCAAAAACAGTCCCTACTTCTTCATGACCACGGTATTTCAAACTATGGATGATTTCCTGTACAATTCCTTTTTTATGATAATACATTAAAGTAGCAACATATTCGACATTTATTCTTCCGTAAAATTTCATAAATGCTTCATTCTCTGGATTTTTTGAATGTTGTGTCAGCGGAATTTCGTGTCGGCACGAAGTACATATTACGTTTTCGTTAGCTAGTAAAAAGGATTTACAACCCAGACATACTTTTGGGAAAAGAAGATTTATAAGGTTTTTGAACATCAATTAAAAATTTTGGTCATAAAAATAGTGAAATCAATGATTAGTTCGAGTGTTTTTTGTGTAGTACTTCTCGGTACTTTTCAATTAAAAATTTTGAAAAACTCGAAGTGATGCGGAACAATCCCGAAGCTTCGGGAGTATCGAGAACCGTTTTTAATGAAATATTTCTCGTTCTCGATACAATTTTCTATCGAAAATCACTCGAACTGACGAAAAATTATCATTAAAAACTAATTGCACCCAACGGCTTTTTTATATTTTTGCACCACTATGGCAAAACAAGAAGATTTATTTAAGAATGTAGTTTCGCACGCAAAGGAATACGGATATATTTTTCCGTCAAGCGAAATTTACGATGGTTTGAGTGCGGTCTATGATTATGCTCAAAACGGAGTGGAATTAAAGAAAAACATTAGGGAATATTGGTGGAAATCAATGGTGCAAATGCACGAAAATATCGTTGGTCTTGATGCTGCGATTTTGATGCACCCAACAACATGGAAAGCTTCGGGTCACGTTGATGCCTTCAATGATCCGTTGATTGACAATAAGGATTCGAAAAAAAGATACAGAGCCGATGTACTGATAGAGGATTACGCAGAAAAACTGAATCAGAAAGCCGAAAAGGAAATAGAAAAAGCCAGTGTTCGTTTTGGCGATGCTTTTAACCGTGAGGAATTTGTTTCTACAAATGCTCGTGTGGTAGAATATTTGTCAAAAAAGAACGAAATCCTGAACAGAATGGCGCGTTCTCTTGAAACAGAAAATCTTGGAGATGTAAAAGCGTTAATCGAAGAACTGGAAATTGCTTGTCCGGAATCGGGTTCACGTAACTGGACGGATGTGAAGCAATTCAACTTGATGTTCGGAACCAAATTAGGTGCTTCTGCAGAAAGCGCAATGGATTTATACCTGCGTCCGGAAACGGCTCAAGGAATTTTCGTAAATTTTTTAAATGTTCAAAAATCGGGTAGAATGAAAATTCCTTTTGGGATTGCACAAACCGGAAAGGCGTTTAGAAATGAGATTGTTGCACGACAGTTTATTTTCCGTATGCGTGAATTTGAACAAATGGAAATGCAGTTTTTTGTAAAACCAGGAGAAGAAATGCAATGGTATGAATACTGGAAAACTACCCGTTTGAACTGGCATTTATCACTTGGATTAGGAGAAAAAAATTACCGTTTTCACGATCACGAAAAATTAGCGCATTATGCCAATGCGGCTGCGGATATTGAGTTCAATTTCCCATTCGGGTTCAAGGAATTGGAAGGAATTCATTCACGTACCGATTTCGATTTGAAAGCGCACGAAAAATTCTCTGGTAAGAAACTACAATATTTCGATACCGAAACAAATGCAAACTATACTCCGTATGTGGTAGAAACATCCGTAGGTTTAGACAGAATGTTTTTGGCGGTTTTCTCCAATTCATTAAAAGAAGAAACTTTGGAAGACGGTTCAACGAGAACCGTATTGCAACTGCCATCGGTTTTATCTCCAACAAAAGCAGCGGTTTTTCCATTAGTGAAAAAAGACGGTCTGCCAGAAATTGCCCGTCAGATTATCGATGATTTAAAATGGGATTTCACTGTTGCTTATGATGAAAAAGACGCTGTTGGAAGACGTTATAGAAGACAAGATGCTTTAGGCACGCCTTTCTGTATCACAGTAGATCATCAAACTGCCGAGGACCAAACAGTAACTATCCGTCATAGAGATTCAATGAAACAAGACCGCGTAATGATTTCGGAACTAAAAGGAATTATAGAAAATGAAGTTTCTATGAAAAACTGGTTGATGAAAGCGGTAAAATAGTTAAGATAATCCAACTGTCAGTTCGAGCGCAGTCGAGAACCATTATAATATTTCGACAGCGTTGGATGTGACAAAATTATAAAAAAGGCTTTCCGATTTGGAAAGCCTTTTTTTTATTTAAAATTTCACAAGAAATTATTCTGCAATTGCATCCCAGCCTCTAGCTTTTAAAGGAATTTTGGTATTGGCTCGCGTCACTAAATGAATGCCTTCACTTTCTTGCGTCATATGTCCAATAATGGTGAAATTCGGATTCCCTTTGATTTTTTCAAAATCCTCCATTGCGATAGTGAACAGCAATTCATAATCTTCGCCTCCATTAATGGCAACAGTTGTAGAATCAATATTAAATTCTTCACATACATTTATCAATTGTGGGTCAAGGGGCAATTTGTCTTCGTATAAATTACAGCCCACTCCCGAATTTTTGCATAAATGCATGATTTCTGATGATAAACCGTCAGAAATATCAATCATTGAAGTTGGTTTTATTTCTAAAGCGTGAAGTAAAGTACGAACATCTTTTCGGGCTTCAGGACGCAATTGTCTTTCAATCAAATAAGTGTAAGCTTCTAAATCGGGTTGGGAATTTGGATTTACCTGAAAAACCTGTTTTTCCCGTTCCAAAACCTGCAATCCCATATAAGCAGCGCCGATATCTCCTGTAACTACTAATAAATCAGTTTGTTTTGCTCCGTTTCTATAGGTTAATTCCTCAGTATCTCCTTCACCTATTGCAGTAATACTAATTATTAATCCTTTTTGGGAAGAAGTAGTGTCGCCGCCTATTACATCTACATTATATTCACGCGACGCTAATGTGATACCAGCAAACAACTCTTCTAAAGCTTCCAACGGAAACCGATTAGAAACTGCAACAGAAACGGTAATTTGTGTCGCTTTTGCATTCATAGCACATATATCAGAAACATTCGCTACTACTGCTTTGTATCCTAAATGCTTTAAAGGCATATAAGCCAAATCAAAATGAACGCCTTCAACCAATAAATCGGTGGATACTACTATTTTTTTGCTTCCAAAATCCAAAACTGCTGCATCATCACCAATTCCTATTAAGGTAGAAGCTTGATTGATTTCAAAATTTTTTGTAAGGTGTTTTATTAATCCAAATTCTCCTAATTGGGATAGGCTTGTACGTTGTTGGTCTTTATCTTCAATCATTTTGTGTTGTTCTATGTTAGAAAGTCGCAAAGATACAAAGAGATAAAGGTTTTTGCTAAACTAAAAAACCCTAACAATTTTCATTATTAGGGTTTATAAATTAACGTTTCATACTAAAATGGCTTCTAAATTCCTGGGGCACACCATTATTGGTATAAAATACTTGAAACCAATAATCGGTTGATGGCAATTCTTTGCCATTATGAGTTCCGTCCCAGCCTATGCCATCAGGGCTGAATTGGTATAAAAATTTACCCTGTCGGTCATAAATGTTTATAACGGCATCGGGTTGGTTTTGTATGTCCCAAATATTCCAAGTATCATTTGCACCATCAGCATTTGGCGTGAAAAATTTTGGGTATTTCAAGACTGATGCTATTAAAATAATATCGCCGCAATTTCCTTTTGTATCCCTTATTGTAACATTATGCTCTCCAGAAGCCACATTATGAAAAACGTTGTCTGACTGGAAAGGACCATTGTCCAATTGAAATTCATAGGTTCCAAAACCAGCTGTTACATTTACGATGATATCGATAATGTCTTCAAATGCTTCTGTTACTGTAACTGTGGCAATAGCAGTGCTCGATTTCTCAACAGTTACTGTCGTTGGGTTGTTATAGCCACAATTGTTGCCTACATCAGGGATGTTTTTGGTGACAATTACGGAGTAATCACCTTCTACAAGTGCAGTGTAAGTAGGTCCTGTCCCTACAAGGATGTTATTTAAATACCAATCAACAGTAAATGTTGCAGGATTTAGACCTGAATCCAGTACAGCAGACTGCAACAATGCACCAGTAGTAAAATCGACACAAATTGCACCATCATTAATGTTCAGGTTGTTTAACGGATAAATTGAAATGAAAAAGAAAGTTTGATCATTGCAATTCGGGTTATTTGGTGCAGTTGCATATACAAACATGTTAAGGCTTGACGTAATTACATCTCCAGCAAAATAAGCAGTTCCACGACCGTCAGGATCTGAAAAATAATTCCCCAAAGCCAATGCTGGTAGAGTATAATTTCCACAAACGGCGATATCTGGCTGATTGGCTACTACTGGCGTTGTGGATATAACAACATTAAAATCATCTTCGTCAGAACATGTAGAACGTTGTCCTACAATTTCATAAACGTAAACCGTTTGTGAGGTTAGTAAAACCGTTCCTGGAGGAATTATAGCTCCCTGGCCATTTGGTTGTGAGTAATAGTCACCCACCATAAGATTAGGTAAGGTATAGCTTTCGCAAGCGTCAACATCGGCAAAAGTACCAACATCGATTATATTGATCTCCACTAAAAATACCGTTTCATTTGAACAAGTCCTAAAATCGGGCCATTCATTATAGATGTATAGCGTCTGGGTAGTGATTATCACTGTTCCGGCAGAAAGTTCCCTACCAATACCATGCGGACCATTAGGCGCAGTATAATATTTTCCGTCAACCAATGGTGGAAGTGTATAAGGTCCGCAGGCAAAGATCCCCAACGGACTGTCAACTGGAGGCAATGGTCTTATCTCTATAGTAAAAGCATGTTCATTGGTACAGGTTCCGTTAGAAACATATACATATATGGTTTGGGTGTTTAGAATGACATCTCCAGCAAAGAGAGCTGTTCCTCCACCGTTTGTAGCAGTAAAATAGTTTCCATTCGTTAATGCTGGCAGTGTATAGCTTCCGCATTCCAATCTATCTGCAGGCATATCAATTGTAGGTAATGGATTGATTGAAATCTGATAATTTAAATTATCTGTACAATTGGATACGGGATTTGTAAACGCATAATAATATACCGTCTGAGAAGTTGATATTGCAGTTCCTTCAGGAATTATAGCCCCTCCACCTGCTGGAAGTGTATGGTATTCACCAAATGGAACATCGGGTAAAACAAAACTTCCGCAAACCGAAACAGGTTGATAAATAGTAGGGTCAACAATATTTATAGCCAATTGATTATCTGCCTGACAACGTCCGTCATCGGAAAAAATATAAACGCTTTGGGTACTTGTAATTACATCCCCAGCATTCATTGCTGCTCCTGATCCCGCAGGTCCAGAAAAATAGCTTCCGCTTGTCAATGGAGGCAATGTATAGGAAGTACAGGTAAATATATCAGTTGGGTCATCAGCCGGAGGCAATGGGAATACAGTAATATCAAGCCTTTCGTCTCTACAAACTACACCATTGATTACTGCATAATAATAAATCGTCTGGTCAGTTAATAACACAGTTCCATCAGGAATGATATTCCCCGTTCCGCCTGGACCAGTAAAAAAATCCCCAGCTGGTGGAATTGGTACGACATACATGCCACATGCGATTCTTGGAAAAATCAATTCATCTATAAAAGTGACTAGGAAACTACTTTGGTTAGTGCAGTTATTAGGTGCAATAGGGCCATTAAAAATATAGTAAGTGCCACTCATATTGATTGTTGATCCGTCCGGAAGCATCATTCCCGTTCCGTTTGGCCCTGTATAATAATTTCCATTGGTAATAATAGGCAATACATAACTGCTACATTCAACTACATCAGCAATTGAATCGACCAATGGCTGAGGGAAAACGGTAACTGTAAAACTAACGGTTTTATAGCAATTAGGATTGGTTACATCTTCCACTCTTACAAAAATTGTTTCTGGAGAACCCGCCAAACTAACTGGGTAAGCACCTGGACTGCCTATTGGGTTAATGCTAATGTTTGCATCCGCTTGAGAATTGTAAAATGAAATAGTATAGTTCGCAGGATTTTGTCCGCCCAAAATAATTGGGTTTTGTGCTGATAAATTCGCATTTGGACTACCAGCAGGGGTATCGCATAAACGAATGTTTGGAGGTGTAGTGACATTAAATGGAGCACTAATTAATAATTGGAATGTATATACCGCATTGCAAATCGCATTTCCATTTGTAAGATGCCTCAGTCTTACATAAATAGTCTGATTCCCCGCACTGGTAAATGCTGCTAATTGTCCAGCTGCAATTGGATTTGTATTTGCATTCGCATTTGCTAAAGAAGTGTAATAAATCACTGAGTAATCCACAACGCTAACACCAAAAACGGTTGGGTCATTCTGTAATAAATTGAACTGATAAGTAGCTTGTCCTGTATTGCAAAGAAAAATATCATGAGGTGAAGTTGTAGCCAAATTAGTAAGAATAACTTCGTCTGTAATCACGCAGCCTCCAAGTGTAGCAGTAACTGTATAGGTTCCCGCTTGAGTGGCATTATAAGTCGCATTGGTTGCCCCGGGAATGTTGGCGCCATTAAACGTCCATGTGTATGCATAACCGGGACCAAGTCCACCATTAAGAGCAACAGTTTCGCCAGTACAGATTGTTCTGTCAGCGCCTAAATTTGCTGAAGTGATAAAACTTCCCCCTTTTATGAATACAGCCGAATCATAATTGCTATCTAAATAATCTCCAATAGCTAATTTAATCCTATAAGTCCTATTAGGCGTTACAGGAGAAGTCGCCGTTAACAAAGTAGTTTCCCCACGCATATTAATTGCAGAAATGGCTGGATTAGCCACATTGTATCTCGAAAATAATTGGGGATTTACAGATAAACACGCTGGATTATAAGCGCCGTCACGGATGTTTTTTACTGAAACTGGAGTTGTGGTCGCTGGAAGAACGGCTAAATTTGTCGTAACACCAGTTGTTAAATCAGTTAATAAAAAAGCAAACACATCACTGAACCCACATTGAAATTCTCCATATTCATTTGAACCAAAGATAAAATCAAAGCTAAAATTACTGGATAGGGGAGTAAAATCAAATTGAACAAACGCAACATCCAAAATAGGAGCTGCCTGACCTGTAGCAATACTGATGGCTTGTAAATCCGGATCGCTGTTAGCATTTGTCTGGCTACTTTCGTTTAATCCGGTATAGATTCCTTCAGTATGTTTCGCGTTACCGTTTCTAATAATAATTCCATTGTCAATTGGAAAACCAGGATTAGTATTTATAAACTGACCAATACCAATATGATCAGAAAATATAAAATTGGTTTCGTTTGAACACGAATTCTGTAGCAATTCATTACTAACTAATTGCGGTACACTTAATGTGGTATTATCCACTGTAATGCCTTGAGAAAAAGAGAATGTAACAGAAAACAGTAAAAGTATGAGTAGAGTTTTTTTCATATATTTTATTTAGAAACTTAAAATTACGAAATATGAATACATTTATAATTTATTTAACGAAAATATTTTAAAATAATTGCATATTTACCCAATTCTATTGAATATCTCTCTGTAATTTAATATATAAATAAGGATTGGATTAATCATTTAATTTTAATACCGCCATAAATGCTTCTTGTGGAATTTCTACGTTTCCAACTAATCTCATTCGTTTTTTTCCTTTTTTCTGTTTTTCCAAAAGTTTACGTTTACGGGAAATATCCCCTCCATAACATTTTGCGGTAACGTCTTTACGCAAAGCTTTAATAGTTTCACGGGAAATTACTTTTACTCCAATAGCGGCTTGAACAGGAATATCAAATTGCTGGCGCGGTATTAATTCCTTTAATTTTTCACACATTTTTTTTCCAATAGAATAGGCATTGTCAACGTGCATTAATGAAGACAAAGCGTCTACAATTGTAGCATTCAGTAAAATATCTACTTTTACTAAGTTGGAAGCCCGCATTCCTATTGGTGTATAATCAAATGAAGCGTATCCTTTAGAAACCGTTTTCAATCTGTCATAAAAATCAAATACAATTTCTGCTAACGGCATATCAAAATTTAATTCTACACGTTCGGTCGTCAAATAGGTTTGATTGGTGATTTGTCCACGTTTTTCAATACATAAACTCATTACGTTTCCTACATAATCGGCTTTTGTAATAATAGTCGCTTTAATAAAAGGCTCTTCAACATGGTCTAAACGGGAAGGTTCTGGTAAATCCGACGGATTATTTACAATTAAAATTGTTTCCGGGTCTTTTTTCGTAAACGCATGATATGAAACGTTAGGAACTGTAGTAATTACAGTCATATTGAATTCGCGTTCTAAACGTTCTTGGATAATTTCCATGTGTAACATACCTAAGAATCCACAACGGAAACCAAAACCTAAAGCTGCCGAACTTTCGGGTAAAAAAACTAATGAAGCATCGTTCAATTGTAATTTTTCCATTGAGTTTCTCAGCTCTTCATAATCTTCAGTATCAACCGGATAAATTCCGGCGAAAACCATAGGCTTAACATCTTCAAAACCTGTTATAATATTGGTAGTTGGCGTTTTTGCATCAGTTAAAGTATCGCCTACCTTTACTTCTTTCGCTTCTTTAATTCCAGAAATCAAATACCCAACATCACCAGCAGAAATCACTTGTTTTGGAACTTGATTTAATTTTAAAGTACCAATTTCGTCAGCAAAATATTCATTGCCAGTTGCCATGAATTTAATTTTTTGCCCTTTTTTAATTTCTCCATTTACGACTCTAAAAATAACCTCAATACCGCGGAACGGATTATAATGAGAGTCAAAAATCAAAGCCTGTAATGGTTCGTCTTTATTTCCTTTTGGAGCTGGGATTTTCTCTATTATGGCAGCCAAAATATTTTCGACACCAAAACCTGTTTTCCCCGAAGCGTGAATAATATCTTCTAGTTTGCAACCTAATAAATCAATAATATCGTCGCTAACTTCTTCTGGATTTGCACTTGGTAAATCTACTTTGTTTAATACCGGAATGATTTCCAAATCATTTTCCAATGCTAAATATAAATTCGAAATCGTTTGTGCTTGAATACTTTGTGCGGCATCCACAATTAAAAGAGCTCCTTCACAAGCAGCAATCGAACGCGAAACTTCATAAGAGAAATCCACGTGACCTGGAGTGTCAATTAAGTTCAGAATATATTCTTCTCCTTTATAGGTATATTCCATTTGGATAGCGTGACTTTTTATGGTAATTCCACGTTCACGTTCCAAGTCCATATTGTCCAGCAATTGTGCTTTTTCTTCACGAGCTGTAACGGTTTGAGTTGCTCCCAAAAGTCTGTCAGCAAGCGTGCTTTTTCCGTGATCAATATGTGCAATGATGCAAAAATTTCTTATGTGTTTCATAAACTGTATGTGTCTTTTGTTAATCGTGAATTGGTTTTAATGTGTGGTCATTTCAATCCTCCTTTAAAAAACAAGAAGTCCCTTTGCATTTACTCACAAAACCAACCAATAAATGTATTTATTTTAATGTGCAAATATACTCTAATTTAGATAGTTTCAAAGTCGAAAAATGACACTGGAATAGTGTCTTTTATTTTAGGCAACTTCTATAAATCAAAAAATGAATTATTGGGAAAAAATGTATGTTTAAATCAAGGAAGAAGGTTTGTCCAAAAAAAAGGAATTATTTTTTTATGCTATCATGACTTTGGGAATCAATCCCATTATTCCATAAAGTAAGAATATCTGTAGCTACAGCAGCTCCACTTCCTGCGGCAATTGCTAATTGGCTTCTCCATCCTGCAAGATTTCCAGCAACATAAATTCCATTGGTAACTTTATGATCCGTATTTTTTAATTGAATGCGTTGTTTTTCTGGAACTGCTTTTTGATGAGGTTCAACAAAATGCATTAAGCCTTCAATGTCAAAAGTATTTGAGTAACCAATAGCCACAACAATGGTTTTTGTAAAATAGGTATTTTTGTTTGTAATAACTTTAAAACCGGGAAAGGAGCCTTCGATTTTCAACACCTTCTCGTTAGCGATTTGTTCAATGTGCGGATAAGTATCAGACAAATGAGAAATGCTTTCTGCCAATAAATCCTTGCCTAAAGTGCCAGGAGCAATTCCATATGCATTGTTGAATAAGGCTTCTTGAAGGGAGGATGTTTTTTGATGGGCAATGATTCCGATTTTTTTATCGGAAGCAAAAGTTTTGTTTTTTGCAGAACCCAAAAGTAAAGCGCAAGATATACCAGATACCCCTCCGCCAAGGATTAAAACATCAAACATTTTATTGATTTTTTGATTTCTCTTCAATTGATTTTGACATTCTGAAAATCAAAATGATAAAAATGGCACAAAAAGATGCAACGATGCCAATTAATGCTACGCCACTGTTTCCTTGTAGAGGGCTTTTAAAATCAAGTAATGTAATGTTGAATACAATTAAGGCTAATGCTAAAACAACTAATATGGAAGTAAAAATTTTCATTATTAAGAATAATTTGTTGTAAAAATAACAAAAACAAGTTTATATAAACAAGCCTTTAACATTGGAAGCAAATAATTTAACAGCAATGGCTAAAAGTACAATCCCGAATGATTTGCGCACTACGCTTAATCCATTTTTCCCCAGCATTCTCTCGATTTTTGCCGATGACTTTAAAACCAAGTACACAATTATGATGTTTAAAAGTATAGCAATCACTATGTTGAGAGCGTGGTATTGTGAACGTAACGATAATAAAGTTGTCATTGTCCCCGCACCAGCAATCAAAGGAAAAGCTAATGGAACTATGGAAGCAGAGCTCGATTCTTCATCCTTATAAATACGAATGCCTAAAATCATTTCTAATGCCAGGAAAAACAAAACAAATGAACCTGCCACGGCAAATGAATTTACATCGAGGCTAATCAAGTCCAATAATTCTTCTCCGGCAAAAAGGAAAGTAATCATAATTAATCCTGCTACCAATGACGCTTTTCCAGATTCTAGATGCCCATGTTTAGTTCTTAAATCCACAATAATTGGGATAGAACCTACAATGTCTATTACCGCAAAAAGTACCATTCCAACTGTAGCAATTTCTTTAAAATTGAGTTCCATATTGACTTTGTTTTTAAGAGTGCAAAATTATTTATATCTGACTTAGCACTACCCAAAAATACGTTAATTTTATTTATTTGTAATTACCTGAAAAACAAATTTTTAAGTTGTATAAATAAATTTATAATTTAAAATTTTTACCCTGAGCTTGCCGATGGGCTGAAATCAAGTTGTATCTTTGCAAAATGTTTCAAATAGGAAAAACCATAGTTTCTGAAGACATTTTAGAAAAAGAATTTGTCTGTAATCTTTCTGCCTGCAAAGGGGCATGTTGTGTCGATGGTGATGCGGGAGCACCTTTGAGTGAAGCTGAAACCAAAATTCTTGAAGCAATTTACCCAAAAGTAAAACCCTTTTTGAGAAAAGAAGGAATTGCTGCTATTGAAGCTCAAGGAACTTGGGTAAAGGGAACCGATGGCGATTTAGAAACACCGTTAATTGACAATAAAGACTGTGCTTACGTTATTTTTGATGGAAAAACCGCACTTTGCGGAATCGAGCAAGCGTATAATCAAGGGATAATTGACTGGAAAAAACCGGTGTCCTGTCATTTGTATCCTATTCGGGTTAAAGATTTTTCTGAATTTGCTGCCGTAAATTATGATAAATGGGACATTTGCGACGACGCCTGCTCTTTAGGTAAGGAACTTGAAGTGCCAGTTTATAAATTTGTAAAAGAAGCGCTTATTAGAAGATTTGGCGAAGACTGGTATTTAGAATTGGAGAAAGTCGCCGAAGAACTCAAAAAGAACCCTCTAAAATAATTTTTATTATTTATAGTTCCCAAAATTTAATTACTGGAATTAAAGTTAACTCCTTGTTTTTTATTTATTTAGTGTGATGGTTGTTTTGAAAAAAATAAGTAACTTTAAATCATCAACGAGCTAAATCCAACAAAAATGGAAAAGCGAATTGAAACTCTCTAAAAAGGGTTTTTTGAAAAATGGTTCAACCCTTGTTTTTAGTAGGGTTTGATTATATTTAAATATTTAACACATTGATATACAACATATTGTTAGATGTTATAAAAAAGTGTTTTTCTTAACGCATTGTTAAAAACTAGAGGTAATTGTGGATAAGTTTGAACTTAAATAACCATAAGAATTCTTCATCTTTGTAAACCCCAAAAAGGACAAAAACTAAAATTTTAATTCTATAAAAGTCACTATAATATGTCAGCTGTTGAACCAATTTTACAAGAAAATAAAAACAGATTTGTAATTTTTCCTATCAAACACCACGATATCTGGGAATTTTACAAATCAATGGAAGCGAGTTTCTGGACAGCAGAAGAAATAGATTTGTCTCAGGACTTAAACGATTGGAACAACAAACTAAATGACGATGAAAAATACTTCATCAAACATATTTTAGCATTCTTTGCTGCTTCTGACGGAATCGTTAACGAAAACCTTGCTGAAAATTTCGTGAATGAAGTACAATATGCAGAAGCTAAGTTTTTCTATGGTTTCCAAATTATGATGGAAAACATCCATAGCGAAACCTATTCACTTCTGATTGATACTTATGTAAAAGACGAAGCAGAAAAAGACGAACTTTTCAATGCATTGGATGTTTTTCCTGCAATAAAGAAAAAAGCGGACTGGGCGTTGAAATGGATTGAATCGGATTCGTTTGCTGAACGATTAATTGCTTTTGCAGCAGTAGAAGGAATTTTCTTCTCTGGAGCATTCTGTTCTATTTACTGGTTGAAAAAACGCGGATTGATGCCAGGATTGACTTTTTCTAACGAATTGATTTCCCGTGATGAAGGAGTGCATTGTGACTTTGCGGTGCATTTGCATAATCACCATTTAATCAATAAAGTGCCAAAAACACGGATCAGGGAAATTATCGTGGATGCCTTAAAAATTGAAAGGGAATTTATTACCGAATCACTTCCAGTAAGTTTGATTGGTATGAATGCCACATTAATGACACAATATTTAGAGTTTGTTGCCGATAGATTATTGGTAGAATTAGGTTGTGACAGAGAATACAATACGGCAAACCCATTTGATTTTATGGATATGATTTCGTTGCAGGGAAAAACGAATTTCTTTGAAAAGAAAGTAGCCGAATATCAAAAAGCAGGTGTGATGAATACGGATAGCGATGCCCAGAAAATTAGCTTTGACGCTGATTTTTAAAAAAAGGCAACGATAAGTTTTAGCCCCATAGTAGTGAAAATCCTTTTTAAACGGTGATTGAGCCTGTCGAAATCATCGGTTAATAAAGATTGCAACAAATTGCTTCGCCAGTTCAACTTTCAGCCTTGGGTGCGGGATTAAGCTCCAAAAAACGATACTGAAACGAGTTCAGTATAAATTACAAATAACCCGAAGTCGTAAAGGGATTTACGATTTCACAAAACAAAAACATATGTACGTAGTAAAAAGAGATGGCCATAAAGAGCCAGTAATGTTTGACAAAATCACGGATAGGATTAAAAAACTATGCTATGGTTTGAATGATTTAGTAGATGCGGTAAAAGTAGCAATGCGCGTTATCGAAGGATTATATGATGGAGTAACCACATCTGAACTGGACAACTTAGCGGCAGAAACTGCTGCATCAATGACTATCGCACACCCAGATTATGCACAATTGGCGGCGAGAATAGCAATCTCTAACTTACATAAAAACACTAACAAATCCTTCTCGGAAACGATGAACGAAATGTATCATTATGTGAACCCAAGAAACGGACAAGAAGCACCTTTGCTTTCTGAAGAAGTTCACAAAGTGATTATGGATAATGCGGAATACCTAAATTCACACATTATTTACAACAGGGATTTTAATTATGACTATTTCGGTTTTAAAACATTGGAACGTTCTTATTTGTTAAAAATAAACGGAAAAATCGTTGAAAGGCCACAACATATGCTAATGCGTGTTTCAGTTGGAATCCATTTAAATGATATGGCATCCGTGATTGAAACGTATGACTTAATGTCGAAAAAATTCTTCACGCATGCAACGCCTACCTTATTTAATGCAGGAACTCCAAAACCACAAATGTCTTCTTGTTTCCTTCTGGCAATGCAGGATGACAGTATTGACGGAATTTACGATACCTTAAAACAAACTGCAAAAATCTCGCAATCCGCTGGTGGAATTGGTTTGTCTATCCATAATGTTCGTGCTACCGGTTCTTACATCCGAGGTACAAACGGAACTTCGAACGGAATTGTTCCAATGTTAAGGGTTTTTAATGATACTGCCCGTTATGTAGATCAAGGTGGAGGAAAACGTAAAGGAAGTTTTGCTATTTATATCGAAACATGGCACGCCGATATTTTCGACTTTTTAGATTTGAAAAAAAATACTGGAAAAGAAGAAATGCGCGCTAGGGATTTGTTCTTCGCGATGTGGACTTCGGATTTATTCATGAAACGCGTACAGGAAAATGGAAACTGGACATTGATGTGTCCAAACGAATGTCCAGGTCTATATGACGTTTACGGTGAAGAATTTGAAAAAATGTATACCGATTACGAAAAGGCAGGAAAAGGAAGAAAAACCATTAAAGCACATGAATTATGGGAAAAAATCTTGGAATCGCAAATTGAAACGGGAACGCCTTATATGCTGTATAAAGATGCAGCTAACAGAAAATCAAACCAGAAAAACCTAGGTACCATTCGTTCATCGAATTTATGTACCGAGATTATGGAATATACATCGAAAGATGAGATTGCGGTTTGTAACCTGGCATCTATTTCGTTGCCAATGTTTGTTGAAAACGGAGCGTTCAACCATAATTTATTGTTTGATGTTACAAAACGTGTAACAAGAAACCTGAATAAGGTTATTGACAGGAATTATTATCCAGTAAAAGAAGCCGAAAATTCTAACTTACGCCACCGTCCAGTTGGATTGGGAGTACAAGGATTAGCAGATGCTTTTATCATGTTAAGAATGCCTTTTACATCGGATGAAGCTAAAAAACTAAACCAGGAAATATTCGAAACTCTTTATTTTGCAGCTGTAACTGCATCAATGGAATTGGCAAAAGAAGAAGGGCCTTATTCTACATTTGAAGGTTCGCCTATTTCACAAGGGGAATTCCAACACAATCTTTGGAATATCAAAGACGAAGAACTATCGGGTCGCTGGGATTGGAAGTCATTAAGAAAAGAAGTTGTAGAACACGGGGTAAGAAATTCGCTTTTAGTAGCACCAATGCCTACTGCTTCGACTTCACAAATTTTAGGAAACAACGAAGCATTTGAGCCATATACTTCTAATATTTATACACGTCGAGTGCTTTCTGGAGAATTTATCGTAGTTAATAAGCATTTGCTAAACGACTTAGTAGAGCGCGGAATGTGGAACGAAACTTTGAAACAAGAAATCATGCGCCACAATGGATCTGTACAAAATATAGATGTGATCCCGCAGGATTTGAAAGAACTATATAAAACTGTTTGGGAAATGTCTATGAAAGACATTATCGACATGTCTCGCCAAAGAGGCTATTTTATTGATCAATCCCAATCATTGAACTTGTTTATGCAGAATGCAAATTATGCAAAACTAACGTCAATGCACTTCTATGCTTGGCAATCTGGTTTAAAAACCGGAATGTATTATTTGAGAACCAAAGCTGCTGTTGACGCCATCAAATTTACGTTGAACAACGATAAAAAAGAGGAAGAAACCCCAAATACAGAAGCAATAGAAATCGAGGATTTCAAAGCAATGTTATTGAAAGCACAAGCAGCAGGGCCAGAGGATTGCGAAATGTGCGGTTCTTAATTTTAAGAATTTAGATATCAGATTTTAGAAAAACAGCTGTCGTAATGACGGCTGTTTTTCTTTAAATTAGCAAAAAATAAAAGATGAATATTGAGAAATTCAAAATACCAAAATTTATATTAGCATCAAAAAACATTCGGATTATAAATTTTATTATAGATTATATGCTTGTATATATAATAGTTTTTATCTCAGTGTTGATTATTGATGCGATATTTATGGCTGGTAAAATTCCAATTGCTAACAAGATAGATTCATTAGATTTGATAGAACGTTATATGTTTTGGTGTGTGGTACATTTTTTTTATTATGGAATAACGGAAACATTTTTATCCCAATCATTTGCAAAATATTTTACTAAAACTGTTGTAGTTATGGAAGATGGATCGAAACCAAAAGTTATAGATATATTAGCAAGAACTACATTAAGATTAGTGCCGTTTGAATACTTTACTTTTTTACAAGGGAGAAAACCTGGATTGCATGATGAATATTCTAAAACATTTGTAGTAAGAAAAGATAAACTTGAAAAATATATTATTGATTTCAACGAAAATGTTAAAATAAAAAGCTAAAATGCAAACCGTAATCCAAACCAATTCAAACCATCCCGATTTTAAATACTTAACCGCATTATTTGATGAATATCTCATTGATATTGATGGTGATGAAAAAGATTTTTTCGCTCAATACAACCAAATTTATCTGGAAAATGTAATCGTTTGTTATGAAAATAAAACGCCTGTAGGTTGCGGGGCTTTTAAAGTAATAGATTCAAAAACAGTTGAAATTAAAAGGATGTTCGTGCATCCTGATTTTCGTGGAAAAGGTGTTGCCAACCAAATTTTGAATGAATTGGAAATTTGGGCTAGGGAATTGGAATATTCTGAAGCTATTTTAGAAACTTCAATTAAACTCGAAAAAGCAATTGCGCTTTATAATAAATCGGCTTATTCAAAAATTGAAAACTACGGACAATATATAGGTGTTGAAAGTAGCGTTTGTATGAAGAAAGTCTTAAAATAAAAGTATATTTGATTTCTAAAATCTAACATCCAATGATGAACTGGGAACAATTATTATCTCTAAAACGCCAAGGCGATACAAGCAAACGATTGCGTAAAGAACAAGACGATATGCGTTTGGGCTTTGAAGTGGACTATGACCGAATCATTTTTTCTGCAGCTTTTAGAAGTTTACAAGATAAAACCCAAGTTATCCCATTATCAAAGACCGATTTTGTTCATACAAGACTAACTCATAGTTTGGAAGTTTCTGTTGTAGGAAGGTCAATCGGAAGGTTGGTTGGGAAAAAGATACTGGAAAAACATCCTTATTTACAGGAAGTTTATGGCTTTCAAGCGAATGATTTTGGCGCAATTGTAGCCGCAGCCTCTTTGGCACATGATATAGGAAATCCGCCATTTGGACACTCTGGCGAAA
Source organism: Bacteroidota bacterium (assembly GCA_040387655.1). Taxonomy (GTDB): domain Bacteria; phylum Bacteroidota; class Bacteroidia; order Flavobacteriales; family Flavobacteriaceae; genus Flavobacterium. The sequence continues at coordinate 9,898 of JAZKDI010000018.1, read as the reverse complement.
AAGCAATTGGCGAATATTTTTCCATTGGAAAAGGATCGCATTTTCAAGACCAGGTAACTGAAAAAGAATGGCAGGATTTAATAGATTTTGAAGGGAATGCAAATGGATTTTCGGTTTTATCAAGTTCAAGACCAGGAGTTACTGGAGGATTAAGATTAACATACGCTACTTTAGGCGCATTTATGAAATATCCAAAAGAAAGTTTGCCAAAAAAACCAACATCAAATATTGCCGATAAAAAGTATGGATTCTTCCAATCTGATAAAGTATTTTTTCAGGAAGTAGCTTCAGAGTTAGGGATGATAGCCAATAAAGCAAAAGAGGATATTGGTTATGAAAGACATCCGTTGGCCTATTTGGTCGAAGCTGCGGATGATATCTGTTATACTATTATTGATTTTGAAGACGGAATAAACCTAGGTTTGGTTTCAGAGGATTTTGCTTTGGAATATCTAATTAAACTCGTAAAAGACAGTATCGATTCTAAAAAATACAACACACTTACTACAAAAGAAGACCGAATCAGTTATTTACGCGCATTGGCTATTGGTAGTTTGATTAACGATGCCGTAAAAGTATTTATTGAAAACGAAGACGCTATACTTCAAGGAAAATTTCCATATGCATTGACCGACAAAAGTAAGTACAAGGCACAAATGGACGACATTATTAAACTGAGCGTAAAAAAAATCTATCAAAGCCGAGAGGTCATTGAAAAAGAAATCACAGGCTATCAAATTATAAACACCCTTTTGGATAAATTCATTACCGCCTATAATAACTTGCAAGAAGATCGAGCTACTAATTTAGATAAATTATTGATTCAGTTAATGCCTGAAAAATTCAAGACTGAAAAAAACACTGTTTATGAAAGATTGCAACACATTTGCCATTATATTTCACTTTTAACAGATGGAAATGCGCTTGAAATGTTCGAAACGATTAAGGGAGGAAAGCGCGTTTAACCTAAAAATTATACGCCAGACCTATACCTAACATTTGTTTTAATTGAATTTTTGGCCCTACCGTAATCTGCATTCCGTTTACTTCTTCCTTGGCTTTAATATCATCATCATAAATTAGGTTAAACCCAATATTTGCCTTTACATATTGATTGACAATCAAATCAAACGAAGTTTGTAAATCAACATCGATATTGCCAAATTTGTTAATATAGTCCGAGTAGAGGTTCAATCGGTTTTCAAAATTGACGTTCTTGAAAATTTCACGTTTAAAGTGACTTGTTATTAAAAAACCAAGTTCGGTTTTCGTCAGTTCCCCTTCTTTTATTAGATTTCCTCCTAAATCATAAACAGCTTTTTTTACCCCAAACGCACCTTGATTGGCGAGGCGTTGGTCAAGTACCAATGTGTTTTTCATCGTTAACGGGGAAATATAGATATTGACCTTCTTTTCCTTGTTAGCATATTCAGCCCCTACACCAAAAAAGGAATATGCCGGAGCAAAAGGTTTTGATATGGCTAAATCAGTATTTGGATAATTATAACCGTTTGTAAATTGAGTGTTGAAATTAAATTTTGCCGAATGGTACCAATTGGATAAAGTGTCTTTTCTATAACCTGCCGTAGAATTAAATTGAAATGCATCATCAGTCTTGCGTATTTCAATTCCGTCTTGCTTGTTGACACCATAACGGATTATGAGTTCGTTGCCCCATTTAATGTTTCCGTTTGTATAAATCCTTGAAAAATTTCCTTTTGCCAATCCAGAGATAGAACTGACACCACCGGCACTCCAATTTACAAAAGCAATTTCGCTAAGATCAAATCCAATGGAATTTTTTTTATCCCAATGACTAATAGGATCAGCAATAGTGATTTTTATGCGTTTTTCTACTGTGACAATGGTATCTTTAGTTTGGGAATGTGTTTTTGTAATTGCAAAAAAGCAAAATAACAAAAAAAGAAGAGTTGGAAATTTCATTGTGATTTTTCTACGGTACAAAATTCGAGGTTTAAATAATTGAAAAATTGAAAAGATTTTCATAATCGTCGATTAACATAACGCCGCGTTAATAAAAACATTATATCGTATCGAGTATAATTTGAAAATAATTTAGTTTTTGATTTTAATTTTTAAAGGACTATTGGTCGATGTTTAACTATGGGGTGGTTTTATTGTCAAATAGTCATACAGTTTTTTATATTTAACAGTTTGATTGTATGTTATTTAAAATTAATTTTTAAATTAGCAACTTAAAATTAATATTAACTAACTGGACCAAATGAAAAAAATTACATTTTTAGCCCTGTTTCTTATTCCGTTTCTTGGGTTTTCCCAGGCAAATAATCAGAAAATTCAAAGCTATTTGAATGAAAATGCTGGAAAATTACAGCTAACACCTAGAGATATTAATGATTGGGTAATTGAAACTGAACGTAATTCTACAAGTACTAACATTAATAATTATTATGTAAGACAACGTTTCAATGGAACTGAAGTTGCAGGAGCACTTTCAAATTTTTGGATTAAAAGCGGAGAAGTGATTAATTCTAGCAATCAGTTTATTTCTAACATCAGTCAAAAAATAAATGCTACCGCCCCAACTTTATCAGTAAATGAAGGTTTGGCAAAAGCAATTTCACTATTGTCAATATCCAATTCAGGGTCTTTTCAAATTCTTGAAACAATAAGTCAAAAAGAGTTTAAAATCAACAATGGAGTTTTAACTGATGAGCCGGTTACTGCAAAATTGGTTTATCAAGTTGTAGATGCCAATACTTTAAAATTAGCTTGGGAATATACTTTATATACTCCCGATTATCAACATTTATGGAATGTGAGAATCGATGCTTTAACAGGTAAGATGTTGAGCAAATTGGATATGGTTGTTTCTTGTAACTTTGATACAAAAGGAAGCCATAAAAACCATAATCATTCAAGTGCCGATTTATTTTCAAAATCATTCTTAAAAGAAACTCCAGCGATATCCCCAATGGGAGTATTTGGAGGTAATTACAGAGTTATTCCTTATAACTATATTAGCCCAGATGATAGTCCGAGACAATTGATTTCAAATCCAGAGAACACGCTTGCTTCTCCAAATGGATGGCATAATGCTTCTACTAATATTGGGGATGTTACGACAACTTATACTATTACTAGAGGAAACAACGTTTTTGCAAAAGACGATTGGGACGGGAACAATACAGGTGGAACTAGTCCAGACGGAACAGCTTCATTGACATTTGATTTTCCTTACCCAGGAGTTGCAGTAGCTCCAGACACATATATTAATGCAGCAAACACTAATTTATTTTACATGAGTAATATCATGCATGATGTTTGGTACCAATATGGTTTTACTGAAGCAAATGGTAATTTTCAAACAAGGACTTTCGGAAGAGGTGGAGTAGGAAATGATGCTGTTAATGCAGAAGCACAAGATGGATCTAAATTAGCAACGCCAAATTTAAACAATGCCAATTTCTCAACACCAAATGATGGTGGGGCAGGAAGAATGCAAATGTATGTTTGGAATGTTGGCCCGCCTAGTACTTTAGCTATAAATTCCCCTTCAGGATTGGGGCCATACGACTTTTTAGATAATGGGTTTACTCCTGGGCATGTTTATTTTCCTGGTGGCGGTTTAACAAGTGACCTTGTTTTATACCAGGATGCTAATCCAGATGCTACAGATGCTTGTGAAGTTGCAGTTAATGCAGCTGCATTAAACGGTAAGATTGCTGTAATAAGAAGAGGTACTTGTACATTCGTGTTAAAAGTGAAAGCAGCTCAAAATGCTGGAGCTGTAGGAGTTATTGTTGTTAATAACCAACCTGGAAGAATTAGTATGGGAGGTGATGCAACTGCAAACGGAATCACAATTCCTGCTGGAAGTATGACTATGGATGAGGGAGAGGCTTTAATTGCTGCAATGGCATCTGGAACAGTAAATGTTACTATTACTGGTCCAACTACTGTCTTTGTTAATTCTGATGGAGATTTTGACAATGCTATTGTTGCTCACGAATATGGTCATGGGATTTCTACAAGATTAGTTGGTGGATCTGCTTGTTTGGCTGCAGCTGAACAACAAGGAGAAGGCTGGTCTGATTTCTTCGCCTTAATGATGCAAATGAAAGCTGGTGATGTAGGGACTGATGGTATCGGAATAGGAACATTTGTTAACAGTCAACCAACAACTGGTCCTGGTATAAGACAATACCCTTATTCTACAGATATGTCTGTTAACCAACATACTTTTGCTTCTACAAACAGTATGTTTATAGTAGATGCAACTGCTGGAACTGAAGATATTGACCAACACTCTGTAGGTTCTGTTTGGGCAGCAATGCTTTGGGATTTAGCTTGGGCTTATGTTGGAAAATACGGTTATGATGCAGATATTTATACTGGAACTGGTGGAAATAATAAAGTAATGCGTTTAGTATTAGACGGATTGATGTTGCAGCCTTGTAACTCTTCTTTCGTAGATTCGAGGGATGCCATTATTGCAGCAGATCAAGCTACAACTGGAGGTCAGGATTTCTGTTTGATTTGGGACGTTTTTGCTAGAAGAGGATTAGGGTTCAGTGCAAATTCTGGAGCAAACGATACCGGTGATGGAATCAGTAATGTAGAAAGTATCAAAGATCAGACTGAAGCTTTTGATGTACCGCCTCCAGGACCAAACTGTTCTTTAGGGGTTGATTATTTCCAACATAAAGAAATGATTAAAGTATTTCCAAACCCTTCAAATGGTTTAGTTAATATCCGTATTAACCAATACGTAGGAAAAGTTAATCTTCAAGTAGTTGATATTAACGGTAGAGTAGTTTACAATACTAAAAACGAAGATTTTAATATTGAAAAAACAATTAATTTAAATACACTTCAATCTGGAATATATGTTCTTAAAATTGTAGGTGAACAATTAAATTATTCTCAAAAAATTATCTTGAATTAATAAAGATAATTATTGAATTAAAAAAGCCTGTAACAATTCGTTACAGGCTTTTGTTTTTATATTTATTTGGAATTCTTAAGTTTTTAAAGTTAACTCAGAAAATAGATTTATTAAACTTTGCGTATCCATTCCACAATATTTTCTTTGTTCATCTACTGTTCCATGTTCTATAAATTCATCTGGGATGCCTATACATTTTATTGTAGCTTTATAATTATTTTGTGTCGCAAATTCAATAATTGCAGAACCGAAACCACCATTTATCACACCATCTTCTAGAGTTATAATAGTTTCGAATTTATTAAAAATCAAGTGAAGCAATTTTTCATCAAGGGGCTTAATAAATGCGAAGTCATAATGTGCCAAATTTTCGGGATTTAATATTTTGGCAATGGCCAAAGAAACAGTATTTCCAATCGGTCCGTTAGATAGAACGGCTATTTTTGAGCCTTCTTTCATACAATTTGCTTTTCCGATTTCGATTTTTGAATAATTTCCAAAATGCACATTTTCCCAATCCGATAATTCTCCCCTTCCTCGTGGATATCGAATAGCAATAGGTTTTTTTAATCCTAATTGAGCGGTATATAAAATATTTTGTAACGCAATTTCATTTATAGGCGAATAAATAATCATATTTGGAATACACCGTAAATAGGCTATATCAAAAACACCGTGATGAGTTGCTCCATCTTCACCCACTAAACCTGACCTGTCAAGGCAAAAAACTACAGGTAAGTTTTGTAGAGCAACATCATGAATTAACTGGTCGTAAGCCCGTTGCAGAAAAGTAGAATAGATATTGCAAAAAACTACCATTCCTTGTGTCGCCATTCCAGCAGCTAAAGTAACAGCATGTTGTTCTGCAATTCCCACATCGAGAGCTCTTTTCGGAAAAACATCCATCATGAATCTCAAAGAACTACCTGTAGGCATTGCCGGTGTGATTCCAATGATTTTTTTATTTTTTTTGGCTAAATCCAATAAAGTCAAACCGAAAACATCTTGGTATTTTGGAGGTAAATTTTCTTCTGATTTTAATATTAATTCTCCAGTTTGCGCATCAAATTTTCCAGGGGCGTGGTATTTTACTTGATTGTCTTCTGCCTGTTGTAAGCCTTTGCCTTTGGTAGTAATAATGTGTAGAAATTTAGGGCCTTTTATTTTTTGTAAACGTTTTAATTCTTTTATAATGGCAAAAATATCGTGACCATCAATTGGACCTGAATAATCAAAATTCAGCGACTTAATCATATTATTGTCACGCGGATTTTTTCCTTCTTTAACAGAAGTTAAATAATTTTTTAAAGCACCAACACTTGGATCAATTCCAATAGCGTTGTCATTTAAAATCACCAATAAATTTGCATCGGTAACACCAGCATGATTCAATCCTTCAAATGCCATCCCACTAGCTATGGATGCATCGCCAACTACTGAAATGTGATGTTTGTCTATGTCTCCTTTTAAATTTGAAGCAATCGCCATTCCTAATGCTGCCGAAATTGCCGTAGATGAATGTCCAACGCCAAAAGTATCGTATTTGCTTTCACTTCTTTTTGGGAAACCAGAAATACCGCCTAATTGTCTGTTAGTATGGAAATTATTTTTTCTGCCGGTCAATATTTTATGCCCATAGGCCTGATGACCGACATCCCAAACCAATAAGTCATTTGGAGTGTCAAAAACATAATGCAAAGCAATGGTAAGTTCTATTACACCGAGACTAGCACCCAAATGGCCTTCTTTAGTAGCAACAATATCAATAATAAAGTCTCGGAGTTCTTTGGCAACTTGTGGAAGTTGTTTTTCATCCAATTCACGTAAATCGGTTGGAGAATTGATATGTGAAAGTAAATTGTTTAACATGGTGCAAAGGTACAAATTGAATTGCTATTTGTCTTTGGTTTTTGTAGAGTCGATTTTTATAAGTTTTGGCATTACCATTCCTGATGTTATGTGTTTTTCAACTGAAGTGTCTTTGAGTTTTTCAATAGTTATTTCTTCACATCTTGTGGGTGCAGGTTTTACAAATTTAATCTCTCTAGTTTTGGAAGGTAATCCTAAGCCAAGCCTTGTTTGTTTTAGTTCTTTGGAATCTTCAACAACTTCCACTTTATCAATCTTTTGTTTATTCCCATTCTTATCCGAACAACTAAATAATGTTGTGCCCATAGCAATAAACAATGCCAATAAAAACATTTTGTGATAATTCGTTTGGGAAAACAATGTTGCATTTGGAATTTGAATAATTACCGAATTTAATTGCGTTTTTTTAAATCTGCCACAGATTCGCGCGTCTTTGTTTTGGATAAAATAATGCTGGATTTCATCAGGTAACATTGTTGTAAAATCCACTACACTTTTTGCGCAGCTATCACAAAAGCGACCATTTTCATTTGGTGTCATTTTGTCCCAATTTTCATTACAAGGTTTTGGAATGAGTATTTTAAATGATGCCATATAGTCTGTTTTACTTTATCAATAGTAAATTTAACGAAAATTAATCCCGAAATAGTATTTTTGCCAAATGGAAAATAGTTTTACCGACGAGTATTTTATGAAAAAGGCTTTGCAAGAAGCTCAAGTAGCTTTTGATAAAGACGAAATTCCAGTAGGGGCTATCATTGTTGTAGATAATAAAATCATTGCCAGAAGCCATAACCTTACAGAAATGCTAAACGATGTTACAGCTCATGCCGAAATGCAATCCATTACTGCTGCTGCGAATTATCTGGGAGGGAAATACCTTGTGGGTTGTACTTTATATGTTACCCTTGAACCTTGTCAAATGTGTGCAGGAGCTTTGTATTGGAGCCAAATAACTAAAATTGTTTTCGGTGCCACCGATGAAAGTAGGGGGTTTACAAAACTTGGAACTCAATTGCATCCAAAAACTACTGTTGTTAGTGGTATATTAGCTAATGAAGCGGCTGATTTAATGAAGCGGTTTTTTAAAGAAAAAAGGTAATTTACTTTATTTATTAAGTTTTATTAAAAGTGAGTTTGGATATTTTTCCTTAAATTTTATTAGGTTTCTTTCTGCTTCGATTCTGGTTTTAAAATTGCCAATCCAAACTTTATAAGTGGGTGTGCTAAAAATAATAGTTCCGTCTAAATTTGTGAATTTCTTTTTAAAATCCATTAAAGTTTTTTTTGCTATTTCACTCTCACCATTATAGATTTGAATTTTATAACTATCATTGACCGTGATAGATGAATTTATTTTTCTTTTTTCATTTAAAAGAAGTTCAAACTTTTGATCCTGTAAAAGTGTTGTTTTTTCTTCTTGAGAGTATAAATTTGTGTTCCAAATAGTTAAAATTAATAGCAAGAAAATATTGTTTTTTAGTGTTAAGATTTTCATAAAGTGGTGATTTTAATGCAAATGTAATATTAATTGAATAGATGAAAACTACTATTTTATTTAGAATTAGTATAAATTGGTATTTAAGACTATTTTAAGGTTTTGAGAATAGTTCTTAAATTGTATTTTTGTCACGGTTTTTTTAAGATTGCTTTGATTTATCACAAAGTGTGAGAAAAAATTATGCCAAAATTAGTAGATAATCATTATATAATATGGAAAAGGTGAATAACCCTAATTCAAAATCAAGGAATTTAATTTTTAGTTTAGCAGCAATGCTAACTTTGTCATTAACTTCATTTGCTCAGGATCCTGCTCCGGCAGCAGCTGTTACAGCAGCACCTGCAGCCGCCGTAACAAGTGCTGGCGATGCAGTGAAAGGAAAAGAGCTTTTTAACAGTAATTGTGCTGCGTGTCATAAGTTAGACACAAAATCAACAGGTCCTGCATTAAGGAATGTAGCAGACAGACACGATAAATCATGGATTTATAAGTGGGTTCATAACAGTTCTGAAATGATTAAATCCGGTGATGCGGAAGCTGTAAAACTTTTTACAGAAAATAATAAGTCAGTGATGACTGCTTTTCCTCAATTAGCAGAAGGAGATATCGATAATATTTTAGCATATACTTCATTAGTTGCTGAAAAACCAGCTGGTGCAGCAACTCCTCCAGACACTAAAATAGAAGAAGGTGGTGTCTCAAACAATCTTATATTAGGTGTGTTAGCAGTTGTAATGCTAATTTTAGTAGTGATGTTGGTTATGGTAAACAACGTGCTAGGTAAAGTAGCAAAGGCAAATGGAATTCAAGTTGCTCATAAGGAACCGACCATGCCTATCTGGAAAGCGTTTGCTAAAAATCAATTTTTAGTATTTATCAGTTCGGTATTTTTAATAATTGCGAGTGGTTATTTTGCCTTTTCTTTCTTCATGCAAGTAGGTATTGATCAAAATTACGAACCAATTCAACCAATACATTACTCGCACAGAATCCACGCTGGTAGCAACGGTATTAATTGTAAATATTGTCACTCTGCGGCACGTGTTAGTAAAAATGCAGGTATTCCTTCCTTGAATGTATGTATGAACTGTCACAAAAACATTTCTGAAGTATCCGATACTACTGCAACTGCAGAGCATACTAAAGCTTTTTATGACGAACAAATCCAAAAATTATATACTGCTGTAGGTTGGGATAAAACAACTCAAAAATATACAGGGAAAACACAACCAGTAAAATGGGTGCGTATTCATAATTTACCTGATTTTGTTTACTTTAATCACTCACAGCACGTTTCTGTTGCTGGTATAGAATGTCAAACTTGTCATGGACCAGTACAGGAATTTGAATTAATGAAACAATTTTCTCCTTTAACAATGGGTTGGTGTATTGATTGCCATAGAAAAACTGATGTTAAGATGGAAGGAAATGAGTATTACACAAAAATTCACGCAGAACTTTCTAAAAAATATGGTGTAGACAAATTGACTGCAGCACAAATGGGAGGTTTAGAATGTGGTAAATGCCACTATTAATCAAATTATTAAGAAGCTAATATTTATATACGATGTCATCAAACAAAAAATACTGGAAAAGTG
>JAZKDI010000017.1:0-8808 GCA_040387655.1 Bacteroidota bacterium | reverse complement strand
CTTTTGGGATGCTGGTACCCAATAGACACGCATCAAGCACAGCTTACAGATATGGCTTCCAAGGACAGGAAAAAGTAGATGAAATATCAGGAGAAGGAAATCATAATACAGCTATGTTTTGGGAATATGATACCAGAATAGGAAGAAGATGGAATTTAGACCCAATAGATAAGCCTTTTTTAAGTGATTATTCTGTTTTAGGAAATAATCCAATAAGTAGAGTTGATGAAAATGGTGATGATGATATTTTCTATATGAAAGGAGGTAAGCTCTATATGAAAAGAACTAAAGAGGGTACACAAATTAAGATTCAAGTTGGTAAAAAAATTTATTCACTTTCTCAATTGCCGATGTCAAACATAGAAAACAGAAGAATTGCCGCCAAAATTATTGGTCATTATGCATCGAAGGATAAAGAGTTAATAGGTAGTCTTGTTGGAGTTGCTAAGCATAAGCCTAAAAACAAGGATGATAAAGCTCCTGTTATGCATACCAATGGTTTAGGAGGTAGTATAATTGCCGATTATGATATTGGAAATTTGAATAAAGATTTAGATGACTACAATAATTTGATTAATACAATAGCTCATGAAAAAGGACATAAATTCGCTAAAAAGGAGTTAACAATCTTTACTGACCATGTGGATGTATATGCGCAGCAATTTGAAGACGATTCATTTGGAAAAACTACTGATGAGTATAAAACAAAAAGATTAGTTGGAGCAGCAATATATCTTATGGGGGCTAGAGCTGGTAACGCTGATTATTCAGCGGAAAGTGAAGGAACACTCACTAAGTATGAAAACCGAATCAATAAAGCTATAGGAAAATATGGGTATTCAATTGAACTCAATAAATCAACTATGTTAAATATTAAAGGATATTATTATGATATTTATAAAGATGGAATTAAAGTAGCAACACAAGGATATGATGAAACACAAAAAACTCCTAATTAGTATTATTATCATATTGATAATTTCTATTTTATATTATAATAGAAATAGAAACAAAATAATAGTTGGTTCAGTATTTTCTGGAAAATATTGGGATTTAGTCAGGATAGATAATCAAAAATGGGGTAATGAAGTATATTATTTAGCCTATTTCAATAGTAATGGTAATTATATTAGTTATTATAAAAGACCTAATAAAAGTGGAAATGGATTTAGAATTGTTAAATTCGAAACTGGTGATATGGTATATCCTGATAAATGGAGTTTAGAAAATGATTCAATTCTTATTGAAAATGGATATAAACATAGAATATTAGTGCTTAATGATACATTTATGAAAATTCAAAATATCTATGATAAGACACGAATAATAGAATATAGATTATCGAAAAATCAAAACCCTGAAATATCTAATAACTAATCATAGCTACGCGGTAACATTCCAGAGTTAGGGGTAATGCTCCAGAGTTAGGGACAACAGTTTTAAGTATTTTAAAGCATTGAAAAACAATATCATTATAAAAAAAATGTATAGAAATGGAGAGCGTATTGCTCTCCATTTTATATTTGACAAAGTCTTAAAACAAGTAAAATGACACAAAACGAAACCTCGTGTTTCAGAGTTAGTGATAGTATTAGTTGTAGTTTTTTAATATAACAAACACCCAACTTTACTTTCATATAAAATTGTATTTTTGCCCAAAAGCATTTTATGAAAAAGACCAGCCTCATTGTACCTTTATTTAAAAAATTTATAAAAGAAACGGAGACTGGCAAACGTTTGAAAAAAAATGGAGAAAGAATAAAGCCAGGATCAATTGACAATTATGGATATGCATTAAATAATTTGATTCAGTTTTCGACTGAGGCTAAATTTGAACTCCGTATTTGTGATGCTTCCAAACTCAATACTAGGGAACTACAATCGGAGAAAATATATTGGAAAAAGTTTTACCAAAAATTTACAGAGTTTCTATATAAAAAAGGGTGTCACGATAACTATGTAGGAGCTAATATCAAAATTATCCGCGTGTTTTTCAATTACTTGAAGAATGACAAGGATATGTTTACTGGAGATTTTCAACGTCTTTTCTATGTAAGAAAAGAAGAAATTGAAATCTTTGTACTTTCCCCTGAACAACTAAAATTCTTGATTCACGACAAGCCCTTTGAGTTAAAACTGCAACCTAATCAGCAACGTATTAAAGACATTTTCGTTTTTGGCTGTACTACTGGATTGCGGTATTCGGATATTTTTTTGTTGACAAACAAAAATTTTGAGCAAATGGAAGGCGACTGGTATTTAAAACTCAAATCTTTAAAAACTAAGACTTTTAGTTACGTGAAGTTGTCAGCTTATGCTGTAGCGATTTACCTGAAATATCAGCCAAAAAATAGTAAGACTACCGTTTTCGGGAATATCAGTTTGTTTAACTTTAATAAAACACTGAAACAAATAGGCGAAGAAGCTGGTTTTACGGCTTCTATTGAAGTTTCCAGAGAAAAACAAGGAAAGACACAGCATATCATAAAAAAGACTGATAGCGCCAAAAATCGTTTCTGTGATAAAATGAGTTCACATATGATGCGAAGAACTGCAATTACGACTTTGTTAATTTTAGGTATGCCAGAACATTTAGTTCGCAAAATAAGCGGACATAGTAACGCCAGTAGTTCATTTAACCGTTATGTACATTATGCCCAAGCTTATATGGATAAAGAAATCGAAAAAGTACACAGTAAATTGGAAAGTTATTAAATTTACTAATTATTGATAATCTTACTCAAATCAAACATTGGAGCGTACATTGAAATCATAATCACACCCACAATCAATCCAATGACAATAATAATCATAGGTTCGAGAATTACTCCAATCATTTTAGTCTGATGGCTAATTTCCTCATTATATTGTTCAGTTAGCCTTTCAAACATCACTTCTAATTGATTTACTTGTTCAGCGACTTCTACCATTGAAACCATTTTATTTTCAAATACAGAATGCTTTTTCAGGCTTTCGTTCAAAGAAGCACCTCTGGTGATGTCTTCCTTTATTTCCTCTATAGCAATTTCTATCGGATAAAATCCAATCATTTTGGCCGTTAAAGACAAAGAATTTATCAATGTAGTTTTGGAAGTAATCAGTAAATTCATTGCTTGGCAAAAACGAGAAATATAAATTTTCCTGATTAAATTCCCAAAGTATGGAATCTTTAAAACCATACTTGTTGTAAACGCCCGATAAGCGGGTTTTTCTTTTAATAATTTATGAGTAATAATCAAACCTATAATTATTCCAAAAATTATTGTAAATATAGTTCCGGAATGATTTGAAATTTTTATGATGATTTGTGTACTTTTTGGCAGTTCGCTCCCAAATTGCTTAAACACCGAACTAAACATTGGCACCACTTTATTCAGCATAAAATACAGCACTAAAAAAGTCACCAGCATTACAATTGCAGGATAAGTCAGTACCGAAACAATCTGTCTTTTCATTTGGATCTTTCGGTTGAAATATTTCTGCAGTTCCAACAGTACTTCTTCGAGTTTTCTTGTTTCTTCCCCAATCTGGATACTGTAATATTCATATGCAGAAAACTGATTGGTATCTCTCATTGATTCATAAATACTTCTTCCTTCAACCACCTTGTCTTTAATCTGGATAATAAGTTCTTTCTCAAATTTATTACTGGATTGATTGCTCAATATTTCCAATGCTTTTTTGAAATCCACACCGGATTTTAAAAGCATTCCCAACTCTCTATAAAATATCTCTTTCTTTTTATCAGAAAGTTTTTTGGAAAACTGAAACTGACCTGTTTCAATCTTAAAATCCTTTTTATCAGATGTAGTAGTTTTATATGTACTTAGATCCAGACTCATTTTTCTTTAATTGCTTGTAATAATTCATTAGCATATACTCGTTTGTAGAACTTTAATTCCATTTCACTTTCATTGACCTCTAAATTTAATTTTAGTTTTTGAAAAACCATTTTCTGTGAATTGGCTTTTACCGAATCAATCCTGATTTGGTTTAATTTAATCTTGAAGGTATCAATAAATGTCTGGTTATTCCGAAGGATAAAATCTTCCTGAAAATCATACTTAACCGTTTCACCTGAATAGCCATTAAAAACTACTTGATTGTAGACAACATTCATTTTTTCGTTTTCAAAAATATCTTTATTGATACAATAGGTAAATCGGTTTAGATCATTTACCAATTCATTTTGGCTTTTATAATCGAGCATTCTTTCAGTTACAATCGAAAAAATCACAAAAATAATTCCCATAATAATAGCCGTAATTGCCAAACTGACAATCGCTTCTATAATTGAAAATGCGGGAACTGAATTTTTATTGACTATCATCCTGAATATAAAAGCTTTTTTCAAATTGAAACTTTGTGCTGTCTTTGTATTGAATAATTATTTTTTTTACCCCATCATTGACAATTTCTTCTTCCAGAATAAGATTGTTTTCGTTCGTTTCATTTTTAATGGAATCATTTTTTAATTGTGTCAAAAAAAACAGCTCATTGACCTTGTTTTGTGTGTTATAAAACTTCGCCGAAGTCCTTGGCGTAAAAACAGCTGCAAAAATCATAATCGCAATATACAAACATACCGAAATAATGCACAGTGCAATCATTGATTCCAAAATGGAATTTGCCTTTACGTTAGAGTACTTTTTTAAGGATACCATATTCGGTTTTTTTGGTTTCAAATAATGGGATGTCTATAAAGTATGGTGGTAATTTTAAGGCATTAATTTCTATATCCGCAATGGTATTGTCATAGGTAGAGGACTGTGTTTTATGAAAAAAGCGATTAGTATAAACTGAGCCATAAACTTTGCTTTTTAAAAGCAGTTTTCCGGAACAGTAAATGGTTCCCGAAATCAATCCTTCTTCTTCAATTTCGATACTGTTTTTATCCAAAGTTTCTAATGGATTTCCAAATAATACTATTGCACCCGTAATTTTACAATCATTTTTTACTTTTATTTTACTTACTTCTGACGTTTCGTTATACACACAGATTACCGACGGATAATTCAATGTTACACTTTTTTCCAATTCGATTCCTTTGGTAGCAAATACCTGGACGGTACCCTTAAAACCTTCTTCAAAAGTAATTTGTGGCGCGATAAGAATCACATCTTCCAAAACTGCATTTTTCAGAACTCTGATGGAATCTTTGGAACGTAATACAAAATTACCCTTAATGATTACATTGCTGATAATTGGGTTTACATAAATCTCTTTAGTGGCATTAAAAAAGGAATTATAAAAAAGGGAATCCTTTGGTTTATCAACGTCCGATAAACTAGTTTTCTCGGTATTGATGCCTTTAAAAATTTTCTTGAAAAGAGGGTTAATTTCCGGCAATTGAATTTCAGAAACCGTATTTTTTCCCTGAACCGTTAATTGATTGGGTTGGTTATTAATGTATGCAGCTTCAATAAAAGCTGATGGTAATTGATTGTTACCTACCAGTTTGACCTTTCCGGAATAGGACAAGGATCTTGAAAAATTAGCTAAATAAATGGCTGTTTTATCTGAAGCATAACTCCCGACAAAATGCGCGGAAGCTACGGTGTCATTCCTTACTGATGATTTTGCTAATAACAAGGTCAATAAACCATATTGCTTGGATTCGTAACTTCCTTCGATCCCGGAATTTTCGTCTTTTGGGATTTCTTCAGGTTGGGTTTTGTTTCCCAAAGCAAAGTTAACTACAGATTGATTCTGTATATACAGCTCTTCCTTAAGGTTATAATGCAGATTGAGCTGACCGTATAAATTGGCAAAAAACAATAAGGCACCACAAATTATGGAAACAATCAGGCAGATGTATATGGCATACAATAAGCTATGCGCCTTGACCATTTTGGTTTTGCTTTGGCTGTTTTTTACCGAACAGTCTTTTAAAGAAGCTTTCTTTTTTAGGCTTAATTTCAGAAGATTTGACTGACTTTACTTTTTTTGAAGTTTTGGTTTTAGTATTGTTTTTTGTCGCTGCCTTTTGAGTTTTTTCTGCTTTTTTTAGGGCTTTTTTATTCTCGTCTGCCTTTTTCTTTTCGTTTTTTAATCTGATTTTTTCAGCTTTGGTTGGCTTGATCTTTTTTACAAGGACAATCCCGTTTTTATAAACTACAGTATCTTTCCTTGTACAATCTATCCATTGGCCGCTCTTTATGTCCTTTTTATATTTTCCTTTTTCGAGTAGTATTCCGTTATCATTATAATGCGAATATGCTCCAGTTTTGTGACCATCATTCCAATATTGGGTAGTTTCAATAATTCCGTTTGGATACCAGGTTTTCCATAGCCCTACTTTTAACCCGTCCTTAAAAGTACCCTGTTCAGCAAGCTGATTGCTATGGTACATTTTTATAAATGATTCGTTAAGTAATTTTCCTGTAGTACCGCCTTGAGTATTATGTATAGCGCCGCCTTTAAACCAGTAATAGGTTTTATCCTGTTTTGGCTTAATGTTTTTATCAGTGACAAAAAACTCATATCTGAAATTAAGATCAGAAATTCGTTTGATGGTATACGGGTCTGAAAAAGACATCAATGCAACCGCAACAAAAAGATAAAAAAATTTGGTCAATACTTTTGCTTTCAAGAGAATATAGTTTATTTTAAAGGCGCAAGGTAGTGTTTTAAAATTATTTTTCAAATTAAAGAAGTGTTCCTAAAAATAGAATTTTTTATATCCAAAAGTAAATTTTCAAGATTGACATCAAGACAATTTGACATCTACTAAAACAAATAGTTTTACGATTTAATTTTTTAATATGAGTTCTTAATGTGAGATCCTTCCTTTCTATATAATTTGTACCAAATTATTTATTAAATGTTAAAATTTTTGTTTCATTCCCATAATATTTAATTATCTCAATTTTATCATCTAAGTCTTTAATTCGTCCTTTATAATTAATTATTTGATTTCCATCTTTATCATAACAGAATTCAGAAAGAGAATCAATTTTTATAATACCATTATTATCAATAATAATATAATTAACTTCAGAAACATCCTTATAACTATCAAATACAAGTCTATTAATAAAAAAAATAATTTTTTTATTATCCATAATCTTTTTAGCTCCTAAAAAATAAGATTCATGGCTCTTTATTTTCTCTTTATCTAACATAGTTAACAAAGGATGTGGTGTGTATGGTGAACAAAATTTTAAAGGTATAATTTTTGAAAGTTTTTGAACTTTATCACTTGTAAAACTCATATTAAGATCATTTGATAGTGGTATTTTATCAAATAAAACTTTATAATTCATACATTTTTCATTAATTGTACATTCTTCACTTATAAATTCTTCCATTTCATATATTGAATAAATCATATCTGAATTTTCTTTAATAATAAAAGTAAAATCATTTAATAATGTAGCCCTATCTATACTATTTTTATTATTTGAACTAAGGTTTGAAAACCATGTCATTTTGCCTTTATCATTAAAAATACCATAGTGGGCTGTTTTAATGTATTCAAATTTTTTCAATTCACTCACATGGATAATTAATAAGGCAATTTGTTTGTTTGGTAGCTCTATCTTACCAACTGAGTAAAATCTATTAAAAATTGTATCAGAAACAACAATAGAAGGTTCATTGTTTTCATTCGTAAATATAGTTTTAAAGTCGTTATAAAAAATTCTGTTTTCTAAATTCTTTTTTTCATTAAAATTTTCAAGTTGAATTTCATCAAAAACTAAGGTTTGGTTAATTGTATTAAATTTATTAACGACCAAATTAAATTTTAAAATATTTACTTGAGCATTTAAATTTATTCCATATATAATAAGTAATATTTTAAGTAGTCTTTTCATTAATTTACTTTTTCAGGTGATGTATCTCCTTTTTTTACTCTTTCTTTTGTGTTTTCGCTTTCAACATAAATTGTCGAACTTTTTACTGTGTCATTTGTTTCCCAGTTTGCATCAGAATTTACATTAATATCAATGCCACTAGGATTTAATGGATCTGATATCTTAACTGGAGCATTTAAATCGTTTTTATCAACTTGTATAAGAGAAACTTTAAAGTTTTCTTTTTGAAGGCTTGCTTTTAATTGATTTATACGATCAGATGTAATGTTAGCTGCGGAAATTACTATTTCTATTTTTAACTGATAATCAACATATTCCCTTTCAATCAACCTTTCGTCGTACATTTTAAAGAACATATCAAATTTCTCCATTTTTCCAATACTATTTCTAATAATTTCATCTTTTTTTTGCCCTCTTTTACTATTTAATTCCAGTATATGATTTTGAATGGTAGTCTTTGCTATTGGTAAAATGTCATTTATCAAATCTGTGCTATTTTTATAATTTCCATTAGTAGAAGTAAAACTAATTCGTAAAGCATCACCATCTGATTTTGCATAAGATGTACTCCTAGTGAAATAATCTTGACCATCTGTTTGACTACCACCAGCTCCTTGTCTATTTGCTCTGATATTCGACTCCATTGTTCTAATTACACCAAATTTTATATCTTTTTCAAAAACTACTTTTGTTTCATATTTAGTAGTTCCTGGAATTTGTTCTTTAATGACTTTAAACGATTCTAATCCTTCTAATTCAACGGCATCTATAACCATATTCTCACTAAAAGCATAAGAGCTATTCCAAGGGTATGATTTTTCTAATGGATCAACAGCAAAAAATCTGCCAATTCTAGGATCATGCATACGATAAGTATAATTCAACGAGTTTCCTTCACCCTTCAGCTCGTCATCTTTTTCCTGTCCTTGGAAGCCATAACGGTAGGCTGTGCTTGATGCGTGTCTATTGGGTACCAGCATCCCAAAAGCAT
>JAZKDI010000016.1:0-33439 GCA_040387655.1 Bacteroidota bacterium | reverse complement strand
GACAGGGAAAGGTCTTCAACTCGCACTTCTCGCTCAAAAGATAAAATATTGAACACATAAAAAAGGCTTCCGAAAGGAAGCCTTTTTGTTTTTAAAACAAAAATTTGCTATAAAAAAGTATTAAAAATGTTGATTTAATTTTTAATCAATAAAAACATTTAAAAAAATGGGTACTATAGTTATATGATGTATATTTGCGAAATTAAATAAAAATCTAAACGTAATAATCTAATAACTATGTCACAAAGTATTAATTCTTTTGTTGAAGCAGTTGCTAAAAGAAACCCAAATGAGCCTGAATTCATGCAGGCAGTACAAGAAGTTGCTGAAACAGTAATTCCTTTTATCGAAGAAAATAAAAAATACCAAAACAAAATGCTTTTGGAAAGAATGGTTGAATCTGAACGTGTTATCATGTTTAGAGTTGTATGGATTGATGATAAAGGGGCAACTCAAGTAAATAGAGGTTACCGTATTCAGATGAATTCTGCGATCGGACCATACAAAGGGGGAATTCGTTTTCATCCGTCGGTTAACTTAAGTATTTTGAAATTCCTTGCTTTTGAACAAACTTTCAAAAACAGTTTGACTACTTTGCCAATGGGCGGAGGAAAAGGTGGAGCTGATTTTGATCCAAAAGGAAAATCAGATAATGAAGTTATGCGTTTTTGTCAAGCATTTATGACAGAATTGTCTAAACACATTGGTGGAAATACAGATGTACCAGCAGGAGATATTGGTGTTGGAGGTCGTGAAGTTGGATACATGTTTGGTCAATATAAAAGATTAAGAAATGAATTTACAGGCGTTTTAACTGGAAAAGGAATTTCTTTTGGAGGATCATTAATTCGTCCTGAAGCTACAGGTTACGGAGATGTATATTTTGCAGAAAGTATGCTAGCTACTAAAGGCCAAAGCTTTGCAGGAAAAACTGTGGTAGTTTCTGGCTCAGGAAATGTGGCGCAATATGCTACTGAAAAAGCAACACAATTAGGAGGTAAAGTGGTTACATTATCTGATTCTGCAGGATATATCTATGATGCAGATGGAATTGATGCTGAGAAATTAGCACATGTTATGGAAATTAAAAATGTAAACTACGGAAGAATCAGTGATTATTTGAAAAAATATCCAAATGCAAAATTCGTAGCAGGGAAACGTCCTTGGGAAGTTAAATGTGATATTGCATTGCCTTGTGCTACTCAAAATGAATTAGACGAAACAGAGGCAAAACAATTAGTTGCAAATGGTTGTATTTGTGTTGCTGAAGGAGCAAATATGCCTTCAACACCAGAGGCAGTTACTGTTTTTCAAAAAGCAAAAATATTATTCGCTCCAGGAAAAGCTTCAAATGCAGGTGGAGTTGCTACTTCAGGATTAGAGATGTCTCAAAATTCATTAAGACTTAGCTGGACTTCTGAAGAAGTAGATGAAAGACTAAAGAATATTATGTTAGCTATTCATGCTTCTTGTGTACAATATGGTTCTGATGGTTCAGGCTATGTTGATTATGTTAAAGGAGCAAATATTGCGGGATTCGTTAAAGTTGCAGATGCAATGTTAGGACAAGGAGTAGTTTAATAACTTAAACTATTTTGTATAGAAATGCCTTCCTTTATGGAAGGCATTTTTTGTTTGTAATAAAATACGATTTCCGAAATAATAGATTATGCTTATATGAAAACCAGAATAATTTCGTTTGTAGTATATTTGTCTTTCAATTCAATTGTAATGAAAAAATATTTTATACTATTTCTTTTTTTTATTTGTATTTCGAGTGGTTTTTCTCAAAATAGTCCTTTATGGAAAGGTTATTTTTCTTATAATGAGATAAAAGACGTTAGCCAATCGTCATCGGTGTTTTTCGCAGCTTCAGAAAATGCTTTGTTTTCTAAAAACACCATTTCAGGGGAAATAAAGACTACAAATACAGTTGATGGACTTTCTGGTGAAACTATTACAGCTATTTATCACAGTGCAGTTTTTAATAAAACGATTATTGGCTATAAAAATGGACTTATAATTATTGTTAATGAAAATGACGGCACTATCTTAAAGGTAGTTGATATCATTTCTAATGGAGTAAACCAAAATCTAAAAAGGATAAACCATTTTATGGAAAAAGACGGTGTTATATATGTTTCCTGCAATTTTGGAATAGTTCAATATAAATTAGCCACATTAGGATTTGGTGACACCTATAGAATAGGGGATTTAGGTTCAGAAATAAAAGTCACGCAAACAGCTGTCTTCAACGGTTTTATATATGCATCTACTACAAATGGGATTCGTAGGGCCGATATTACAAATCCTAACCTTAACGATTACAATCAATGGACACAAATCGTAAGTGGTAGTTGGAGTAGTATTGAAACTTTTGGAACCGATTTGTTTGCCATCAATGATTTTGGAGAAATAGATAAATATAATGGAAGTACGTTTGTAATTTTTTCCCAGCTTCCTGTACTTAGCCAAGACATGAGGACAAGTACTGATTACTTGATAATTACTACACAAAATGCGGTATACGTTTATAATTCAACTTTAAGTTTAATTGCACAAATAAATAATTATCAAATCCCAGATATTTATGTACAATTTAACTGTGCCTCTATTATAGATTCTACAATTTATATAGGGACAACAGAAAACGGAATTGTTTCAACAACCATTGCTAATCCTTCCGTATTTACTTTTATTAACCCAAATGGACCTTCTAGAAACAATATTTTTTCAATCAATTCAGCTTCAGAAAATCTTTGGGCAGTATATGGGGATTATACGTCTTCTTATGATCCGGATCCATTGCGCAAATATGGAATTAGTAGATATTCAGCTAGCCAATGGAAAAATATTCCTTATAAGGATGTTCATTTTCCTTCGAAAGAGGTTTATGATTTAGTACGCTTAACTGTAAATCCAAAAAAGGAAAACCAAATTTATGTAAGTTCATATACATCAGGGTTATTAAAGTTTGAAAATGACGTGCTCTTAAATCATTACGATGAAACAAATAGTGGATTGGAAACTTTAATACTTCCTGGAGCTCCTACCTATATAAGTGTTAGAATTGAGCAAAGTGCTTTTGATAAAGCTGGAAATCTATGGATGACAAACGGTCTTGTGGCTAACGGATTGAAGGTTTTAAAAACAAATAATCAATGGCAGTCTTATGACATATCCACAGCTTTGGTAAATCCATTTAATAGCCGATTAGGGAGAATGCTGATTGACAAAAACGGTACAAAATGGATGTGCAGCAATCCACAGGGTTTAATCGGATTTAATGAAAACGGAAACCTACTAAAAAAACTAAAATTGGGTCCTGATTCTGGGAATTTACCGTCAGATGATGTCCGTTCTATTGCTATAGACAATAAAAATCAATTATGGATTGGTACAACAAAAGGATTAAGGGTTTTGTCCAGTGTTGATCGTTTTTTGAATGGTGCTCAAATGACTGCTAATTCCATTATAATTTTAGAAGATGGATTAGCGCAGGAGTTGTTGTTTGAACAGTTTATAACTGATATTGCCGTAGACGGTGGGAATAATAAATGGTTGGGGACTGCCGATTCGGGAATTTTTATGGTATCACCAAATGGACAAGAAACCTATTATCATTTTACTTCAGCCAACTCACCATTGCCTAGTAATACAATTAATGATATCGAGATCAATGGTACGACTGGAGAAGTATTCATTGCAACTGATAAAGGAATGGTTTCTTTTAAAGGGACTTCAACAACTGCCAGCGAAGATTTAAATAATGTGATTGTATATCCAAATCCAGTACGTCCAGAGTTTGAAGGAACTGTAAAAATAAGTGGATTGTTAGATAATTGTATAGTAAAAGTAACTGACATCGAAGGTAATTTAGTGTATGAAGCGACTGCTGAGGGTGGTACAATTGAATGGGACACAACAGCTTTTGGCAAATATAAAGTAGCATCAGGTGTATACATGATATTTATTTCTGCGGAAGATGGAGTGGAAACAAAAGTCAAAAAAGTAATGATTGTAAGATAGGTTTTAGTTTCGGGTAATGGGTTTAGAAGATTCGAGCCTAATTACCCAACACCTAAACCCAACACCTAATCAATGCAAGTTAAAACCAAAGCGATTGTCATCAGCACACTCAAATACCAAGAGAAAAGCTTGATAGTAAAATGCTTTACACAATCTGACGGACTAAAATCCTATTTTGTACGGGATGCATTTTCTAACAGGAAGTCCAATCAAAAGATCGCTTATTTTCAGCCATTAACTATTTTAGAAATTGAAGCGCTTCACAAAAACAAAGGAACCTTAGAACACTTTAAGGAAATAAAATTAGCCTCTGCATTTCAAACTATTCATGCTAATATTTTTAAAAGCACAATAGTCATTTTTCTATCCGAAATTCTCCAGCATTCTATTCACGAAGAAGAAAAAAACCAAGACCTTTTTACTTTTCTTGAAACAGCCTTACTATGGTTGGATACCCACAATGAAATAGCTAATTTTCACCTTATCTTGATGTTGGAAATGACAAAATTTTTTGGATTTTACCCAGACGATTCAGAAATAGGATTTAAATTTTTTGACAGCAATGAAGGTGTTTTTACCCCATTTCAAGGAACAAATTGTCTGTCTGAACACGAAACGCATTTATTGAAAAAATTAATCAGTTTGAAATTCGATTCTGACCAAAAAATCTTTGCTGCAATTGAACGCCAAATTATTCTCAAAATCTTATTGGATTTTTATAGTATTCATTTGGATGGGTTTAGAAAACCCAAGTCTTTAGATGTTCTTAAGGAAGTTTTCTCCTGACAACCAAACTTTCGACTTTCGACTTTCGACTTTCGACTTAATTTTATTACTTTCGCACCACGATTTTAGAAAAGTAAAAAATGAGCACAAAATTCACTGAATATAAAGGACTTGACTTACCAAAAACAGCATCAGAAGTACTTGATTTTTGGAAGTCGGAAAACATATTCGAAAAGAGCGTAACCACTCGTGAAGGTAATAAACCATTCGTTTTTTTTGAAGGGCCACCTTCTGCAAACGGACTGCCTGGAATTCACCACGTGATGGCACGTGCCATTAAAGATATTTTTTGCCGTTATAAAACCCAAAAAGGCTTTCAGGTTAAGCGTAAAGCTGGTTGGGATACTCACGGTTTGCCTGTAGAATTAGGAACAGAAAAGGAACTTGGCATTACCAAAGAAGACATCGGGAAAACAATTTCCATCGAAGAATATAACGAAGCCTGCAAAAAAACCGTAATGCGTTACACTGACGTATGGAATGATTTGACCGAAAAAATGGGTTATTGGGTAGATATGGAAGATCCATATGTGACTTACAAATCTAAATATATGGAATCGGTTTGGTGGATTTTAAAACAAATCTACAATAAGGATTTGATGTACAAAGGCTACACGATTCAGCCGTATTCTCCAAAAGCCGGAACTGGATTATCCTCTCACGAAGTAAATCAACCAGGAAGTTATAGAGATGTTACTGATACTACGGTTGTAGCACAATTCAAAGCATTAACCGAAACTTTACCTAAATTTCTTCAAGGGTTTGGAGATATTCACATTTTGGCTTGGACAACAACTCCTTGGACTTTGCCTTCAAATACAGCATTGACTGTTGGCCCAAAAATCGATTATGTTTTGGTTAAAACTTTCAATCAATATACTTTTCGTCCAACAAATGTAATTTTGGCTAAAAACTTGGTTGGAAAACAATTTGGAAAAGGTTTTTTTGCAAGTACAGAAGCCGCTGATTTTGAAAATTTCAAAGAAGGCAATAAAAATATTCCATACCAAATCATAGCTGAATGTAAAGGAAATGATTTAGTTGGGATCCGTTACGAGCAATTAATGCCTTTGGCTTTGCCATACCAAAACCCAGAAAATGCCTTTAGGGTAATTTCAGGAGATTTTGTTACTACCGAAGATGGAACGGGAATAGTACATACCGCACCAACTTTTGGAGCAGATGATGCAAAAGTAGCTAAGGAAGCTACGCCAGAGGTTCCGCCAATGTTGGTTTTGGACGAAAACGGAAATCCAGTTCCTTTAGTTGATTTACAAGGGAAATTCATTAAAGGATTAGGGGATTATTCCGGAAAGTATGTAAAAAACGAATATTATAATGATGGCGAAGCACCGGAACGTTCTGCCGATGTGGAAATTGCAATTCAATTAAAAGAAGAAAACAAAGCGTTTAAAGTAGAGAAATACGTACACAGTTACCCACATTGTTGGAGAACCGATAAGCCTATTTTATATTATCCTTTAGATTCTTGGTTTATAAAAATTACAGAAGTTCGTGATAGAATGTTTGACCTAAACGAAACCATCAACTGGAAGCCAAAAGCAACAGGAGAAGGACGGTTTGGCAACTGGTTGAAAAACGCCAATGATTGGAATTTGTCACGTTCAAGATATTGGGGAATTCCATTGCCAATCTGGAGAACAGAAGACGGAACCGAAGAAATTCTGATTGGTTCGGTTGAAGAATTATACAATGAAATCGAAAAAGCAATTGGTTCAGGTTTACAAAAAACGAATCCATTTAAAGGATTTGAAATTGGGAATATGAGCGAATCAAATTATGATTTAATCGACTTGCATAAAAATGTAATTGATGAAATTACATTGGTTTCTGCTTCCGGAAAACCAATGAAACGTGAAGCCGATTTGATTGACGTTTGGTTTGATTCGGGTTCAATGCCTTATGCACAATGGCACTATCCTTTTGAAAACAAAGATAAAATTGATGAAAATAAAGATTTTCCAGCCAATTTTATTGCTGAAGGTGTAGATCAAACCCGTGGTTGGTTTTATACTTTGCACGCTATCGGAACTTTGGTTTTTGACAAAGTTGCTTATAAAAATGTAGTTTCAAACGGATTGGTTTTGGATAAAAACGGACAAAAAATGTCCAAGCGTTTAGGAAATGCAGTTGATCCATTTACTACTCTAGAAGAATATGGCCCCGATGCGACACGCTGGTATATGATTTCGAATGCAAACCCGTGGGATAACTTAAAATTTGACATTGAAGGAATTGCTGAAGTACGCCGTAAATTCTTCGGGACTTTATACAACACCTATTCTTTCTTTAGTTTATATGCCAATATCGATGGTTTTAAATACGTTGAAGCGGAAATTCCGTTAAACGAAAGACCGGAAATCGACCAATGGATTATTTCTGAATTAAATACATTAATAAAAGTGGTTGATGATGCTTATGCGGATTATGAACCTACTAAAGCTGCCCGTGCAATATCAGAATTTGTCCAAGAAAACTTAAGTAACTGGTATGTTCGTTTATGTAGAAGAAGATTTTGGAAAGGAGAATATGCTCAGGATAAAATTGCTGCTTACCAAACATTATATACTTGTTTATTGACGATAAGTAAATTAGGCGCGCCAATCGCTCCTTTCTTTATGGATAAATTATATAGGGATCTGACTTCAGCTACAAATAGTGAAGAATATGAATCTGTGCATTTGGCCAAATTCCCTGTTTTGGTTGAAAACTTTGTTGATAAATCGTTAGAGAGTAAAATGCAAAAGGCACAAACGATTTCTTCCCTTGTTTTATCACTAAGGAAAAAGGAAATGATAAAAGTGCGCCAACCTTTGCAAAAGGTAATGATTCCAATACTTGAAGAAAGTCAGCGCAGTCAAATACAAGCCGTTTCAGACTTGATAAAAGCTGAAGTTAACGTAAAGGAAATCGTACTTTTAGATGATGCTTCGGGAATTTTAATAAAACAGATAAAACCTAATTTTAAAGCACTAGGGCCTCGCTTTGGAAAAGATATGGGGCTGATTGCTAAAGAGATACAAAATTTTTCTTCTGCCCAAATTAATCAGTTAGACAAGGAAGGAACCATAGATGTTGTTATTGGAGGAAATAGTATAAATTTATCATTAGAAGATGTTGAGATTTCTTCACAAGATATAGAAGGGTGGCTTGTAGCCAATTCAAATGGAATTACAGTTGCATTGGATATCACTATTACCCCAGAATTAAAAGAAGAAGGAATTGCGAGAGAATTGGTTAACAGGATACAGAATATAAGAAAAGATTCCGGATTTGAAGTAACGGATAAAATAAAAGTACATTTGCAAAAAAACACCGAATTAGAAAAAGCAGTAAAAGCAAATGAAGATTATATCAAATCTGAAACCTTAACTGAAAAACTGGTTTTTGAAGACACTGTAAACGAAGGAATTGAAATAGAATTTGACGAAATAAAAACAATAATATCCATTACAAAATAAAACAAAATGATAGATGAAATAGCAAGATACTCGGATGCTGATTTAGCCGAGTTTAAAGAACTGATTCTTAAAAAAATTGCAAAAGCACAAGAAGACCTTGACTTGATAAAAAGTGCTTACATGAATGATTTGAATAACGGTACAGATGATACATCCCCAACATTCAAAGCATTTGAAGAAGGAAGTGAAACCATGTCTAAAGAAGCAAATTCACAATTGGCTATTCGTCAAGAGAAATTTCTTCGTGATTTGAAAAATGCACTTTTCCGTGTAGAAAGCAAAACCTATGGCGTTTGTAAAGTAACAGGGAAATTAATCAGTAAAGAAAGATTAATGATTGTTCCTCACGCAACTATGAGTATTGAAGCAAAAAACTTGCAGAGATAAAATTAACTAAAAGGCTTTCAAAGAAGCCTTTTTTTAATACTTATAAAAATGAAAAAAATATTTTTACTATTGCTTTTGGTTCCATTTTTTAGCTTTGCTAATTTTTATGAAGGAACAATTAAATTTACGAATGGAAGTACCCTTAAAGGTTTGGTATTTATTCCAACAGTTACCGATAAAACAGTATTTTATAAACCTTCGGAAAATGTAATAACAGTAAAATATGATATTAATAAAATTGATCAAATTGAATTTTATATAAAAGAGGAGAATAGAACACTAATATACGTGGCTTCGTTATACTATGAAATTAGTATGATGGGAAAATTTAAAGGACTTACTAAGTCTAAAATTTGGTTAGAACTCATTTATGACGGTAAACTAAAAATTTACAAAACTGGAGTAGAAGGGCATAAATTCCATACCAACACTGGAGCCATGAAGATTGGATCTGCGGACACTTTTATAGGCTATTACTTTAAATTACCAAATTCTGATAACCCTCAAAAAATAGTACAACAACAGGTTGGTTCTTTAGCTCCGGGACAATTTCTTTTATTAAAAATGTATTTAGGACGATATCTTAAAGAGGATTGTCCTACATTGGTTGAATTGTTAGAAAAAAAAGAGTTTAAAGAAAAAGGATATACTTTGATAGGAGAGCTTTATGACCAAAATTGCGGAAAATAAAAACCTTAACCATAAACGCTCCAATTGGAGCGTTTATAATTAAAAAATAATACTATTTTTGCTTCCATAAAATTATTTCAATGTCTTTAAAAAAAGCTTATTTACTCATATTTATAATATTATTCATTGATCAGGTTTCAAAAATCTATATCAAAACCCATTTTGTCTTAGGAGAAGAAGTAAATGTATTGTCTTTTTTTAAAATCCTATTCATAGAAAACGAAGGCATGGCTTGGGGTACTCAAATACCGGGCGACTATGGAAAAATAATATTGACTGTTTTTAGGTTATTTGCAGTAACTGGAATCGCTTACTGGTTATGGGATGCAATAAAAAAACACAGTTCTAATTATTTAATAGTAGCTATTGCCTTAATTTTTGCTGGTGCTTTTGGGAATATTATTGATTCGGTTTTTTATGGTGTTATTTTCGATGACAGCTATCATAATGTAGCCACTTTGTTTTCTGACAAACCTTATGGAACCCTTTTTTATGGTAAAGTAGTTGATATGTTGTATTTCCCTTTTTGGAGCGGTACGTTGCCTTCTTGGTTGCCTGTTTGGGGCGGAAAACCATTTACTTTTTTCAACGCAATTTTTAATATTGCCGATATGGCTATTTCAACTGGAGTGGGAATTTTAATTGTATTTAATAAAAAGGCGTTTTATAACAACAATTGATTATTTCAATTCTAGAAAAAACAAACCCCTTATTTTTGATTAATAAGGGGTTTTCTTTTATTTATTATGCCCTGGAGCATATGATCTAGCGCTTTTTTTTCCAGATAATTTCTTCGCTTGCCCAGGCGGAAGCTTTTTATAAATAGTCGAGCTGCCCGCATGCACGGAACAGTTAGAAAGTGAAATCGTAAAAACTGCTAAAAAAATTGAAACTATTAATCGTGTATGCCTATATATTTTCATAATAAAAGTATTGGTTATTTGCCAAGGTAGTGATTTAAATCAGAAACTATAAATTTCACTAGGCGTTACACAATAATTCAAAGTCACGTCATTGTCATAAACATCATCAATAGAAAGTCCTGCTTCATAGAAAGACAAGCCAATTTTAATCACACTAGGCGAACATTCAGCTAAAAATTTATCATAAAAACCTTTGCCATAACCTACTCGATGCCCTTTTTTGTCAAATGTCAATAAGGGTACAAAAACTACTTCGATTTTATTTGAGGGAACTTCAATCCCATTAACAGGTTCCGGAATATTATATTTGTTTTTCTTGATTCTAGTATTGTCGGTTAAAAGATAATGAGTCATTTTACGGGAAGCAAAATCGCTTTTCGATACAATGATTTCTTTGTCTTTCCCGGATAATAGATGTAGGATAAATTCGGTGTCAACTTCTTTGTGTTCAATTATCGGAAGGAAAATATGGAAATAGGTTTTATCCCAAATAGGTAGGTCGAGTAATTTATTGGCTATAGCCAAACTCATTTCGTCAATCTTTTCCGGACTCAATTCTTGTCTTTTGGCTTTATACTTTTGCCTTAATTCTTGTTTATTCATTTTCTAAAACTGTTGAAATATGATAAATGGCATCTCCTTGAAATACGATAGGAGCATCGTTTACATTGATAATATAGCCTGAATTAGGTGCTTTTACTTTGTGTTCAAATTTACCATAGGGATCAGATATAGTGGCTAGCAATTGCCCTTTTTCTATATAAGAGCCAATTTTTGTACAACCATGAAACATTCCGGAATACTTTGCCCTAATCCAACTTGATTTTTCTATATAAATCGTTTTTTTTTCTGGATTACTGGTTTTTTTCTGGATGTTTAACATCCCAAAATGTTTCAATACCCTTTTTGCACCTTCCAATCCTTGATGCGTAATTTCTGAATCGATATCCAAAGATTTTCCTCCTTCGAACAATAGCATTTTAACTCCTAGTTTTTGACAGGAATTTCGGAAGGTACCCAAAATGTTTTTAGAATATAACCCGAAAGGAGCATGAAAAACATTGGCAAGCGCTTTTAATTCAGGATTGTCTGGGACAATTCGTATCTGTGCGGCATTAAAACGTCTTGCGCCTCCTGCATGAAAATCTATGGCATAATCTACATGAGGAATCACTTCTTTTAATAGATAATAAGCAAACCTACTGGCAAGTGAACCATTTTTACTTCCCGGAAACACGCGGTTCAAATCACGCTTATCAGGAAATTCCCGAGTTTGATTTACAAAACCGAAAACATTGATAACCGGAATGCAAATAATAGTTCCAGTTTTTGGGATATTGATTTTTTTTACAATGATCTGACGCACAATCTCAATTCCGTTAATTTCATCACCGTGTAAACCAGCTGACAATAAAACTGTTGGGCCAGGTATTTTTGAGCGGGATACTATTATTGGGATTTTTAGTTTGGTCATTGTGTGAAGCGTAGCAATTTCCATTCGAATGGTGGTGCTTTCCCCGGGCAAAATGGTTTCTCCTAAAATAGTGATGTTTTTGTTTTTTTGTAGATCCATAATCAAGCTTAAAAAGATAAAAATATTGAATTATGAGTTATAAATGATAAGTTATTAGTTGTTTTTTATTTTTAAACTTTGGAATTCGTAAATTTGGAAATCAATCTGAACACAACATTTACATATAAAAATGAGTCTTCCTTCCCTCGAACTTCAAATACAAACATTACCTGATAATCCGGGGGTGTATCAGTATTATGACAAAGAAGGGAAAATCCTATATGTTGGCAAAGCCAAAAACCTCAAAAAACGCGTCGCTTCCTACTTTAATAAAGTGCACGATACGGCAAAGACAAATGTGCTGGTAAAGAAGATTGTTACTATCAAACATATTGTCGTTCCTAGTGAAACCGATGCCTTATTGTTAGAAAACAATTTAATAAAAACCCTGCAACCACGATATAATGTATTGTTGCGCGATGATAAAACCTATCCTTGGATTTGCATAAAAAAAGAACCTTTCCCAAGAATTTTCCCTACTAGATTAGTTGTTAAAGACGGTTCTGAATATTTTGGGCCTTATACAAGTTTTAAAACAGTCCATACCATTTTGGATTTAATAAAAGAACTGTATCCATTGCGTAACTGTAGCTATGATTTGTCAAAAAACAATATTGAAATGGGAAAGTTTCGGGTATGTCTGGAATATCATATAGGAAACTGCAAGGGAGGTTGCGAAGGACATGAAAGTATAGAGGAATATCACAGCAAAATAAATGCTATACGGGAAATTCTTAAAGGAAATTTCAAAGAAAGCATGAAAGGGTTTAAAAATCTAATGACAAATTTGGCAGCAGAAATGCATTTTGAAGAAGCTCAAAAAATAAAAGAAAAAATAGCTATTCTAGAAAATTACCAATCCCGATCTACCGTTGTTAACCCAAAAATTTCGAATATAGATGTTTTTTCAATTGTTTCGGATGAAAGCGCTGCGTATGTCAATTTCCTGCAAATTTCTTATGGATCAATTATTAGGTCCCATACGATGGAAATTAAAAAGAAATTGGATGAAACGGATAAAGAACTTTTAGAACTAGCGATTGTTGAACTTCGGGAGCGCTTTCAATTATCAAGCAAAGAAATTGTAGTTCCGTTTGAGGTAGATTTAGGCTCAACTATTAAAATCACGGTTCCACAGCTTGGCGATAAAAAACAAATACTGGATTTATCAGTTCGAAATGCAAAATTCTATCGAATCGAACAATTAAAGCAATTACAAATTGTTGATCCCGATAGGCACACCAATAGGATTATGTCACAAATGCAAAAAGATTTGCGATTGCCTGTTGAGCCAAGGCATATTGAATGTTTCGACAACTCGAATATTCAAGGATCTAATCCGGTTGCAGCTTGTGTAGTTTTTAAAGACGGGAAACCCAGTAAAAAAGACTACCGCCATTTTAATATAAAAACCGTTGAAGGACCAAACGATTTTGCTTCGATGGAAGAGGTAGTCTTCAGAAGGTACAAACGATTATTGGAAGAAAACGAACCATTGCCTCAACTAATTATAATTGACGGAGGAAAAGGACAATTGTCATCTGCATTAAAAAGTATCGATAAATTAGAATTAAGGGGAAAAATTGCCATCATTGGTATTGCAAAAAGACTTGAAGAGCTATTTTATCCAGGGGATTCAGTTCCGCTATATCTTGATAAAAAATCAGAAACCCTAAAAGTCATCCAGCAACTGCGTAACGAGGCGCATCGGTTTGGGATAACCTTTCACAGGGATAAAAGAAGTAAAGCAGCTATTCAGACATCCATAGAAACTATTCCTGGGATAGGTGAAAAAACCATGCTTACGTTAATAAAACATTTTAAATCTGTAAAAAGATTAAAATCAGCAACAGAAAATGAAATTTCTGCAGTTGTTGGGCTTTCAAAAGCCAAAAAAATTACCGACTTTTACAAAAAAGAATAACTATGCTGCTTACGCCAAGAGCCAAGAGCCAAGAGCCAATAAAAAAAGCCCGAAAAAAATTCGTTGCTAATTATTGTTGGATATTATTAATTCTTTTTTGTCTTTTACCTTTAGTCTCTTTTTCGCAGGATACAATTCCAAAAAAACCTATAAAAGTAGGTTTGGTATTAAGCGGTGGCGGAGCAAAAGGTTTTGCCCATATAGGTGTTTTGAAAGTTCTTGAGGAAGCCGGAGTCAAAATAAGTTTTATCGGTGGGACTAGTATGGGAGCGGTTATTGGAGGTTTGTATGCATCGGGATATACGGCACATCAAATAGACTCGATTTTTAGAAAAACTGATTTCGATGCCTTACTACAGGATTTTATACCTAGAACTTCTAAAAATTTCTACGAAAAAAGAAATGACGAAATGTATGCTTTGTCATTGCCTTTCCAAAAATTAAAGGTAGGAATTCCTGCTGCATTGTCAAAAGGGATGTACAACTATAATTTATTGACAAAATTAACCCATAATGTACGTCACGTTAGGGATTTCAATAAATTACCAATTCCTTTTTTTTGCATTGCTACAGATATAGAAACGGGTGAGGAAGTTTTGCTCAATAAAGGTTTTTTATCACAGGCAATGTTAGCCAGTTCTGCTTTTCCAACCTTGTTTTCTCCTGTAGAAATTGATGGAAGATTATTCATAGACGGCGGAGTGACTAATAACTATCCAATTGAAGCGATGCGTGATTTAGGGGCAGATGTTATTATTGGGGTTGATGTACAGGATGATTTGAAATTAAGGGGCGGACTTCAGGATGCGTCTCGGATTTTAGTTCAAATTTCGAATTTGCAGATGATACAGGCAATGAAAAGTAAAATTAAAGGGACCGATATTTATATAAAACCTGAAGTAAACGGTTTTGGAGTCATTTCTTTTGATGATGGTTTAGAAATAATAAAAAAAGGGGAAGAAGCTACTTTTGCAGTTTATGAAAAAATAAAAAAATTGGTGGATGAATCCAATATGTACGTTAAAACTAAAAACCAAATTCTAAGCGATAGTATTTTTGTTGAAAAGATTAACGTAAACAACCTGGATAATTATACCCGTTCCTATGTTATTGGGAAATTAGGATTTAAATCAGGCAAAAAAATAAGTTACAAAGACCTCAAAAGAGGAATGGATAATTTAAGCGCTACACAAAACTTTAGTGAAATATCCTATAGTTTAGACCCAAGCCTCAATGACAATGATGAACTAAATATTACATTAAAAGAAAATAAGGTAAAGACATTTCTTAAATTCGGAATCCATTATGATGAACTATACAAAAGTGGACTGTTAGTTAACATTACCCAGAAAAAGATTTTATTTAAAAACGATGTTACCTCCTTGGATTTTATTGTAGGGGACAATTTGAGGTATAATTTTGATTATTATGTAGACAATGGATTTTATTGGAGTTATGGCATCAGGTCTAAATTCAATAATTTTAATAAAACAATTAAAAGCGATTTTAATAATGGAGCGCTTTTATTGCAGTTTGGAGTAAATGAACTGAATGTTAATTATGCAGATTTTACCAATCAAGCCTATATGCAAACTGTTTTTGTTCAAAAATTGCAAGTTGGCGGCGGTGTAGAATTTAAATATTTAAAAATCAAATCACCCACACTTTCACAGACAAAACCCTTGATAGAAAACAGTAACTATTTGAGCGCTTTTGGATATTTAAAGTATGATTCTTTTGACAATAATTTTTTTCCTAAAAAAGGCTGGGTATTTTCAGGGGATTTCCAATCTTATTTGTATTCTTCGGATTATACTGCACGATTCAATCCTTTTTCAATAGCAAAAGGAGATGTTGAATTTGCGACTACCTTCTTTAATACAACCACATTGAAATTAAAGTCTGAAGCTGGATTTACAATTGGGGAAAACAACATTCATTATTTTGATTTCTTATTGGGAGGCTATGGCTTTAGCCCAATAAATAATATTAAATCATTTTATGGGTATGATTTTTTAAGTATATCGGGAAATGGTTATGTGAAAATGGAAGCAACATTAGACTATGAAATATTCAGGAAGCATCATTTAAATCTGGCTGCTAATTTTGCGAACATACGAGATAATCTTTTTCAAAATTCAGATTGGATTTCTAAGCCAACTTATACAGGTTATGCAATAGGATATGGTTTGGAAACCAGAGTGGGGCCAATAGAAATCAAGTATTCTTGGTCTCCAGAATTAAACAAAGGATTTACATGGTTTAACGTTGGATTCTGGTTTTAATAAAAAAATATTCTTTAGTTAAAACTTTGTTATATTTAAATAAAAAAACAATATATTTGGCTCCACAAAATTTAATAAACTAGTATCATATGTCAATTTGGAGAGTTAAACCTGTATCAGCTTTTGAAGCAGATATGAAAAAAAGTGAATTGAAGAAGGTTCTTGGAAAATGGAGCCTTACTGCGATTGGAGTTGGTGCTATTATTGGAGGAGGTATCTTCGTTCTAACAGGAACCGGAGCATACTATCACGCTGGTCCAGCATTAGCAATATCCTTTATTATAGCTGGTATTGCATGTGTTTTTGCAGCACTTTGTTATTCAGAATTTGCATCAATATTACCAGTAGAAGGTTCAGCTTATGCGTATGCGTATGGAACCATTGGTGAAATATTCGCATGGATTATTGGTTGGGGATTAATATTAGAATACGCAATGGGATCCATGACCGTCGCGGTCTCCTGGTCCGGGTATTTTAATAAGTTATTAAAGATGTTTGGGGTCAAACTGCCGGAATGGCTTACTTCAGATCCTGCTAGTTATACAGGAGAAGGTTTTTCAATGAATCTACCTGCTTTTTTAATTGTATTGTTTGTTATCTCAATATTAATAAAAGGGACTCAAAGTGCTGCTAAAGCAAATAATATGATTGTGTTACTTAAAGTTTCGGCAATTATATTTGTAATCATCGCTGGCGCATTCTTTATCAATGTAGAAAATTGGACTCCATTTATTCCTGAAGCTACTCAAATCGTTGAAAAGGAAACTACCCATAATGCATATGGTATTTCAGGAATTATTTCTGGTGCCGCGGCTATTTTCTTTGCGTATGTAGGTTTCGATGCTGTTTCTACACAGGCTGGAGAAGCTAAAAACCCAAAGAAAGATGTGCCGTTTGCAATTATTGCCTCTTTATTAATCTGTACAACATTATATATCTTGGTTTCATTAGTGTTAACAGGAATGATGAACTATCAGGATTTTAACCCACTAGGAAAATACCCAGATGCTATTAAAGCGCCAGTAGCTTATGCATTTGATATAGCTGGACAAGCTTGGGCAGGATATATTATTACCATTGCTGCAACCGTAGGTTTAATTTCGGTATTAATGGTAATGATTATGGGACAATCAAGAATTTTCTTAGGAATGTCTAAAGACGGTTTAATTCCACAAGTATTTTCAAGAGTGAATCCAATTTCTGGAACACCAAAAACTAATTTAATGATCTTAGGTGCTATTATTGCTACAGTTGCAGCATTCACACCAATTAATAAATTAGCAGACATGACAAGTTTCGGTACTTTATTTGCCTTTACTATGGTATGTGTTGCAGTTTGGATTCTTAGGGTTAAACAACCAAATATAGAAAGAACATTTAGGGTGCCTGCACTTCCAGTAATTGCAATATGTGGTATCTGTATTAATACGTTCCTAATGATTAACCTTAGCAAAGACGCACAATTATTGTCTTTAGGATGGTTGTTAATCGGAATTGTAGTCTATTTTCTTTATGGTAAGCGAAATGCCAAATTAGGCAAAGAAAACCAAGAATAAATTTAAGCCACTGAAAAGTGGCTTTTTTTTTGAATTTTTTCCGATATTTGTTATTATGAAAACTAGCTGGAAAAATTTACTGGCACATCTTAAATTCCTCATCAAGAGAAATCCTGAATGAGTTGGTTTTGTTATTGTTAATTTCAAAGTTTGTAAACAACTTATTTTTTAAACTTTAAACAAAAAACAAATGCCATTATATCATAAACTAGGCACTTTCCCTCAAAAGAGACATACTCAGTTTGAAAAACCAAACGGAGGTCTGTATTATGAGCAATTATTTGGAACAGAAGGATTTCATGGACATTCTTCACTTCTATATCATGTTCATCGTCCAACCCAGGTTAAAGAGATTCTTAAATCTGAATCTGTAGAACCAAAAATTGCTATCGGAAAAAATATTAAATCGCTACTGTTAAAAGGATTTGAATTAAACCCGGAAAACGATTTTCTGGAAAGTAGAAAAGCAATGCTTCTCAATAAAGACTGTATAATCGGTTTAGCAGCTCCAAAAAAATCATTACGCGATTATTTCTATAAAAATGCCGATGCGGATGAATTGATTTTTATCCATAAAGGAAAAGGAAAGCTTCGCACAATGATGGGCAATATTCCATTTGAATATGGAGATTACCTTATCATTCCACGCGGAATAATTTATCAAATTGATTTTCAAACCGAAGAAAACCGATTGTTTTATGTTGAGTCTTTTTCCCCTTTTTATACCCCAAAAAGATATAAAAACGAATCAGGCCAGCATTTAGAGCACGCCCCTTTTTGCGAACGCGACTTCAAATTGCCTTCAGAATTGGAAACCCACGATGAAAAAGGGGATTTCCTTATCAAAATAAAAAAAGAAGGCATGTTGCATGAAGTGGTTTATGCTACGCACCCTTTTGATGTTGTGGGTTGGGACGGATACAATTTTCCTTATGGATTCAGTATTCATAATTTCGAACCAATAACGGGAAGGGTTCATCAGCCGCCTCCAGTTCATCAAACCTTTGAAACAGCAACATTCGTAGTTTGTTCGTTCTGTCCAAGATTATATGACTATCATCCAAAAGCGATTCCAGCACCTTATAATCATAGTAATATTGACAGTGATGAGGTTTTATATTATGTTGATGGCGATTTTATGTCAAGAAACAATATTGAAGTAGGACACATTACCTTACACCCAAAAGGAATTCCGCATGGACCAGCTCCTGGAGCTATGGAAAGAAGTATTGGACACAAAGAAACCCATGAACTTGCAGTAATGGTAGATACTTTTCGCCCTTTAATGGTTACTGAAGAAGCTATGGGAATCGACGATGGACAATATTACAAGTCCTGGGTAGAGTAATTAACTGCGTGCAGTTTTAAGAAACTTCTTCCTGCTGTTCGCTCTATCTTTTTATCCCTTTAAGGAAACGGGATAAAAAGGATGCCGCTGCCATCAGGGCTAGAAAATAAATTAAATAACAATAATTTCGGTCATTCAGAACCTTGATGCCGAATCAAAAAAAATAAAGAAATGTCAAAAGAAGTAAAATCAGTAGAATACGGTTTAGAAAAAATATTTGAAGGAGCACAGGATTTCCTTCCGCTTTTAGGAACAGATTATGTAGAGTTCTATGTAGGGAACGCAAAACAATCAGCGCATTATTACAAAACAGCATTCGGATACCAATCATTGGCCTATGCAGGATTAGAAACTGGAGTTAAAGACCGAACTTCCTATGTATTAAAACAAGATAAAATCCGAATTGTATTAACAACCCCGTTAACGCAGGACTCTCCATTACACGACCATTTAAAAAAACATGGAGACGGAGTTAAAGTTGCCGCTCTTTGGGTGGAAGATGCTACATCTGCATACAATGAAACCATGAAACGCGGTGCGCGTTCGTTTATGGAACCAACAGTAGAGAAAGATGAATTTGGTGAAGTAGTGCGTTCTGGGATTTATACGTATGGAGAAACGGTACACGTTTTTGTGGAACGTAAAAATTATAATGGGGTTTTCCTTCCAGGTTATAAAGAATGGAAATCGGATTATAACCCAACTCCAACTGGATTGAAATACATTGACCACATGGTTGGGAACGTAGGATGGAATGAAATGAACACCTGGGTTAAATTTTATGAAGAAGTAATGGGATTTGTGAATTTCCTTTCTTTTGACGACAAGCAAATCAATACCGAATATTCTGCTTTGATGAGTAAAGTAATGTCAAATGGTAACGGAAGGATTAAATTCCCAATCAATGAACCGGCAGAAGGAAAGAAAAAATCCCAAATCGAAGAATATTTAGATTTTTACGGTGGTCCTGGCATTCAGCATATCGCTATTGCTACTGATGATATTATAAAAACAGTAAGTGAATTAAAAGCCAGAGGAGTTGACTTTTTATCTGCACCTCCACATACTTATTATGAAGCAATTCCAGAAAGATTAGGAGTTCACATGGGTATGATGAAAGAAGATATAAATGAAATTGAAAAATTAGCCATTATGGTTGATGCTGATGAAGACGGTTATTTGCTTCAAATTTTCACAAAACCAGTTCAGGATAGGCCTACATTATTCTTCGAAATCATTCAAAGAATGGGCGCAAAAGGATTTGGCGCAGGGAATTTTAAAGCACTGTTTGAATCCATAGAAAGAGAACAAGAATTAAGAGGAACACTATAAAAAATTAATATTATTGACTATTCAGCAATTTATGTATTAAAATCAGCCCTATTGTTGTGAAAAAAACGTTAAAGTTAAAATTTGTTTGTGTATTATTTAAATAAATAAATACCTTTGCACTCGCAAAAAAGTAGGAGTGGTTTCCTGCGATTTTATATAAATTTTCATAATTTATAGTTTTTTGGTTGGTTAATAGCATAAAAACCTAGTCATTAATTTGACTAGGTTTTTTTGTTTTTATACTTTTGGAACACAAATTGCAATTACGATTATTTATAAAATTATTTAGATATGAAAAAGATTATAATATTCTTATTATTTATTGCAACTGTAAGCTTTGATACTCAAAAGGAAGATGCCTTTGGAGCTGGGGAATGGTTCAAATTTAGAATTCATTATGGAGTTATTAATGCAGGATACGCCACTTTAGAAGTAAAAGACGCTGTTAAAAATAACAAAAATGTTTTCCATGTAATCGGGAAAGGATATACAACCGGAATGTCACGTGTTTTTTTTAAAGTAGATGACTTATATGAAAGCTATTTTGATAAAGCAACTGGAAATCCTTATCAATTTGTAAGAAAAATAGATGAAGGAGGTTATAAAAAAAACCAAGAAGGTTTTTTTAATCAAAATGCAGATAAAATATTAGTTAAGGATTATAAAAACAAAACCGAAAAAACTTTTGTTATTCCAAATAACACGCAGGATATAATTTCTACTTTTTACTATTTGCGAAACCATCCTAATGTTGATAAATTAAAAGTAGGTGAAGCAATTGCAATAGATATGTTCTTTGACGATGAAACCACCAAGTTTAAGTTAAAATTCATTGGTAGGGAAAATATAAAAACTAAATTTGGAACCGTAAGAACAATGATATTTAGACCATTGGTTCAATCTGGACGCGTATTCAAGGAAGAGGAAAGTTTAACAGTCTGGATTACTGATGACGGGAATAAATTACCGGTAAGAATTAAAGCAGAATTAGCAGTAGGTTCAATAAAAGCAGATATAGATGGATACAGAGGATTGAAATATCCTTTTAAATAAAACACAACAAGCAAGAACAAATTAAATCATAATGAACGACAATAATGTTTCTGAAGATATCTTAGTTCAGTTAGAGCAAAAATTTAAAGCTATTGATCAAAAAACCGAAACGCATTTAGAAGGATTATTGTGGTCAAAACCAATTACTTATTGGGATTATATACAAACAGATGCGCTACTGAATTTGCAGATACAAAGAACCACACTTCCAGACGAAATGGTTTTTATTATGTATCATCAGGTAAATGAGTTGCTGTTCAAAATGATTTTATGGGAAGTAAACCAAATTTGTAATTCTGAAAAACCAAA
The DNA here is from genome assembly GCA_040387655.1 of Bacteroidota bacterium. GTDB lineage: Bacteria > Bacteroidota > Bacteroidia > Flavobacteriales > Flavobacteriaceae > Flavobacterium. Next base: position 11,762 of record JAZKDI010000016.1, on the reverse strand, counting down.
TCCAGAAATTGAAGGTTCACAATCAAACCAAACCGCTTTTTTTACAGAAAGAGTAATGCGCATCAGCCGATATTTTGACATGCTGACTACTTCTTTTGATATAATGGGAGATGGAATGGAAGTAGAGCAATACATGAAATTCAGAAATACCTTAACTCCTGCAAGCGGTTTTCAAAGTGCGCAATACAGAATAATCGAATTTGCTTCAACAGACCTAATCAATTTAATAGATTATCGTTTTAGGGCAACAATTGACAGAAATACGCCTTATGACCATGCTTTTGAACATTTGTATTGGCAAGCTGCCGGTAAAGATTATAAAACAGGTAAAAAATCATATCTGTTAAGTGAATTTGAAAGAAAGTATAAAGCTGTTTTTCTTCGAAACATGGAAGAATACAATACCACTAATATCTGGCAAAAATTCAAACAGTTGCCAGAATTTGAACAAAAAAACATAAACTTAATCAATGCAATGCGTCATTACGATTATACAGTGAATGTTAAATGGGTCATGGGACATTTAAATGCAGCAAAAAAATATATTGAAAGTGGACACGGAATAGCTGAAGCTACTGGAGGAAGTGATTGGAAAAAATACATGCATCCAAAATACCAAAGAAGAATTTTCTTTCCAGAATTATGGAGCGAAGAAGAATTAAAAAATTGGGGAGAAGACTCTATAACCAATAACAATGGGGACGAACAGTCAAAGCAAAAAATAGTTTAATAGAAAAACCAAAAGTTTGAAAAAAATATCAATACTATTAGTACTCTTTCTTTGCTTACAATCCTGTAATAAATCAGAAAAAGGAAAAGAAACAATTGGCGTAAAACCAGAACCTATATTAGTAGAGTTTGGATTTACGCTCAATAATTTCGACGTAGTAAACGATACTATAATCAACGGAGATACTTTTGGAAGCATTATAGAAAAGGAAAATTTACAAGGAAGAAGAGTATATGATATAGTAGAAAAAGTAAAAGACACCTTTGATGTAAGGATTGTTAGGAAAGGTAAAGCTTATACAATGTTACGTTCCAAAGATAAATCTAAAAAACTACAGGTATTTATCTATCAGCCTGACAGATTAAGTTATTATGTAATCGATTTTAGGGATTCGATTAAAGTCCATAAAGTGGTTAAACCAATGACCATAAAAAGGAGAGTGATTGTAGGTCAATTAGATGGCTCTCTTTCAGGATCGTTAGAGCAACAAAAAGTTTCAGGGACTTTGGCCAATAAAATTGCTACAGTATATGCTTGGTCAATAGATTTTTTTAAGCTTCAAAAAGGCGATAAATTTGGTGTTATTTTTACCGAAAGATACATCAACGATTCCATCTATGATGGTATTGATAGTCTTGAAGCTGCTTTTTTTGAATACAAAGGAAAAATGATATATGCCTTCCCTTATGGAAAAGGCGAAAATTCTCATAAAATAGGTTATTATGACCAAGATGGAAAAGCACTTAAAAATTTCTTTTTAAAAGCACCAATCAAATTTATCAATATCACTTCACGATTTTCTAAAAACCGATTTCATCCCGTACAGCGCATTTGGAAAGCACATAAAGGAACAGACTATGCAGCTGCAAAAGGAACCCCTATTATGTCAACTGCTGCAGGAATAGTAGAACAAACAGGGTTTACAGCAGGTAATGGAAACTTCGTTAAAGTCAAACACAACAGGACATACTCAACACAATACCTCCATATGTCTAAAATTTTAGTAAGAAGGGGACAACGGGTAAGTCAGGGTCAAACCATAGGTAAAGTAGGAAGTACAGGACTTGCTACGGGGCCACATGTTTGTTATCGCTTCTGGAAAAATGGGGTTCAGGTAGATGCTCTAAGACTTAAACTGCCAAATTCAGAGCCAATGAGTAAAAAATCATTGCCTGCTTATTTAGAAAAAATAGCTCCATTAAAAAGAGAATTAGATAGTGTAGCTCAATTGAAATTTAAAAAATAAATGGCATTACAAAATACCAATCCTACGGAAAATCCATCTTGGAAAAAACTCCAATGCCATTATTCAGAAATGAATACTGTTACTATGAATGAAATGTTCGAAAAGGACAATTCAAGAGTAGGTAAATTCAGCATTGAATGGAAAGATTTTTTTATTGATTATTCTAAAAATATCATTAATTCCGAGACAATGAACCTGCTATTTGAAGTTGCTGACGAATGTCAATTAAAAACTGCAATTTCAAGCTATTTTAATGGAGAATGCATTAATGAAACCGAAAATAGAGCCGTGCTTCATACGGCATTAAGAACTTCTGAAAAATCAAATATAAAAGTAAACGGAAATAATATAGTCCCAGATATTATTGCAGTAAGGGAAAAGATAAACAAGTTTACCAATGAAATCATAAATGGCGGAAAAAAAGGCTTTACCAATAAAAACTTTACCGATGTAGTCAATATTGGTATAGGTGGCTCTGATCTTGGTCCAGCAATGGTAGTTGAAGGATTGCAGTATTATAAAAATCATTTGAATTTACATTTTGTTTCAAATATTGATGGGGATCATGTAAATGAAATCCTCAAAAAAATAAATCCAGAAACTACTTTGTTTATTATTGTTTCAAAAACTTTTACAACCCAGGAAACATTGACAAATGCAGAAACAATAAGAAATTGGTTTTTAAAATCAGCTCAGCAAGTTGATGTTGCCAAACATTTTATTGCCGTTTCTTCAAATATTCCTCAAGCGATCCAATTCGGAATTATCAAAGACAATATTTTTCCAATGTGGGATTGGGTTGGAGGACGTTTTTCAATTTGGAGTGCCGTTGGACTATCTGTTAGTTTATCCCTTGGGAATGAGAACTTTGAAAAGTTATTGAAAGGGGCACATGAAATGGACAATCATTTCCAGACCGCCGATTTTGATAAAAACATCCCAGTAATTTTAGCATTATTAAGCGTTTGGTACAATAATTTCTTTGGTGCTGAAACAGAAGCTGTTATTCCATATACACAATATTTAGAAAAATTCGTGCCTTATTTACAGCAAGGAATAATGGAAAGTAATGGGAAAAGCACAGGTAGGGACGGAAAAGCAGTAAATTATCAAACAGGGACCATTATTTGGGGTCAACCGGGAAGTAATTCGCAACATGCTTTCTTTCAATTAGTGCATCAAGGCACAAAATTAATTCCGACGGATTTCATTGGCTTTATAAAACCCCTTCACGGCAATGAAGACCATCACAACAAATTGATGGCAGGTTTTTTTGCACAGACAGAAGCTTTATTAAATGGTAAAACTTCCAAAAAGGCAAAAAAGGAATTGTTAAAAAAAGGAGTATTAGAAGAAACGGCAAATGTTCTTTTCCCTTTTAAAACCTTTGAAGGAAATAAACCTACTAATTCCATTTTAATCGAAAAACTTACTCCAGAATCTTTAGGAGCCTTGATTGCCTTATATGAGCATAAAATATTCGTACAAGGGATTATTTGGAATATTTATAGCTATGATCAATGGGGCGTAGAATTAGGAAAAGAATTGGCAAATTCAATTTTAAAGGAAATAGAAACCAATACTATTCGGAACCACGATAATTCTACCGTTTCCCTTTTGGAACATTTTTTAAAAAACAGATAAACCCAAAACATTTTGGATTTACAACACTATAGAAACTAAAAATTTTAGTTTCTATTTTTTTTCTATATTTGTTAAAATTAAATCTTATTTGTATGTATGATATTGTTCAAAAACTTCATTCTGGTTTCGCTTATTTGGTATTATTAATTCTGGTTTTTGCAGTTATAAATGCTGTAATAGGGTTAAGCAGTAAAAAGGAATTTACTGAGAAAGACAGAAAAACAGCATTGTTTGCTTTAATATTTACTCATATACAACTTACGATAGGGTTAATTTTATACTTTTTGTCCCCATTAGGTTTAGCCGTTTTAGGACAAATGAAAGATGCAACATTAAGATTAACTTCCCTAGAACATCCTTTAGTTAATTTAATTGCCATAACATTAATTACAATGGGATGGTCCAAACACAAAAAATTATTGACGAGCGAATCTAAATTCAAAACCTTTACTATTTTTTATGGATTGGGTTTACTTTTAATATTAGCTAGGATTCCATGGAAACTATGGTTCTAGTATATTCCTGATTTATTATTTGGGTACGGTAATTGTTAAACTGAATTACAATGTAAAAATAAAGCTATGTCAAAACATTCATTTAGGATATTCTCATTGTTTTTTGCACTTTTGTTTTTTGCAAACTATACTACAAGTGCACAACAAACAGAAAAAGTAAAAGATTCTATAAAAACTGATGTCACGGCAATTGATAGTGTAAAAACTTACGAAAATTGTACCTTTAAGTTATATAAAAAGAAAGCCCATGCTTCTTATTATCATAATAAATTCAACGGCAAAAGAACAACCAGCGGCATTCGTTTTAATAATAACAAATATACTGCAGCACATAGGAAATTCCCTTTTGGAACAAAATTAAAAGTCACCAATGAAGCAAACGGAAAGTTTGTAATCGTTGAGGTGATAGATAGGGGACCGTTTACTAGGGGAAGGGAAATTGATCTTACCCGTCGTGCCTTTATGGAGATAGTGGCGAATAAAAACAGTGGTTTTGTCCTGGTTACAATAGAAGAAGTCAAAGAGATTCAATAATTATTTTTTCCAGTTTTTATATGGGTTTTGACTTAAATACGCGTTATAAAAGCGTTCGTCATTTGTTACTTCCTTACCAAGCCAAATAGGTTTTTCGAAAATTTCAGTTTCAGAGTTAAGTTCTATTTCAGCCATTAATAAGCCATGGTTTTCACCATAAAATTCGTCTATTTCAAAAATATGGGTTTTTGTTCTTACTTCAAAACGAATTTTATCAATTACGCCTTCTTCACATAGTAATAATAATTGTTGCGCCTCATTTAAAGGGATTTCTTTCTCCCATTCAAATCGGGACATTCCGGTTTCATTTCCTTTTCCTTTAATAGTAATAAATCCTTTCTCCCCTTTTATTCGTATTCTAACAGTTCTTTCTGGATGGGAACTAAGATAACCTTGAGCAATTTTGGTTTTGGCAAAAGCCTCGTCTTTAAATGCTTTGGAAGTGACTAAAAATTTTCTTTCTATTTCTATCATTAGGATGAATTTGAATATAAAGATATTATAAATTTGTAGTATGTCCGAAACTATTTCAAATAGAAAAATCATACACGTTGACATGGATGCGTTTTATGCATCTGTTGAGCAAATGGACAACCCTGCTTTAAGGGGTAAGCCTTTGGCAGTTGGGGGAAATGAAATTAGAGGTGTGGTTTCGGCAGCGAGTTATGAAGCTAGAAAATTCGGGGTTCGGTCAGCTTTGAGTGGGGCTTTGGCTAAAAAATATTGCCCAGAATTGATTTTTGTTAAACCCAGATTTGACCGCTACAAAGAAATCTCACTTAAAATCCGGAAAATATTTTATGAATATACTGATTTAGTTGAGCCTCTTTCATTAGACGAAGCCTATCTGGATGTAACTATAAATAAAAAAGGAAATCCCAGCGCTTCTTTAATTGCTCAGGAAATTAGATTGCGAATTTTAAATGAAGTTGGTTTAACTGCTTCGGCAGGAATATCCATTAACAAGTTTATTGCTAAAGTAGCGAGTGATGTAAATAAACCAAACGGACAAAAAACAGTAAATCCTGATGAGGTTTTAGGTTTTTTGGAAGCATTGCCTATTCGGAAATTTTATGGAGTAGGCAAGGTTACAACTGAAAAAATGTACAAATTGGGAATTTTTACGGGTCAGGATTTAAAAAGCAAACCTTTGGATTTCTTAGAAAAAAATTTCGGAAAATCAGGGGCTTTTTATTTCAACGTGGTTCGGGGTATTCACAATAGCGAAGTTAAATCGGACAGAATTACAAAATCAGTTGCAGCAGAACATACTTTTGACGAAAACTTGTCTTCAGAAATTTATATGCAAGAACGCTTGGAAATAATTGCTGAGGAATTGGAACGAAGATTGAAAAAGCACAACATTGCAGGAAAAACGGTTACTTTAAAAATAAAATACAGCGATTTTACACAACAGACTAGAAGCAAAACCCTACCATATTTTATTGCCGATAAATCCTTATTGTTTGAAACTGTAAAAGAATTGCTATATCAGGAAAGAATGAAGGACTCGGTTAGATTACTTGGGATATCATTAAGTAATTTAAATACTGAGATAAAAAAAACGATTGTCGTACAGTTAAAATTTGATTTTTAGCCATAAAAAAACCAGCTCGAAAGCTGGTTTGGTTTTATAAAAAAAATTAGCTTTTTCTGCTCATCAGAATTCTCAAAATATACCAGAATAAAAGCATAACTGAAGAGAATAATTGTAATGCTGCCCCAACATATTGCTCGGTACCATATTCATTTTTTATTTTATCTGTTTGATAAAGAATACTTGCAGATGCTAAAACCACCATCCCGACTGAAAACCAAAGTCCAAGATTAAAACCAAAAATTGCTCCAACAACAATAGTTCCCAATGCAACAAAACCACCAACGATAATTACTGTTCTCAAAAAAGAAAAATCTGTTTTAGTAAAGAAAACCACAGCGGTTAACCCCGAAAACATGAACAATGTTATAACAGCTGCCTGCATAATCATGTCGCCTCCGCCAGAATAGACAGATGCGATATAAATCATAGGTAAAAAGATAATAGCCTCTAAAATTACATATAAACCCAAGCCTAAATATTGTTGATCTTTTGAAGGATGAAAAGCCAAATTATTCGATAAAGTTGTGCCTAACCAAAATAGGCCAATAATAAATAACCAAATGAAACGACCACTCAACATCCATGCTATAGTATCCGTTGGAACGGTTTGAATTAAAAGTGTTTCAACCAGTATGAAAGCTAAAATAGCAAACGCTACATGTTGGTATGTTTTTCTGTAAAATGATGCTTTTTCAATATCAGAAGCACTAGAAACTAAAATGTTTTGATTTTCCATTAGTTGAGATTTAAATTTTATTAAAAGTAAACTTTTTTAGCAATAAAACTATATTAATTATTCAATTTCCGAAATCCTTAAAGTATTGACCATACCTTTATCAGTGATTGGCATTGCAGCTAAATTGATTAAGATTTCACCTTTAGTAACATAGCCTTTATCCTGTGCAATTTGATTTACATCAGCAATTGTTTCATCAGTACTAACGAATTTATCATAATAATACGAATTAACACCCCATAGCAAGTTTAATTGAGTAAGGATTCTTTTATTGGAAGTAAAGACTAAAATATGCGCCTGAGGACGCCAAGCCGATATTTGAAAAGCAGTATAGCCACTATTGGTTAAAGTACAAATGGCTTTTGCTTTAATAACATTCGCCATTTGAGCTGCGTGCTGACAAACAGTTTTTGTAATGAATCTTTTTGTTTTTATTTGAGGCGTATTTTGCGGAACTTGAATTAATGGGGAATCTTCAACAGCAACAATGATTTGTGTCATTTTTTCAATTACCTGGACAGGATAATTACCCACAGATGTTTCTCCAGAAAGCATTACGGCATCCGCACCATCCATAACAGAATTGGCAACATCATTTACTTCTGCACGTGTAGGGGTCAAACTTGTAATCATCGTTTCCATCATCTGGGTAGCGATTATTACCGGAATCCTTGCCGTTTTTGCACGGTGAACTAATTTCTTTTGAATTAAAGGAACTTCATGAGCCGGTATTTCTACACCAAGATCACCACGTGCTACCATTAATCCGTCGCAAAAAGCAATAATCCTGTCAATATTTTCAATTGCTTCCGGTTTTTCTATTTTAGCAATAATGGGTATTTTATGATCAGAATTTTTTGCAATTAAATCTTGCAATTCCTCTAAATCTTCTGGCGTTCTTACAAATGACAATGCAATCCAGTCTACATTATTTTCAATGGCAAATAGTGCGTCTTTAATATCTTTAGTAGTCAATGCTGGCAAAGAAACTTTTGTATTAGGTAGATTGACCCCTTTTTTGGATTTCAAAGCACCTCCTTGAATGACCTTAGCAATTACTTCGGTTGTTTTATTGGTGCCTACAACTTCAAAAATAAGCTTTCCATCGTCTAATAAAATACGCTCCCCAGGATTTACGTCGCCCGGAAAAGCAGCATAATTCATATATACTTTTTCAGCAGTGCCTAAAAGATCTTCCGCAGTAGTAAAAGTGATAATATCACCTGCATGAACTACTACATCTTCTTTCATCACGCCTACCCTTAATTTTGGGCCTTGTAAATCCCCAAGAATTGCAGTGGTATATCCAAATTCATCGTTAAGGCTTCTGATAATTTCAATTTTTTCTTTCACATCACTATAATCCGCGTGTGAGAAATTGATTCGGAATACATTTACTCCAGCATCTATCATTTCTTTTATGATTTCCCTAGTGCTGCAGGCAGGTCCTAGTGTAGCTACAATTTTTGTTTTTTTGTTTGTGGGCATTTGTTATTAAAAAATTAAATTGTTTTTTGATTTTATGTTTTTATTATCCACAGTGTATATAGTTGATATGGTATCTATGGATTGTAATGTAGTAATTATGTCATTTATTTCTATATCTGAATTTTCAATTTTTAGAAAATAATCCACTTTTTTGAATTCGGGAAGTAAATATACCTTTGTTGCAACTTCAAGAGCGGTATTGGCAAATAAATTTTGCTGATTGTCTTTTTTTAAGACGGTAACTTCTTCTTTGTTCTGGATTAAATTCCAATAACAATTTTGTATTATATCTTCATAAACAAATCTAGAAAAATGGGTTTCCCCTTCCTTAATGGTAATTTGAATCTCGGCTTCACTTTTACTAAGTAAAATGGGTAATTTTTGATTCAAGAAATAAGCAAGCCTATAATCTTCCAATGAGGTATGAATAGCGATAAGATGATAGTCCACCTCTTCAAAATCTTCTATTGATAACTTATAAACAGCCATTTCCTTCTATAAATAAGATGTAAATATACTCTTTTCTAGACAAGTAAATTCAGCAAAAAAAGATGTTAATGATTATTTAGCATTCAAGGTTAAGAAATAACTGTTTAGTTTTTTGAAGTGTAAATATTTATAAAAACCCACAACAATGACAATTAACAACAATCAAAAACAAAATAACTATAAAAAAAGTGACAAGGTCTTTATCCTTGCTTCATTGTTGTGGGCAGTTATAAAATTAACCTGATATAAAATTACAAAATTGCCCAATTGTATTAAGTATTGATAATAAATTTTTAACATCAATATTTTTTTAAAAACCTCTAATAATTTATAATTTGAGCTGAATTTAAAAAAAAATCATTTTTTATCCATCTTTTCCTGAAAAGCAAAATACGCACGTTTTGAGGCTATTTCTTCGGCTTTCTTTTTTGAAGCTGCTCTTGATTTTGCAATGATTTTACCATCAATACTTAGTTTTACGCCAAAGAGACGTTCTCCATCGATACCGTTGTCCTCAAAAACATCATAATGAAATAATTTCTTTTCTTTTTGGCACCATTCAATCACTAAAGATTTGTAACTGATGACTTTACCTTCCAGTTTTGCAATATCCACATAGGGAATGATTACGCTTTTTTGAATAAATTTTTCACAATAAGTATAACCTTGATCTAAAAAAATAGCGCCAATTAATGCCTCGAAAAGATTGCCATGAATGTTTTCGCCAAAATGCTGGATAGGTACTTTGCTTTCTATAAACCGAATCAAATTCAAGTCTTTTCCTAATTCATTAAGATGTTCCCTGCTTACGATTTTAGATCTCATTTTTGTTAGATAACCTTCATCACCTGCGGGAACTTCGTTAAAAAGATGGGCAGCAATTACTGAGCTTAATATAGAATCGCCTAAAAATTCCAATCTCTCATAATTGATAGGGTTTCCCTTTGTATCTACTTTGCTTGTTGAACGATGGGTAAATGCTTTTCTGTAAAAGTTTATATTTATTGGCTTAAAGCCCAATATTTTTTGAATGGTATCAAAAAAAATCCCGTCTTCTAGAGAACGGGATTTCTGAAATATTTTTTGAATTATATTCATATAAAAATTAGTCTGCTAATTTTTTAAATAAAACACAAGCATTATGACCTCCAAAACCAAAAGTATTGCTCATAGCAACATTAATTTCTCTCTTTTGAGGTTTGTTCAATGTTAAATTGAGTGAAGGATCGATATTTTCATCTACAGTAGTATGGTTAATTGTAGGAGGAACTATCCCGTGTTTCATAGCTAATATAGAAGCAATAGCTTCAATCGCACCAGCAGCTCCAAGCAAGTGACCTGTCATTGACTTAGTAGAATTGATGTTGATGTTTTTTGCATGAGCGCCAAAAACATGACTTATTGCTTTTAATTCCGCTACATCTCCAAGAGGAGTCGAAGTTCCGTGTGTATTGATATGGTCTACCTGTTCTGGTTTCATTCCTGCATCCCTCAAAGTGTTGTTCATTACTGCAATTACACCAAGTCCTTCTGGATGTGGCGCAGTTAAATGATAGGCATCAGATGACATTCCGCCTCCGCCTATTTCACAATAAATATTTGCACCACGTGCTTTTGCATGTTCGTATTCTTCAAGAACCAATGCGCCGGCACCTTCACCAAGTACGAAGCCATCGCGACTAGCGTCAAATGGCCTAGAAGCTGTTTCAGGGCTTTCGTTTCTTGTTGATAAAGCGTGCATTGAATTAAACCCACCCATTCCTGCAATAGTAATTGCCGCTTCAGAACCACCTGAGATAATAACATCACACATTCCTAAACGGATGTAGTTGAAAGCATCAATAAGTGCATTTGCAGAAGAAGCACATGCAGAAACAGTAGTATAATTTGGACCCATATAGCCATTTCGCATCGAAATGTGTGCTGGAGCAATATCGGCAATCATTTTTGGGATAAAGAAAGGATTGAATTTTGGAGTTCCGTCACCTTTTGAATAGTACATTACTTCTTCCTGGAAAGTTTCAAGACCGCCAATTCCTGCGCCCCAAATCACTCCGACTCTTTCTTTATTAACGTTTGTATCTGTGATTCCAGCATCTTTTATAGCTTCGTCACTAGCTGCAACGGCATATTGAGCAAATTTATCCAGTCTACGGGATTCTTTGCGGTCCATATAATCTTCAATGTTGAAGCCTTTTACTTCACAAGCAAATTTAGTTTTATGCTTTTCGGTATCGTAATACGTTATTGGTGCAGCACCACTAACTCCATTAATAAGTGCATTCCAATAATCTTGAATATTGTTCCCAATAGGAGTTAATGCGCCTAAACCTGTTACTACAACTCGTTTTAATTCCATACTTATAATTTTATAGTGATGAATGTAAACAAATAATACCTATGCTTTCTTCTATGCAAAAATCATAAAAAGACATAGGTATTACAATAAAATATATTTTGGTGATCGAATAAACAATCAGAAAATTTAATTTAAAAAATAATACATCCGTAAACGGGTTAAGCTTACGGATGTAAATGTATTATTTTTTAGCTTCTTCGATGTAAGAAATTGCTTGACCTACAGTAGCAATGTTTTCAGCTTGGTCGTCTGGAATTTGGATATCAAATTCTTTTTCGAATTCCATAATAAGCTCAACAGTATCTAATGAGTCTGCTCCTAAATCGTTTGTGAAGCTCGCTTCTGTTACAACTTCGTTTTCGTCAACGCCTAATTTGTCTACGATAATCGCTTTAACTCTTGATGCAATGTCTGACATAAT
>JAZKDI010000015.1:0-10787 GCA_040387655.1 Bacteroidota bacterium | reverse complement strand
TCATTCTCGTGGGCGCTTCGAGTGAAGACTACGAAGTAGCCAAACCGATATTTGAGGTTTTGGGTAAAATTGCGATTCACGTAGGTGAACCTGGCGTGGCAAGTTCGGCTAAATTAGCCATCAATTACTTATTAGGATTGAATCTTCAAGGCATAGCCGAAACGGTTTTATTTGCCGAGAAAAACGGCGTGAGCAAAGAAGACATGCTCAACATTATCAATCAAGGCGCTTGCGGCAACGGAATCACGAATATCAAAACACCTTCCATTCTGAACGATTCCTACCCGGCAGCATTTGCTTTGAAACATCTCGTTAAAGATTTGAGGCTGGCCAAAGAAGCCGGACTCGATTCCCCGCTGATTCATCCTTTGTATGACAGTTATGCCGCAGCTGAACAAGAAGGATTAGGTGATCAAGATGTGATGGCGATTATCAGCAGTTTAAAGAGCAAATAATATTTGGATGTTATTTTGGGAATAAAACCCTTGCCAACAAATAAGTCACCCAAAAACATAAAAAAAGCTAAATCCATAAAGATTTAGCTTTTCTCATTTAATCAAATCAGAAAATGATATTACTTCGTTTTCATTGGTGGCAAGTCAAATGCAGCTGATTCATGCTCAAAACCATTACGGTGTGAACCATCGCAAAAAGGTTTATTCACTGATAATCCGCAACGGCAAAGACCCAAAGCCGTTCTTCCTTCTAATCCGTATGTTTTTCCTTCACAGTCTGTTATTTCGAAATCGCCTTCTATTTTTATAGAACCATTGCGATTGATTGTTAGTTTTGTTTTGCTCATAATGCTTTTTAATTTTTTAGAGTTCAAAGATTGCAAAATATTTTAGGACCTTTCTTCATTGCTGCGCTTTTTTATGATTCCAAAACGTAATTTACATTAATTCTATTTTGTACTATGCTAAAATCTAAAAAAACAGCTCAAGCCAAATAAGGAGAGTAACAGTTATTCCTAAAAAAGATTCTAAATAATCACTGCTGATTGTTTAGAATCTTTTTCATTACGCTATTTAATAAAACTTATTGCGGCATTTTTGGTGTTGCAATTCGCCCATTTGGCGAGCTTAATGTTTCTATAAATGCCAAAAGAGCATTGATTTCGGTTCTGTTTAAAGCCAGTTTTTTTAGAATTGGAGACGTTACAGGCAACAAAGAATCACGAGCTGTTCCTAAATACTTGGTTTGAACCGGTGACGGATTGCCTAAATTATAAAATTCCACAACATCCAATAAACTTGGGAAATGCCCATGGTGCATCCATGGTTTTGTATTTACAACCTCTCTTAATGTTGGCGTTCTAAATTTTCCAAGATCTTTTTTATCATGGGTAACATTGTAACGACCAAAATCCTCATCTTTTGTCCCAAACAATGTTTGTCCATCATTATGAAATTGATTGTCGCTAAAATAAGGCGTATTGTGACAGTTGATACATTGCGCTTTGGTTCTGAACAAATGCAATCCAGTTACTTGTTGATCCGTATATGCATCTGATTTTCCGCTAACAAACTGGTCAAATTTACTTTTCGGACTTTTTATCGTTCTTTCATAAGTGGCAATCGCATATTGTATTCTTTGCAAAGTAACCTTTTCGTCACCAAAAGCATCTGTAAACAATTTACCGTAGCCATTTACAGCAACGATTTTATCAACAGCAATAGTTAATTTTTCATTCATTTCTAAAGGATCGGCAATAGGAAACTGCGCTTGATCTTCTAAACTGGAGGCACGCCCGTCCCAGAATAATGTTTTGGCATACCCGGAATTCAAAATAGTCATGGAATTTCGTTTTCCATTTTGTCTATTATGTCCAAAAGAACGTGTTAAATTATCCGTCCAACCCAATTCTGGATTGTGGCAGGAAGCACATGCAATTTGTCCGCTCACTGATAATCGGGGATCAAAGAATAATGTTTTGCCTAAAAATGCTTTTTCTTTTGAGTATTTATTGTACTCTGGATAGGTCATTTCTGGTAGCGGTCCAATATCTTGAAAAGTAGCTTTATCGACATTCTTGTCCAAAGCAGGTTTTGGCCACTTCGCTGGATTTCCGCTGGAATACATTTGTCTTAAATCTTTTATGTCTATATATTCATTTTGATCATCTGTTTTGTAAGCAGATAAAAAAATCAACAAGGCGACCGGAAGTATGATGTGTTTTATTTTCATTTGTGACTACTATTACTAATTATTTTATAAACTAATTTCTTTGAGACAACTCTCGCTTATTGGAGTCGGTTTTGGATACACTCTGTTATTAAAAATTCTGTATTGTGAGGAAACAGTTCCGCCAAACAGAGCTGTATTTGTTGCTTTTAATTCGAATGAAATTTCAAATAAACCGGCACTAATTTCCTTGTACGTTCCGCCGCCGGAAATACCAATGCTGTAACTTTTACCATTCGTTCCCGCAATAGTAATGTACTGTGGAATCACTAAAACAGCTCCTTTTGTTTTACTATTTCCATTTTCAGGGAAAAATTCAAGCGCCGAAGTAATATTAAATCCAGGAGAATTTACAGCCGAAATACTTTCATTAGAAAACCATCGTTTCAAACCGAAAGAATTTGTTGTATTAGTCCCCGTAGTAACATTAAACCCAATTTTGAAAGCATGATGGTACACATCATCTGTTGTGCTTGGAGTTCCTTTATCACTGTATAAAATGGCGTTTTCTGAACCAGCAGGAACAACCACAGGAAATGTAAATGCATTAAAAGTCTGCCACGCACACACGCCGCTTCTATCAAACCAATTCTCCCCATAAGTCAGGTAAAAAGGATTGGATAAATCATAGAATTTACCCGCAGTATTTGCCGCCGTATCTCGGATTGATTTAATAGGTTTCACGATTTGAAGAACCGTATTTCCTGTTGTCTTGTACGTATCTGAATTGACTAATGCAATATTAGTTTGATAAAAAACATCATCATTTTTTATATTTTCCAAAAGTTTCAAACGATAGGTTACGCTGTTTCTATTGTCACCAAAATCATCGTGCGTCAATGAATAATTAAATCCATTCAAAAACTCAAACATTGTATTATCATTAATCTCTGAAGATATAAAACCGTTAGGAAAATCGACTTTAAATACGATTTCTTCACCCACTTCACCCTTTATTTCAATCCTGTTGACTGGAAATGTGTAAGTCGTTTTTATTTCATCCAGATTTACTTCAAAACTATTATTAACAGCAGCCGAATTCAAATTTCCAATAGTAATAGAAGGATCTGAGCTTTCTTCAAGTTTTAAAGTAATCTTTTGCTTCGTGCTCCATCTTTTGTCGAAAGACAAATATATAGTATCCGTAAGTTGATTTCCCATAAATGAGATTTGCTCCAATGGTTTAACACTAAAGCTATTGCTATCTCCTGTTCCTGTTATGCTATAGGTCACAAAAACAGGTTTTTTCAAGGTGGAAGACGATAAAGTTACCGGTATTTTTAATGGTTTCACTGATTTGTTCGTGTAACTGGCCACCGGAACTAAAGCGCTGTTCAATGTGGGATATTCTAAAGGCGTGTTGTTACTGTTCACCAATACATTGAACCGTACAAAGGGATCAACATTTTCTGAATTTAATTTATAGTCATCCTTTGAGCAAGCAGTAAACAGGCTTAGGATTAAAACTGCTATCGATATAATTTTAATAGGATTCATTTTGCTGTAAGTTTGAATTAAGATTAATATTCTTTCTTGGAATTGGCAATACAAATTTTGGAGATGGATAATCCAAAGTACAGTTTAGCGACAAACATCCGTCATTTCTTGAAACCCCTTTATTTCTTCTGGCCAAATCAAAAAAGAAATGTCCTTCAAAACAAAGTTCTTTTCTACGCTCGGTTAGCAACACTTGTTCTAAATTATCCGTGGTTGTCAATAAAGTCGCTTTTGCTCTGCCTCTGATGGTATTAATATCCGCTTTTGTTGTTTCTAAATCTCCAAGTTCTAAAGCTGCTTCGGCACGAATTAAATAGAGTTCACTTAATCTGAATGCCAAATATCCCGGATTATCCTGAAACTTTTTGGTGAAATAATAATTGACATTAACAAATACTCCATTAATCAATGTAGGAAGTGCTTTTTCTAAAAACAATTGCTTTCTAATATCAGTAGGTTCATAAAGTCCTAATAAATCTTGAGAAGCCACGTATTTATTATAATTAGTATTTGAAAAATACCCGAAAAAACTTGATAAAGAGCCTCCAACCTCACCGCCACTATCTCTAGGAATAGTAAACTCCAATAAATTTTCTGAAATGGGAAGATCTGTCTGTTCCCATTGTGAGATATAATTTTCAGTTGCCACTAACGAAACCCCAGAATTTAAAATAACATCATTGGCGGTGGTAAATGCATTTTGCCAATCGTTCTTAGACAGATACACTCTTGCCAATAATGCCTTTGTATTTTTACTATTAAAATACGAATACGATGGCCCAGTTAAAAGTGAATTATTTGAAAAATTATCTAAAGCCGCTTTTATATCCTCAATAATAAAAGAATATGTATTCGTTAAAGTTTCTCTTTTAGGATAGGTTATTCCATCGGTTAAAGTCGTTTTATTGTACACAATTCCTAATTGAGTATCCGGCGATGTACTTCCTACAGCCTGACTGTACACTAAAGTCAATAAATAATGAGAATAGGCTCTTATTGCAAAAGCCTCGGCTTTAATTTGATTTTTTTCAATGTCAGTTGCATCTGATAAAGCATCAACATATTCTAAAATTAAATTTGTTTGATTAATTACATCATAACTTTCGTCATAAAAAGTGGTGAAATCACTATCGAGTGCCTGATCTTGGAAAGAATATACATTTTCCAGATTTATTGGCACCGTAACTTGACCTCTACTACTTCCAGATACAGTAGGAGAAAATTTAAGATTCCCACCTTGCAAATCTGCATAAACGGCAAAGCGCTCGCCTCTTACATTAGCTTCAAGTGATTGATAAATGCCATTTAATGCGTTTAAAACTCCTTTTTTAGTGGCTAATTGTTCCGTAATTGACGTTTGGGAACCTGGCTCTTGTTCTAAAAAATCACTGCAACTTTGCAATGAAAAAAGAACGACTAAAATCATTAATAATCTGTGGTTATATGTTATTTTACAGTAGTTCATCGTATCAAAATTTAGTATTAAACCCTAAAGAAATTGTTCTTGCTTGTGGATAGGTAAAGTTAAATTCACGTATTCCATTCATACCAGACGGACTTTTGTCTTTGTACCAATACATCGCATTCGAAACATCAACAAAAACAGATAATGTATCTAAAAAGGTCTTTTTAATAGGAACATTATAGCTTAAATTAATATTACTGATTTTTAAATAAGTAGCGTCATATAAAAATTTACTTAAATTAGGAATGAGGGTTGTGTTACTGATAACCAAAGGTTGTGAAACTACATCTCCTTGATTTCTCCAATAATCATAGGCATTGACAGAAAGGTTTCTATTAGAGGTAATGTTATATTTTGAGATAAGACTGTTATCTACTAAATAATCTCCACCCAATTGAAACGCGCCTCTTATGGATAAAACAATATTGTTTTTAATTGTAAAACTATTATTAAAACCTCCATAAGCTTTAGGTTGATTATCGCCAATAGGAACCCAATCAGCAGCATCAAATAAACTGCTATAGGTTGCAGCATCATAAACCTGCCCGTCTTTTTCTAAAAGATCTCTACCAGTTGCAGGATCAACACCTACCCACTTTATCCCCCAAATTGTTGATGTACTATACCCAACTTTTTGAGCAAGAGCGATCTCTGCAGTAGAAAATTCACTTCCTAAACCAACAAGCTCCGTAACTTTATTTTTTACCGTCGAAATATTAAAAGATGTCGTCCATTTAAAACTATCGCTTTGCAACCACTTAATTCGGGTTGTAAATTCCAATCCTTTATTATACATACTGGCAGCATTTAATTGGATGGAACTATAACCTGTTTCTGTTGGGATATCTCTAGTTGTTATTAAATTTTTTAAATCATCGTAAAAATATTCTAAAGACAATTCTACCCTACCCAAAAAATTAAAATCGACACCTGCGTTAAATTTTGTATTTTTCTCCCAACTCAGATTCCCGTTTGGTGCTTCAGAGGGATAAGAACCTTGCGCTCCATTATATCCGTTTTGACTCAAGATATAAAGCCCTTTTGAGCGGTACGATCCTATTCTTGAATTGCCTGTAGTTCCATAACTGATTTTAAATTTTAGGAGGTCAATTATACTATTCGATTTCATAAAATCCTCATTACTGGTAATCCAACTCAACCCAGCTCCGCCATTTAAAGCAACATTAGTATCATCTCCAAATACCGAACTTTCATCACGCCTAAAATTCCCTAAAAAGTAATATCTCTTTTTATAATTGTAGTTAAACTGTGAAAAAAAGGACACTCGTGAGCTGTAACTAATATCGTCACCAAAGGTCTGATTTCCGGATGATTCGTCTACTGTAGTCAACGGGTCATCATCTTGTATTGCATCGTTGATACTATTAATGCCATTTGGATTCACAAAACCTCTACCCGATGAATAATTAAAATTAGCTTTATCATTAGACAACTCAAAACCAAGAATTCCATCAATATTATGATCCAAATTGAACGTTTTATTGAATAAAGCTTGTCCTTGCCAGTTCCACTTAGTCGAATTTCTCTCGTTCAAAAGACGTCTTCCCCAGTTTGGGTATTGAATTCCTTCTAAAGTAAATGAGCCGTTGTATTGACCACTTTCATTGGCTCCTGAGAAATATCTGTCTTGCGTTTTGTCTTTATAATCTATCCCAAAAAGTGTCGAAAAACTTAAAAATTTGTTAAATTCATAAGAAGCATTTAAACTTCCTAAAAGACCATAACTGTCCGTTGTATTTTTATTTTGCTCAATAGCTGCCAATGGATTCCCTAAACCCGAAACACCTACATTAGCATACGAACCATCCGCATTATATGGAGAAATAGTAGGAACAAAAGCATAACTGTAATAAATATTTGGTGCGTTTTTTTGAATGTAACTAGGATTCAAAGACAGGCTGACATCAAATTTATCTACGCGGTAACCCAGATTTATACCAGCGTTTAATTGTTGTGTTTTATTTCCTTTTTGTGGTTCGTCGATTGTAAGGTAACTCAAACTGCTACGATAAGACAACTTAGAATTGGCTCCAGAAACATTAAAATTATATTTATTGTAAATTCCCGCAACGTTCAGCAAATCAAACCAATCCGTATTAACACCATTATAAGCAACAGGTGTGTAATTTGTTTGACTGTTTTTTAAGTATTCATTTCTGAAGTCATTGTATTGAGATCCACTTAAATATTTAATTTGATTAATCGCTGAGGAAATCCCAAGCTGATTAGAAAAACCAAATTTCGCTTTTCCCTTTTTACCTTTTTTAGTAGTAATAAGAATTACACCATTAGCACCATCAGCACCATAAATACTTACTGCAGCGGCATCTTTTAGCACCGTAAAACTTTCGATATTTTCCGGTGATATTTGAGCGAGAGGATTAGATAAATTTTCAGAAAAAGCACCGTTAGCATCAAAAAACTGACTATCAATACCTACTTCTTCACTCATTATCACACCATCAACAATGATTAAAGGCTGTGTAGAAGTCCCTAAATTAGAATTAGTTAAAGAACTTAAGCTTCCTTGACCCCGTATATTAATTTTAACCGGACCACCAATTCCCGAAGTATTTTCTATTAACACCCCAGCAATTTGTCCTCCTACTATTTTATCAATACTTTCGGAAGCTTGTTCTACGGCTAAATCTTTGGCGTTCAAAGTAGAAATACTCCCTACTATTTCCTCTTTTAGTTTTTTTGTACCGTAGGATGAAGTAATAACCACTTGATCCAACTCATCTGTAAACTGTTCCATATTGAAAACAAAATCAAATGAATTTCCCACTCGGAAACTTTGTGGTTTCATCCCAAGATAGGATACTTCTAAAACAGTATTTGCTATGTCATCTCCTTTTAATAAATAGACAAATTTTCCGTTGCTGTCACTTATAGCTCCAGTCGAGGTGCCTTTCACCAAAATGGTTGCACCAGGAATGGGTAGTTTTTCTTTGTCATCTAAAACAATACCTTTTATAAAACGTTCTTTTTCTTCTAAAGGCTCATTACTCGTAATTTCGAGTAATAATATTTGCTCTTTTTGTATAAAAAAAGAGATTTTCTTGTCTTTGAAAAGTTTTTTCAAAGCGTCTTCAAGCTTGACATTTTTTACTGCAACAGTTACTTTTTGATTCACATCAATTTTCTTAACATTATAAATAATCCGAAAATTAGTTTGCTGTTCTATGAATTTTATAACTTGACTTAGTGGTTGTTCTTTAAAATTTAAAGTAATGGTCTTATCTTTTGTTTGGGAAAAAGCATTCATACTCATTAAGACTATCCCACAAGTCATTAAGAGCCTTTGCAAATAGGGGTGTAATGTAAACGTCATGTAATTCAAATTTTGGTTAGTTAGTTGTTAGTTAGTTGTTGTTTAATTGGTTATTCTTATACTGCCTTCTTTTTTGGTATATTTAAATGGAGTATCCAGCTTTAACAAGTCTAGAATATCTTCTACTTTAGATTCTTTAATCTTAATTGTTCCTGTAAATTTTTGTGCGACTAGATTGCTGTTTGTGTTTACAATAGTAACATCAAAAGCACGCTCCATTCTTTTACAGATGGAACCAAAAGATGCCTCTTTAAAAACAAGTTCTCCTTGAACCCAAGCCGTAAACAAATCAACATCTACCGTTTCTATGGCAAACTTTTTTGAAGATTCATCCCATGTTCCTATGTGGTTCGGAGATAAAATTTTACTGTTTTTCTGGTTAGCATTCTCTGATAATCGCACGCTGCCTTCTACTAAAACAGTATGTATTTGCTTATCATCAGGGTAAGCTGTCAGATTAAACTTTGTCCCAAGAACTTCAATACTGACTTGGCTTGACTCCACTATGAATGGGTGTAATTTATCTTTGGCTACATCAAAAAAAGCTTCTCCGGTTAAATAAACTTTTCTATTCTTATTTATACCAAATTGTTGCGGATACTTAAATGTTGTTCCGGCATTCAAATGAACCATAGTACCATCTGAAAGTGTTACTTTGAATGTTTTACCATAAGGAACTTTAAGCGTATTATAAACCACTTCATTATTCGCTACATGACCATGATAAAAAATTTCATCCTGACTTTGTTCTGCAATTGGTTTTCCTTTGTCATCTAATACTTTTTTATTTTGGTCTTTAGTAATATATTCTACTGCTCCATTGCTTAATTCCAAAACAATCTCTTTTGATGCATTTCCTAAAGGGTTATTCAGCTCTGTTGCTGTTCTTCCTAAACCAATAAACACGAGCACAATTGCTGCATATCGCAAAATTGTGTACAGTTTATTTGTGCCAGTCTTTTGCTTTTTCTTGTAAAAATCTTTTATAGCTAATGATGGGTTTTCATTAGACATTGCTGTAAACGCCCATGCCTTTTTTAAAGCAATAAATTGTTTTTTATTCTCTTCAGAAGTTTCAATCCATCTAAAAACAATAAGAACCTCTTCTTCAGAAGCTTCATTGTCTAAATATTTATAAATCAAGTCAGAAATCATATTAATTTTTTTAGTTTGAACAAACGCTTTTTACGAGTAACTTTTAGAAACTGTGGCAACTATACATTTATAGAATAAACGGAACAAATGATTTTGCAATCATTATTATATATTCAGAGGTAAAGCTTGAAGCTAATTTTCTTGTAAATAAAAAAACATTTCGTAAGCCATATTCCTATCGTCTAAGTAAGTACACTTAACAATTGAAATACCCTATGTTAAAATTTAATTATTTTTTAACTATTTAGTAAAGTGATAATAATAAAGGAAGGCAAATAGTCTGACAATTGTTCTTTTAAAATCTTTAAAGCCTTTGTCATATGGGCTTCAACCGCTTTTTGGCTCACTCCCATTTCAGCAGCGATTTCTTCATTTTTTTTATTCTCAAAACGTTTTTTTAAGTAAACTTGTTTTGTTTTTTCAGGAAGTTCAGCAATTACTTTATTTATCAAAACTTCTAATTCTGTTAATTCTAGGGAATCAAAATGTATTGAATTCAAGATTTGAGTATCTAATTCTCTCTCTTTTTGATTCAATAATTCATTTTTAAATTTGTCTTTTACTTTATTATGCCTTAAAAGATTTAAGCATATTGATTTTGCATACGTATAGAGAAAAGGTGGAATCCCATTTGCAGTTTCAATTTTGTCCTTGTTGATCCATAATTTCAAAAAGACCTCTTGAGTAACATTTTTAGCTTCATCCTTATCGTATAAAAATTGAATGCTGAAGCCCAAAACACGATTGTAGTATTTATTGAAAAAAAAATTAAACGCAAAGTCATCTCCCTCTTTAAAGGCTCTGAATTGGTCTAATTCATTATGTTTTATTTCTTTCATTAAATAAAATAACACGCTGTTTTGTAAAAAAGCTAAATTAGAAAAATAATTCAACTAATTTATAGTTAACTATTATTTTGAATCTACTGGAAAACAATTTGAATTCAGTCCAACTGAAAAGCAGATAGTTTCAGAAAAGAGGATGCAAAAAATTCACTCTTATAAATAAACAAAACAGCATAGTGTCTTTTATCTTTTTGATTTTATAACGCCTCAAAAAAACGTCCATATCAAGCCATCCTTAAGATTAAAGTAATCTTGATAAGCTACAAATATTATTAGCTTCTATATT
>JAZKDI010000014.1:0-39061 GCA_040387655.1 Bacteroidota bacterium | reverse complement strand
TCACAACTCTAAATCGCTGACCTGGGGTAATAGGTTTTAATTTTCTTACTGACATCTCTTAATTACTGGATATTGTTGTAAAAATCAATTGTTTCTCCTTCTTGTACTTGTACAAATGCTTTTTTTGCTGCATTTGTCTTTCCACTGATAAGACCACTTTTAGTGTATTTTGTAGTTCTGTCTGGTCTTACATTCATTGTGTTAACACTCACAATAGTTACTCCATAAGTAGCCTCTACAGCTTTCTTAATTTCAACTTTGTTTGCTTTTTTGTTAACATAGAATCCAAAGCGGTTCAAAACTTCACTTTCTTTGGTTACTTTTTCTGTTACTATAGGTTTAATTATAATGCTCATATCCTATTTATTTGCTTAAATTTTCTTCAATTCCTTCCAAAGAACCCTCTAAAAGAACTAAATTATTAGCGTTTAGAATAGCGTAAGTGCTTAATTCTAAGTTACTTACCACGTTAGAAGCCTTTAAATTGCGTGACGACAAATATACATTTTTATTTGAATCACCCAACACAAATAAAGATTTTTTATTTTCTAACCCTAAAGCTTTCAAAACATTAATGAAATTTTTAGTATTTGGAGTTTCAAAATTAAAATCCTCTACTACTATAATGTTTGATTCTTTTGCTTTAATTGAGAAAGCGGATTTTCTAGCCAATCTTTTCAATCCTTTATTCAATTTGAATGAATAACTTCTTGGCCTTGGTCCGAAAACCCTACCACCACCTTTAAACAATGGGTTTTTAATACTTCCCGCACGAGCAGTACCTGTTCCTTTTTGCTTTTTAATCTTACGTGTACTTCCAGTTACTTCAGCTCTTTCTTTAGCTTTGTGAGTACCTTGTCTTTGATTAGCAAGATATTGCTTAACATCAAGATATACAGCGTGATTGTTTGGTTCTATACCGAATACTGAATCAGAAAGTTGAACTTTTCTTCCAGTATCTTTTCCGTTGAAATCTAATACTTTTACTTCCATTACTTCTGAATGATTACATAAGAGTTGTTACATCCAGGAATACATCCTTTAATAACAAGTAGGTTCTTTTCAGCCACTACTTTTAAAACTCTAAGGTTTTGAACTTTTACATTGTCTCCTCCCATTCTTCCAGCCATACGCATTCCTTTGAATACTCTAGATGGATAAGAAGAAGCTCCCACAGAACCTGGCGCTCTTAAACGGTTGTGTTGACCATGAGTTGCCTGACCAACACCACCAAATCCGTGACGTTTTACAACACCTTGAAAACCTTTACCTTTAGATACACCTTGTACATCTACAAATTCTCCTTCAGAAAAAATAGAAACATCAATAAGATCTCCTAATTTTTGCTCTGTTGCGAAATCTTGGAATTCAACGACTTTTTTCTTAGCTACAGTTCCCGCTTTTTTAAAGTGACCTAAAGCCGCTTTTGTGGAATGTTTCTCGTTTTTGTCATCGAAACCAAGTTGCAACGCTTCGTACCCGTCAACACCTTTGGTTCTGACTTGGGTAACAACACATGGTCCAGCTTCGATTACTGTACAAGGAATATTCTTCCCGTTCTCGTCGAAAATGCTAGTCATGCCGATTTTTCTACCAATTAACCCAGACATAATTATTATTTAATGATTATTAAAAAAAATAGTGATTAGTCGTTAGTAAATAGTAATTAGTTAATTCCTAATCACTATTTACTTTTTACTAATTACTGAAATTATACTTTGATCTCTACTTCAACACCACTTGGCAACTCTAATTTCATTAAAGCGTCAATTGTTTTTGAAGATGAAGAGTAAATATCAATCAATCTCTTGTATGACATTACTTCAAATTGTTCTCTCGCTTTTTTGTTAACGTGTGGAGAACGCAATACTGTGAAAAGTTTTTTGTGAGTTGGCAAAGGAATTGGACCTGTTACTACTGCACCTGTACTCTTAACCGTTTTTACAATCTTTTCAGCAGACTTATCTACCAACATGTGATCGTAAGATTTTAGTTTTATTCTGATTTTTTGACTCATTTTCTTAAAGATTAAGCGTTTCCTTTTGCTTTTTTGATAACTGCTTCTGAAATATTAGAAGGTGTTTCAGCGTAGTGTGAAAATTCCATAGTAGATGTTGCACGTCCTGAAGACAATGTTCTTAATGTTGTTACATATCCAAACATTTCAGACAATGGCACATCAGCTTTGATAGTTTTAGCTCCATTTCTGTCACCCATATCATTAACTTGGCCTCTACGACGGTTAATATCACCAACTATATCCCCCATGTTTTCCTCTGGCGTGATCACTTCCATTTTCATAATTGGCTCAAGAACGATAGCACCAGCTGCTTTTGCAACTTCTCTATAACCCATTCTTGCAGCTAATTCAAAAGAAAGCGCATCAGAATCCACAGGATGGAAAGATCCATCTGTTAAAGTTACTTTCAAACTGTCAACTTGATAACCTGCTAAAGGACCAGTTTTCATAGCTTCACGGAAACCTTTCTCAACAGAAGGAATATATTCTTTAGGAACGTTACCACCTTTTACAGCATTGATAAATTGTAATCCTTTTGGAGTTTTTCCATCAACTTCATCTGCTGGCTCTAATGTAAATACGATATCACCGAATTTACCACGACCTCCAGATTGTTTCTTATAAGTTTCTCTATGTGTAGCAGATTTAGTAAACGCTTCTTTGTATTCAACTTGAGGCTCACCTTGGTTTACTTCAACTTTAAATTCACGTTTCATTCTATCAACTAAGATATCCAAGTGAAGCTCACCCATACCTGAGATAATCGTCTGACCTGAAGCCTCATCAGTTCTAACAGTAAACGTAGGATCTTCTTCAGCTAATTTAGCTAAAGCCATACCCATTTTATCTACGTCAGCCTTAGTTTTAGGCTCAATAGCAATACCAATTACCGGCGCAGGGAATTTCATAGACTCAAGAATAATTGGGTGTTTTTCATCACACAATGTATCTCCAGTTTTAATATCTTTAAATCCAACTGCCGCTCCAATATCACCCGCCTCGATGTACTCGATTGGATTTTGTTTGTTAGCGTGCATTTGGTAGATACGAGAAATTCTTTCTTTGTTTCCAGAACGTGTATTCAATACGTATGAACCGGCGTCCAAACGACCTGAATAAGCACGGAAGAAAGCCAAACGACCTACGAATGGGTCAGTAGCAATCTTAAATGCAAGAGCAGCGAAAGGCTCTTTTACATCTGGCTTACGTAATATTTTAGTTTGATCTTCTTCTAATAATTCAGCATCGTCAGGGTGTATTCCTTCGATACCTTCTTTATCCATTGGAGACGGTAAATATTTACAAACAGCGTCCAACATAAACTGAACTCCTTTGTTTTTGAAAGATGAACCAGCAATCATAGGAATGATAGCCATATCCATAGTTGCAGCTCTAAGCGCGTTGTTAATTTCTTCTTCCGTGATAGAATCTGGATTTTCCATATACTTATCAAGCAAGTTTTCATCATAATCAGCAACTGCTTCGATAAGAATATCTCTGTATTCTTTTACTTCTGCAATCATATCCGCTGGAATAGGCACAATATCAAAAGTAGCTCCTTGAGTAGCATCATGCCAAACGATTGCTTGGTTTTTAACTAAATCAACAACACCTTTAAAATCATTTTCTTCTCCAATCGGCAAAGTAATTGCAACCGCATTAGACTTTAACATATCTCTAACTTGCTGACATACCATCAAAAAATTAGAACCTTGTCTGTCCATTTTATTAACGAATCCCATACGAGGCACTCTATATTGATCTGCAAGTCTCCAGTTAGTTTCAGATTGAGGCTCAACACCATCAACAGCACTAAACAAGAAAACTAATCCGTCAAGTACACGCAAAGAACGATTTACCTCTACGGTAAAATCTACGTGACCTGGGGTATCGATAATATTAAAGTGGTACGGTAAGCTTTCAGGCAATGGTTTACCTTGCTCTGTAGGAAAACTCCATTCACAAGTTGTAGCAGCAGAAGTAATTGTAATACCTCTTTCTTGCTCTTGTGCCATCCAGTCCATTGTTGCAGCACCATCGTGCACTTCACCAATTTTGTGTGATTTTCCAGTATAGAACAATATACGCTCCGTTGTTGTTGTTTTACCAGCATCAATGTGAGCAGCAATTCCTATGTTTCTTGTATATTTAAGATCTCTAGCCATTTCTTAAGAATTAAAATCTAAAGTGAGAGAATGCTTTGTTAGCTTCTGCCATTTTGTGAGTATCCATTCTCTTTTTAACAGCAGCACCTTCTTCTTTAGCCGCAGCTAAAACTTCAGACGCTAGTCTTTGAGCCATAGATTTTTCGTTTCTTCTTCTTGCATAAAGTATCATCCATTTCATCGCCATAGAAATTTTTCTATCTGGACGAATTTGCATTGGAATTTGGAATGTTGCTCCACCTACTCTACGGCTACGTACTTCTACGTGAGGCATAACGTTTGTTAAAGCATCTTTCCAGATCTCTAATGATGATTTTTCTGCATCTTGCTTTTTAGATTCTACGATGTCAATTGCATCATAAAATACTTTGAAAGCTGTTGATTTCTTACCATCCCACATTAAGTTGTTTACAAAACGTGTTACCAGTTGGTCATTGAACCTTGGATCTGGTAAAAGTGGTCTTTTCTTTGCCGCTCTTTTTCTCATGTCTTTTCTTTAAAAGATTTTAAAATTACTTTTTAGCTTCTTTTGGGCGTTTAGCTCCATACTTAGATCTTCTTTGTGTTCTTCCTGCTACACCTGATGTATCAAGGGCACCACGCACAATGTGATATCTAACTCCTGGTAAATCTTTTACCCTTCCACCCCTAACTAATACTATCGAGTGCTCTTGTAAATTGTGTCCTTCACCAGGGATGTAAGCATTCACTTCATTACCATTTGTCAAACGTACACGCGCTACTTTACGCATTGCAGAGTTTGGTTTTTTTGGTGTTGTAGTGTAAACACGCGTACAAACCCCTCTTCTTTGAGGACAAGAATCTAAAGCAACCGATTTACTCTTCTTAGTTATCTGAGTTCTTCCTGTTCTTACTAATTGTTGAATAGTTGGCATAATTAAATACTAAAAATTACTTGTTTATAAAATTCCCGCTTTTTACGGGGTTGCAAATGTATAATTTATTTTCTTCTAAACAAACCTTAATTGATTAATTTTCAGTGTTATTTTTCAACATCGGTTTTTTTATACCAAAACATTATTTTTTTGCGTTACTTTTATCAAAATTATCAATGATTTGAAAAGACTTGTTTTCATAGTATCACTTCTATTATTCGGCAACAATTGCGCTGCTCAAAATTTATATTTAAAAATTTACGGGAATTCGGAACCAGAAAACAAGACAATAGATTCTATAGGCTATTTATCAAAACACAATGAAGCCAAATCTATTTTTGCCGAAGGAAATTTACTCGCAAACAAACTGACCCGGATAGGTTATATAGAAAATCAAATTAAAGAAACCATCAAATTAAACGACAGCTCATTCCAATTCAAGTTTATTCTAGGAAAAAAAACCGAATTCATACATATATATATAGGTAAGGAAAGTATTTTAAAAAAATTGAGTATTATTGATTCAGAAAAAGACACTATAAAAATGCTTTTTAGCGAAGCGGAAGGTTTTTTAAAGCAAACTTTAACTCAATTAGAAAACAAAGGATATTCTTTAACTAAATTAAAATTAATAGATTTTACAAAAAAAAACAATTCACTATTCGCTACCTTATTCATAGACACTGGGCAAATAAGACAACTTAATGATATTGTCATTAAAGGTTATGATAAATTTCCTGAAGGACATAAAAAAAGCATTAAAAGGCTATACAAAAACAAAATATTCAATCAAGAAAATTTAAAAAAAATACATGCCGCCTTTGAAAAATTCAGGTTTGTCAAACAAATAAAATATCCAGAAATTTTATTTACCAAAGACACAACCAAATTATATGTTTATTTAGAAAAATCGAAACCCAACAAATTCGATGGATATATCGGATTTGCAAATGATGAAAAAACAAATTTGATTTTTAATGGTTATCTGGATTTATTGCTTATCAACAATCTCAATTCAGGGGAAGAACTATCGCTCTATTGGAAGAGCGACGGAAAAGAGCAGAAGACATTTAATATTGGGATTGAATTGCCTTATCTTTTCAAAACTCCTTTTGGCCTGAAAGCCAATTTAAACATTTTTAAACAAGACAGCACTTATCAAAACACTAAAACTGGATTTGATATTGGATATTTTTTCAACTACAATTCAAGAATTTATTTAGGTTATCAATCTACCGAATCAAGCGACATTCAAAATCAAAATAGTACATCGTTAAGCGATTTCAAAAGTTCATTCACAACTACCAATTACGAATACAGCAGCTTCAACAACGATGATTTATTATTTCCTGAAAAAACAAAAATCAATTTTAAAATTGGTTACGGCTCTAGAAACTCCAAAATAATTTCTAATCGACAAACATTCGCCAATTTAGATTTAAAGCACCAGATTACCTTAAATAAAAAAAACAGTTTAAATCTAAGGACTCAGAATTTTTATCTACAAAGCGACAAATACATAACCAATGAATTGTTTCGCTTTGGCGGAATTAACTCCATACGCGGATTTAACGAAAACAACTTACAAGCCAATCTATTTACTTCTTTGTTAACGGAGTATCGATTCGCGATTGCTTCCAATTTATACCTACATTCAATCATGGATTATGGATATTATGAAGATAAAACTATCAAAAGCAAAGGAAATTTATTGGGTCTTGGATTTGGTTTTGGACTATTAACAAAAAACGGGCTCCTTAATTTAGCCTATGCAAATGGCAGCACAAAAGAGCAAACTGTAAAACTCTCAAATTCAATTGTTCATATTAGTTTTAAAGCTATATTTTGATTTTTAATTAAAAAAAACACAAAAAAAAAATTAATTTATATTAGGATAGTTAACATTAAATTAAGACTTTTGAGTTAACTAATCAAAAACTATAAAAAATGAAACGAAAGTTTAATGGACTTTTAACACTGTTTCTAGTGTTAATCTCGCAAATTGCATTTGCGCAAGACATTACTGCTACCGGAGTTGTAACAGACTCTAAAGGCATGCCTATACCTGGGGCAAATGTCGTAATTAAAGGAACCACAAATGGTACTCAAACCGATTTTGATGGTAATTTCAAAATCGAGGCTGCTTCAGGAGCAACCTTGGTATTTAGCTTTTTGGGAATGACAACCCAAGAAATTAAAGCAACTACAAACATGAAAGTGAGTTTAAAAGAAAGCTCAGTTGAATTGGAAAGCGTAGTTGTTACTGCTTTCGGAATTAAAAGAAATCCTAAAAATTTAGGATATGCTGTAAGTAGCGTAAAATCAAAAGAACTTACCGAAAATTCTGAACCGGATTTAGTTCGTTCACTTTCTGGAAAAGTAGCGGGGGTGAACGTCAACTTCTCTAATGGGGTTGCTGGTGCAGCAAATCAAATTACAATTCGAGGTATAACTTCATTTACCGGTAACGTTCAACCTTTGATAATAGTTGATGGTATTGCTTATGACAATACTTCCGTGACAACTTCAAGCCAAGTTACTGGCGGAGGTGGATATGAATCTGCATTATCCAGTTTAGACCCAAATGACATTGCATCTGTAAACGTGTTAAAAAGTGCGGCAGCAGCTGCCTTATATGGCTCTAGAGCTGTAAATGGTGTAATTGTAATTACAACAAAATCAGGGTCAGTTGGATCGGATAAAGGCAAGAAAATGAGTGTAAATGTTGGAAGGGCTACTTACTTTGAAAACATTGCAAATTTACCAGAATACCAAAACACTTATGGTGCTGGAGCAAATTTTAATTATTCCAATGCCAATGGCTCTTGGGGTCCACGATTTGATTCAATGGCAACAATCCCAACTTGGCCAACACTTTTAGCAGCTTTCCCTGATCTATTTGGACCAACGGTTCCTTATGTGGCAAAACCTGACAACGTAAAAGATTTATTTAGAACAGGGGTTATTCAAGAAAATACAGTTGGATTAAATTACGCAGGCACTGAAGGGAGTTTTAATGTTACACTTTCAAATTTAGGTCAAGATGGATACATTCCTTATAACACTTACGACAGAAAATCCGCTTCTGTGGGAGGAAATTTCAAATTAGCAAATGGATTAACTGTGGGTGCAAATATGAGTTTTTCAGACACCAAACAAATCGGAGGTTTCTTTGGAGAAAACCAATTCAGTGGCTCTTCTTCTTCTTTTGCAAGAACATTGTTCTTAGCAAGAAACTGGGATTTAAACTTACCGTACACCAATCCTGTAACCGGAGCATCAGTAACTCCAAACGGAGTTCAGTTTGACCATCCATTATGGTCTTGGCAACATGATCAAATTATTACAAATACTAACAGGGTAGTAGGCGGGATTAATTTTGGTTACAAAATCAACAGCCATATTTCAGCTTCATACAGAGCTGGTATTAACAAATATACTTTAGAAAGAAAAGAAATCAGAGATTTACAATCCAGAGCTGACGGAGGTTTGGGATCTTTGACCACAGACAATTTCACTAATGAGGACATCGAATCTACATTATTATTTAATTTCGAGTACAAATTGACAGATGACATTGGATTTAATGGTATATTAGGAAACAACATTCTTCAAAATTCAACAACAAGACTTGCGAATGTTGGTAAACAATTTAAACTACCAAATATCTTTACTCTTAATAATGTAATTGACATATCAAACGCTATAGATGCAGGAACTCAAAAAAGAACTGCGGGTGCCTTTGTGGATTTAACATTCTCATATAAAGATTATTTATTCCTTAATACTACTGCAAGAAACGATTGGTCTTCTACATTACCTAAAAACAACAATTCTTATTTTTATCCTTCTGTAAGTGGTTCATTCATAATTACCGAAGCTTTAAATTTAAAAAGCAAGGTTTTAACTTATGCTAAATTAAGAGGAGGTTTTGCTAAAGTAGGTAGAGATGCAGCAGCTGAATTTTTGAGTACCAATTTTGTTCAGAATCCAGCTTACAACGGAGTTCCAGCAACAGGAAACTCAACTGATATTGGTGATCAACAAATTTCTCCAGAATTCTCTAAAGAATTTGAATTAGGTACGGATTTAGAATTTTTCAACAAAAGAATTGTTTTAGATTTTACTACTTATAAAAAAACTACTACAGGATTAATCACTCCAGTAACAGTTGCAACTTCAAGTGGATATAATAGTTATAACACCAACATCGGTGAAATGGTAAATAAAGGAATTGAAATTGGGTTAACTTTAGTACCTGTTAAAACTACCGATTTTAGATGGACTTCATTTACAACATTTACAAAAAACAAAAATGAAGTTATTAGCTTAACAGATGGACTGGACCGTTTTGCATTAAATGCCAATGCAATTGGATATGTAATACCTGGTCAATCTTTTGGAGTATTCTATGGCACAAAATTTGCTAGAGATGCACAAGGAAATTATTTAATCAATCAATCAGGCGGAGGAATTATTGCTGCTTCTCAACCTGGAATTATCGGAGACCCAACTGCAGATTTCAAAATGAGTTTTACTAACACGTTAGCTTATAAAGGATTTACTTTAAAAACTCAGTTTGACTGGAAACAAGGAGGAGATTTTCAATCTACCACTATTCAACAATTATTAGGTAGAGGTGTAACTAAAGATACTGAAGACAGAGAGCATACTTTCGTAATACCAGGTTTTTATGGAGATGGTGCAGGAAATCCAATTTTAGACGGGGCTGGAAACCAAATTCCAAATACAGTACAGCTAAGCATGAACGAATTGTATTTCTCTCCTGCAGGAGGAAACACTTTTGGTATTAATAGTGTTGATGAAGCATCAATATTCGATGGAACTGTTTTCAGATTAAGAGAAATAAGTTTAGGATATGATGTACCTACAAAATACTTAAGCAAAACACCTTTTGGGCAAGTTAGCTTTAGTGTTATGGGAAGTAACCTTTGGTATTTTGCACCAAATGTTCCAAAATATACAAACTTTGATCCAGATACAACTAGTTATGGTTCTTCTAATCTTCAAGGAATTGAGGTTTCATCAGCTCCAACAGCTAAGAGATATGGATTTAAACTTAATTTAACATTCTAATAAAAAAAATATGAGACTTTTAAATAAAATAAAAAATAACAAAACAAAAATCGTTTTGTTATTAGCAACTTCAGTATTTCTGAGTTGTAGTGATTACTTGGATGTTAACACAGATACTGACACTCCAAGTATTGCACCTTTAAATCAATTATTAACTAACACTCAAGTTGGTCTTAATAATGCTACAGATTTCAATAATTATTCTGCAAGTATACTTTCAGTTTACACTCATCAAACTACTGCAAGGGAAGAACAAGACCAGTATGGAACTAGAGTCGATAACATTAACTTAAAAAATGAGTGGGACAACATTTATTTAACATTAAATGATCTTGAAACACTTATTAATCAAGGAACTGGTTCAGGCGACATGGTTTATGTAGGAGTTGCTCAAATGGAAAAAGTATATTTAATGTCGATCGCAGTAGACCTATGGGGAGACGTACCTTATTCAGAAGCAAGTAAATTAAAAGAAGGCATAGTTAGTCCTAAATTTGATGATCAAGCAGAAATTTACGCCTCTTTATTCACATTGATTGAAACTGCAAAAACTAATATTGCAAGTAATGCTGGAACAAAAAAACCAGGAGCTACAGATGATTTATTTTACAAGGGAGATACTGCAAAATGGATTAGATTCGCTAACACTTTTAAATTGAAATTATACAATCAGACTAGATTGTTGACAACTGGTTTTGACCAAGCAGGTTTTGATGCATTGATAGCAGACAATAATTTTATGACCTCTAATGCTGATGATTTCCAATTTATACAAACGTCAAATCAATCTCCAACAGATGAACGTAATAAATATTTTGTAGAATCTTATGCTAGTACACAATTTGGAACTTATCAAAGCCCATGGTTCTATGAAATCCTTAAAGGGGTAAATCCAAACATTCATAACGGCAATCCAGATCCAAGAATGAAATATTATTTCTTTAATCAATTAACTGCTGGTCAATTTCCACCAGATCAAGGAAACGTTGCTACAGGTGACCCAAGAGCAGATTATTGGGATAAATCAACTGGTTTCTTTAGTATCCGTTTTGGAAGTATTGGCCCTTGGAGAGATTCTAGTGCCGAAAATTCATATACGTATCCTGGAATTTTCCCAACAGGAGGTAGATATGACGATGGTTTAGGAGCTAAAATTAATGATTTAATGGCTAGTTCAGCTACAGCATTAAAAGGCATAGCACCACACAGAATGTTAACTTATGATGAATTCTTGTATATTCAAGCTGAATTAATTCAAACTGGTGAGATTGCAGGAAATGCAGCTACTAAATTGGACCAAGCGGTTAGAGCAAGTTTTGCAAAAGTGGATCAAGTAGTTGACAATAGTGGCACTACGCAAACAGTCCCTAATTTAGTTGGATCAGTAGGATTAACTACGTTTATGACTAACCTTATGGCAGAATTTACTGCTGCATCAGCTGCCAAAAAATTAGAAATAATCATGACACAAAAATGGGTTGGAACTTACGGAGATCCTTTTGATCAATATAACGATTACAGAAGAACGGGTTATCCTGTTTTAGCAAATCCATTGGGAGCCTCTCCTGAATACCAATTAAATAATGCTGATGGATTTCCTATAATTGATTCACAAACGGTTCAAAACAATCCATACCAAGTATCTTTATTTTGGCCTCAAAGCGAATTAAATGCAAACCAAAATGCTCCAGCTCAAAAAAACCCTGCTACTTATAAAATATTTTGGGATAATTAATTTAAATAAAATAGTATGAAAAAAATAAAATCAATAATTGCGTTAATAGCAATCACAGCAATTACCTTTTCATGTGATAATGATGGAGGGGATTCTAAAATTGCATTAGGTGTAGGTGCCGTACCAAACATTACTAAAGTTACTACAACAGATAGTTTTATTAACTTAGTCGATGTGAATAACGGTGACCCTATAGATTTGGGTTTTACTGTAGATGTAGCTCAAGGAGATGTTGCTTCAATGGATATAATCGGATTCTACAAAAAAGGAACTGCTACTTACAGAGCTGTTTTAGAAACTAATGTTACTACATTTCCAGCAACTTTTAACATTGATCAAACTGACATTATTGATGCTTTTGCAGAAATAAATTCAGCGTCCGATTTTGAAATTGGAGATGTATTAACAGTTACTGCAGAATTAACATTGAAAAATGGCAGTGTCGTAAAAATTTTAAAAGATGATGGCACTAGAAGTTACGGTCAAGACATTGCAAATTCGAATGTATATAAAGTCATACAGACTTATACAGTAGCTTGTCCATCAGATTTAGGAGGTACTTTTAACTTTAGTACAACCAACGTAACGGCTCCGACTGGAGAAGCTGCAGCTGGTCCACTTACTGGAACTGTGACTTTTACTGATAATGGAGGTGGAAATTATAGTATCTCTGATGCATCTTTTGGTGGATGGATAGGATTATATGGTCCTGGACAAATTGCTACTGGTGTAAAATTATCAGATATATGTAACAAAATAGCATATGCAGGAACTGATCAATACGGAGAAGTATTTACATTTACTAATCTTGTAGTTAGTGGAACACAAATGTCGTTTCATTGGGCTAACGATTATGGTGAAAAAGGAGATACTACTTTAACTAGAACTGACGGTACAAACTGGCCAGCTTTAACATTGTAAAATATTCTTAATTGATATTTCATTAAACCATCCCGAATTCGGGATGGTTTTTTTTATACATTTGCACAATGGAAAAAGAACATTTAATTTTTGGGATAAGAGCGATTATTGAAGCAGTGCAATCAGGAAAAGAAGTAGACAAAGTCTTTATTCAAAAAGAAGCTTCTGGCGAATTGATGAAGGATTTAATGAAAGTGATGAAACGAAACAACATCAATTTTTCTTATGTTCCTGTAGAAAAATTAAACCGTTTAACGCCAAACAATCATCAAGGAGCTGTTGCAAGTATCTCCCCTATTTCATTTTTTGATTTAGAAACCCTAATTGATACGGTAGTTGAAAACGGCAAGAAACCTTTGTTTTTAATATTAGACCAAATATCTGACGCCCGTAACTTTGGCGCAATAATACGAACAGCTGAATGTACTGGGGTAAATGGAATTATTGTTCAAAAATCGGGTTCAGCACCTGTTAATGGAGATACTGTAAAAACTTCAGCGGGAGCAGTTTTTAATATACCAATCTGTAAAGTCGAACATATTAAAGATGCCATTTTCTTATTACAAGGTTCTGGTATAAAAACAGTTGCGGCTACAGAAAAAACAGACCAAAACATCTATGATATTTCACTCAACGAACCAGTGGCCATAATTATGGGAAGTGAAGATCGAGGTGTCAACCCTTCAGTTTTAAAAATCGTGGATGAAAAAGCAAAATTGCCTATGTTTGGTTCTATTGGCTCTTTAAATGTTTCTGTTGCTTGTGGTGCTTTTTTATATGAAGCCGTAAGACAGAGACAGTAATTTAGATTATAGATTTAGAATTCCTCTAATGAATTAAAAATGGATTAAGACTCTGGTTTTGATTCATTTTTTTTATTTATAATCTCATAAAAAACTGGAATTTTAGTAGTATAATATAATGGAAATTCATCTTCAGCTTCTTCCACAGGCTTATTAAAAAAGTTACCGTTTTCATCAAAGCGTTGCATGAACTTATCTTCATCAAAATTATAATCTGGACGCTCCCAATCATATTTTATTATTTTTTCATAATCAGGTGTTTTAAACGTAAAAGCAAAAATATAACCAGTGACAAAACCTGCCAAATGCCCTTCCCAAGAAATTTCCTGATCAATGACTGGAAATACATACCAAATCATACTTCCATACACAACAACTACCAATAAGGACAAAGCAACTAATCGATAATATTTTGTTCTTATCCCTTTAAAAAAAATAAAACTAACTAAAACATAAATCAATCCACTAGCTCCAATATGATAGGAATCACGACCAATAATCCAAGTCAAAAATCCGGAGATTAAAATTCCATATCCCAATACGTATAATGACTGCTCCCTATAAAAATAACGAATAGCTGCAATAAGAATGAACAAAGGAATTGAATTATTATAAAGATGTTCAATACTTCCATGAAGGAAAGGACTACAGACAATCCCTCTTAAACCTTCTAATGTCCTTGGATAAATGCCCCACTCATCAAAATGAAGATGAAATCGTACTTCCAACCAAAATACAATCCATAGTATCAACACCGAAAAAAACGGAAGCAATAAAACTGAAGGGGTAAATTTAAAATGGTTTTCGTTCATTTATAGAAAGCTGATATCTTATTGGAATCAAAAACACATCCAAAAAAAATTTAATGCTATTTTGTCACAATTCAATAAAATTGGTGTCTTTTTAAAATTCAAATATGGTTTAATATAATTAAATTTGTATTCTATTGAACTTCTGAATCAAAGAAATGGAAACGCCTTTAGCCGAACGCATTCGTCCACAAATACTTGAAGATTATTTGAGTCAATCTCATTTAGTTGGCCCTACTGGTTCATTAACCCAACAGATATCAAAAGGAGTTATTCCCAGTTTACTGTTTTGGGGTCCTCCTGGAACTGGCAAGACAACTCTAGCACAAATCATAGCGAAGCAAAGCAACCGTCCGTTTTATGAATTAAGCGCGATTAATTCTGGCGTAAAAGACATACGTGATGTAATAGAGAAGGCAAAACAAAGTGGAGGTTTATTTACTGCAAAGAACCCGATTTTATTCATCGATGAGATTCATAGATTCAGTAAATCACAACAAGATTCATTATTGGCAGCGGTTGAAAAAGGATGGATTACACTAATAGGGGCAACTACAGAAAACCCAAGTTTTGAAGTCATCCCAGCTTTACTGTCGAGATGTCAGGTTTATATTTTAAATCCATTTTCAAGGGAAGATTTGGAAAACCTGTTACAACGTGCCATTATAAAAGATGATATTATAAATAAAAAAAACATCAATCTTAAAGAAACCGAAGCGCTGATTAGGCTTTCTGGTGGGGATGGTCGAAAATTGTTGAATATTTTTGAATTGGTTATTACTGCTTCAAACGAAGAAAAAATAATTATAACCAATGAAAAAGTATTACAATTGGTTCAGCAAAACACAGTTTTATATGACAAAACAGGAGAGCAACACTATGATATAGTTTCCGCTTTTATAAAATCCATTAGAGGAAGTGATCCGAATGGTGCTGTATATTGGCTTGCCAGGATGATAGAAGGCGGTGAGGATGTGAAATTTATTGCCCGAAGAATGTTGATTTTATCTAGCGAGGATATTGGGAATGCAAACCCAACTGCTTTTATCATGGCAAACAATACCTTTCAGGCAGTTGCGACAATTGGAAATCCAGAAAGTCGGATTATTTTAAGCCAATGTGCTGTCTATCTTGCTACTTCCCCTAAAAGCAACGCAAGTTATCTAGCTATCGGACAGGCGCAACAATTAGTAAAACAAACTGGGGATTTACCAGTTCCTATTCATTTGAGAAATGCTCCAACAAAACTCATGAAAGAATTGGGCTATGGCAATGACTATAAATACTCGCATGATTATGCTAATAATTTTGCCGAACAAGAATTTTTACCGGAAGCCATTTCAGAAACCGTATTATATAATCCAGGCAATAACTCGAGGGAAAATGGAACAAGGGAGTTTTTAAAAAACCGTTGGAAGGATAAATATGGGTATTAAAAAGAGTGCAAGTTTTAGAATTTAACTTCCATTAATTCTGAAATTAATTTTTCGTTTTCATAATATTCAAAAAACCATTTGCCTTCTTTTGAAACTAGAATTCCAGTAATGCTAGCTTTAGTAGCTATATAGCAATCTTTAACAGATGTATTATAAATCTTCATTACAACACTTGGAGTATTATCAATCAATTGAAAACCGTTTGTTATAGGCTGTGCAAATAAAATTATTGGATTATTAATACTCTTATTTTCATTTAAATTCTCATTATTGTTGTTATCATTTGCATGGTTGATTTTGTCCTCATACTTATAATTCAATTCAGCAAATGTGGCAAAAGCTTCACGCAATGCTTGTGTATAAGCAACTTTATATTCTTTTTCCCTGCTTTTACCTTCTACAGAAGTAAACAGGATTTTGTTTTGGCAATCTTTTATTACAATAGTTAATTTGGTAGTAAACATATTTCCCTTGCTCAAAACATCAAGATAAACTTTATTACAATTTTGATTGGCTAATTCTACAGGCAAAGCATCTGTATCATA
The DNA here is from genome assembly GCA_040387655.1 of Bacteroidota bacterium. Lineage (GTDB taxonomy): Bacteria > Bacteroidota > Bacteroidia > Flavobacteriales > Flavobacteriaceae > Flavobacterium. The sequence goes on along the minus strand of JAZKDI010000014.1, from coordinate 22,634 downwards.
ATAGGTTATAAAACCGTACTTCTCCATAAATAATTTAGTCAAGTTATTTAAACGATACGCGTCTTTTTCTTTTAGGAAACTAAATTTGGAAGGAACGATTGCATATTTATAATCGTTTATGGTTTGGGAAAACCCTATGAATGTAATCAACAAAGCAATTAATATAAAATACTTTTTCATTTTTTCTTCTTAATTATTAGAATCAACATCAAGGTAGTAATCCAATTTTTCCCTCAATATGTCCCCGGTTACGTTTACGGCTACTATAGTTCCGTTTTTATTTACTAAAATATTCAATGGAATTCCTTTAATTTCAAACTGAGTGACCACTTTACCGTGCCAACCATCAGTATCTATTAAATTAGTCCACGTCAGGTTGTCATTTTCTATTGCTGTCATCCAGCTTTTGTCATAGGTGTCAATTGAAATACTGACTATCTCTAAATTTTTATTTTTGTATTTCTGGTACACTTTTACTAAATCCATATTATTGATTCTTGTAGGCTTGTACCATGATGCCCAAAAATTAATTAACACCACCTTACCTTTAAAATCATCGATACTTACTTTTTTGCCTTTTTGATTGTTTAAAGTGAATTTTTCGATTTTTTTTCCAACAGCTAATTTTGCAGAAATTGGCGCTTTATTTTGAATTTTTAAAGTATCTTTTTCATTCATTATTTTTTTCTTCTCAGAAGTGAACTTTGACAAATCCTTAACCTGATCGATAGACAATGTTCCTTTTTGTTTTGATTTGGCTATTAAAAAATCAGCAATGGGATACTCTGGATTCATAGTAACCGCTTCATAATATTTCTTAAATATTTTTTTGTTTTTTTCATCTTTAGACAAAGTACTTGTCTCGACTTCTTTTTGATATTTCTCGACTTCAAGCATTAATTCCTGGGTTTTGGAACCCGATATTTTTTTGATTTCAATATCATTGATGTTTTGGTTTCCGTTTTTAAATACAGAAGTAACAACGTCAATAGCAATTGAGCTATTTTCTATATAAAAAAAGACAACAGTAGATGTAGGTTTCAACGAAAGGGTTGCCTGTGCAGTTCCATCAAGATTACCCGAGAAATTAAATTTTCCGTTAACTACTAAGCAACTGTCTTTTATAGAATTGTCTGCTGTTTTTAAATAAATATAATCAGTATAAGTCCCTTCCACTTGTCCTTTTATGACAAATGCTTTTTTAGGTTCTTGTGCTTTTGCAAGAAAACCAATAAAAAAAAATAATATCCCTATTTTCTGAATCATCAATCTTAATTTAAATTTTATAAAATCCCTCCGTCAGCAAAGCTAAAGTAACTGTTTTCAGTAACAATCAAATGATCTAAAATCTGTATGTCTAAGCTTTGACCTGCGGTTTTTAATTTTTTTGTGATTTGTTTGTCGGCATCACTCGCCTTCAGATTTCCCGAAGGATGGTTGTGACACAAAATAATACTTGTAGCACCCATTTCCAGCGCCATTTTAAACACCAACCGCACATCAACAATTGTTCCAGTTATACCACCTTTGCTTAACTGAGATTTTGAAATTACCTTGTTTGAATTATTCAAATACAATACCCAAAATTCCTCATGGGACAATTCCCCAATAATGGGCTGCATCAATTCAAAGATAGATTTGCTAGAAGTTATTTTTTGTAATTCTAAAGCTTCTTCCCCCCTTCTTCTCCTTCCTAATTCCATAGCAGCAATTATAGAAATTGCCTTTGCCTCACCTATTCCTTTGAATGTAACCAACTGTTGAATGGATAATTTTCCCAAAGCATTTAGATTGTTATCCACACTGGAAAGAATTCGTTTACTAAGTTCTACAGCGCTTTCATTACGGCTTCCAGAGCCAATAAGAATTGCGATTAACTCTGCATCACTCAAAACAGATTTTCCTTTGAGCATTAATTTTTCCCTTGGTTTATCGTCTTCAGACCAATTGGTAATTGGAAATGAGCTGGCTTCAAACATTTTTAATGGCGTTTATTTTTAAAAGCTAAAAGTACTACAACAAATTAAATAAACATCCGTTAATCTAAAAAACGTATCATTATGAAAATCTTTTATTTATCCTTAATTTCCTTTTGCCTTTTACACGCTACCGTAAATAAAAAAAGTTTTTACGAAAGCCTTTCTGATGCTGCCATTACATTAACCAAAGATAAAGTTTCGTATGACCCCAGTTATATTTCGATAAAATACCCTAACGGCGATGTGCCAAAAAACAAAGGCGTTTGCACTGATGTAATTATTAGAGCTTATAGAAAACTGGGAATTGATCTACAGAAAGAAGTACATAACGACCTTAAAGCCCATTATTCTTTGTATCCAAATTTAAGGCTTTGGGGCCTTAAAAAACCTGACACTAATATTGACCACAGAAGAGTTCCTAATCTTGAGGTATTCTTTAGTCGCAAAGGCAAAAAATTACCAATAACAAACAATCCATCAGATTATAAAACAGGTGAAATTGTGACTTGGTTAATTAACAACAAGCTACCTCATATTGGCATTATTACAAACAAAAAATCACCTCCCGACGCTTCGGGAGAAAAACGCCCGATGATTGTTCATAATGTTGGTAATGGGCAAGTCCTTGAAGATTGTTTGTTTAACTATAAGATTGTTGGGCATTTTAGGTATGAGAAAATCAATTAATCAACCCTTTCACTTCATCAAAATTCAATCCTCCATAATTCCCCGAACTCATTAATAATAAAGCAGAATTGTCTAAATCTAGATTAAACAAATAGTCTTTAAAATCTTTTGGATTGGTATAAATGATCAAGTCTTCTCTTTTAAATGATTGTGCAATCTGCTCATAAGTCACTTCTTGCAGTTGTTTAATTTTTACGGCATCAGGAGAATAGAAAACTACTGCTTTGTCAGCAAATTCTAAGGCACCTTCATATTCTTTAAGGAATTCGGCATTCAAACTACTATAAGTATGCAATTCTAAACAGGCAACTAAAGTACGGTTTGGGTATTGCTCTTTCACAGCTTTAGTGGTTGCTGCCACTTTACTTGGCGAATGTGCAAAATCTTTATAGGCTACTTTTGTTTTGCTTTCAGCAATTTTTTCCAATCGTTTAGAAGCCCCTTTGAAACTCGCAATAGCTTCATAAAAATCAGCTTCGTCAACACCCATGTTTTGACAGATCCATTTGGCTCCAGCCAAATTGTTTAAATTATGTGCCCCAAAAACTTCAATCGGCATATCGCCTTCTGGCGTTTCCAATAAAGTTACCCCGTTTTCAACGGTATATTTTGGTGTAGTATAACTTAATTTTCTAATAGGGTTTGTAGCAGCTTCGGCAACGCGCTTTACTTCGGCATCATCTTCATTATAGACTAGAATACCACCATTTGTAATTAACTTAATAAAAATTTCGAACTGCTCGACATAGTTCTCATAAGTGGGAAAAACATTAATATGATCCCAGGCAATACCCGAAATCAGTGCGATGTTAGGTTGGTACAAATGAAATTTAGGCCTTCTATCCATTGGTGAAGACAAATATTCATCCCCTTCCAAAACAATAAAATCATTTTCTTCTGTAAGATGTACCATTGTGTCAAATCCTTCCAATTGAGCACCTACCATATAATCCACCTCTATATTATGAAAATGCATTACGTGCAAAATCATTGATGTAATTGTAGTTTTTCCATGTGAACCACCAATGACCACACGGGTTTTATTTTTTGATTGTTCGTACAAAAATTCTGGGTAAGAATAAATTTTCAACCCCAATTCCTGTGCCTTCAGCAACTCTGGATTATCAGCTTTCGCATGCATCCCAAGAATTACCGATTCAATATCAGCAGTGATTTTTTCTGGAAACCAACCCATTTCTTTAGGCATTAAACCTTTTTTTTCCAATCTGGATTTAGAAGGTTCAAAAATCGCATCGTCACTTCCCGTAACTTGGCATCCTTTATTGTGAAGCGCCAAGGCTAAGTTGTGCATTGCACTGCCTCCTATGGCTATAAAATGTGTTCTCATTATTTTAATTTATAAGGGTTATGGTCATAGGGCTTAGAAAGTTTAGGGGCTTAGAAACTCAACTAAACTTCCCTAAACTTTCTAAACTCCCTAAACCATTTTTAAAGTTGCTGCTTTGTCTAATTGTTTGAGTTTGTTTTTATACAAATCGTACAATTTCTGATACGTAACTTTGGATTTTCCGATTTCGTTTGCTTTTTTGTATTGCTTTTCAGCTTCAGTAAACCGATTAAAATATTCGGCTATATATCCTTTAGCAAGGTAACCATCCACAGGTGACAGTTGAATCAATTCGTTTGCATAATTCGCTGCCTTTTTCTCGCTCCCTCCAATGATTCCAGGCAATTGCAAATACAACTCTATTAATGCCCATCTAGCGGCTATGTGTTTTGGGTTAAGTACAATTGCTTTTTCGAAAGAAGATTTTATACTTGAAATCATTCCTAATGCACTAAATTTATTGCTTTCCTTTGCTTTCATCCCTAAAGCACCACCATATTTATAATAATAATCGGCTTCAGTTGGTTTTAACCTTTTAAGTCTTTCATAGTAAGTTATGGCATCATCCCAAGATTTATTATAACCCTGAATATCTCCAAGATATTCAATGGTTTTTAAGTCATTGGGGTTCTGTTTTAAATTAAGCTCAAAAAAAGATTTTGCTATTACGTATTTTTTTTGAAGGAATAATTTCTCCCCTTTTTCAAAGTCAGATTGCGACCAGCTAAGAATGGGATATAAGAGAAATAAAGTCAATATGTTTTTCATTTTCCAAAAATAGAAAAATGGCTGGAGAATTTATATATTTATCTGAAATATCGTGATTTTTGAAAAAAAATTAAAAAAAACGAATTGCTTTCCAACCTTTTTATAATAATAAGACTCTATAGAATAAAACCTCTGCTATGAAAAACATTTATCTTCTTTTATTACTATTCTCAATATCATTAATTGCTCAAAACAACGAGAAAAACTGGAATAAGGTTATTGCCTTTGAGAACGAAGGTAAAATCAAATCTGCTAATACAATTGTTGATCTTATTTATAAAAAAGCAGTCTTGAGAAAAGATGAAACTCAAATCATAAAGTGCTTTTTCTATAAATCAAAATACCTTCAAACTCTTCAAGAAAACGCTCAGTCTAAAATTTTAGAAAATCTAAAGTCTGAAACCAAACGAGCATCAATTCCGTCAAAAGCAATTTTAAACCTAGTTTATGCAAAGTGCCTTTCTGATTATAAAGAAAGAAATTATAGCATTTATAATAGAAAAAAAATAGATTCTACTGCATCAGGGGATTTTTTAACTTGGACAAACGATGACTTTACCAAGGAAATTAATACCGCTTATAAAAATTCACTCTCGGAAGAAACTATTTTAAAAAACACACCAATAAATACTTACGAACCAATCTTTGATTTTCTTTCTTTTGATAAATTCAATAAACTATCTCTTTTTGAATATATATTAAACGAAAACATTGAATATTATTCAAATTACATAAATCAATATAATATAGATAAAAAAGAGTTTAATAAATTTGAAGTTTCACTCATTGGAAGTGTTTCAGATTTTATCAAACTTGATTTTGTATTTTTAAAAAATGAGAACCTCAAAAAGACTTTAGAGTTATACCAAAAAAAAGAAAGTACAAATCCATCAGAAGAAAACAAATTACAACGAATCAAATTTTGTGCTTCTACCCTTTTAAATAATAATAATAATAATAATAATAATAATAATAATAATAGTAGTAAAAAGTATCTTGTTGCCTTAAATTCAATTCAAAAAGAGTTTAAAAACCCAATAACCATACAAGACATCCAACTCGAAAAAGCTGCTATTTATTCTAAATTAGCTTCAAAAGAAAAATTCCCTGATTACAATTCAAAAGCCGTAGCCTTATTAGACAGCATAATTTCTGTAAACAATCGCTCTAATTCATATAAATCAGCATTAATAAGAAAACAAAATATTATTTCGAAATCAATCAACATTAGTTTACAGAAATACATTTACCCAAATGAGAATTCTCGCCTATTTTTGGACTATAAAAATGCAAACAACATAACTATTTCAATTTATAAAATCAATCAAAAAAGACTTTCTCTTTTTTTAAATAATGACTCAAAAAAAGACAGTTTGTTTTCTGCGATTTCAAAAAAAGAGCCATTTAAAAAAATTTCCACTAATCTCGTTAATAAAAAAGATTATTTTAATTATACCACCGAAATTCTTTTACCACAACTAGAAACTGGTAGTTATTTAATTTATTTTGAAACCGACAGTTATGATAAAATAAAAAAAGCAGTTGCTTATGAAACTATGACTGTATCGAATTTCACCATTCTTGCAGAAGAAAAAAACAAAAAAGAATATCTTCAAGTCTTAAATAGAAAAACAGGCTTCCCTATAAACGAAGTAAACTTAAATTCATCACTATTTAAACTAAAAACAAATGATGAAGGAGTTGCAATTTTTGAAATTAAAGATGAAAAATTAAATTATAACCAAATACAATTATCTAAAGGAAATGATACATTGATCATTAACAAAAACTACTACTATCAAAATTATAATTACATCAACGATAAGGATGACGATGAGAATCCTAAAGCAAAAGTCGAATTTTATTTAGACCGAGCAATTTATCGTCCAGGACAAACCATTTATTATAAAGGAATTGTATTTCAAAAAAAACAAAATAAAAAAAAGATTGTCCCTAATGTATTATTAAGTATTGTTATTGAAGATGCAGATAATAATGAATTAAAAACATTTGAAGTCACAACTAATGAGTTTGGTTCCTTTTCGGGCGAATACACAATTCCGAAAAACATAATGACAGGAGAGTTTCAAATTTCTGCTGAAGAACCAGAAGATATAGAAAAAGATCCTTTATACAACAAAACTGAAGATGAACATCCATTTTGGGATGTAGTAAATTATGAAGAATATGACTCTCAGTTACGTTTTAAAGTTGAAGAATATAAAAGACCAAAATTTGAAGTTGGCTTTGAACCAATAAAAGAAAACTATGTTTTAAATCAAAAAGTAAATGCTATTGGAAATGCTAAATCATTTTCAGGAAGCTCAATTTCTGATGCAATTGTAAAATATACTATTACCCGTTCTACTTATACAATTTACAGAAATTATTATGACGACATTAATGACGACGTTTTAATTACATCTGAAACTAAAACCGATGCCAAAGGAAACTTCAATATTGCTTTTGACGCGTTATCTGATGACTCTTATAGCAGCAGCGATTTACCAGTTTATTATTACAGAATTAATGCTGACGTAACGGATATTAATGGAGAAACACATTCAAACGAAACGACAATAAAAGTAGGTTATCATTGCTTAGCCCTTTCTGTAAAAGTTCCAACAATTTTTCATACTAAAGACAAAGCTGATATTAGAGTAAACAGTACAAATCTAAACAATGAGCCACAACCTGTAGAAGGTGACCTTAAAATCTATTTAATCAATAAATCATCAAAAAAATTCAAAACTCGAGTTTGGGGAAAACCCGAAATAGAAAGTATAAGTGATGAGCAATTTAACATCCTTTTCCCGTATGAAAGAAATGACAAAAAAACAATTAACACCGAAACAGGAACATTAGTTTTTTCTAAAAAAGTAAACACCCAAAAAGAAACTATTTTCCCAATGGATTTTATGTCTAAATATGAGTCTGGCAATTACAAAATTGTTTTTTCTGCTTTTGATAAATATAAAAATCCAATTGAAACTACTTCACAATTTGAATTAATTCAAGATGATGACAGTTATAAAAAATCAGATTTATTTACAATAGAACAGATTAATAAAGATGCGAAAAAAGATGGATTTGTAACTTTAAAAATCACTTCAATTGAGCCCGAACTTTATCTTTCAGTAATAGGAAATTATCTTAGTCACAACTTCTTTAAAGACAAAATCACTTTAGCAAAAAATCAAAAAATCATAAAGATTCCTTTAAATAAAGAATTTGAAAATTCGGTTAAAATCGGTTTTCAATGTATTTTCGAAAATGAAGTATTCACAAAAGAAATAGAAGTAAAGATTAAAAATAAAATCTCAAAAATGCAATTTGAAGTTGAAAGCTTCAGAAGCAAAATTGAGCCTGGAAGTAATGAAAATTGGTCTTTTAAATTAAAAACTACAAACACAACTAACAACGCAGAAGTTTTAGCTTCTATGTATGATAGTTCACTAGATCAATTTGCTTGGGAAAACTGGCAATCATTAGACTTCCGTGAAAGCTATTATAATAATATTAATTTTAAAACAAGCTTGGGCTTTCAAAAAACTTCCGTTTTCATTCAAAACCTAAACAGCCCTATTTTAAATTTACTTCGCACTAACGAAGAAACTAAATTGATTTGGTTTGGATTTGATTTTAATAGCAGTAATAACAGTTATGTTGCACAAAGGGAATATAAAAACCAACTCGAAAAGAAAGCAAAAAAACCACTAAGTGCAAAAATGATTTCGGGAATTATTTCAGATGCTACTGGTCCATTACCCGGAGCTAATGTGATAGTAAAAGGCACAACACGTAGTGTACAAACCGATTTAGATGGCTATTATGAAATAGAAGCTTCAGAAGGAGAAACATTAGTTTATTCATTTATTGGCATGTTGGAATCTAAATTTATAATAACAAAATCTAAAGTAATAGATGTAAAACTTCAAGAAGACAAACAAAATCTACAAGAAGTTGTTGTTACAGCTTTTGGAATTCGAAAAAAGAAAGATGCAATAACTTCTTCTACTTCGGTTGTAGTCTCAAGGGATCTAGTTGAAGGAGAAAACATTGTTCAAACCTTAGCTGGAAAAGTAAGCGGCCTTCAAGTCACTGATGCTGTAGGAAACACAAGAATTGTATTAAGAGGAACTAGAAGTATTACTGGAAATAATGAAGTTTTGATCGTAATTGACGGCGTAATTTCTAATGCAAATACTTTACAAGGAATCTCACCCGCAGATATTGTTTCAACTACTATTTTGAAGGGAAAAGAAGGTGGCTCTCTTTATGGTGAACAGGGAATGAATGGAGTTATAATCATTACAACTCAAAAAGCTATTCAAGAACTTACTCAAGTAAAGGCAAGAACCAATTTATCTGAAACCGCATTCTTTTTCCCTCATTTAAAAACAGATAATAAAGGCAAAATAAGTTTTAGTTTTACCTCTCCAGAGGCATTGACTTCATGGAAAATGAGATTATTAGCTCATAATAAAAATGCAGACGTAGGCTATTTAGAAAAAACTATAGTTACTCAAAAAGACTTAATGGTAGTGCCAAATTTCCCACGTTTTTTTAGAGAAAAAGACACCATTATCATTACATCAAAAATTAGTAATATTACAAGCGAGTCAAAAACAGGAATTGCCGTTTTACAATTATTTGATGCAACAACAATGCAACCTGTAGATGTTATTACATTAAACACAAATAACATAAAAAACTTTAATATTACCGCTTTAGGCAATACAACAGTAAGTTGGAAAATATTTATTCCAGAAGGCTTGCAGGGTATTCAGTATAAAGTTTTGGCGAAAGCCGGGAATTTTTCAGATGGCGAAGAAAATATTTTACCTGTTTTAACAAACACACTTTTAGTAACCGAAAGTATTCCGATTTGGGTTAGAGAAAACTCAAAAAAAGAATATGTTTTTGAAAATTTAAAAAGCAATTCATCTACCACGCTGCGCAGCCACCAACTTACATTAGAATACACTTCTAATCCAACTTGGCTAGCGATTCAATCCCTTCCGTATTTAATGGAATATGAGCATGAATGTGCAGAGCAAACTTTTGCACGATTTTATGCTAATGTCCTAGCAACAGAAATCATTAATAGCAACCCAAAAATTGCCGCACTTTTTGAAACTTGGAGAAAAAATGGCAGATTAAATTCTAAATTGGAACAAAACGAAGAATTAAAATCGATCATTCTGTCAGAAACTCCTTGGCTAAATGACGCTCAAAGCGAAGATGAAAAGCAACAAAAATTAGCCTTACTTTTTGATTTAGAAAAAATGAAGAGTTCCCAAGATGTTATTTTCGAAAAACTATTAAATAAACAAAATACTTCTGGCGCTTTTGTTTGGTTTGACGGAGGTAGTGAAAGTGAGTATATGACACGTCACATATTGGCTGGGCTTGGTCATTTAAAAAAACTAAATGCAAAAGCAATTACAAAAGAAAAAATTGATGAAATAGCGAAAACTGGTTTAGCATATATGGATTCTCATTTTTTACAATCGCACCAACTAAGAATACAAAATCTAAAAGATAAAAAACCTACGTGGTTAAATCCATACAGCGATTTGCATTACCTATATACCAGAAGTTTTTATTTAAATGACTATCCCCTTTCCGATAATTTAAAAAATACAATTAAAATCTATCTAGAATTAGCTAAAACAAACTGGCTTACTTATTCTTTATACGAAAAAGGGTTGATTGCATTAACATTGAATCGTTTTAATGAAGCTACAACGGCTAAAAAAATTATAGAAAGTTTAAAAGAATCAGCATCTAACAATGAAGATTGGGGGATGTATTGGATAGAAAACAAACCAGGTTGGTATTGGTATCAGGCTCCTATAGAAATTCAAGCCTTGCTTATTGAGGCATTTTCAGAAATCAATAACGATATGAAATCTGTTGACGCTATGAAAATTTGGCTCTTGAAAAACAAACAAAGCAAAAACTGGCCAACCACAAAAGCAACCACCGAAGCCGTCTATGCTTTATTAATGCAAGGAACAGATTGGTTAAGCGTAAAAGACAATACGACAATCAAAATAGGCAATGAAAAAATAACGCCTAAAAAACTTTTGGAAAATGAAAAAGAAGCCGAAACGGGCTATATGAAACTAACTTGGAAAAAAGAAGAAATAAACACCAAGATGGCTAGTCTTTCTATTGAAAATAAATCTAAAGTTCCTGGCTTTGGAGGGTTTTATTGGCAGTATTTTGAAGAGTTAGATAAAATTAAATCTAATACTAAAAATGTCATGAGTGTTTCTAAAGAATTATATATTAATAAAAATACTGAGAATGGTGAGGAGTTGCAAAAAATCACTTCTAATAATCCTTTAAAAATTGGCGATTTGGTAACTGTCAGACTTATTATTTCAACCAAAGAAGACATGGAATATGTTCATTTAAAAGACATGCGCGCATCCTGTTTTGAACCAATGAATGTTATCTCAGAATATATGTGGAATGACGGTGTAGGTTATTATATGAGTACAAAAGACACAGCAACACATTTCTTCTTTGATAAAATCAATAAAGGAACCTATGTTTTAGAATATGAAATTAGAGTAAATAATTTAGGTGATTTTTCTAACGGAATAACAACAATAGAAAGTATGTATGCTCCAGAATTCAAAAGCCATACAAAAGGCACTCGAGTGACAATTAAGGAATAAATTATAGATTAACCATACTTTAAAAGTATAAGATAGAAATAAAAAAATCCGTCTCGTTTTTCAACTTGACGGATTAAATTTTAATACTTAATTTATTTCTTTGTTCGCAATGCCATTATTTAACCAATGTCATTTCGTCAACAATGTTTTTTGCACCTGAGAAGTTCTCAATTACCCATAATACATAACGAATATCAACATTGATGGTTCTTTGCAATTTTGGATCAAAGATAACATCTCCAGCCATTGCTTCAATGTTTCCGTCGAAAGCGATACCTATTAATTCCCCTTTACCATTCAAAACTGGCGAACCTGAATTTCCTCCGGTAATATCGTTATCCGTCAAGAAGTTCACGTGCAATGAACCATCTTTATCAGCATAACGACCAAAATCCTTGTTTTTGTTCATTTCAAGTACACGAAGTGGCAAATCAAATTCCTGATCTCCTTTTTTGTATTTCTTAACTTGTCCGTCAAGTGTAGTGTAGTTGTTGATTTTTGCATCATTACGAGAATCAGCTGGTAAAGAACGTACTTTTCCGTAAGTCAATCTCAAAGTAGAGTTAGCGTCTGGATATTTTATTGTTCCAATTTTTGATTCTCTTAATCCTTCTACTAATAAACGGAAAGCCGATCCATATTCATTTTGAGCTTTAGTAATTGCATCTGATCTTGTTGCAAAATGAGTCAACATATCACTTGACAATTGGTACAACGGGTCGTTAAGCAATTGTGTTTCATTAGGGATTTCTAAAAACGCTTTGATTTTTTCTGGAGAAGTCAAAATACTCAATTCAAAAGCCGCATTTACATATTTTGTAAAATCATAATTTGATGCTGAACCAATTTTTTCAACCATTGGAGCAATTGCATATCCTTTTGATTTTGTAGCATATACTTTTAATTGCGCTGCCAATAAATCCTTTTCTGCAGGGATATATAAATCCTGGAACATTCCTTCTACCATTTCATTGATTGCAGGAACCATTGAAGCACGTTTTGTTGCATCGGCTTTAGCATAATTTTCTAATTGTTTACCCAATGTTCTTGAAACGCTTCCAAAAGCAGTAGTTCTCAATAATTGTTGCAAATAGTTATCATGACGTGATTTCTCGTTAGTCAATCCATAGAAATTATTAATGTTAGCAACTACGTTTCCGTACTTCGCTTTGTTTTTAGGAAGATTTGCCCATTTGTTGAATTTTTCTTCCTGAATAGCCTTTGATTTAGCTGTACCTGCTTTACCTAATGCATCGATCATACCCTGACGGTTTTTCCAATAATTTGCGGTTGAAGCAAATTTTGAAGCGTAAACCAAACGAAGTGCATCGCTTTGATCCATATATTTTTTCATGTTGTCCATTCCTGTTTTTGCCCCCTCAACCCAAGCAGGATAAGCAAACTTTACGTTTTGCTCAATTCCACCAGCTGGCATCCATCGGTTTGTTCTTCCTGGATAACCAAGAATCATTGCAAAATCACCTTCTTTTACTCCAGCTAAATTAACTGGTAAATAATGTTTTGGGTTTAAAGGAACATTGTTAGTTGAATAATCCGCTGGATTACCATTGGCATCAGCATATATACGGAACATAGAAAAATCCGCAGTATGACGAGGCCATTCCCAGTTATCAGTATCTCCACCAAATTTCCCTAAACTTTCTGGCGGAACACCTACTAAACGAACATCTTTATAATCTTGGTAAACAAAATAGTAAAATTCATTCCCTTGAAAGAACGAACGAACAGAAACTACATATTTCCCACCTTCGTTATTTTCTTTTTCAATTACAGCCATTTCTTTATTGATAACAGCTTCACGTTCCGCTTCAGTCATTGAAGCATTTAATTTTGACAAAATACGTTTAGAACAATCGTCCATACGAACAAAGAAACGAACATATAAACTTGATGGTTTTTTTTCTTCGGCTCTTGATTTTGCCCAATAACCATCTTTTAATAAGTTATGTTCTGGTGTAGAAAGTTCGGCAATTCCATCATAACCACAGTGGTGATTTGTTAGTACCAATCCATCTTTTGAGATTAATTCAGCAGTACAACCTCCGTTAAACTGAACGATGGCATCCTTTAAACTGTGGTGATTGATGCTGTAAATTTCATCGGCAGTCAATTGCAATCCCATTTTTTGCATGTCGCGGTAATTCAATCTTTCGATAAACATTAAGAACCACATTCCTTCATCAGCTTTTACAGAAGCAGGAATAAGCATAATACCCACAATAAGGGATAAAATAAATTTTTTCATTTTATTAAATTAAATAAGTTAGTTGATACTGGCTAATAGTCTATAAGAATAACTATTTGTTACAATGTAAAGGACTATTAACATTTTAAGAGTTGCGAATATAGTTTATTTTGGAAATATCTTTTAAATATTACAGTGTTAAAAACAAAAAAGCGCTCCTAATGGAACGCTTATACTATTGATTCAGTAACTAAATTAATTTTCCACATTAAGCATCTGCCACAACTTGTCTTTTAACTCGGTTAGGCCTTGTTGAGCAACAGAGGAAATAAATAGATAAGGAATTCCTTTAAAGTCTTTGTCCAATTGTGTTTTTAGTTCAACTTTCAATTCATCATCTAGCATGTCACATTTAGAAATCACGACAATGCGTTCCTTATCTAACATTTCTGGATTGTACTTAGTCAATTCGTTTACTAAAATATCATACTCTCCTTTAATATCCGCAGTATCAACGGGAACTAAAAACAACAAAGTCGAGTTTCTTTCTATATGTCTTAAGAAATAATGTCCCAATCCTTTTCCTTCAGCAGCACCTTCAATAATCCCAGGAATGTCGGCAATAACAAACGATTGGAAATCCCTATAAGCTACAATTCCAAGATTTGGCTTTAAAGTGGTAAAAGGATAATCGGCAATTTTTGGCTTAGCCGAAGTCAAAACAGAAAGTAAGGTCGATTTTCCAGCATTTGGAAATCCAACTAAACCAACATCTGCCAAAACTTTCAATTCCAAAATCATATCGATTTCTTCCGAAGGCAATCCAGGTTGTGAATACCTAGGCGTTTGGTTTGTAGAACTACGAAAATGCCAGTTTCCTAGACCCCCTTTGCCTCCACGCGCAACGATTCTTTTCTCGTCGTGTTCTGTGATTTCGAATAAAATTTCATTGGTTTCCTTATCACGAACTACTGTTCCTAAAGGAACTTCAATAAATTTATCATCACCATCGGCTCCGGTACTTCTATCTCCTCCTCCATCGCCACCGTGACCGGCTTTAACGTGTTTGGCAAATTTTAAATGAAATAATGTCCATAAGCTTTTGTTACCCACGAGATAAACATGTCCGCCACGTCCACCGTCTCCACCATCAGGACCTCCTTTTTCAATAAATTTCTCCCTGTGTAAGTGTGTTGAGCCTTTTCCGCCTTTTCCGGACGAAACATATATTTTTACGTAATCAACAAAGTTGCCTTCAGTCATTTTTTTTGATTTTGGGTATTAGCAAATTAAATCTTGGTGGATTACCTAAACCTAACAGCTAAAACCTGTTTTTATTCCTGCAATGATTTTACCATTACTTTATCAATCTTTACTCCATCCATATCAATGACTTCAAGTTCAAATTTCTGCCAGATTAATTTCTCTCCTTCTTTTGGAATACGAGATAATTCGGTCATTATTAATCCGCTAACTGTTGTAACCTCATAATCACTGATCAGTTCATCCAACTCGAAATAAGTAAGAAAATCATGTAGCGAATAATGACCATCAACTAACCAGCTACCGTCTTCCCGAGCCACTAATTGAAAATCGTCTTTATAAAAATCTGACGCATCACCAACTAATGCTTCCAAAATATCATTTAAGGTAATAATTCCCTGAAAAATTCCGTATTCATCGGATACGAAAGCATAATGGATTCCGCTTGTTTTAAAGTTTTCCAATGCAGTGTAGGCAGTAGTTTGCTCCATGATAAAAGGAGCTTCTGTCATCATTTCGGCCAAATTGAAATTATCATTATCCATATTGGAAAAGATGCTTTTCAGGTTTACTACACCTACGATGTCATCGTAATTTTCTCCATAAACAGGATAAACAGAATGCAGTTCTTTTGACACAAAGGCCTTTATCTGGTCTTTATTTGAATCCAAGGGAAGGAAAACAACCGATTTTCTATGTGTCATCAAAGAATCGACTTTTCGGTCACCAATATGAAACACACGTTCCACTATATCCTGTTCTATTTCTTGAACTTCCCCTCCTTCAGTACCTTCCTTAATAATCGCTTTGATTTCTTCTTCCGTCACTTTTCCGTCAGCAGAAGGTTTTATCATCAGGATTTTCAATAAGAACTCGGTTGAAATAGTCAATAACCAAATAAACGGCGCAGTAATCACTGAAATCATTTTCATTGGCAAAGCCACTGCTTTTGCAATAGATTCAGGATGATTGAGTCCTATTCTTTTAGGCAACAATTCACCTAAAACCAATGAGAAAAAAGTCAGGGTAACTACTACTATAACAACAGCAACTGAATTAGCATAAGGTTTTAAGCTGTCAAAACCAGAAACAAACAACTGTACGTCAGCAGTGATTTTATCTCCACTAAAAATACCAGTTAGAATCCCGATTAGGGTAATACCAATTTGAACTGTAGATAGAAATTTATTTGGCGAATTAGCTAAATCCAAAGCTGTTTCGGCACTTTTATTTCCTTTCTTAGCGGCATTTTCAAGACGGTTTTTTCTGGCTGAAATCAATGCGATTTCCGACATAGAAAAAACACCATTTAAAAGAATTAGAAAAAATATTATGAGTATTTCCATAGTTGTTTTTAGAAAACTTAGTTCTTAAAGCGTTTCAATAACTGCACTCAAGCGCTCCGTAATTTCGGAAATAGAACCAATTCCATTCACTGGATAAAATTTATTCTGTTTGTTATAGTACTCCATCAAAGGAGCAGTTTTATCATTGTATTCCTGATAGCGGTTTCTGATTTTATCTTCATCCTGATCATCAATTCTTCCACTGGTCTTGCCTCTTTCCAACAGTCTTTTTACTAAAATTTCATCATCGGCTTCCAATGCAATTGTTGCTGTTACGTCCCAGTTTTTTGAAGCCAAAAAAGCATCTAAAGCATCCGCTTGAGGAATGGTTCGTGGGAATCCGTCAAAAAGAAAACCTTTTGATTGTGGGTTTTTTTCTACTTCATCCTGCAACATTTTTATTGTGAGTTCATCTGGAACCAAATCGCCTGCATCCATAAAAGCTTTGGCTTGTTTCCCTAAATCAGTGTCGTTTTTTAAATTAAAACGAAAAATATCCCCTGTAGAAAGGTGTGTTAAATTGTATTTGTCTTTTAAAAACTCTGCTTGTGTTCCTTTTCCAGCACCTGGCTTCCCGAACAATACGATGTTAATCATTCTAATTGAATTATTTTTTGTAGTAAAGTATCTTATAATAGTATATAATGAGCAAAGATACTAAATTCACACACAGTTAAGTCTAACTTTATGAGATTTCATTTATTTTTGATGTTATGAAATCAGAATTGCAAAAAATAATCCAAAATAGCTCGGCACATACCAAAAACAGATTGGACAATGCGACATTTATTTTAAACAATCCATCTTTGATGAAAAACCTTATTGATTTTTCATTTGATGTAAACGACAAAAATCACATTCGTGCCTGCTGTATTTTAGAAAAAGTTCTAGAATTAAAACTAGATTTGGTTTTTCCATTTTTAAATACAGTTTGTGAAAATCTTGAAAAATTGAAAAATGACAGTGCAATCCGGTCCATATCAAGATTCATAATGTTGATGGTTGAAAACAATGCTGAAACAACTCAAAAATATTTGACAGAAAACCAAATCGAAAAAATAACGGAAACCTGCTTCGACTGGCTTATTTCGGATATTAGAGTAGCGCCAAAAGCAAACGCTATCTATACATTATATGAATTAGGTAAATATCAAGATTGGATTTATCCAGAGTTAAAAATTATATTGGTACAAGATGCTACACAACAGACTGCAGGTTATAAAGCTGCTGCTAAATTCGTTTTGAAGAATATAAAATAGCATTTTCCTATTCAATCATTATAAAGTATCTTTGCTTCACTAACAAAATTCAATATGAATTATTTTTCTTCCAATTTTAAATTAGGAATTCTGGGTGGCGGACAATTAGGCAAAATGATGCTTGCTGATACCAGAAAATTTGACATTCAGACTTATGTTCTTGATCCAAGCGATGAAGCTCCCTGCAAAATTGCCTGTAATCATTTCTTTCAGGGAAGCCTGACGGACTTTGATACGGTTTATAATTTTGGAAAACAGGTAGATGTTTTGACTTTTGAAATCGAATTAGTTAATATTGAGGCTTTAGAAAAATTAGAAAATGAAGGCATAAAAGTCTACCCCTCACCAAAAACCTTGAAACTGATTCAGAATAAAGGAACCCAAAAAGAATTTTATATCAAAAATAATATTCCAACTTCGCCTTTTCAAAAATTTGAAAGTCTAGAAAATCTAAAATCTAAAATCCAGAATCTAAAATTTCCTTTTGTATGGAAGTGTACCGAATTTGGTTATGACGGAAATGGCGTTAAAATCATAAGAACGCTACAGGATTTAGAGAATTTACCTGCAGTAGAATGTATTGCCGAAGAAATGGTAGCGTTCAAAAACGAATTGGCCGTTATCGTTTGCCGTAATCCATCAGGCGAGATAAAAACTTATCCTGTTGTAGAAATGGAATTCCATCCGGAAGCAAACCAAGTCGAATATGTAATTTGCCCTGCAAGAATTGATGATAACGTTGCGGCGAAAGCCCGTGAAATCGCATTAAAAGTTTCAGCTGCATTCAATCACGTTGGACTTTTGGCAGTAGAAATGTTTCAAACCGAAAACGACGAAATCCTTGTAAATGAAGTTGCTCCAAGACCACACAATTCTGGACATCATACTATCGAAGCGAGTTATACTTCACAATTTGAAAATCATTTACGCGCTATTTTAAATCTTCCGATTGGGAATTGCGAAAGTAAGGTCGCTGGAATAATGGTAAATTTAGTAGGCGCAGAAGGTTTTTCTGGACCCGTTATTTACGAAAATATCGAAAAAATCATGGCAATTGATGGCGTAACCCCACACATTTATGGTAAAAAAGAAACCCGGCCTTTTAGAAAAATGGGGCATGTTACGATTGTAAATGAAGATATGAAAATCGCAAGGAAAATTGCGGAGGATGTGAAAAATACGATAAGAGTAATTTCTAAATTATAGAAAAATTTAAAAATTGAAAGATTTAAAGATTCTGAAACAGTAATTTTTAAATCATTCAATCATTTAATCTTTAAATAAAAAACATGAGCAAAGTAGCAATAATAATGGGAAGCATATCCGACATGCCCGTAATGCAGGAAGCCATTGACATTTTAAAAAGTTTTGGAATCGAAACGGAAGTTGATATTGTTTCCGCGCACCGCACACCAGAAAAATTATTTGATTTCAGTAAAAACGCACACACACGAGGTATTTCGGTAATTATTGCTGGTGCTGGCGGAGCTGCACATTTACCTGGAATGGTAGCCTCGATGTCACCACTTCCGGTAATTGGTGTCCCAGTAAAATCGAGTAATTCTATTGACGGCTGGGATTCGGTATTGTCAATTTTGCAAATGCCAGGTGGTGTTCCAGTAGCCACTGTAGCTTTAAACGGAGCTAAAAATGCCGGAATTCTTGCTGCCCAAATCATCGGAAGCTCAAACAAAATTGTTCTCGACAAAATTATTTCATATAAAGAAGAATTGAAAGCTGCTGTAAATAAAGCCGCCGAAGGTTTAAAAAAATAATTAATTCAAAATTATCCTGATCTTTTTCAGGAGCTTTTGCTTCGCCAGTCGCTATCGCTCGTGTCCCGCTATTAGTTACAAACGAAGTTTACCGAACTCCTCTAAAACGCAGATTAAATAAAGTAATCAGGGCTAGACTATTAAAAAAGTTACTAACTTCCTGCAAGGTTTTTTTTGAACCTTGTAGGTTTGTTTTCAAAATCGAAACCAATCATAAATACCTACAAGGTTCAAAAAAAACCTTGCAGAAAATAGAGAAAACCATGAGTATCTTAACTTCAACATTCAAAACTAAACACAATACTGCACCATTTTCCCAAATTAAAATGGAAGATTACAAACCTGCATTTGTAGAAAATATAGCTACTGCAAAAGCAGAAATTGATTCCATAATAAATAATCCTGCAGTTCCAACTTTCCAAAATACTATCGAAGCTTTGGATTTTTCAGGAAATGCATTGGACCGGTTGTCATCTATTTTCTTTAATCTGAATTCGGCTGAAACCAGTGAAGAAATGCAAATATTAGCTCAAGAAATTTCACCATTGTTAACCGAATTCAGTAACGACATAACTTTAAATGAGGATTTATTCAAAAGAATAAAAGCCGTTTATGAGCAAAAAAGCACTTTAAATTTATCTCCCGAGCAAACGACATTATTGGACAAGAAATTCAAGAGTTTCTCCCGAAATGGCGCTTTGTTATCGGAAGATAAAAAATTAAAACTGCGAGAAATCGATACCGAATTAGCCAAACTAAAACTGACTTACGGTGAAAATGTACTGGCAGAAACCAATAACTATCAATTGCATATTACCAATAAAGACGATTTAAAAGGTCTTCCAGAAGGAACTATTGAAGCGGCAAGGACATTAGCAAAAACTAAAGATTTAGAGGGGTGGATTTTTACTCTGGATCATCCAAGTTATTTGCCGTTTGTAACTTATGCTGAGAATAGAGAACTCCGAAAAGAAATAACTATTGCTGCCGGAAAAAAAGCGTTCCAAAACAATGAATTTGATAATCAGGAAATTACTTTAAAAATTGCCAAATTGCGTTTTGAAAGAGCCAATTTATTAGGTTACGAAACCCATTCTCACTTTGTTTTAGAAGAGCGCATGGCACAAAATCCGGATAAAGTAAAAAGGTTCCTAAATGATTTATTAGCTAAAGCTAAACCTGCAGCCCAAAGGGAATTTGCCGAATTGACTGCTTTTGCAAAAGAATTGGACGGAATTGAACAATTAGAAAAATGGGACGGTTCGTATTATTCAGAAAAACTGAAGCAGAAATTATTCAATCTGGATGATGAAAAACTAAAGCCATATTTTCAATTGGAAAATGTTCTTAACGGGGCATTTACCATAGCCGGAAAATTATACGGTTTAACTTTTACAGAGGTATTTGATATTGATAAATACCATGAAGAAGTTACGACTTATGAAGTAAAAGACGAGTTTGGCGAATTAGTTGCCATTTTCTACGCTGACTTTTTTCCGCGTAAAGGAAAAAGAAACGGTGCCTGGATGACCAGTTTCAAATCGCAATATGTAATTAACGGAAAAAACGAAAGACCACATATTTCCAATGTATGTAATTTCACCAAACCAACTGAAACAAAACCATCTTTACTTACATTTAATGAAGTTACTACTTTATTTCATGAATTTGGTCACGGTTTACACGGAATGTTAGCCAATACCATTTACCCTAGCTTATCTGGGACATCTGTTTATTGGGATTTTGTCGAATTACCAAGTCAGGTAATGGAAAACTGGTGTTACGAGCCAGAAGCTTTGGCTTTGTTTGCGAAACATTATGAAACGGGCGAAATTATTCCGCAGGAGTATGTCCAAAAAATTAAGGAAAGTGCCAGTTTTCAGGAAGGAATGGCAACTTTGCGACAAATTAGTTTTGGATTATTAGATATGGCATACCATAGTAACAATCCAACCGAAATCAGCAATGTAAAAGCTTTTGAAAAAGCTGCTTTTGAAGGCACCACTTTATATCCTGACGTAGCCGAAAACTGTATGTCGGTTTCCTTCTCCCATATTTTTCAGGGAGGATATTCTTCCGGATATTACAGTTATAAGTGGGCTGAAGTTCTGGATGCCGATGCTTTTGCCTATTTTCAGGAAAAAGGAATCTTTAATAAGGAAGTGGCAACCAAATTCAAAGACAACGTACTTTCAAAAGGAGGAACCGAATTGCCAATGGAATTATACAAACGCTTTCGCGGTCAGGAACCGAAACCCGATGCTTTGTTGAAACGTGCTGGATTATTGACTTAAATAGTTAAAGAAATCAAATTGAAAAAACTCTTCAAAAAATATTTTAAAACGTTGCTATTCTTCACAATTCTTGGAATGCTACTGATTATAGCGGTAAATTTTTATGTAAAATCCAAAACCGATTCGCTCATTTACCATGCTTCAAATGAAGTTCCGCAAAGTAATGTCGGGATTATATTTGGTGCTGGAATTAACGGACAAAAGCCAAGTAAATTTTTAAAAGACCGACTTGACAAAGGTATTTTGCTATACAAATCAAAGAAAATAAATAAAATTTTACTCTCCGGTGACAATGGAAATACGGCTCATGATGAGTTAACAGTAATGAAAAAATACTGCTATTCAAAAGGCGTGGATACTACAAAAATCTACATTGACTATGCCGGCTTTGATACTTATTCGACTTTGTATAGGGCAAAATATATTTTCAAAATAAAAAGCGCTGTGTTAATTTCTCAGGAATATCATTTAAACCGTGCCGTTTATATTGGCAATAAATTGGGAGTAAAATCAATAGGACTGTCTGCTAATATGGGTGTTTATCGCAGCTATAGATATGTATGTTTCAGGGAATATTTTTCTATTTTCAAATCGGTTATAGATGTGGCAAGGAATCGTGAACCTCATTTTTTAGGCAATGAAATTAATATTAACGGCATATCTAATTATACTAAAGAAGATAAGCGTTAGAAGTCATCATTTGAATAAATAGATATTCCTTCTTATAATAAATTTATATTTAAAAAACAGAACAGTAACAAGTTCAGATTAAATATACTACAAATCCAATGAAGAGACGTAGTACCTATAAAATTAGCACTAGTTTAAAAATGACTGGGATTCAAAAGAATCTGAAACGAGTTTCATATTAAAATAATACGCCCACTCCTGAGCTATCGGGACACTCACATACCAGCAATATTTTATAAAAAAAGAGCCCCAGTCTAAAAGACCAGGGCTCTGTAGAATCTGAATCAGGTTCAGATTAAAGAAAGGCGACGACATACTCTCCCACAT